>NZ_CP012643.1:465000-1170833 GCF_001310085.1 Rufibacter tibetensis
TCTTCTTTCCTTCTTTGATCGCCTGATTGATCATGTACTCAGAATCTACCAGGGTGAAGGTGCGCAAGAACTCTACAGCACTGAAGAATTGTTGCTCTAATTCTTCTATTTCAAGGCCCTTTTGGTAAAAAGAGGCTATTTTCTGATGCTTTTCAACCGTGGCTTGGTACCGCTCCTGGAAATCAGGTTGCAGAATATCCCCCACGCGTAAACCGCTACGGCCAATCTTATCCTGATAAGCCGGACCAATGCCTTTTTGAGTAGATCCGATTTTAGAAGTTCCTAAGGCTTCTTCCGAGATTCTGTCCAAGCTCTTATGTGACGGCAAAATCAGCTGCGCCTTTTTAGAGATGAAAAGATTGCGTGAAGCGTCAATTCCTCTGGCGGTTAATTTCTCTACCTCAGTCCTGAACACGATAGGATCCAGAACAACTCCGTTTCCAATAATGTTGGTGATATGCTCGTGAAAAATACCGGATGGTATCTGGTGCAGCACATGCTTGGTGCCTTCAAACTCAAGCGTGTGTCCGGCATTAGGGCCTCCCTGGAAACGGGCCACCACATCATATTGAGGAGCAAGGACATCAACGATTTTACCTTTTCCTTCATCCCCCCATTGGAGGCCTACTAAAATGTCAACTGGCATTAAACTGATTCTTTAAGAAGCTGAACCGCCTGTGTATCATCTTCGGCAATTGTGAAGATAGCGTTCAGTTTTGTGATGATTAATAACTTACGAATATGCTCAGACGGATTAATGAGAATCAACTCCCCGCCTCTATTCCTGAATTTGGTTAAAAGAGAAACCAACACGCCAATACCAGTGCTATTGATAAACCGCACGTTAGACAAGTCTACCGCTGAAAGAAGCAGAGAATCATCAATGGTGGTATTAGCCAAATCCATGAGCCGCTGGGTTTCAGGGCCACCAATCATGTCACCTTCTAACCGAATGATCAGAATGTTGTTTTCTAGGGTATGATCAATTTTCATGGATGGGTGCGTTTAATTTGGCCTGGCAGTCACCACAGATACCGTACAAATTTAAGGAGTGGTGCAGAATATTAAAATTCAGCAACTCTCCCACCATAGTTTGGATGTTGTGCACCCGAGGGTCGCAAAATTCCACCACTTTGTGGCATTCTGTACAAATGACATGATCATGCTGCCTCCGGCCGTATGATTTTTCATACTGCGCCAGGTTGCGGCCAAACTGGTGTTTACTTACCAAGTCATTCTCTACTAGTAAATCTAAAGTATTGTATACAGTAGCCCGGCTTACCTGGTAATTTTTGTTTTTCATGCTGATGTAAAGAGACTCCACATCAAAATGACCGTTGCGCGAATAGATTTCTTCTAATATAGCATAGCGTTCCGGAGTTTTCCGGAGCCCTTTGCTTTCTAAATAGGCGGTGAAAATCTTCTTCACCTCCAAGAATTTCGCTTCATCTAGTGCCATATGCCTTCTTCTGCTGCAAACTTAACAGGTTTTAGGTGGGAAAGCTAAAAACGCCCCTAAAAAGGAAATCCAGAAAAGCTAATGCCTGTAGCTTTTCCTAAGGGGCTACTTGCATTTGGCCTCCTCTATAAAGGTAAGGACCTCAACTTACTTCTTCTGCCTCTTCTTTATAAAACAGCCCTTCCCTTTTTCTGTTTAAAGCCTTGTTTTAGGAAACTACCTTAAAAACAGGTAGATCAAATTTCTTTCTTTTTCCTTTTTCCGTTTCGGGATCTGTTTAGTCTCTTTCATCCCCTGAATTAACGGGTTCATCCAAAACATTCAAATTATACCAAGCAAATATAGGGGTAACCCTTTTTCACTGTGTCTGAAGAACAGGAACACACAATAAGAATTGTAACAAAAGGCCTTCAAACAATCTCTAAATCAGTGTCAGTAGCCCAGGCGCTACCATAGAAACCAATACTGTTTCTGACAGAAATTTATCAGCAATTTTAACCCTTTTTGAAAAATTACTATTATGAAAAAGTCAACCCTTTTGAAGGGAATGCGCATGCTTTCTTTAACCACAATGATCGGTTTAACTTCTTTGGCAGCTTCGGCTCAAACCAAGGCAAAAACGTCTACTGCGTCTTCAGCAGTACAGACAAAAGCAAAAACAACTTCATCTGTCCCCGCTCAATTTAAAGCAAAAGCTTCTACCGCGGCTACTACCCCAGCAAAGCCTAAAACAACGGCAGCCCCAGCCCAGAAGAAACCAACTGCGCCAGCAATTGCCGCAGTAACACCTTCTAAGCCAGTTGCAGAGGTAACTTCAGAGCCTGTTACAACAGCAGAAAGCTCTGTAGAAGCTAAAAAACAAGTAACCGCAGCTTTTGCAGGAGGTACAAACGTTGTGGGGATTGGCTTCGGCTTAGTTGAAAAAATAGATTATTACGGTAGAGGGGCAAAAGTATTAAAGCCACTAACGTTCTCTTATGAAAGAGGGCTGAATGTGGCAGCAGGCCCGGGTGTGATTGGTGTTGGTGGAACGTTCTCCTATGCCCACGTGAAATGGGACGAAGATTACAAGATCTCTATGATGTACATTGCTGCCAAGGGAGCCTACCACTACAACTTCACCCAAAATGAAAAATTAGACACTTACGCTGGTTTGACACTGGGCTACGCCCGATCAAAAGCAGACTGGGATGACTCCTTCATGTCTGATTACGAAGCCAGCGAAGGCGAAGTGAAAGTAGGCATTTTAGCTGGTGCCCGGTACTACTTCACAAATAGTGCAGGTGCACACGTAGAATTAGAAACAGGCCCAATATCAAACATAACCATTGGCTTGAACTACAGATTCTAATTGCCAGAAGAAAACCTTAGTGATTTGCCTCTATTTCTCGGTTATTTTACAGAAATCAGGTGTAAACAGTAACGCAATCATCCTTTATTCTATCACAACAGAAAGGTCCAGCTATAAAACTGGGCCTTTCTGTTGTGATAGAAGTTGAGAAGAGATCTAAGAATCGAAACGGTCTACACTCAGTACTCCGTTTACTTTTAATAACTTTTGGATCAGTTTTTCCAACTGCGCCGTGTCATTCACGAAAATCATCAGGCGCCCCTCAAACACTCCGTCATGTGAGTCAATTGTGATTGAGCGCATGTTAACTTTCAAAGAGTTCGAAATAATTTTGGTAACGTCATTTACCAAGCCTACCCGGTCTGTTCCTTTAATGGTGATACCTGCCAGGAAAGAAAGCTCCTGCTGACCAGTCCACTTCGCCTTCACAATGCGGTGCCCGTAATTTGACATCAGCTCTACAGCTTTAGGGCAAGTAGTCCGGTGGATGGTGATCCCGTGGTCGATTGTTTGGAAACCGAATACATCGTCGCCTGGGATAGGATTACAGCAATTGGCCAGTTCATAGTCAATCTTGTCAGTGCCGCCACCAATCACCAGCAATTGGGAATTGATTCCCCTTATTTTCTCTACCTCTTTGTCAAACGTAGACCCAACCAGTAAAGAAGCAGGTTGGTACTTTTCGCTCTGCGGATTAAAGATGTATTCTTTTATTTCCTTCAGGTCTAAAAGATTCACCGCCACTTTGTAGTAAAAGTCCTGCAAAGATGGAGCGTTGAAATAAGCTGCCAACCGGTTCAAGTTAGAAGGCGAACATTCTATGCCTAAATGTTTCAGCCGCTCCTCCACTAAAGCTTTTCCTTCTTCGGCTTTGCCTTTCCGTTCTTCGCGCAGGAACTCCTTTATCTTGGAGCGGGCTTTTGAGGTGGTCACAAACTTCAGCCACTCACCGGTAGGCTTCTGCTTCTGTGAGGTCAGAATCTCCACCTGGTCTCCGTTGTGTAACCGGTAACTTAACGGAACCAGCTTCTGGTTTACTTTCGCGCCTAAGCTTTGGTACCCAATATGCGTGTGGATCTCAAAAGCAAAATCCAAGGCTGTAGCTCGATCTGGCAAGATGATCAGCTCTCCTTTAGGAGTAAAGACAAACACCTCCTCCACAAACAAGTTGGTCCTGAATTCATCCAGGAACTCAATGGCGTTGGTGTTGCTTACGTCAAGCATGTCGCGCACCTTGTTGATCCAGTTGTCCAGTCCAGACTCAGAAGGACCGGTGCTGCCCGTCTTGTATTTCCAATGGGCCGCGTAGCCGCGTTCGGCAATATCATCCATGCGTTTGGTCCTGATCTGCACCTCCACCCATTGACCGGTTCTACTCATTACCGTAGTATGAAGTGCTTCATACCCGTTGGCCTTGGGTGTACTGATCCAGTCGCGCAAACGGTCTGGGTTAGGTTGGTAAAAGTCTGTTACAATAGAATAGACGCGCCAGCAGACAGGCTTCTCCTGCTCATAGGGCACATCCAGAATAATGCGGATGGCAAAAAGGTCATAGATCTCCTCAAAGGTGACGTTCTGCTTCTTCATCTTTTTAAGGATGGAGTAGATAGACTTAGGACGCCCTTTCACCTCAAAGTTCTTGAAGCCTTGCCTTCGCAACTCCTCCTCTACCGGACCAATGAAATCTGCAATGAATTTGCTTCGCGCTGCCTTTGTTTGCCTGATCTTATTGGATATAAACTTATACGTCTCTGTGTCGGTGTATTTCAGGTGAAGGTCTTCCAATTCAGACTTAATCGCATACAAGCCTAGGCGGTGTGCCAAAGGAGCATACAGGTACATGGTCTCAGACGCAATTTTGAGCTGCTTGTCACGGGCCATGCTGCCCAACGTACGCATGTTATGCAGGCGGTCAGCTAGCTTGATCAAAATCACACGCACATCGTCTGAGAGCGTGAGGAGCATTTTCCGGAAGTTCTCCGCTTGCTGCGAGGTTCCGTATTCAAACACTCCTGAGATCTTAGTAAGACCTTCAATAATTTTGGCTACCCGCGGCCCAAAGTCGCGTTCAATGTCGGCGATCTCCAGGTCTGTGTCTTCTACAACATCGTGCAGCAGGGCCGCCACTATAGACGTGGTCCCAAGACCAATCTCCTCTACCGCAATCTGGGCAACAGCCAGCGGGTGCAAAATGTACGGTTCGCCGGATTTCCGGCGCATATCTTTATGGGCCTCTAACGAGGTGTTGAATGCTTTCTTGATGATCTTGGCGTCATTGTCTTTTAAGAAAGGCTTGGCGTGCCGCAGCAACTTTCTGTAATGGCGCAGGATCTCTTTACGCTCTGCTTCGTGATCAATCATTTGGGTAGGTACATCAAAATACGGGGTCTAGCAAGCGCCAACCTGTTTTTGAGGTGTTTTTTATAAATTTCAACAAAAAAAACGAAAGAGAGTTGCATAAACAAAAAAGTGTTTGCTACATTTGCATCACCAAAACAAACACACACATTGATGCGGATGTGGCGAAATTGGTAGACGCACTAGACTTAGGATCTAGCGCTGCGAGGCATGGGGGTTCGAGTCCCTCCATCCGCACAAGTCAAACCCTCAATCCCAACCGGGGTTGGGGGTTTTTTCAATTTAACCGTAGCACAATTAAAACCTGATAGCTTTGAATATCACCCTTAATCAAACCAATGGCCAGAATGCCAGCCTAAAAGTTAGCCTGCAAGAGGCTGACTACGCTGCCCGTGTAGACGAGCAAATCAAAGATTACAGCAAGAAAGCCAATATCAAAGGTTTCCGCCCTGGTAAGGTTCCAGCTGGTTTGATCCGTAAGATGTATGGCAAAGGCATCTTGGTTGAATCTATCAACCAGCTTTTGCATGAGTCGGTAAATAACTACATCAAAGAAAACAAACTGCGCATTTTAGGCGAGCCCCTTCCTGACCGTCAGGATGAGAACGCTATTGACTGGGACAACCAGAAAGAGTTTGAGTTCAGCTACTCTGTAGGTCTTCTGCCTGAGTTTGAATTGCCTTTGAACGACGTGTCTGTTCAGAAATATGACATTGAGGTAGACCAAACCACCGTTGACGAAGCCTATGAGCAGATGCAGCGCCAGTTCGGACAGACCACCAACCCAGAAGTTTCTGAGGCCAATGATTACCTGTATGGTGACCTGAAGCAAGTGGAGGGTGAGTTCGAAACCAAAACGTTGCTTCCTATCAACAAAGTTGTTTCTGGCGTAGAGACGTTTGTGGGCGTGAAGCCAGGTGACACCATCACCTTTGACATCCGCGAAGCGTTTGGCGATGATGCCGCTTTAGCACACGTTACTGGCTTAAGCAAAGACCTTAGCAAAGACTTGAACGGCCAATTCACGTTCACGGTAGAAAAAATCAACCGTACAGAGCCTGCCGAGATGAACCAGGAGTTCTTTGACAAAATCTTCGGACAAGGCATCGTGACAACGCAGGAAGAATTTGACGCCAAAGTTCGCGAGGTGATCAAAGAAAACTATGACCGTGAGGCCGTAAACGTTCTGGATCGCGACGTGATTGACCAATTGGTAGAGAAATCTTCTATTGAAATTCCAGAGGAGTTCTTCAAGCGCTGGTTAGCCGTTACAAATGAAGGCAAAATTACTCCAGAGCAGATTGACGAGTTCTACGGCCAATATGTGAAAGAACTGAAGTGGTCTATGATCCGCAACAAAGTGGTGGAAGAGAATGACATCAAAGTAAGCAACGAAGATGTGGTGAACAGTGCGCGTCAGAAAATGATGGCTCAGTTTAACATGCCAGAGGTGCCAGAAGAGATGGCAGACACGTTCAACAACTTCCTGGATAACCACTTAAAGCAAAACAACGGCAAGAACTTCGTGAATGAGTACGAAGCGTTGGTAGCTGAAAGAGTATTAGAATTTGTGAAAGAAAAAGTGACTATCTCTGAAAACACCATCACTGCTGAGGAATTCCGCAACAAAGTAGGTGCATAAGTAGTATCATACCTTATTAAACAAAAAAGTCCTTACCTTACGCTAAGGACTTTTTTGTTTTAAGACGGCACGCATTGGCCCTCCCCGGGCATGATTCAAGAGAAGTAGAAGAGAACGCCTCACGCCCCGTCTTCGGCCATAATGGCAGTAAACAACCATTAACTATTTTTGGCCTGATTTTAGAAAAACAAACCGGAAATCAGGTAAACTCCGTTTGCCCCTTCTGGTTATTCTTGTAACCAACCCGTTTCTTTTTAAGTTAAGGCATCTAAACAGAACCCTTATGTACACTAAAGACGAATTCAGAAAATTTGCCGTGAAAGGCCTTGGCATGAGTGGCCTTGGCGTTGACCAATACTTAACTCACTTTGAAAGCAAAACGAACATGCACCCAACCAGCATGACGCGTTCTGTTATTGAGGAAAGACCTACCAACTTCCGGGAGATTGACGTGTTTTCCCGCTTGATGGTAGACCGTATCATTTTCCTGGGTACCCAGGTAGATGATTATATTGCCAACATCATCACTGCCCAGTTGCTGTTCCTGGAAAGCGCCGACGCGAAGAAAGACATCCTGCTTTACATCAACAGCCCAGGTGGTTCTGTATATGCCGGTTTAGGTATCTATGACACCATGCAGTACGTGCAGCCAGATGTTGCCACTATCTGTACTGGTCTGGCCGCTTCTATGGGAGCCGTTCTTCTGTGCGGTGGGGCCAAAGACAAGCGCTCTGCCCTGCCACACGCCCGCGTGATGATTCACCAGCCAATGGGTGGTACGCAAGGACAGGCTTCAGACATTGAGATCACTGCCCGTGAGATTCTGAAGCTGAAAAAAGAATTGTACGAGATCATCTCCAGCCACAGCGGCAAGTCAGTGGAGCAGGTTGACAAAGACAGCGACCGTGACTACTGGATGATTGCCCAGGAAGCCAAAGAATATGGTTTGATTGATGAGGTATTAACCCGCCATAAAGCGTAATCAGAATCCTCTTAATACATTTACAAAGGCCCGCTTTTGAGCGGGCCTTTTTTATGGCCTTGTATTCTGATTTAGCTTATCTCAATTTGGCTGTTCTATTGACCAGGAACATACAACCATACCTAAAGGAAGGCTCCATTTTGGACTAAATTAGCCGAAATTAGCCTTAAAACAGCTTATCACAAGTGTGTATTATAACTTTTTTTGATGGTCATTTTTAGGAGAGAACGAAGAAAGCAAGTTGGCTTTTATGATACACATCATTCTGCATCAGCCAGATACAACATATACTATATTTTATAATAGCCTAATGCCCAATCACTTCCTAACCAGCTATGGATAACTTGTGTAAAAATATTTTAGCGGAGTGGCTAACCAATTTTGTAACTTTGCCGTAGCCGCCCCATCTTAGGGGCAGGAAAGAATATCCCACTCTCGGTTTATGGCAGAAATAACGTGCTCCTTTTGCGGAAAGAATAAGAAAGAGGTGTCTGTAATGATCTCAGGCATCAACGCACACATTTGTGAGCGTTGCATTGGGCAGGCGCAGCAAATATTAAATGAGGAGAATAGATTACGTGCCACTAACCGCGCACCTAAATTCAACCTGATCAAACCACGTGAAATGAAAACCTACCTGGACCAGTTTGTGGTAGGTCAGGACGAAGCAAAAAAGGTAATGTCTGTAGCGGTGTACAACCACTACAAGCGTTTAATGCAGAAGCCTAAAACTGATGACGTGGTGATTGAGAAATCAAACATCATCATGGTAGGTGAAACCGGTACCGGAAAAACCTTCCTGGCCCGTATGCTAGCTGGCGTATTGCAAGTTCCTTTCTGTATTGCAGATGCTACCGTTTTAACGGAAGCCGGTTACGTAGGGGAGGACGTTGAAAGTATCTTAACTCGCCTGCTGCAAGCCGCTGATTACAACGTAGAGGCTGCCGAACGTGGTATTGTGTATATAGACGAGATTGACAAAATCGCTCGTAAAAGCGACAATCCATCTATTACTCGTGATGTAAGTGGTGAGGGTGTACAGCAGGCTTTGTTAAAACTGTTGGAAGGAACCTCAGTAAACGTGCCGCCACAGGGAGGCCGTAAACACCCAGAGCAGAAAATGATTTCAGTAAACACTGAAAACATCCTTTTCATCTGCGGTGGCGCTTTCGTAGGCATTGATCGTTTGATCAAGAGCCGTCTGAACACCAAGCCGATCGGGTTCTCTTCTACCAACCTGGATGAGAAGGTTGACACTGAAAACTTCCTGAAATACATCACTTCCCAGGATCTAAAATCCTTTGGGTTGATCCCAGAATTGATTGGTCGTCTGCCAGTAGTGACGCACCTGAATCCATTAGACAAAGAGACCCTTCGTCTGATCTTGACTGAACCTAAGAACTCTTTGGTGAAGCAGTACAAGCGCCTTTTTGAGATGGAGAACATCAACCTGGAGTTTGCCGAGGAAACCTTGGAGTACATAGTGGAGAGAGCCTTTGAGTACAAATTAGGGGCTCGTGGTTTACGTTCTATCTGCGAAGGCATCATGACCGATGCTATGTTTGATCTTCCTTCTGAAGAGCAGGAAGGAACCAGTGACCTAATCATTACATTAGACTATGCCCGCGAGAAATTTGAGAAATCTGCGGTAAAGAAATTGAAAGTAGCCTAAGAAAATAAAGCAGAGCTACAAAAGAGAAGGCCTCCCCTACTATGATAAGGGAGGCCTTCTCTTTTGTAATCGTTTTTGTAAAATCAGCTATTAAGCGCTTTTCAAAGATCTGGTAGCTTGAGGAGTTGTCTTACCATCCCGTAAGTATTGAACCATTAACTTGGCGGCCGTCTCAGAAGTATTGAACTCCCCTATCAATTCTTTCACACGTTTGTATCCTTCTATTTGGGCTGAACGTCCTGCAGGGTTCTGTAGAATGTTCTTTAATTCCCTTACCAAGTTCTGCGCGTTCATGTCACCCTGGATCAATTCTGGTACTACTTTTTTCCCAGCAATAAGGTTTACTAAGGAGATATATGGCACTTTGATTACAGCGCGGCCAATCCAGTAGGAAATGACGCTCGTACGGTAGCAAACCACTTGTGGTACGCTGAACATGGCTGTTTCCAAAGTGGCAGTACCAGAGGTAACCAAAGCTGCCTCAGCGTTGGCTAAGATATCATAGGTCTGGTCATATACAATTTTGATGAACGGCTTTCGGTCAAAGTTAGCGTAGTACTCCTTGGAGAAGTTGCTTACCGCGGCAACTACAAACTGGTAGTCCTGAAAAGGAGGCAAAATACTGAGCATGATGTAGAGAATACTTTCTATCTCTTGCTGCCGGCTGCCAGGTAGTACCGCAATAATTGGCCGATCATCTAACCCGTTGTCTTTCCTGAAATTGGGATTATGCACGTGAGCGGCTACGGCGTCTGAGACTGGATTGCCCACATAGTCTGTCTTGTAATCAAATTTGTGGTAGAAGTCTTTCTCAAAAGGCATGATGACGAACATTCTGTCGACCAGCTTTTTGATGGTATGTACCCGGCCTTGGTTCCAGGCCCAGATTTTAGGGGAAATGTAATAGAAAACTTTAAGCCCGTGCTCCTTCGCGAATTTGGCGATGCGCATGTTGAACCCTGCATAATCAACCAGAATCACTACATCGGGTTTGTATTGAAGCAAATCCTCCTGGCACTCCTTCAAAAACCGTTTGATTTTGAACAGATTCTTGGCAGCTTCCAGAAAGCCCATGAAGGCCATTTCCTGATAATGCTTCACCAGTTCTGCCCCTGCCGCTTCCATCATGTCACCGCCCCAGCAGCGAACATGGGCCTCTGTATCCTGTTCATGCAATTGCTTGATCAGATTAGAGGCGTGCAGGTCTCCAGAGCGTTCTCCGGCAATTATGTAATATTTCATTGAATGGGGTCTGATTGATAACAGGGCTATAACAATGAAAAGCCAATCTCAACCCTCTCCACACAAGCTTTGTGCCAGAACGTAATTAATCAACCTATATTGTTTTATATAGATAATTTATCTAGCCTTGTCTTTCAACGTTAGGAGTTAACAGTTTCTACTCTCCAAAATATTCCACAAAGTTACGGGGAGTCTCATACAGCTTCAGGCTGTGCAATTGCGCGCCAGATATACGGGGAATGAGGGGGTTGAGGATGTTCCAGAATTCCATTACCAGGTTTTCAGTGCTGGCCAGTTTGCCTTCCATGAAAGCGACATCCATGTTCAGGTTCTTGTGGTCTACTTTCTTGATGATGTGCTCTCTTATAAGAGTGCTCAACTTCTTTAAATCAATCACAAATCCTGTGTCAGGATCTGGCTTGCCCTTCACCGTTACAATCAGTTCATAGTTATGCCCGTGCCAGTTGGTGTTAGCGCAGGGACCAAAAACTTCTTTGTTTTTTGCCAGCGACCAATTGGGGTTATGCAGCTTGTGCGCCGCATTGAAATGCTCTAATCTGCTTACGTATACCATTAACTGAATCGGTAGTTCTTTCTTCGCAGCAAATATACGAAGAAAGGTACACCAAAGAACGAAGTTACGATACCAACTGGCATACCGGCCGGCGGATAAATCCATCTGGAAATCAAATCACAAACCACTAGGAACAACCCTCCTGCCAAGGCGCATGCAATCAGGTTGAGCCGGTTGGTAGTTCCCAGCAGGGCCCGCGTAAAGTGCGGTACCATGAGGCCCACAAACCCTACCGGTCCTGAGAACGCCACGGCAAATCCTGTCACCACAGAAACCGAGACCAGCATCACCCACCTTATTAATCTTACATCAACTCCAAGGGTCTCGGCTCGTTCAGCGCCTAGCAACAAGACACTTAAATGTCGCTGCAGAAAGAAAAACAGGATTAAACCCAAGGTCAACGTAACAGCCGGGTACCCCAACGTAGACCAATCTGCTTTCTCAAACCCTCCCATGCTCCAGAAAACGACCGATTTTAACTGGCTTTCAGAGTCTGACAGGAACATGAGTAAACTTACGAGCGCCGTCAACAAAGAACTTAAGGCTACTCCTACCAGTAACATCTGACTAGGAATCAACTGCCCTCTTCTTGAGCCAAGCACCACCACTACCAGCGTCACAGCGAACGAACCTGCCAACGCAAAGAACGGCGGCAGGTACAATCCCATAAACGTAAGGTCTGCAAACAGGAAGAAACTGAGAGAGGCTCCTAATGATGCTCCGGAGGCAGTACCTAATAAATAAGGATCAGCCAAAGCATTGTTCACCAAGGCTTGCATGAGGTAACCAGAAAAAGCCAGGGAAGCACCTGTCAAAAAGGCCAATAGCAATCTGGGCAGACGTAGGTTTATAATGCTGAAATGGGTGGGGTCAGTAGAATCATAGGAAAAGAGTGCCTCCATGATGGTGGTGTAGGAAGTAGAAATGCTGCCCACCTTCAGGCCCAGAAAGAAACCCAAAGCAGACAAGAGCAGCAAGCACACCACTAATAGGAAAGCTTTTCTCACCTTAAAACTGCTTTAAGTTCAGCAATGCCTTCTACTACTCGCGGGCTGGGCCTGGACATCAGGTCATCTGTTACTTCATAAATTCGTTTTTGTTTGTAGGCTTTAATGCGGCGCAGTTCTGGATAAAGGGAGAAAAACGTCTTTTCCATCTGCTCAAAGCTTCCTCCTATGATTACCTCAGGATCCATTTTTAAAATATACTCCCTGGTAAGCGCCGGGTATGGTTGGGCGAAGATCTCAGTTAGGGCATTCTTTCCGCCAGCGTACCGGAGTTTATCTGTGAACAAGGTGTTGCGACCATACACATAAATTGGGTCTTTCCAGGTAATAGCCAGCACTGTGGGTCTGGCGGCTCGGGCAGTATCCGTGGCCAGTTGGTTTATAATTCTTTGTAAGGAATCAGCTACGGCATTGGCTTTTTCTTCCCGCTGCAGCAACTGGCCAAGAGTTCTGATGCCACGCAAAATGTCAGTTACGCTGTCATAGGCTTGGAAATAAATTGGAATACCTAGTTTCTGAACCTGAGCCGCTACTTCCAGGGAGATGATGCCGTCTGTCGCGAAGACTACATCAGGCTTCAGAGAAAGCAGGCGTTCGTAATCCATGGGGTAGTTGTTGACCACCGGCTTGGTAAGTGCGGCCGCCGGATAGTCGCAGTTCTGGGTACGGCCCACTATAGAGGCGGTATCTGCCACGGCAAAAAGCATTTCGGTCATGGAAGGTGCCAAGGCCAGAACACGGCGAGGCTGTTTAGGCAACGTTACTTTGCGGCCAAGGTCATCAGTAACGGTATGCACTCCAGATGAAGTTGTAACAGCAGGTTTCTTGGGTTCACATGCCCAAAAAATTAAAAGGCAGAAAAGCCCAATTGATAACTTACTCCGCCACTGTAAAGACGCAAAGACAGAAGATCTCACTACTCGTTTGTTTTTCATAAAAGTAGTGCCAAAGATACAGCATTTGCTTTAAGCAAAAATTCAGGTATTGTGTCCAGTTCCATTGGTTTGGGTGCTTCTTTTCAAGAATCAACCTGAAAGCAGCAGCAAGGCCCTACTTAAAATGATGTTGATTTAAGCTGCTTTTTCTAAAATCAGCCCCTAAACAAGTTCCTCTTCAAAGCAAGCATCCCCATCGGCAAGCCGACAGTTTAAAACTTTCGTACCTTTGGGTAGCTTTACACAGACCTTTAACCCCAGATTCTATGATAGTAGTCACCGGAGCAGCCGGTTTTATTGCCAGTTGCCTTGTTTCCCGTCTCAATGCCGCTAATTTCAATGACATAGTGGTGGTTGACAATTTTTCTGTGGCGAAAAAACTGCCTAATGTAGAGGGCAAGAGAATCAAGGAGTTTGTAGACCGTAATGATTTCTTCACCTGGCTGGACAAGAATTACGAGGAAGTGGAATTCATTTTTCACTTAGGTGCCCGCACCGACACGACCGAAACTAACCTGGAAGTTCTGAACCTCCTTAACTTGGACTACTCTAAAAAAGTATGGAACGCCTGCTGCGAATACCAGATTCCGTTGGTGTACGCTTCCTCGGCAGCCACGTATGGCTCCGGTACGTTAGGGTATGACGATGACGAATCATTGATTCACTTGTTGCGCCCTCTCAATGCCTACGGCGAATCTAAAAACGATTTTGATATCTGGGCGCTGGAGCAAACCGCCAAACCTTTCTTCTGGGTAGGGCTTAAATTCTTTAACGTGTATGGGCCTAATGAATACCACAAAGGCAGAATGGCCTCAGTGGTGATGCATGCCTTCAACTCTATCAAAGAAACTGGTCGGTTAACCTTGTTCCGCTCCCATAACCCAGACTACGAAGACGGCAAGCAGATGCGCGATTTTGTATATGTGAAAGACGTGGTAGACGTAATGTACTGGCTCATGCACCACCGCAAGAACTCGGGCATTTACAACCTGGGCAGCGGCGAGGCTCGCACGTTCTTAGATCTGGCTTTTAACACCTTCACCGCTATGGGCGCAGATATCAACATTGATTTCAAAGACACCCCAGAAGATATTAGGGATAAATATCAATACTACACCCAAGCCAATATGGCTAAGCTCAGGGGAATTGGGTATGAAAAGCCGTTTCACTCGTTAGAGCAGGGAATCCAGGATTACGTGCAGAATTACCTGATGTCCGGAAGTTATTATTAATAGAAAAGCAAAAGAGCAGATGTCAGGTCTGCTCTTTTGCTTTTAAGCAGATTTCTAAAAATGTCCTTCTAAACTTGAACACCTTTTATTAGTTTGAAGCTTAGCCAACAAACTAATACCCTACTTTCGTATTAATACCAATAGTTTTGAATTAACCCTCAATCTGTATAAGCTCCAGAACTCCTATGGCCTACTCCATCGTAGAAAGCGACATGAGTGCAGACCCTTCATCTGATTCTTTGGCAATGCCCAATGACTTACGAGTTGAATCCTGGGAAGAACTGCAGCGAGAGCTTTTCCGTGATTCCTGGGATGACAAATTAAACCGTTACCGATCTCCGTATGTGTTCAGAGGATTATGGAACAAAGGATATAACCTTAAAACCAGCCTAATGCGCATTGGCGGAGACTACCCTAAACTGGAACCCCACCTGCTCCGCAATTTCAGGAAGTACTCAAGAGGTAACATGGAAGTGGGTGAGTCTTTCTGGAACTGGTTAGCAGTAGCCCAGCACCACGGCCTGCCTACTCGCTTAATGGACTGGACCTACTCCCCATACGTAGCCCTGCATTTTGCCACCTCAGACCTCAATAACTTCCATGAAGATGGGGTGATTTGGTGCGTCAACTATGTCAAATCAACAGACTATTTACCAGAAAAACTGCAGGAAGCTATTCGGAAGGAAGGGTCTAACGTGTTCACCCCTGAGGTTTTAGAACCCATTGCTACTTCCCTCAACAGTTTGAGCGAATTCCAGGAAAAGCCCTTTGTGCTGTTCATGGAGCCTCCCTCCTTGGATGAACGCATTGTGCACCAGTACGCCTTGTTTTCCATGATGTCCTCCCCAGACGCTATGCTCTGCGATTGGCTGTTAGAACATCCGGAACTTTATTATCGACTTATCATTCCGGCCAAACTGAAGTGGGAAATCAGGGATAAACTAGACCAAGCCAATATCACCGAGCGGGTGCTCTTCCCTGGGCTTAGCGGCATCAGTGCCTGGCTCAGACGGCATTATACCACTACTTAATAAAAACTTAAGAAATAGGAATTTGAATGGTGAGCCTATCGTTTAACCCTCGGCCGAAAGGGTTATCTTTTCTATGCTCCCTTTCCCCTCCTTTATATACCAAGCTATGTGTGACAACTTCAAACCGAAACCGGTCATCGTTTTTTCTGGCAACACCATGGAGGCGAATGTGGTGAAAAGCATGCTGGAAAACGCCAGTATCCAGGCTTTTCTGAAAGATGAGCATATTGGTTCTATTGCTCCCTGGCAAGTGTCTGCCGGTGGAGGCGGCGCCGTAAAGGTGATTGTCTCTTCTTTAGACCAACAGGAAGCCGAGGAAATAATTGCCCGCTACGAAAGAAACGAAGATCAGTAGTCTTTGTAGACCAAGGAATCCCTCCTCCCCTTTTCAACCTGTTTTCTAATAAAGGGCTCAAACCAAATTAAAGCATTCCATTTCCCTTCTTTCCTGAACAGCTGCATTTAGATAGGCCTTTCTAGCTTGCCCACAAGATCCTTCCAGGATGACAAGTGAGAGAGAAAAATATGCAAGGAGGTAAAAGGTGACTATGCAGCTAAAAAGACAGTTAAAGAAAACCAATTCCTTATTCCTAATTAAAACAGCACCGATACCTGCATACGGCCGGTGTGGATGGTTCTGATACCTTGCGGTTTTCGGCCGTCATAGTCTAAGGTGATGTTGAGGCCGCTACTTAGGCGCTGTTGCACCGCCAGGTTCCAGGTGAGGTTGTTGCCTGCCCGAAAACCATTGAGCATTTCAAACGCCACCGGCGATGTCTCCAGACCAGAATATTTGATGTTAATGTACTTTACAACACCGGTGATTGTGCGTTTTCCTACCTGGCTTACCCGTGCTTCTGAGCCAAATTCATGAAACCGGGCCTTTTCCTGGCTTCCCTGTTCATTTTCTTTGTGCATCCATTGGTACGTGCCGGTAAACCGAATGGTAGGATTGGGTTGGTACGACAACTCCGGCATGGCCTCCCAGGAACGGATCAAGAAGTTTTTTGTGGTTAGGTAATTAGAGGCACTCTCCCGTTTGGACCTGGTTACATTTAAACGGCTCGAAAACACCTCAGTCAAGTTCACCCGCACCAGTACCTGCTGGCTCGCATTGTTCCGTACATCTGTGCCGTTGGTGAGAAGCGTTTTCTGTAAGCCTTGCTGCACCGTCCACTCTACACCGTACTTAGGGTTGCTGCGGTTGAAGTACAATGTATTCCGGTAAGACCGGGTAAGCGAAAGCAAGGTAGAATCTTCAAAGTTCAAGCTAAACGGATTGAAGCGGCTGCGCAAATCAGCATCGGTGGTCCGTTT
Source organism: Rufibacter tibetensis (assembly GCF_001310085.1). Lineage (GTDB taxonomy): Bacteria > Bacteroidota > Bacteroidia > Cytophagales > Hymenobacteraceae > Nibribacter > Nibribacter tibetensis. The sequence continues at coordinate 481,803 of NZ_CP012643.1, forward strand.
GTCTAAGGTCACAAAAGACAACGCTGAGAATTTAGATAGAATCCGCTTCCAGCGGGTGTCTGCGTTCTGCCACTCTCGGGGCAAGCTGCTGTTCAGGCGGTACGTGAAATTGTTGGTGAAGGCAATGACATACTCATCTGTAGGAATGAACAGCCTCACAAAGTTACGTCTATACGGCGGGTCTGAAGGCTGTGACTCAAAGAACTCATTTAAGTCCTGCCGCCCATCCTGGTTCAAATCTTCAAAGAAATGGGTTCCCTGCCCCGGGATAGTTTCCACGAATAAATATTCCCGCTTCAATTCACGACCAGTGCCAATGGCATACGACAGTTCAGAGCGAAGGTGCCGGTTAAGGAAATCACCGGTCCAGTCTATTTTGGATAGAACGGTGGTTTCCGTTAAGCTGTCCCGCGCCTGTAAATTACGGAGCGTGATCAAGGCCGAAAGTTGCTGGTTTTTCTTGATGACCGTGGTGGTGCTAAAGTTGAAAGTATTGGCTACCTGTTTATTGCCCAATTCTCCGTTTTCAGGCCTAAAATCAACCCGGCGGCTGTACTCTGCCCGGTACTTGAAACTGGCAGTATCACGGCTTTCTATGTAAAAAAGGTGGTCATCAAAATAGTTAGCCGAGCCAAGTAAGGCTTCGTTTAGTTTTGAAGTAACACGGTTTTTGTCAAAGCGGTAAGTGTAACCGGGAGTGAAGAAACGCGTGGGATACTGCAGGTTTACTTCACCCCTAACCCAGTCAGACGTGCTTTCAGTTTGTTCATTCTTAAGCAGGAACAGGTTTGTGCGAAGTTCTAAGCCTTTTACTTTCTGGGCCATTTCCAGGAAGTGCTGGGTACCATCTACTTCGGTGGGTCTGAACCTCCGGCTGATGCGGTAATTGATAAAATGAAGTGCGTCCTTTACTCCGCCTAGCGCAAACGTGAAAATATGGTCTTCAATCCTGGACTGCCGAGCCAAGGTGGTATTGGTTGGGCTGCTCCAGTCCCGGTCAAACTCCACATCGCGGTACCTGTCTATGGGTACAAAGTTGGGGTCTGTGTACTCATACGTCATAGCACTACGCAATTTGTAGTCGCCTAGGAATTTGATATTCCGGTCATTTAGTTGGTACCCAACCCGTATGGCTTTACCCTGGTCATCCCCTAAATCCAGGTTAGAATAACGGTTGAGGTCGTTTTTGGAGCCCGCTACTTCCAGGAAAACATTGCTCTTCTCATCCAGAGACCACATTCCGCCCAAAGTCATCATCTGTTTCTGGATAGGCGTGGTAAGAATGCGCAGAGGTTCATACCGTCCCTGCGGCACCCCGTTCACCGGCTCCACCCACTGAAACACACGCCCGTTCACGGTGTTGTTCTGCAACACGTAATTCCCGCCAGTAGACACCTCAGTGAAACTTACGGCATAATAGGCTTGGGTAGAATCTGTAGAATACTCGTAGATGGTGTAGGCACCGCTGGCGGTGACAGTGTCCTTTTTGAGGTACAGTACCTGATTTCGGTCAAATCGCACAGAGTCTCCGCTAGGGGTGGCTGCCAAATCCAGCCGGTCGCCAATCTGGCTCAGCAGGCGTTTCTCATTCGTGCTCAGGTTTAGCAGGACTGTGCTGTTGGGGTTATCAGCCTCATTGTAGAAGTTGCCGTAAACGTTGAACTTGCCCATTTTCTGATAATGACTGGCGTGCACCACGCTTCGGGTGTAGTTCAGGTCTGAATATTCAAAATCAACCCTGATCCGGGAGTTTCTGGTGATGACCCATTTGGGAGTGAAGGTGATCTCGGCTTGGTTGTAGTCAATGACATAATCATAGTCAAAGCCGCGCTGCAACAGTTTTCCGTCTAAGTACACCCGCTCTGAGTTGGCCAGTACAATAATAAACCGCTCGCCGTTGGGGCCACGCAACCGGTATGGCCCCTGCACACTTTCAATGGGCGTGATATTTTCAGACGCGAACTTTCCCTTCGCTACAGAAGCAGCTACTGAGGTCGCACTTTCCCAGCCCGGTTTCCCGCGGTTTACTTCCAGCGCCCCGCCCTGCACGTTTTTGTAAAACCGCAAAAAATGAGAGACTGGCCGGTTACGCAGCACCACATCTCCCCCGGTCAAGGTCCAAAGCCTGTGCTGCAGGGTAATAAACACCCGATCAAATTCCTGCAGTTGCTGCGTGTTGCCCTCGGGCTGGAAAGGAATGTTCTGGTCTGTGATGGAAGCGGTGATGTTGATTTCATCCGTGAGTTTTCCTTCCAACTGCAGGTTCAGGGCGGAGTTCACGAACACGTTTTGTGTGTTTCCTATAGAAACGCCCCTTGAAATGCTACCGGTTTTGTTCAGGCCAGGAGTTTTGAAGATTTCTTCGCGGGAAGTTGCTGGGTTGAACACATAGGACCGCTCAAAAGAGGAAGAGTCCCAGGTGCGAATGTCACGCTTGAATGAAGGAGCGGCTACATTCAGCGGAAGTACCCGGTAACACACCAGCACAGAATCTATTTGGGGCTCTTTTTTAGAAAACCGGGCTGAAAACGCACCGGAACTATCCTTGGCAATACTATCTGGCCGAAAGACTTGGGTTGATTCTGGAGGAGTTAACCCGATGAACTGGAAAAGATTGGTGATAGGGTCATAGTGAAAACTGAGGGGGCGGCGAAGTTGCCGGCGATTCAGAATCTCAATAGTATTCTCGGCTACGGTAAGGGAATCCAAGCGGAAGGTGCCGGGCTGCAACTTCACCCATTTACACCGGCGATTGGTTAAGCCTTGGCCTTGTGTCTCTCCCGCTCCCAGAAGCACACATGTGAAGAAAAATATGGCACCCCAGCACCTCATGCGGGCACCACGGGCAGTTTCAGGAAGAAGGTGGTGCCCTCATTTTCCTGAGTTTCAAACCAAATAGAACCGCCAATCGCCTCCACTCCTTTCTTCACCACGGCCAGCCCAATGCCTGAGCCGGTGTATTTGGTACTGAAATTCGGCACGAAAATCCTGGGCTGTACATCTACCGGAATACCCGTGCCATTGTCTTGCACTGCTACCAACGCCCATCCTGGGCTAGCCATTTGTAAACTCACTTTGATGTGGGGCGGCACCGAAGAAGGAACAGCCTGCAGTGCGTTTAAGAGCAGATTATTGAAAATCCGAATCAATTGGTTTTCATCGGCCCGCACGAACACATCTTCCTCCGGCAGCTCTACCGCTACCCGATGTTGCTGCGGGTTCAGGTGTAAATCTGTCGCCCTCCGGATTAGTCCTTTTAATTCTAAAGTTTCCAGTTTCAGGTCAGGCATAGACGTGAAATTAGAGAACGAAGTGGCAATGTCACTGAGCACGTCAATCTGGGTAATGATGGTGTTGGAAATCTTCTCAATAAGATCTTCCAGGTTCCCCCGCCCTTCCTGCATGGCTTTGCGCAAGTACTGCAAAGACAATTTCATAGGCGTAAGCGGGTTCTTGATCTCGTGCGCTACCTGGCGGGCCATCTCCTTCCAGGCGGCCTCTTTTTCTCTGAGCGCCAGTTCCTGCTTGCTTTCTTCCAGTTTCTGCAACATTTGGTTGTACTCGTGCACCAGCAAACCTATCTCGTCCCGGGACTTGTACACCAGTTTCTCGTTATTACCGGTAAGAGACGTACGCTTCAGGCGCTCTGTTAAGAGTTGCAGGGGTACCGTAAGGGCGCGAGTCGCCAAGTAACTAAGGAGCACGAACAGCAAAAACAGCACCGTGAAAATATTCAGGATGGTAGTGATAAGCTGAATAAGCTTGTTATTCAAATCTTTCTCAGAATCAAAGTACGGAATACCCAAATAACCTTCCGGAACATTGGTTGGTGAAGTCCGCAGGGGAACGTAGATGGTGCTGTAAGGCAAAGTCCCTGCTTTCTCCTCCAGCAGCACCCGGTTAAGACCCTGCTCTTTTAATGCTCCAATGGCTTTAGGATTAATCCTGGTGGAAAGAACGCCCGCCTCAAATAAAGCCGGTTGACTAGAGATCCTCAATTCACCATTGGCATTGTAAATATTAAGCTCGGCTTGGGCTACCAAAGCTAATCGGTTTACCCTGCGGGACAATGAATCGGCACGTCCTTTAAATAAGTTGTTTCCCCAGTTACTGGTGATAATATTCTGACGCACAAAATCACCTTGGTCTGTGAAACTCCTGACCAAGTCCTGCCGGTAAGATTCTGTTACCAAGCTTCCAATGGTGATGCTTACCAGTACCAAGGGAATCAACACTCCCAGGTTTAGGAAAAGCTGGATTTTAGTACTGAAGGTAGAAGTGATGGTTTCTATCAGCTGCCCCCGTAGCAGCATGGCCAGCAAGAGCAAAGAAAAAAGGGTAAACGTGTGTAATAGGAATAAGAACGAGAAGTTAGAAAGCCAGGAACGGGCGCCATACTCCGGCGTACTTACAATTGCTACGGCACCGCTGTTGTTCCGGGCCCCTAGATGGTGATAGTCCCCAATTGACACACCCTGAGAAAACAGCTGAGACATACCAAAGTAACGTGGCGAGAAGAGCTGGCTGTATTCAAAGTACCCTTCGGTTTTAAGCCACCGGTTGTTTTTCCATAAGGCATAGCTGCTAGAAGGAATGGTAGTGGCTTGCGCAGTTTTACGTTCAACCAGTAGTTCTGGAAGGACACTGTTGGGAGCGGTAACTTTAGGACTTACTTCCAGCACCACCGTAGCCCACTGCTCAAACTCAACGGGTACTTTAATCTCCTGCAGATAAGTGAATCGGGCCGGATCTGTTTCAGAACGTACCAGCAGCTGACCTTTCTGGTTTGTGCTTCGGGAAATAGGCGCCCATCTTTGTGCGTAAGCTTCCAGGTTGGAAAGGCTGTCTAAATCATTGAAGCTTTCACCGGTGAAATCAAACATGCGCACCGTTACAGCATAGTTTTCAGTGATTGGGCGTAAATGATGGCGCCTGATTTTCTGCTCTACTATGGTTAGATTGCCCCATGGAGCACTGAACACATGTTGAATCAAGGGATCCTGGCTAATGTCCTGGGCAGCCTGCGCCAACAGGTATTCCGTTAGATCATCACGGTCTTTGAGCAATTGGGTGGCCAACCTTTGCTTATCAGCACGAAGCTGCACCACGTACAGGTCATACAAAGCAGCGGCTCCTAAACTAGCACTTAAGATATTGAGCAGGAAAATACTGGAATAAACTCCGGCTTTCCGGCCTAACCTGCGGTGCAGCTGCTCCCACCCTACCAGTGAGGCACCCGCAAATAATATTACCCAATTTCCGCTAGGGGCATCTCGCCAAAACGCCCAGGCCAAGGCTAGTACTAAGACGGTCATCCAGGCATAGGCAAACGGCAACTTCCCATGGGCGGTAAAAGGAAGCCAGCGCATGAGCAGGCGCAAAATCCAACTTAAAGCCAGGGTGTGCAGAATCACAGCCAGGTACAAGAGAACTTTCTCCAACCCTATCTGGACATTTTGAGTTAGATCAAGGTTTACCTGGGAATTGACAATCAGGCTTCGGTAAGTTTCATACCAACTGATGATGAGTAGCGTGATCATGACACCTATGGCCACACAGCACCATAATTGTTTCTTCAGCGATTTTTGAAAAAAGACCGAAAAAGAGAACGTCTTGGCGTAACTATACACCAAAATAGCCATCACCAGAAAACAAATTTCATTCAGCAGCAGGTCTCCTAAAGAAGGTGACCACCAGGCCGCTGCATACACTCGGGGGCTAAAGAGTTCCAGTTCCTGCACATTGTTAGGGAATTGGGAAGCCAGCATTAAAAGACGCAGTATCAACAAACCACCAGTGACAACCCAGAAGGCAGATATACTTTGCCCAGCACTGGTAAGCCGTTGGTAAATAGTAACCAAAAAGAGAAGGAAGGCAAAAATAGCCAGTGCATACAAAGAAAACGTGAACTTACCTGCATGCAACCATTGGCCGGGTTCTAAAACCAGAAGTGAAAAAAGGTAATTTCCTCGTTTGTCAACAATAGGAAGGGTTCCTCGTCTTTGTTCCAGATGAAGCGAGGCGGCATGATCTTCAAAGATGTCAGGATTTAAGCCGCTCCTGAGGTAAGCATTGCTAATACCGTACCGTACCTCCAGCGGAATAACAGCCAAAGCAGTGTAGATACTATTTGGCTGATGCCGCACTACCAGGTAACGGCCGAACCTGTTCTCCACTACCTGCAGCCTTTTACTCACGTAGTCAGGCGAGATGTCAGGCCGGATAGAATGATCTGACCAAAACACCAATTTGTTTTGCCTGAAAATAAATACCGGAACAGTGGTTTTAGGAAGGTTTCTAGAAAACAGGCCTGATTCGGGCTGCACAGATTGAGAGACCTGCACCAATTCCTCCTTAGCCTTCTGCACGAGCACCTGAAGCCGACCTTGCACTTCCTCCACCATTTGCCTTTCTGGGGCTTCCAGCAGGTCGCGTTGCACACTCATCTGCAGAATAGCGGCAAGGCTACCTAACACCAAGGAGGTAAGTAAGAAAACAAAAGGAATAGTAAACCGGGACTTCAACTCTGCTTTTTTTCCGAATTTAGCCATAAAACGGGCATTTGCCCTACAATCAGCCTAAAAGAAGATACAGGAGGTGATATAAAACGTTTCAGACCTGGTTTAGTGTAAACGGCCTTAAAACAGAAATACTCAGAAAAGGCTGAAAAGTAGTAGACAGAAACAAACCTGTTTAAGCCAAGATCTATTTTAAACTCTCTTGTACTTTAGATCAAAGGAAACACTCCCAAAGAAATACAGCATCATGACCTGCGCGTACCTGAAAAGCAAAGGAGTTAAAGAAAATAACAATGGTAGGTACTGCCGTGAGGTATACCCAAGTGGGCGGATCATGAGCCAGGAAATATAGAGAAACACCTATCAGGAACACAATGACTACTGAAAGGCCGTAGCTCATGTACATGGCACCCCATTAAAAGCCTAGCTCAATTTTAAAACTGAATCCACAAAAGGAGAATTTCTCCGGAATTGATCAAACCTGTGAAGTCTTAAAGCCAAATGGGTAAGCATTGGCCCCTAGACAGCGGGACACTTCATCTCCAACCCAGCCATTTAATGGTGCAGGATTCCAGACTATTTTTTTCGGCTGTACTTATACCAGAAGAAGCCTACACAACAGGCAATAATATACGGGACAGCCATAAGGTATAGAATTCCTTTGTTTAAGCCGTTTGCAATACTATCACCAGACTGGGAAGAAGATTCAACAGAGGCGGTACACATGGCACATTGCGCCTGAGTGGGTTCTGCCTGTAAAGTCAGGAGCACTACTAATAGAAAGCACCCCAACCAGAAGATATATTTTTTAATCATTTTACTTCGCTTTACTCTATTCTAGAACACCAACGCTACGGTAAAGTTTCAAGTATAATACGGCGAAATCATCAAATACACCACCACTCCGGTTACGGCTACATACAGCCAAAGCGGGAACGTCCATCTTGAAATTTTCCGATGGCGAGCATACTGCCCCGATATAGCAAAGTAAACAGAGAGCAACACCAACGGTACAATTACCGCTGCCAGAATAATATGTGTGATCAGAATAAAGTAGTACACCATTTTGATAGTTCCCTCTCCACCATAGGAAGTTGGGGCTGCCTGGTAGTGGTAGGTCACATATGAAATCAGGAAAAAGGCAGAAAGCACAAAGGCGGTTACCATGCCAAACCGGTGTAATCTGCGATTCTGCTGTTTGATCTGGTAATAACCAAAAACAAGAGCCAAAGCAGTAAGAGAATTTAATACCGCATGTAGCTTAGGAAGAAAGGACACATCTAAGTCTCCTAATTTCCCAGTTTGCGGCATAAAAAGCAAAAAGGCAACTAACAGCGGAACAACAACTGAAAGAATGCCAATGATGATGAGGTACCGGGTATCATTAGGGTTACCCAAAGCTTTATTTTCCATTATCTAGATTGTACTCAGAAAGGAGTACGTTTATTTCTGTAATTAATCGGTCTACGTCTGCCGCATCGGTTCCGTCATAAATACCCCTTACATGTTTTTCTTTGTCTACCAGCACAAACCGGTTAGATTGAAGTAAGGCAGGGGAACCATCGGGCAAGGCGCTTTCTAAGGAAGTAAGTCTGTACCCCTTCTCCGCTAAACGCTGTATTTCATTTTCAGGACCAGTCAGGAAAATCCATTTGTTGGGTCTGGCTTTGAAACTTTCAGCATACTCACTTAGAACTGCTGGCGAATCTTCCTGCGGTTTGAGGGTGTGGGAAATGATTCTTACATCTGGCTGTAGCCTGAAGGCATCCTGTACTCTTGAGAGTTGGGTACTCATCTGGGTACAAGGACCCTTGCAAGATGTAAAAAAGAAGTTGGCAACATAGATTTTACCTTCCAGATCTTTCTGGGAAAAAGCAGTGCCAGTATGAGAGGTTAACTTGAAATCTGGAACTTGATGATACGTGGTATCATACTTCCATTCACCAGCCACCTGAGTAGAATCTACAGTAGCCGGAAAATAAGTTCGGAGTGAAAATCTATTCACTCCGAACATCTTAAGGAATAAAAACACCAGTACGGGTAGCAGTAGTAGCGTACCCAGTACCAGGGCTTTTTTTGGACTCATTATTCGAAATAATTGAATACGGATTCACCGTAGAAAGTACCCTCTACCAGTAACGCTACTAGTAGCCAAACCAGCAGTACAGTAGGAACCAACACAGCCCAGATAAGACCTTTGGTTTCATGTTTCAAGTGCATGAATTCTCCTACTATATAGAATGCTTTGAAAAGGGTAAGGCCAATGAAGATGGCGTTACGCAAAGTACCTGCGTCCATCATGAACGCGAACGCGAATTCTACAGCGGTAAGTGCGCAAAGGATGAAGAAGGTCTTCCAGATAGCTTTTGTTTGTGCCTTAGGAATTTCTCCTGTTTGGCCAAACTCGTCTGCATGATGTGAATGCGATGCCATGTCTATTCAGTTTATATCAGTCCAACAATTACACTAAGTAGAAGAAGGTAAATACGAATACCCACACCAAGTCTACAAAGTGCCAGTACAACCCTACTTTCTCTACCATTTCATAGTGCCCTCTTCTGTGGTACACTCCATTTACGGTATTGATGAAGATCATGATCAACAACACCACCCCACTGAATACGTGAGTACCATGGAAACCAGTGATGAAAAAGAACAAGTCTGCAAACAAGGGAGGACCATATTGGTTTACGATCAGATTAGCCCCATGGATAACACTACCGTCAGCCAGTTTCATGCCTCCCTCAGTTCCGGCAATAAAGTGGGACCACTCCCAAGCCTGGCAACCCAAGAACATAGATCCGAAAAGGATAGTCCACAACAACCATTTCTGCACATCATTTTTGTCCATTCTGTGTCCTGCTTCCACGGCTAACACCATGGTTACAGAAGAAAGGATAAGGATCATGGTCATTAAAGCCACAAAAGCAAGCGGCCAGTCTACACCATGGAAACCAGGAAATGCATTGAAAACTTTATCTGGGATTGGCCACCATTCCGTGGAGAAGGTGAACGCTTCAGGTGTTCCTTCATAGGCTCTATGCCGATGACGGGCTAATCCATAGGTGGTTAAGAAAGCAGCAAAGGTAAAGGCATCTGATAAGAGGAAAAACCACATCATCAGTTTACCATAACTTGCCTTGAAAGGCTCGTTCCCTCCATCCCAGGTGCCAGTATTAGGCTGCTCAAAGGTTGTTGTTTGCGACATATGTGTTACAGAATTATTAATGGTTCAAAACTAGGAATACGTACAGGTAAATCCAAAGAGCCCCCAAGAAGTGCCAGTAAATAGTACACAACTCTATACGGGTAAGATTTTTGGAATGTACTCTGTACCGTAGCGCCGAAATTACTACAATAATCAGAAAAATTAACCCCGTTACTAAGTGAAATGCGTGAACGCCGGTTAAAACATACAGAAAAGAGCCAGATGGGTTAGCAGTGGTTCCTCCAAAGTAAACATTATTACGGACTAACTCTCCCCAACCCTCCCATTGACCAACTAAGAAAGCAAATCCTGCCACAATCGTCAGTACTAAGGCCAGCTTCAGGTTCTTCAGGTTGTCTTTTCTTGCAGACACATATGCCCACTGCATAAACACGCTGCTCAGAACCAGTACAAGGGTATTTAGTAACAAAACCCCTGGTAGATCAAACTCTAACCAGTTACCTTCTTCCCGGCGCACAATATAGGCACTGGTAAAGGCTGCGAACATCATAACGATGCTCACTATCAATAAAACTAGCATGAACTTCAACGGGTTTACCCGTCGTTGTGTAGCCTGTATTTCAGAATTCATTATCATTTCCAACTTCTATTAAATTCTATCTACCACAAAAGCTATCTGCACAATTGGCAAGTACAGAAATGAACCAAACATGATATTCATGGCTGCCCTTTTAGAGCAGGTATGCATGAGATAAAAAGTTTGCATCAAAAATAATACTCCACAAACCACCGCTATAAAAGCGGAGGTTTTCCCTGCCATCCCAAACTGCATAGGGAGTAATCCTAAAGGGATAAGCAGTAACGTATAGATCATGATCTGGATAGCAGTTTTCAGGTTCTTTCCACCTGCCATAGGCAACATTTTGAATCCTGCCTTTTTATAATCGTCATCCAGAACCCAGGCAATGGCCCAAAAATGAGGGAACTGCCAAATAAACTGAATCCCAAATAAGATCCAAGCTTCTACTCCTATGTATCCTGTACCAGCTACCCATCCAATCAAGGGAGGTAAACCTCCAGGTATAGCTCCTACAAAAACACAAATAGGAGATAGTCTTTTTAAAGGGGTGTAAAAGAACCCATACAACAGCAATGAAAGGAAAGAAAGAGCTGCCGCAAGCCAGTTAAAGTAAAGACCAAGAAGGCTTACTCCTGCCAAACAAAGTAGTACACAGAAAACGATCGCTTCCTGCACAGAAAGTACTCCTGTGGGAAGTGGGCGTTTGGCAGTTCTTTTCATCATCTTATCCAGATCTATTTCAAGAACCTGATTGATGATATTTGCTGAGCCAGTTACCAATAAACCGCCCAGCATTACTAAAGCAGTATCAACCCAAGACGCATTAGGTCTTCCTAAAAGAAAACCAATGGCACTGGAGAAAGCTACCGTGGCGGAAAGCCTGAATTTTAATAATTGAAAATAAGCGGTTGCTTTACTCATAGCCGATGATGTCTGGGCACTGGATGATGTTACGTCTTGTACGAACATAAACGTGTTTATGCCACCAACTCGGGTGTAGGTTGATTAGGTTTCTGAGCGTAAAAATAACTTATAAGCAGCAAATATTGCAGCCCGAACAACAAAGTTCCGAAAAGCAAATGTAGTGGTTGCGCGAACGCTGGTAAACCCAGATAAGATAACACAATACCTAAAAGAACTTCAGCAGCAATCACAGCTAACACCATTCTTGCCATTAAAAGCAATTTAAGGTTTTGCAGCTTTCTTACAGAAAAGTAGAGGCCCACATTCAATACTACTAACAGAATAGAAAGAGACCTATGCACATAAAAGGAGGTGCCTAATCTTTCTATCCAGGTTTCCCTTTGAAGGTTTCCCAAATTATAAGCAACAATGTCTACCTGTTCTCTTACCTGGGTGCCAAGTATTACTTGCAGGAAAGTTATCAAAAGAGACAATCCCAGGAGAAACTGAAGGTTACCTGAACCTAAAGCTACTGTAGAAAACAACTTCTCTCTCTGAACTCTGACTACAATGTAAATCAACACTGCTACCAGAACCAATGCCAGTGCCATGTGCAGGGTTACCATTTCAGGCAGAAGATTAGTGGACACAACTAATGAACCCAACCACCCCTGAAATACAACCAGTAAAAAGGAAGCTACTGCCCCAATGAAAATCTTTGAATCAGATTTCAGTAAAGGAAAAGAGAAAAGAACTGTTAAGAAAACTAAAAGCCCAATTACCACGCCTACCAATCTGTTCACATACTCAATCCAGGTCTTAGTGGCATTGAATTCTGTTTCAATGTACTGAGAAGGATGTGCAAAGATTTCCTGGGCTACTTCTGTAAAACCAAAACCTTGAAGAACTTTCCCGATGCGCTCATTCTTCTGAATGCGCTTCTCTTTGTATACCTCCAGATAATCTGAAGGTAGTTGCTCTAAACTAGTGGGGGGGACCCACGATCCGAAACACTTCGGCCAGTCTGGACAACCCATACCGGAACCAGTGCTACGAACGATCCCCCCTACTAAGATTAATATATAAACAGAAGCAATTGTAAGTACTCCTATTCTTTTAAACCTTTTACTAATAAAAGATTTATCTCTCATTCTTTATTCGAAATCATCTCTCTCATGCGGCAAGTTAGAAGACTGCGTTTGAGAGAATGGTACGTTTTGAGGGATAAAGTCCTGCGGTGCTCCTGGCTTGCTGTAGTCATAAGGCCATCTGTACACAACCGGAAGCGGACCTGGCCAGTTACCGTGGCCTGGGTTGACAGGAGTTGTCCACTCTAAGGTGTTTGATTTCCAAGGATTCTCTGTCGCTCTTCTACCTCTGAAAATGCTGTAGAAAAAGTTGAACAGGAAGAAGAACTGGGCAGCGAAAGCAAGGACAGCTACAATAGTAATGAACGAGTTCATGTCCATGAACTTATTGAAAACATCAAAACCGGTCCAGGTGTAATATCTTCTTGGGAAACCAGCAATACCAATGTAGTGCATCGGCATGAAGATCAGGTACACACTAGCAAAGGTAATCCAGAAGTGAATGTAACCTAATTTTTCATCCATCATACGACCAAACATCTTAGGGAACCAGTGGTATACCCCGGCAAACATCCCGAAGAAGGCCGCACTACCCATTACTAAGTGGAAGTGAGCTACTACGAAATAAGTATCATGTAATTGGATATCAAGTGCAGAGTTACCTAAGATGATACCAGTTACCCCACCAGAGATAAACAGGGAAACGAAGGCAACTGAGAAAAGCATGGCTGTGGTAAAGTTAATATTACCTCTCCAAAGCGTAGCGATCCAGTTAAAAACTTTCACAGCTGATGGAACCGCAATGATCAACGTCAAGAACATGAACACAGATCCTAAGAACGGGTTCATACCTGAAACGAACATGTGGTGCGCCCATACAATGAAAGAAAGTAAGGCAATACCTAACATAGAGCCAATCATAGCACGGTAACCGAAGATAGGCTTACGTGAGTTGGTAGCAATAATCTCAGATACAATACCAAAAGTTGGCAGAATCACGATGTACACCTCAGGGTGACCTAAGAACCAGAACAAATGCTGGAATAATACCGGACTACCACCTGTATGGGTTAGCGCCTCCCCTGCTACATAGATATCAGAAAGGAAGAAGCTTGTTCCAAATGAACGGTCAAAGATCAAAAGAAGTGCAGCTGAGAAAAGCACCGGGAAGGCTAAAAGGCCTAAAACAGCTGTTAAGAAGAATGCCCAGATGGTCAACGGCAACTTAGTCATGGAAAGACCGCGTGTCCGCATGTTGATCACAGTAGTAATGTAGTTTACACCACCTAATAACTGGGAAACAATGAACAATGCCATACTCACCAACCACATGGTCATACCCGCACCAGATCCAGCAATAGCCTGAGGCAAGGCACTTAATGGAGGATATACTGTCCAACCACCAGCAGCAGGTCCTGTCTCTAAGAAGATAGAGTAGAACATGATCACACTGGCCAGGAAGAAGAACCAGAAAGAAAGCATGTTCATGAAACCAGAAGCCATGTCACGGGCTCCAATCTGTAGCGGAATCAGGAAGTTACTGAAAGTACCAGAAAGACCTGCCGTCAGCACGAAGAACACCATGATGGTCCCGTGCATGGTTACTAAAGCCAGGTAGAACTCAGGGTTAAGCTTGCCACCGTCTACCCACTTCCCTAACAAGGGCTCCAGGAAGGTGAAGGTTGCTTCCGGGAAGCCTAACTGCATCCGGAACAAACTAGAAAAGGTACCGCCAATGATTGCCCAGAAAATACCTGCAAACAAGAATTGTTTTGCAATTACTTTATGGTCTTGGCTAAAGATGTACTTCTCAATGAAACTCTGATCGTGGTCATGGTCGTCATGATGATCATCGTGTCCTGCGTGCACATCTTTATGTAATGAAATATCCGTAGTAGACATACAGTACTGTTAAAAGATTATAACTATTGTTTAGGGGCAGAAGAAGCTCCTGCTGCATCAGCGGTGGCGTTTACTGCTACAGAACCTACAGTACTGTCAGCCGGAGCTGCCTGTAACTGGGTAAGAAACGTTTTCTTTTGTTGAGCAGCTACCCACTTTTGATATTCTTCAGGTTCATCTACAATCATGTTCAGTTTCATGGCGAAGTGGCCACGTCCGCAAACCTCAGTACAAGCTAATTCATATTGAAAGTTAGCATTGCCTGTTTCAGATTGCATCTCTGAAGTAGTTTTGGTTGGGATAAACCAGAAGGTAGTCGGCATTCCAGGTACAGCATCCATCTTTACGCGGAAGTGAGGAAGGAATACACTGTGGATTACATCTCTTGATCTGATTTTCAATAACACCGGAGTACCTTTTGGTACGTGGAAAGCACTAGGCTCACCAGGGAAATCATCCTTTGCGTTATTGTCATTCAAATCAATTCCAAACTCGTTGGTGGCATCAATCAACGTATGCTTCACAAGACCAAGTTTGTTATCTGCGCCGGGGTAACGGGTTAACCAGTTAAACTGCTTCCCCATCACTTCTACTACCACTGCATTTTCTGGAGCAGGGCTGGTGATCTTAGCCCAGGTTTTCCAACCAGAGAATACTAGCAAAGCCATCACAACCGCAGGAATAACAGTCCAGATAATCTCGATCTTGTTATTGTGTGGGTAGTAATAGGCCACTTTTCCTTCTTTGTGCTGGTATTTGTAAGAATAGAAAAATAGGAGGATGTGGGTAAGAACAAATACAAACCCAATTACCGCCATTGTTAACCAGAACATGCTGTCAATAGCAATGCCGTGTTCAGAGGCAACCGGAAGAATCATTCCTTCTTTTGAACTCATGAAAGACCATACAAACAGGGCTCCCATAACAAAGAAGAAGGCGATAAAAAGAGCGGCGTTTACCTTGTTGCTTCTACCGATGTCGGTTCTATAACTTCCCTTGAAAATAGAAGCCAAGACTTGGATTCTAAACAGAAGGTAAAGGATGACCAGTAAAAGGATGATTGATAGTGCTACTGCAATCGTAATCATTATCCGTGTCTTTAAATGTAAGTCTTATACGTGATGGTGAGCACTTTCTTCCACGAATGGGTGGTTCACAGGAACCAACGATGCCTTGCCTAACTCATTAGAGAATCTCCACAAGAACAGACCCAGGAAGGTTAAAGCTGTACCAATTTCTATTAGTCCAAAACCGCTTTCTCCGCGCATAGTTCCTGGCATGATCATCATATAGAAATCAAACCAGTGACCAATCAGGATAGCGATACACACAATCTTCAGCATGATCATTTGACGCTTTGCATCTCTTGTCATTAGAACAAGGAAAGGGAAAGCAAAGTTTATTAATAGGTTAAAGAAGAAGATCCAAGTGTAATGATTGTTATTTCCCCCTAAACGCTCTTGGTAGTAGATAACTTCTTCTGGGATGTTGGCATACCAATACAGCATGAATTGAGAGAACCAGATGTAGGTCCAGAAGATACTGAAACCAAAAAGGAATTTACCAAGGTCATGCAAGTGGTTAGATGTAACCATTGTCATGTAGCCATTCTGCTTCAGGATGATGATGGTCAACGTGATGGCTGCTAAACCAGATACCCACCAACTGGCGAATACATACCAACCAAACATGGTACTGAACCAGTGAGTGTCAATTGACAATACCCAATCCCAGGCAGACATAGAAGAAGTAACCCCGAAAACTACCAGGAAAGTTGCTCCTAATCTGATGCTTTTGTTATAGTGTAACAAACCACCGTTCAAATCTTCCGCTAATGATTCTCTTCTCATCCATTTGAAGAAAAGGAACCACAAAGTGAAATAGGCTACCATTCTAATCACATAGAAGGTTGTGTTCAGGTAACCGCTCTTCCCAACAATGATGGGGTCATAGTTAGGGTTACCTACTTCATGTACAGAATGGTCTGTCCAGTGAAATAAGGTATTATGGCCAGTGAAGATGATGGGAACCAAGAACACTAACAACATAATGACACCACCAACCAGTAAATAAGCTCCTAATGCTTCTGGAACTCGCTTGATTAAAACAGACCAACCTGCATAGGCTACATATTGAATGGCTACAAACAATACCCCAACTACCGCAATACCGGTGAAGTACACATTGTTCATCCAAAGGTTAGCTAGCAAACGTTGCCCCCAGCCAGCGGCGTGGTGACCAGCCGCTGCACCGTGTTCTTCTCCATGACCACCACCGCTGAAATTTGCAGCAATGATCAGACCGGCTACCAAGAGTACTAACCCAATAGCTATCATGTAGAAGAACCGGGTAGTGGTTCTTTTAGGGATACTAAGTCTTTCTTCAGTTATCATTTCTAAAATACCTTTTATAGGTTAGTTACGCGTGTCCTTAGTTGGATCAGCTGTAGTACCTGTTACTGGGTTCGTATTCTCGGTTGTACTTGCTCCTTTTGGTTCACCTGCTTGTAGAGAACCTGTATCATTAGCATCAGCTCCACTGGCATCAGTTATCCCTTTCTGCAGCTGCTGCACATACATGGCTATTTTCCAACGCTCTGTTGGGTTTACCTGTGTCCCGTGAGGCATCATACGACCACGTCCATTCACAATCACGTGGTAGATGTGTCCTACTGGTAAAGTAGCGTAACGACCCTGGGTATAATTAGGTACCCCCTTGAACTTCACTCCTACTGCACCATCACCTAGACCAGTTTCACCATGGCAAGGAGAGCAAAAGCGCAGGTACAAAGTTTTTCCTTCTTCCAGGTTTTGGCTAGTTCTGGAAACAGGGTTCACCAATTCTCTACCCGCTACTTCTGCGCTATCTTTTGAAATACGGGTGTAAAACCCAAGTTTACCTCTTGCGATAGTATTAGAAGCCGGAACGCGCATGTTCAACCCACCTGGATTGATGGCATTCTTGTTATCTGCTAATTGCTTCAGTGGCTCATATGCTACTGGATAGTACATGTCCGGTGCATATTCTAGCCCTGGATCTTGGTCATTGCTGCCGCAAGAAACAATAAGAGCGGAAGAGAAAAGAATCATGGAGGCTTTAGCCCCAGTTCTAAAGAAATTGTTCATTATTTAACTACCTCCTTCTCGTTAACTTCTATAGCCCCGTTAGAACGGAGAAGATCATTCAATTTGTTGATATCAGTACCTTCTTTCAATTCAATTGCCATCACGTACTTATCATCGGTAGAACGAACATCCATCACCGGAACTTTCAGGGTAGGACGCAGGCCACTTATGATAAAAAAGGTGATCACCATTCCGAAGGCTGCAAAAAGTACGGTTAACTCAAACGTAACCGGAATAAAGCTTGGGATGGCAATGTGTGGTTTACCACCAATGATCATTGGCCAGTCAAACCCCAACATGTAAATCTGCATCCATAACGCGAAGGAGGTTCCGCAAAGACCGCAGAAGAAAGCCACAATAGGCAATCTTGAACGTTCAATGCCCATCACGTCATCAATCCCGTGAATAGGGTAAGGAGAGAAAACGTCATAGATTTTAGTGCCTGCCGCGCGAGTCTTTTCAATGGCGTTCAGCAGCACATCCTCGTCTTCAAATACACCGAGTATATATTTCTTACTAGTCATGTTTGTGAGAGTTTTTAGGTGCTGTGCCGTGCATTGATGCGTCTGGGTTATGCGTGTGGCTTACTCCAGAAGACGACTTCAAAATTGATTTTACCTCGGCCATGTTTACTACTGGGAAGAACTTGGCGAAAAGAAGGAACAAGGTCATGAACAAACCCATAGTTCCAACATAAATCCCAACATCTATACTGGTTGGAGAGAACATTACCCAGCTGGATGGCAAGTAGTCACGGTGCAAGGAAGTTACAATGATCACGAAACGCTCAAACCACATCCCGATGTTTACGAAGATGGAGATGATGAACGTAGCCGTTAAGCTACGACGGATAGAACGGAACCAAAATAACTGAGGCGTGATTACGTTACACGTCATCATGGACCAGTATGCCCACCAGTAAGGACCCGTAGCACGGTTAATGAAGGCATACTGCTCATACTCTACACCAGAATACCAAGCGATGAAGAACTCAGTAATGTACGCCACCCCTACAATAGATCCTGTAAGAGTGATTACCTTGTTCATGGACTCTACGTGCTCCAAGGTGATGTAATCCTCTAGTTTGAACACTTTGCGGGTAACGATCATTAAGGTCAATACCATTGCAAAACCAGAGAAGATTGCACCTGCAACGAAGTAAGGAGGGAAGATAGTGGTGTGCCATCCTGGGATTACAGATGTTGCAAAGTCCATGGATACAATGGTGTGTACCGAAAGTACCAGAGGAGTTGCCAAACCTGCTAAGATCAGGGAAACTGTCTCATAACGTGACCAGTGTTTCGCAGATCCGGTCCAGTTCATACTCAACAAAGCATATGCTCTACGAGCAATTGGTCCGGTAGCTCTGTCACGAATGGTTGCAAAGTCAGGAATTAGACCTATGTACCAGAAAACCAGTGATACAGAGAAGTAAGTACTGATCGCAAATACGTCCCAAAGTAGTGGGGAGTTAAAGTTTACCCAAAGAGAACCGAAGGTGTTTGGAAGAGGCAATACCCAATATGCTAACCACGGACGGCCCATGTGAAGAACCGGGAACATAGCCGCACAGATTACCGCGAAAATTGTCATTGCTTCGGCGGCGCGGTTGATTGAAGTTCTCCACTTCTGACGGAACAACAACAAAATCGCTGAGATCAGAGTACCGGCGTGACCAATACCTACCCACCACACGAAGTTGGTGATATCCCATGCCCAACCTACAGTTTTATTTAGTCCCCACTCCCCTATACCGAACCAAAGGGTTCGGTATACTGAGTAGAAAAAGATGGCTAGAAAAATCAGAGAAACTCCCAGGGCCATCATCCAACGCATATTCGGCTTGGCTTCTACCTGCCGGCATACGTCTTCCGTGATGTCTGCATAAGTTTTACCCCCAGTTACTAAGGGCTCTCTTATCGGAGATACGTGCTGCATATATCTTTTTGAGTTAAATTAAGCTTGGTTTCTGATTTTGGTTAAGTAAGTCACGTTTGGCTGAGTGTTCAATTCTTCCAGTACGTGGAAAGCACGCTCGCCTTTCTCGCGGTTCAGGATCTGTGATACCTGGCTGTTTGGATCAAGCATGTCACCAAAGATGATAGCATTGGTAGGACAGGCCTGAGCACAAGCGGTAACAATTTCACCATCTACCGGACGTCGACCTTCTTTCTTCGCTTCCAGTTTACCATACTGGATACGCTGTACGCAGAACGTACATTTCTCCATAACCCCACGGGAACGTACGGTTACATCTGGGTTCAACACCATCTTGCCAAGGTCGTTGTTCATTTGGTAGTCGAACTTC
This sequence comes from Rufibacter tibetensis, assembly GCF_001310085.1. Classification (GTDB taxonomy): domain Bacteria; phylum Bacteroidota; class Bacteroidia; order Cytophagales; family Hymenobacteraceae; genus Nibribacter; species Nibribacter tibetensis. Next base: position 501,396 of record NZ_CP012643.1, read on the forward strand.
TCGTTGTTGGCATAGTTGAACCAGTTGAAACGACGCACTTTATACGGGCAGTTGTTTGCGCAATAGCGGGTACCTACGCAACGGTTGTATACCATTTGGTTGATACCTTCTGTGCTGTGCATGGTTGCTGCAACCGGGCATACTGTTTCACATGGAGCATGGTTACAGTGCTGGCAAAGCATTGGCTGGAAGATAACTGATGGGTTCTCAGACGGATTCTCCATCTTCTCAAATCCACCGTCTTCACGAGTTGCATCACTGCTGTAGTAACGGTCAATACGTAACCAGTGCATTTCGCGACGGTTCAGTACTTCTTGTTTACCTACAACCGGTACGTTATTCTCCACCTGGCAGCTGATGGTACAAGTACCGCAACCAATACAAGAGTTCAGGTCAATGACCATACCCCAGTGATGGTTCTTGTACTCGTAATCCTGCCAAAGCGAAATTTTCTGCGGTGCTTGCGGGCCATCTGGCGTTGCAATGCGCACGTACTCAGTTACGCTCTTCGGATCTTTCTGGTATTCTTTCAGTGTGTTCTCCTGAACCACAATACGTCCCATTACCGTGTGGTGCGTCTGTGTCTGGGCAATTGGCTTATCAGCGCCTACCTTCTCAAGAGTAACTGTGTTTGAGAATTGAAGGGAATCACCGGCTACCGTCACCAACGGATAGACGTTTGCACCTACGTTATTGGCTGCTTGCCCTGCATGGGTACGGCCGTAACCAATAGCTATTGCAATTGTGTTAGGAGCCTGACCTGGCTGAACAAGCGCTGGCAACTCAATGGATTTACCTCTTGCAGTTACGCGTACTACATCATTCTGCTCAATTTCTAAACGCTTTGCAGTAGCAGGTGAGATAGCAACATAGTTGTCCCAGGTAGCTTTAGTGGTTGGGTCAGACATCTCCTGCAACCAAGGGTTGTTTGAGTGCTGGCCTGCTCCTATCGCTACTTTCTCGTAGATTTCAAGCTCAAGGGTGTTGTTATTTCCACCTGCGGCTCGTCCAGCTTTGTTAAGGGCTACGGCTGCAGCAGCTAAAGTCATTGGTGCGGCAGGGGAAACTGGATCATTCGCACCCGTTGTACCTAAAGCAACCCCATCGTGTGCTACTTTGTCCCAAGCGGTACCACCTGCTACAATACCAGACCAGGTTCTCTGAATTATAGAATAGTAATCAGAAGTAGAGCCAGTCCATTTCAATAATGAATCCTGTGCCTGTCTTGTATTGAAGATGGTAGTGATAGTTGGCTGAGCTAAGCTCAGGAAGCCTCTTTTTGGCTCGAAGTCATTCCAGGACTCCAGGTAGTGGTTGTCTGGACAGATATAGTCTACTAGAGAAGCAGTTTCATCAACTCTGTCAGAGAAGGAGATCTTTACGCCTACTTTCTTCAAACCACTTACAACCTGCTGGCTTAGCGGGTGGTCATAAACTGGGTTTGTACCGTAGAAGATCACCGCACCAACAGCACCTCTGTTCATGTCATTGATCAAACGCAGCACACGGGCGTCATCACCTTGACGAACATAAGAAGGGGCAGCAGGGTTGATGGTTGTTCCGTTTGCTCCTAACGATGTATTGATAGCAGTTACCAAGGTTTGAACAGCCGGATCATTAGAATCTGAAACAACTAAAGCTCCACCGCGGTTCGCCAGCAATTCTCTGGCTGCTGCATCAATCTGTTTTGTAGCAGAAGCAACAGCAGGTGCCTGAATAGTTTGCCCGCCAGTACCACCAGCTATTCTATTATATAAAGCAGCAACTACTGCCCCATACTCAGAAGGTTTAACTGGCACACGCACATCAGCGTTGGCACCAGTCATTGACAAGAACGTTTCAAACTGGAAGTGGCGAGACATGGTTGGCTTGTCTGCCGTCACTTTCCGGTTTACAATGTATTGCTTGGAATACTCAACCGGAGAAATCCATGTACCTAGGAAATCAGCGCCGATAGAAACAATCACTCTGGCTTTGCTGAAATCATATCCTGGCACCACTCCCCCATTGGCTCTTAACAAGGCCGATGCTGAATTTGCATCATAAGTCACATGTTCAAAAGCAGGGAATTGGGCACCAAATTCACGGATTACCGCTTTTGTACTTGGGCTGATAATAGTATTTGATAACAAGACCACTCTTCCAGTCACTCCAGTTAAGCGGGTCCGGATCTCCTGGTCAACGTTCTGCCAGGTAGTCTCTTTTCCTTTGGCAACTGGTCCTTTCAGACGGTTGTTATCATACAGGCTTAACAGAGAAGCCTGTGAACGAGCGTGCGTTCCTCCCTGAGTGAGTGGGGAAAGGTTGTTTCCCTCTACTTTGATGGGACGACCTTCACGGGTTTTCACCAACACCGGGTTGTAGAAATCACCCATGAAATAAGTTGAAGCATACCAGTTAGGAATTCCTGGCTCTACTTCTTCTGGCTTATTAAGGTATGGGATTGCTTTCCGTACCGGCGACTCACAGGAAGCCAGCGTAGCCGCAGCCACGCCAAAGCCTAGTAACTTTAAGAAATCACGTCTTGGAGCCACAGTGGAAGAGGATTCCTCTCCGTTAGCTTCACTTACTGGCAGGAACTCAGGAAACTCGTTATGAGCATGCTTCTGGAATTCCGGAGTATTGTTTAACTCCTCTACCCCTCTCCAGTATTTAATTGTTTCTTGCATATATCTCAAAAACTCAAATTCAGGATATGGAATTGATTAGTAGTGGCACTTAGAACATTCTGTACCACCTTGAGACGCCACCACAAATGCGCCTTTAGATTGCTTCTCATGCAACTTTACTAAGTTGTCATAATAGGCATTGCCTTCAGTATTAAGAGGGGTGTTTCTGTGGCAATCAATACACCAGCCCATGGTCAATGGAGAGTATTGCGCTACCACTTCCATAGTTTCAATCGGACCATGGCAGGTCTGGCACTCAACGCCACCAACTTTAGTATGCTGGGAGTGGTTAAAGTACGCCAGGTCAGGCAGGTTATGTACCCGCACCCACTCAATAGGCTTATTGTTTTCAATGGCACGATAGATCTTCTGAATTTCTGGCGATTCTTTCTTGATCTGGCTATGGCAGTTCATACAGATGTTCGCAGATGGAATATTGGCACTTGAGCTCTTATAAACAGAGGTGTGGCAATAGTTACAGTTGATCTGGTGGTCACCAGCGTGCAGTTTGTGAGAGAAAGCGATAGGTTGTCTTGGAGCGTATCCTTGGTGAATACCAATACCCATCACGCTGTCTATGGAGATATCAATCAATACCACCACGAAGATCAACCCTACAATGATTCTAACTGCTTTAGACTTATAGATGTTAGCGAAGTTAGTTCTACGCTCCAGCATCTCCTGCTCAGCACCAGTTAAATCGCCTTTGCTTTTCAGGTAGTTTTTCAAAACTGAGGCAATAATCAACAAGGTGATTACCAACACGATCAACACAACTACCAAGACAACCAGGAGAAGGTCTACTGTACCACCTACGTTACCAATTGCGTTAGTACCCACGTTCTCACCTGGGGTAGCACCCTCAGGTCCTTCAGAAGGAGCGGCAGCTGTAGCTGGATTCGCGCTTTCGCTTGCGATATAGGCAATAATAGAACTGATTTCCTCATCAGAGAAAGCAAAAGAAGGCATTTGCTGTTTTGAGTACTCATTGAATACCGCAACTGCATCCTTGTCTCCGCTTTGAATAAGAGCACTAGAGTTCTTAATCCATTTCAACAACCAGGCTTCTGACCTTCTTTTATGAACATCACGAAGACCAGGCCCAACCACAACATCTGTTCCTACAGAGTGACACTGCACACAGTTGTTTTTGAAGAGGGTCATCCCGTTGTCAATGACGCCAGCGTCAGCGCTTGCTTCTCCGACACCAGGAGCGGCCGCCGATGCGGGCTGCGGGGTTACCCCTGCTTTCCCTTCAACGCCCATTTGTTCAGGTGCCTGTGCAAAGGCGGATGAAAAAACAAAGAAGACAAAGAGAAAAGGGAGTAGGAAAATATATTTTGCTCTCTTTTTACAGCTAATCATAGCTCAATTGTAGTGTTAAAGAATAGTGAAAGTACATTACGGGCACAAATCTACTACCCGATGACCATTAATCAAACACAATATTTCTTATTTTTAGAGGGTAACCAACTCCTGTTTTTAGGGTAGTTTCTCCCATTAAACCCTCAAGAATAGCCTGTTTAGGCACTATTTAGAAGCTTTATAAATTATATACGCCTTGCTACAGCATCACTTCAGTACAGGGCTCACACTCCTATCAAAGGTATTCTTTCTCACTCACCTACAAGTAAGATTTTATTATTTTTATACAATTTCCTATTTCTTCGCACCCTTCTGAATTAATACTATTTTCCTAATAGTATATAAGCATGATAAGTAGATTCACACAAAGGCAATTAGCTTACCTTAAACAAAATAGCTCCTTAGCAGAAACAAACCCTTCCTGTATACAACTCACCTGCTTGATATATTCCTATAGATTCTCTTTACTTACTGCTGCAAATATTTCAAAAAGAGGTTATTCTGAATAAGCTCTAGTAACTAAACTGAACTTCTATCCTTAAAAGAGAATCATTAAAACAGTTGATTAACCTAATAGGGCTGCTCTATACTACTTTTTGTTTAACGAGCCTTTCCATGCTGCTTTTCCTTAAGTACCTGAAAAGTAAGGTGCTCCAGCACCCTTCCCAATCCTCATTTGCTGAACCTGTTTGTTTTGTTCAACTTCTCTCTTCTCACTAATGGGTTACTCCTTATATAGTAGATTTTTGGCACCAGATGCACTTTACAGGTTTTACACCTATTTAGAATTGAATTACCTCATTTCACGGCAGAAAAAGCTTTTCAACTGTACACTATATATTATAGAGTAGAAAAGCTCTAGTTTGTCTATCAAATCAAATGCCCTTCCTTTCCAGAGCATGGTTCATTCCATACAGGGGTTCTGGCTGCTTCTTCAGTTTATGCTTAGAACCTGCTAAAAAAACCGTATTTAAACCAAAGATTAATTTAGTAAAGCCTTAGTATAGAGACTTTATCTTTTCCATTACTTTGTTTCTGTTCTAAATTGACCTACCTTTGCCCCTTCGAACCAAAATCATTTTTTCAAATGACTTTAAAAAATTACGAAGTACTCTACATCATGACCCCGTTGTTGAACGAGGCTCAGATGACAGAGACGGTCGAGAAGTTCAGACAGGTGCTTAAGGAAAATGGCGCCGACATTATTCACGAGGAGAACTGGGGCCTAAAAAAACTGGCGTACCCAATCCAGAAGAAAAACACTGGTTTCTACCACCTCGTTGAATTCCAAGGTCCAGCTACTATTGTTGATCAATTAGAACTGGCTTTCCGTCGCGATGAGAAAATCATCCGCTTTTTGACCACTGCCCTGGATAAGCACGCTGTTGCTTACAACGAGCGCCGCAGAAACGGTGAATTCAAATCATCTAAAAAGGAGGCCCAAGCATCATGAGTTTAGTAAACGAAAAAATCCACAAGCAAGACACGCGTAAGAAATACTGCCGTTTCAAGAAAAACGGAATCCAGTACATTGATTACAAAGATGGTAACTTCTTATTGAAGTTCGTGAACGAGCAAGGCAAACTGTTGCCACGCCGTTTAACTGGAACCAGCTTGAAGTTCCAGCGTCGTGTATCTCAGGCTGTTGCCAGAGCACGCCACTTGGCTATTTTGCCTTACGTAACGGATTCTTTAAAATAAGGAGGTAAAACAAGATGGAAGTTATTCTGAAAGATGACGTTAAAGGCGTTGGCTATAAAAACGATATCGTAACTGTAAAGCCAGGTTTTGGCCGTAATTATTTGATCCCGCAAGGCTTAGCTGAAATGGCTACTCCTTCTGCCCGTAAAGTTGTGGCTGAGAACACTCGCCAGGCTGCGCACAAAGCAGAGAAGGTTCAAAAAGATGCGCAAGACTTAGCTAACCGTATTGGTGATACTTTGCTTGAGATCCCAGCCAAAGCAGGTGAGAGCGGCAAGATCTTCGGTGCTGTTACTACCTTACAAGTTTCTGAAGCTTTGAAGGCTCTAGGATATGAAGTAGACCGTAAGCGTATTGATTTTGACCAGGAGGTTAAATCTTTAGGCGAGTACACTGCTACAATCAACCTGCATAAAGAAGTGAAACACCAGGTTCGCTTCAACGTTGTAGCCGCTTAGTATTAGCAGCTCCTCAAATTTCAAACGTCCTGCCGCACTCCGGCAGGACGTTTTGTATTTAGGCTATTTTCAGAAAACTATCCTTAAACTGACGCACATAGCAGAAGCCGCTTATAGCCTACTTTGCCTAGACGGGGCAGAAAACAAAACCATTGGTTAAGGAGTATGCGGGTGTTGCTACCTACCTTATATCTATGGGACCTTACCCGGTAATCATCTTTGATTTTGACGGCACTCTGTGTGCCACTGAAGATGCTATTCTATACACCTTCAAGAAAGCGTTTGAGGAAAAGAACATCACCCCGCCTTCGCCTGAAAAGATAAAACAAGCCATTGGCACCGGCGCGAACTTGGCAGAACTCCTGCCCATCCTCCACCCTCCTCTGCAGGAAAAGCAGGACGAAGCTGAGCTACAGGAGTGGGTCAACCATTACCGGCACCTCTATGACACGGATGGAGGAAGACTTACCACCTTGTTTCCGGGCGCCGAAAACCTGATTGCCCACTTGAAAGAGCAGGGAATTACTTGTGTGGTCATCAGCAACAAAGGTCAACGGGCCATAGAAGATGCTTTAGACCGCTTTCAATTACGGCAGCATTTTGATTTGATTCTGGGCGATAATCCTGAGGTACCGTTCAAGAAGAAGCCTGACCCTATGGCGTATGAGAAGGTGATCAAGCCCAGGTACCCTCAATTTGCTTCTTCCCAAATCTTAATGGTGGGAGATACTGACGCAGATTTGTTGTTTGCGAACAATGCTGGGCTTACTTCCTGTTGGGCTGCTTACGGTTACGGGGCTAAAGAGTCCTGTAATGCCGCTAATCCAAAATTCACCATTCAATCTTTAGACGAGCTGTATCCTATTATAGCTCATGAAGCGTAAAAGAAGATTTTACTAATTTCACCCGCAACTACGTTTCTCCTGCTATGCAGTTCCGCACCGAACTAACAGTACCTACTGCCCCTTCCCGTTTTTCCCGCACCAAAGGTATTCTCACCATGGGCTCTTGCTTTGCTGAAGTAATGGGCAAAAAATTGCAGGATGTCAAAGCAAACACCCTGGTCAACCCTTTTGGCACTATCTTCAACCCGATTTCTATCCATAATCTTCTTCGGGCAGCCCTTACAGAGAACACAGAAAGCTTAGAAGCAGGTCTGGTGGAGTATAATGGCATCTGGCACCATTTTGATTTTCATTCGTCTTTCTCTCACACTCAGCCAGAAGTTTTGTTGCAGAGGCTAAAAGACCAACTACAACAGACCCACTCCTTCCTGATGCAGGCGCAAGTCCTTATGATCACTTGGGGGACGGCGTATGTTTATGAACATATAGAAAAGCACCTTTTAGTAGCGAATTGCCATAAAGTGCCCCAAAAAGCATTCACCAAGCGGCTTCTCTCGCTGGAAGAAATGGTGCAAGACACCAGATTAACCTTGGAGCTGTTGGAGCAGCATTGCCCTAGCCTGCAGGTGATTCTTACCGTAAGTCCCGTACGTCACCTGAAAGACACGCTTCCGCTGAACTCGGTGAGCAAAAGCCTGTTGCGGGTGGTGGCGCACCAAGCCATGGAACATCACTCTAAAATCACCTACTTCCCGGCCTATGAGCTGCTCCTGGATGATCTTCGTGATTACCGCTTTTATGCTGCAGATTTACTGCATCCTTCAGAAATGGCCGAAGAATACATCTGGGACAAATTCACGCAAGCCTACGCGGACCAGGCTTTCACGAACTTTATAAGCCGCTGGAAAGAAATTCAGCGTGAACTGGCCCACAGATCATTCCATCCCGATAGCCAAGGCCACCAGCAGTTCCTCAAAAAACTTTTGCTAAAGCTGCAGGAAATGTCTTTAGAAGCTGATGTTACAGCTGAAATTGACTTGGTTCAGCACCAGCTTCGTATAGACTAATTCTGTTTCAGGTGCCTTTTCTAAAAAGTGGCCTGAAACAACCCACCTCCTTACCCTAGCCCTATGGAAAAGAAGCCAAACAGCCTCCTTCAGGAAACCAGCCCCTACTTGTTGCAGCATGCCTATAACCCGGTTGATTGGTATCCGTGGGGACCGGAAGCCCTTCAGAAAGCCAAAGACGAGCAGAAACCTATTCTGGTGAGCATTGGGTATGCCGCTTGCCATTGGTGCCACGTCATGGAACATCAGTCTTTTGAGAAAGAGGAGATTGCCCAAGTCATGAACCAGAACTTTGTCTGCATCAAGGTAGACCGCGAAGAACGTCCCGATGTGGACCAGGTGTACATGGATGCCCTGCAAGCCATGGGGTTGCAAGGTGGTTGGCCACTCAATGTGTTTCTGAATCCAGACGCCAAGCCCTTCTATGGCGGCACTTATTTTCCGCCCCAGAACTGGATGCAACTCTTGCAAAGCATTACCGATGCCTATGCAAAAAGCCGTGCAGAACTGGACAAATCAGCTGACCAGTTCGCGGAACACCTGAACCAAAGCGAACTAGCCAAATACGGACTTCAGCACAGAAACCCAGATTTCAACCAAGCAGATTTCGAGCAGATGTTCCAGAATCTAAAAAAGCGTTTTGATGTGAAGCGAGGCGGTACGGGTGAGGCACCCAAATTCCCCATGCCCAGCATCTGGCGCTTTTTACTTCGCTACTACCACCACAGCCATGACCCAGTGGCTTTGGAGCAAGTGAACCTGACCCTGGAGGAGATGGCCTTTGGCGGTATTTATGACCAGGTAGGTGGCGGCTTCGCCCGATACTCTGTAGACGAGGTGTGGTTGGTCCCCCACTTTGAAAAGATGCTTTATGACAATGGGCAGCTTATCAGTCTCTACTCAGAAGCTTACCAGGTCACCCGCAATGAACTTTACAAACAAGTGATCTCAGAAACCATTGCCTTTGTAGAGCGCGAATTAACCAGCCCCGAAGGCGGATTCTACTCCTCGCTTGATGCAGATAGTGAAGGAGTAGAAGGCAAATTCTATGTCTTTACGCAAGCAGAGCTACAAGAAATACTAGGTGAAGGCGCTGAACTAGCTAGCAGCTACTACAACACCACCCATGAAGGTAACTGGGAGCATGGCGTCAACATCCTGCACCGGCGGCAAACCGATGAAGCGTTTGCGGCTGACCAGGGGCTTTCAGTAGAGGAACTGCAGGAGCACGTCCAGAACTGGAAAGACACCTTGCTCCAAGTCAGAAGTCAGCGGATACGTCCAGGACTAGATGACAAGATCCTAACCTCCTGGAATGCGTTGATGCTGAAAGGACTTACCGATGCCTACAAAGCCTTCGGAGAGCCTAGAATGCTGGAACTAGCTTGTACCAATGCTCATTTCCTCCTACAGAACTTGAAGCAGGAGAACCAATTGTTCCACAATTACAAAAAGGGGAAAGCCACTATAAACGGCTTTTTGGAAGACTACGCACTCTTGATCCAAGCGTTAATTGGCTTGTACCAGATCACTTTTGAAGAGCAATGGCTGAAAGAAGCCAGAAAACTTACCGACTACACCCTCTCCCACTTTTATGACGAACAGGAAGAACTCTTCTTTTTTACTGGAACAGCCGGTGAGCAGCTGATAGCCCGCAAAAAAGAGTTGTTTGACAATGTGGTTCCGGCCTCCAACTCCGTGATGGCCATGAACCTGCACTTTCTGGGGCTCTACTTTGACAAAGACCAGTACAGCAATCTCTCAGATAAAATGCTTTCAAAAGTGCGGGATTTAGTAGTACAGGAACCAATGCACTTGGCTAATTGGGCTAGCGTGTACCACCTGAAAATGAAACCTACCGCTGAGATTGCCATCATTGGACCGGAAACACACTCGTTTCGGAACCTGTTGCAGCAGCACTTTTTACCCAATGCCTTATTAGCAGGAAGCAAGGAAGAAAACGACTCTTCTTTACCCCTCTTGGATGACCGTTTCGCGCAGGAAGGTAAAACTACCCTCTACGTATGCTACAACCGGACATGTCAATTGCCCGTGCAATCTGTAGCAGAGGCACTGGAGCAGGTAGATACTATCTAAGTTGATTTCAAGCAAGGTTTCTGAAAGCAGGCTCAATACAGTCTTATTTAAGAAACCTTGCAAATGACTTATCTATCAAGCTTTTCTGGCCCAAAACACAAAATAATCTTTTGCACCAGGCGTTTAGAACTGGCTGAGCAGCAATGCTGTTGCTCCAGCAAAACCTAAACCCACTAACCTACGTGAAGAAGTTATTTTTTATAGGGGCAGTATGCCTGGCCTTTGCCGGTTCTGCCTCTGCCCAGAACGGAAAAAGTTATTGGAAACGCTTACAAAGAACGCACCCTGAAACTACCTTAGAAGCATTGGACAGAAACACTCCGGCTGTTTCGCAGGTCCCCTCTGGCCAGACAGATCTTCCGGCCTGCCGTCTTGCCTTGGTATACGAGGGCAAAAGCCGCAACATTTCCCTGGAGAACCTGAAGCGGATGAAACAAAAGGGCTTAAAGCCTTCCAGTATTCGGCAGTACCGCAAAGAAATACTTTTCACATCTGCTGACAAAGAAGTGTGGTTGCCGGTAAAATCTGCTTTGGTGGGCCAATTAGAGTTGGAAGTGCGCGAAGATGAGCCGGTTTTGGTATACGCCACTGTTTTACAGGACGATCAGGTGACCTTATTGGTAGAAGACTTCCAGACCAAGTAAGAAAGCTTTCCGTTTCCGGCCTGTTTTTCCGAACTTTGGCCTAAATCGGACGCCTTGACACCAGAATTAGAATTTCATATTCCTGCTGATGACGTCCCTGACCGGGTTACCCTGTTTGCGGACGTCATTTTACCTTTACCCTTACCCAAGCTTTACACGTACCGGGTACCCTACCAGATGAGCGATGAAGTGCTGGTAGGTGCGCGCGTGTTGGTACAGTTTGGCTCCAAGAAAGTATTGAGCTGCGTGGTGGCGCGCGTGCACGAAGAGCCGCCCAAAGAATACCAGGCCAAGTACCTGCTGGAGGTCATTGATGAAAAGCCCGTGGTTACCGGTCCGCAGCTCCGGCTTTTCCTCTGGATGGCCGAGTATTATCTCTGCACCCTGGGCGAGGTCATCAACGCCGCCCTTCCCTCTGCCCTGAAACTTAGCAGCGAATCCCAGATTCAGCTGCACCCTCAGTTCAATATTGAAACCAATGAATGGCCCCTTACCAGCCACGAGGAAAAAATTGTCTTTGCGCTGCGCCAGAAACAGCACCTCACCTTTACTGAGGTAGGCCAACTGCTGCAACTCACCAGCTTCCATAAAATCATTAAATCGCTCCTGCTCAAAGATATCATCATCATCTATGAGGAAATAGCCGAGAAGTATGCCCCTAAAGTGGTAAAGAAGGTACGTCTTGCTTCTTCCTTTACTACCGATGAGGAAACCCTGGAAGAGCTTTTCAACCAATTAGCACCAAAGCCAAAACAGTTGGACGTTTTGCTCAAGTATGTGCAACTCACGCCTATTCTGCAAAACCTCAGAATGAACGAGGAAGGACTAGAGAAAAATGTGCTTACCTCCAACCCGCACCTGTCCTTGTCGGCCATCAATTCGTTGTTGAAGAAAGGCGTAATGGAGCAATTTGATGTGGTGGTGAGCCGCTTCCCCATGGCCGAGGGCCGGGGCCCTTACCTGGCGTCTGATCTTTCCACAGCGCAAGCTGCGGCGCGTGACCAGGTTCTGGAAACCTTTGAAGAGAAAAGCACAGTACTTCTGCACGGCATCACAGGTAGTGGCAAAACCGAGATTTACATTGACCTGATCAACAAAGCCGTAGAGGCAGGCGGTCAGGTGCTGTACCTCCTCCCAGAGATTGCCCTTACCGCTCAGATTGTAACCCGCCTGAAACGTGTGTTCGGGGACCGCTTGGGTGTGTACCACTCAAAGTTTTCAGACAATGAACGCGTGGAAGTCTGGAACGGAATCTTGTCCGGCCGCTTCCAGGTGGTGGTGGGCGTACGTTCCTCGGTGTTTTTGCCGTTCCATTCGCTTTCGCTCATCATTGTGGATGAAGAGCACGAGCCTTCTTACAAACAGCATGAACCGGCACCGCGCTACAATGCCCGGGAAGTGGCCTTCATGATGGCGCAGTTCCAGGGAGCCAAGACGCTCCTGGGCTCAGCTACTCCTTCCATAGAGTCTTATTATCACTGCAAAACCGGCAAATGGGGCTTGGTGAACCTGCACGAACGGTATGGCGAGGCTACCTTGCCCGAGGTAGAACTAGTGGACACCCGGCAGGAAAGCCTCCGGAAGAACATGCTCAGCCATTTCTCCCAGCGGCTGGTGCATGACATTGAAGATACCCTCCACCGCCAGGAGCAAGTCATTTTGTTCCAGAACCGCCGTGGCTACGCTCCTTTCATTGATTGCAATGACTGCGCTTGGATTCCTAAGTGCCGCAATTGCGCCGTAAGTTTGTCTTACCACAAGTTCTCCAATGAACTGCGGTGTCATTACTGCGGCTACACCGAACGCAAACCCAATGACTGCCCTGCCTGTGGTTCCACCATGTTGAAAACGGTAGGTTTCGGGACCGAGAAGATTGAGGACGAACTGAAGCTGATTATGCCTGAGGCCCGCATCCAGCGCATGGATTTAGACACTACTAAGAAGAAGAACAGCCACCAGCAGATTATAGAGGATTTTGAGCAGCAACGCACCAATGTTCTGGTAGGTACCCAAATGGTGACTAAAGGCCTGGACTTCGAGCACGTGAGTTTAGTTGGTATCCTGAGCGCCGACAGCATCATCCACTTCCCGGATTTCAGAGCCCATGAACGTGCTTACCAGTTATTTGTGCAGGTAAGTGGCAGGGCCGGCCGAAAGGGGAACAAGGGGAAAGTGCTAATCCAGACGGCCAACCCTAACCAGCCTATCTTCCAGCGGGTCATCCAAAACGACTACATGGGACTGTATGAGCAGGAAATTGCCGAGCGCCAGAAGTTCCGTTATCCACCCTTCGTGCGGATGATACGCTTGACGGTAAAGCATCCGGAGGCGAGGCCATGTGAAGGTGCAGCTATCTTACTGGCGAAAGAGTTGGTAGACCGGTTAGGTAGGACTGGCGTGCTGGGGCCCGAAGCACCCCATATCTTTAAAATCAGAAACCAGTTTCTACAGGAAATTCACGTGAAACTAGACCGCGAAGGTGGAAACCTTCGTGAATCAAAAGCGCAGGTGCTTGAAGCAGTACAAGCATTACTTAAAAACAAAGATCTCAAGCAAGTACGGGTGGTCATTGACGTAGATCCTTCATAGCCATTTTCTTCTCTTCTATTTAGGGGCTGTTTACATCAAAACAGCCCCTAAACACTTTTTACCAGGCTTGGTCTCGCACAAAATTCCAGAAGAGCTGCTTCTACGTACACCTCAAGTTATTTGATTTTCCAGATCCTTATAGTGCTGAGCTAATCATATTGCCTTTCTAAGAGCAGATTCTCCCCTTGAGGGAAAATAAAGAGGGGTGTTTACACGTGAGAGCAAATATTCCAAAACTCATTCTAAAAGGCATCTTCTCATAAGGATAGCAAAGACGAATACTCTATGCGTAAACCGGCAGGTGTAAACACCCCTCTTCGCTCCCCTCAAGGGGAGATTCAGTATTGAACTGCCGCTTACAGTAGTTGAAGAGTACTTCACTGGCATTTTGAGACTTTTATTATAAATAAAGGCATAAAACAACTTTGCAGGCGGCAGTTGCAGTTGACTATATTCTTTAGAAATTAGGTAAGGCACCTCTCCTTCAGTCTTTACTTTTGGCTTCTACACAGCTTGTAAAAGCGTTGGTTTCCTGTTCAACTTAAGGAAATAACTGACAGGAAAGCAGCGATGATCTACCCATTAACAAGCTACTACTATTCCAGATTACCGCTTCAGCTGTTCTTCAACAAAAACAACGAAAAATCCATGTCTTCTTCATCCCTGAAATTTTCAGACTCAGTTTGGCTTTATTCGGCTTTATCCTGATTTTAAGCTGTTTAACAAATCATTAACATACAACCAAGCAACGTTTTACACAACTTTGTATCTATATAATCAAAAGGGCTACTCCAGAAATGGGTATAACCCTCTAAAAAGTTTAAAAAATTTAACCATAAAAAGACATTATGAAAACTCGTTTAACCACCGCAATCCTTTCAGTTTGTTTCTTGTTGAACCTCGCACCTGCCTTCGCCAGAAACACTCCTACCAACACCGCTCCACGTACTACCAAAGTGTTCAAGCAAATGCTGAAAACAAATAACCTTCGCATCTTGTCTTTGGAGTTGAAACCAGGTGAATTCTTAGATTTTCATGCATCGCCTGAGCAAGAGGCCTACGCTGCCTCTGACGGAATCATCAAGATAGTTACCGCTGACGGTACTGAAAAAACGGTTAATGTGAGAGAAGGTGATCGGTTATGGATGGATCTTACCCAATACAAAAACTGGAACACGGGTGAGAAAACCTTGAACATAATGGTGCTGGAGCAGCCTAGAGGAGGTGTGGAAAAAAAATCTAACATTTCTTTCTACACTCTTAAACCTTAAGGTTTTACCTCCGTTAAATACCTTACATTCACACTCTATTTCAGCTTAAAAGTAGTCTTACTCTATCCGCTTGCGCTCTGGTAATAGACTACTTTTAAGCACTTTTTTTTGAGTTCACCTATGCAAGCCACCTCATCAGGAGTGGCTTTTTTTGTTACCCCAAAGCCCATTTCAGAAATACAGCTGTTGGTTTCAGGAGGGATAAATCCGGTTCACTCCGTCTTTTGCGGGTTTCAGTTGCAAAAAGGCTTGCTTCCTCTTTTTTAGGTTTGCGATGGGCGTAAGTCGCTGCATATTTGTATCATTAATCGGCACGGAAGAGGTTGAGCCACCTGCTAAAAGGAAGATTCCCCACCGTATGATTGATCACTGCTGAATGCAGCTCTTTAGAAGAATTTAGGTTTTGTTTGTTAGTTTGGTGTAAGGGGCCCGGTTTTTCCGGGCTTTTTCATTTTAGAACATCTACTAAAGCGCATCCACTATTCAACTACTTCTCTTATATGGTGCGGCGGCTCAGAATAAAGCTTGCCTCAGAGAACGGAGGGCTTTAGAAAAGGAGCTTCCAAAGCATAGATTCGTCTTACCAGAGGTTCTGCGGACAAATAGCCATTTTACGGTTGAGCAACCGAACGCCTACTACAAGCTCATGGCTTCCGGAACTGACGCTACTAACTGCCTTGGTCCCGAAATCATAGGAATAACTCACGTCAAAGGTATGACTCAAAGAGACGCCAGCTAGTCCGGCGAAACTCTCTCCCTGTCTGTAGGAAGCGCCTATCCATACTCTGTTGGCATACACAGCGCGTGCGTTTACATCCAGGGCAATGGGAACAGGTGCTATATGCTTAAGCAAAACGGAGGGAATAAGGGCCAGCTCGTCAGAGACATTCAGCTTGTATGCGGCTGTGAGAAAAAGATGAGGCCTAAACGAAGCGTCTTCCTGCGTAGCCATATCTTGCCCTAAGACCTGAGAAGCGGCGGCCCCCACGTAGAACTCTTTGGAATAGAGCCATACCCCAACGGAGAAGTCAGGCCTCATAGAAGAACGGCCTACCGCTACTACATCTGTATTATCATGAAACGTCACGTCATCTGCCCGAAAAGACTGTCTAACCAGACCCGCTGAGGCACCCATTGACATTTTCATGGATTTGCTAAGCCATAAGTGGTAGGCGTAAGAGGCATTTACTTTTGCCTGCACAAAGGGCCCGATACGGTCATAGATAATGGACCCGCCCACACCATGATGGGGCCTTAATCTCCGGTACTTTCCATAAGTGTCCAGCCCAGCAGAAAAGTCTCCCTGCGGTTGGGTGGAACCACCTTTTGAAGAGGAACCATTTCCTACCCCAAGGCTGGTATGGCCCGTCAGGTAAATAGTTTTGGGTGCCCCATCAATGCCTACCCACTGGCTACGGCTGCTGAGTTTAAGATCAAGGTAATCCTCTATGCCGGTAATACCTGGGTTCAGCACGTAGTTGTTCAGCATGTACTGCGTGTATTGTGCCCTTAGCTGACCATACAGCAACGTGGAGGTGCTTACGAGGGAACAGCACAGCAGCAGGGTTCCAAATAGTATCTGTACCTGCCTCATCTTACTATGCTTACAGAACCGGTCAATGTTTGGCCCTGCTCCAGATGGATGTGATAAAAATATGTACCTACCGGCAAGGGCTTTCCTTTCAAGGTTCCGTTCCAGTTGTTCTGGTACCCCTTCGTCTCATACACACTTCCGCCCCACCGGTCAAAGACGCGCAGCGTGGCACCAGGATAGTTGAGCATGTTCGTGATTTCCCAGGTTTCGTTTGTGCCGTCGCCGTTAGGAGAAAAAGCAGTAGGTATGATTAGGTTATCAGAGACAGTGACGGTGACTGAGGCCTGGTTTTGGCAGCCTTGGGCATCAGTTACTTTAACGGTGTAGGTGGTGGTCTCCAGGGGCCGAGCCGTTGGAGTGGGGCTAGAAGCATCGCTCAAGCCGGTGGGAGGACTCCACAAATAAGAAACTCCGCCGCTGGCCCGTAAAACGATGCTTTTATCCAGACCAATCGTGACATTTGGCCCCACTTTCACCACAGGCAAGGGCTTAATGATCGCTTTTACTGGTACTCTGGAGCTTTCACATCCGTTCTCCAGCAGCGACACATAGTAGGTCGTGCTCACCTTCAAATCTGGCGTCTTGTAAACTCCTGACGTATTTTCAGCAATTGGTTTGGTAGAGGTTGGCGCGTCATACCATCTGTATTTATCGGCTGCTTTGTGAAAGGCCTCTATTGTCACGCTCCCGGGGCCACATCTGGACACACTTGAAGTTAAAGGAGTGATTTGGAGCTCTTTTTTAGAAACCACCACCTTATTCGTGAGAACCTTGGCACCGCAGGTGTTGGTGAGTTCGGCCCAATACGTTCCCGTTTCTTTGGCCTCCAACGTGTTTGAGCTCACAACCCCACCAATTCTCTGGTCATCTTTCCACCATTGGTATAAGTTGTTTTCTCCCTTGGTGGCAATTAGCTCTACTCCTTCCCCAGCACATATGGAAAGCTCGCCATTAGCCTCAAGTTCAGGCTGTGGCATTGGGGGGCACGACACCTGAATCTGCACCCAGGCAGTGGCACACTTGGTGTAGCAAAGGTCAGAGGAACTCTCGCAGACTTCATACTGAAGGGAATCAACTCCCGTGAAATTACGGTTGGCGGTGTAAACGACCTGGTTGTTTAAAAGTGAAGCTGACCCGTTTTTAGGTTGGGTTATGATTTGCGAGACGCTGATAGGTTCACGTTTGGTATGAAAATCATTTCCAGCCACATTGATAGTTGATGGCAAAAGCGGCACGGCTGTGGCCTGGTCTTTCACTGCTACCGGTTTGCTCCCGGCGTCAATGATGCAAATAGTCTGCTCGTTCTTTTTGTCACCGGTAGAACCCGTAAACCCGTAATACACTTCCTTGCTTCCCTTGAATACATTCCTGATTAGGTCATCTTGGTGGCTGAACCTCAGTTGTTCGTCAAAGTAAAGTTGTAGTTTCTGCGTAGCAGGGTTCCAGGTGATGGTATAGGTGTGGCAGGTATTATTTTCCACGTCTTCATTATTTGGATCAATGAGGACTGGTGGAAACTTGGGCCTGTTTGTCTGGCCATTGTATACCACGGTAGTATGGTCAGCCGGAATGTCTCCATTCTCCGGCCCATTATCATAGGTATCAAACTCGATGGCAACTGAGGGCACAATAGCTTTGTCTGGCGTGTAATGTAACTCATCATAGCCGAACCCCAACCCCGCCGCCGAGTTTCCCCGGGCATCAAAACCGGTAGGGTCATTATGGAACACAAAACCAATCCCGTCTGCTCCTTGCTGGTCTCTGGTACCCAGAAAAGCAATGAAAGAAAGCTCAAAAGGTTTTGAGAGATCTATTTTGTCTTTCCAGAAAATTGTGCCAAACCGGTATTCTTCGTCAGGGGTGATTTTGTAACACGTACTTGAAATCTGCACAGCATCCCCTTTGGTGACAAACTGTGCAGAGCTTGGTATAGCGGTAAACAGAAACAACAATAAGATGCAACTACAGCATACAATCCTCTCTTGCAGCGTTTTTGAAAACCAGGTGCTGGAAAATAATTTAAGAGTATTGAGTCCTTTCATACGCCTGTAGAGCAATAAACTGTCTTACCTTGGAGGAACCTGAAGAGAGTGCCACTGCTAACTTCCACCAACTTCACTTAATTAAAATAATACAATTTTTTTATTAAAAAACCTTTATAGTTTTATTTTATATAACGATTTAATTAAAAAATAGATTTATAAAATATATAATATTAAAAGATATAGATATATGTAATTGAAAATCAACCCTAATAAATTCAGGTAAAGAGTTGTGGGAGGGAAAGAATAGCCAGCTTAACAGGAAACCAAGTGCGAGGAAGCCCTCTTTTTAGCTGTTTAGCCTCACTACAAAGGGGTAATGCAAAAAAGACCAGTAGAAGATAAAACATAAAAGTTTTCAGCTTCTACTGGTCTTTTTTGCTCGTTTAGAAGGAAACACCTGCAGTTATTTCTCCTAAAGAAGACAATTTTTACTTACTCCTGAGAAAAAAAAGGAATTTCTGAGTTCCGGTTTCAGGCACCTTATAAGCCTGTTGACTCCGTCGTATTCCAGTTCACTCCGGGTTTTTCTTGGTTCAGACAGGAAAAAGACTGCTTCCTCTTATTTGGGTTGCCGGCCGGTCAAAGACGCTGCATATTTGTATCACTAAACGAGACCACAGTTCCTGATTCCCTCTCAGCTAGCTGCACTTCCCTCGGTCTTGTTTAGTGATTTAGGTTTGTTTAAAAGTTTTGTTTGTTAGTTTGGTGTAAGGGGCCCGGTTTTTCCGGGCTTTTTCATTTTAGCTACTTTCCAAACCTTCATTTTCCGTTTCCCCTCCCCTTTCAGAAAAGAGTACCCAAAACAGGTTTTGCCATTCTCCGTACGCACACATATGCAATGGATCAAACTCTTTGACAGCGAAGACGAAGCTAAAAAACAGATACCGGTAACCCGGTCCATAGCTGTTGTGGCAGCCGGACAGGAAATCTGCATAGCGCACACACCTTCCGGGCTATTTGCCGTGGAGAACCTATGCCCGCATTTAGGGGATGCGCTTAGCCGGGGAACCACTAATTACCTTAATGAGATCATCTGCCCCTGGCACAGCTATCGTTTCCATTTGATTTCTGGAGAAGAATGCAAAGGCCGCACCCGCCCCTTGAAGCGATTTACTTTAGAGACACGGGAAGGCGGGGTGTACGTGGAAGTGCCAGAGGAAACTGTAGAAAGCCAAACCAGTGCTTCTTGATGTCTGTTGATCGGCTACCATATTAAAAAAAGTGCTGGGTATTGGAGCTGTTTTACAGAAAACGGCTCCAATACCCAGCACTTTAGGTTAGAATAAACTAGTTAGAAACCGGAACCAGCCGGTAAATAATACCGGGGTTTTCTACGGCAATGTAGACGTAGCCATCTGGGCTAAGCCGTACGTCACGCACTCGGCCAATATCTTGTAGCAATCGTTCTTCCCTTACTACTTTGTTTCCGTCCAGTTCCAGGCGGCTCAGGAACTTGAAGCTGAGTGAGCCCACCAGCAGACTACCTTTCCAGCCGCTGTATCGGTCACCCGTCACGAAAGCCATACCCGATGGTGCAATAGACGGTACCCAGATTTTGATAGGATCTGTTATGCCATCTTTCTGATTCAGGTCAGAGATTTTTGACCCGTTATAATCTATGCCGTGCGTGACATCTGCCCAGCCGTAGTTAGCGCCTTTCTTGACAATATTCACTTCATCGCCGCCTTTGGGGCCATGTTCGTGCAGCCAGATGTCACCGGTAGTAGGGTTCAATGCCATTCCCTGCGCATTGCGGTTCCCGAAGGTATAGATGGAAGGCATAGCATCCTGCCTGTTCACGAATGGATTGTCCGCGGGAATAGAGCCATCTTCTTTGATGCGGTGCGTTTTACCGGCGTGCACACTTAAGTTCTGCGGGTTTACTTTGGTGCCTCCTCTATCGCCCATGGAGAAGTAGAGGTAGCCGTCGCGACCAAACTCAATGCGGCTTCCGTAGTGGTGACGGGTTCTGGCGTACGGCTGGGCCTCAAAAATCTGCTTCTGGTTTGTCAGGCTGTTTCCTTCCAGCTTCGCCCGCATAATGGCGGTGGTGGAAAGCGTTTGGCCACCATCCCTCTTCACAGCCGAATAGGAAAGAAAAATGATGTTGTTCTTGCTAAAGTCCGGGTGCAATTTCACGTCTAGTAAACCACCTTGCCCTTGGGCCAAGACTTCAGGAACCCCTTCAATTTTCTGCAACTGCTTGGCTTTGGTGAAGCGGTACAGGGTACCAGAGCGCTCCGTTACCAGCATGTCCCCGTTGGGGAGGAATGCCATTGCCCAAGGCACATTTATTCCCGTGAGGACAGTATCTAGTTGGAAGTTGAGTTTCTCTGATTTGAGGACGGCTGCGTTAGACTTGGTTTCTGTTTTTCCTTTTTGTGCCACAATCCCTTCCCTGATGTATGAAACCAAGTGACGTATTTCCTGGTCGGTGAAAGTGGTGTCATAAGAAGGCATTCCCTGATCTGGGTACCCGTGCTTAATCCCCTTGAACAGCGCCTCCGGCGAATCTCCATGCTGCCATTTGCGGTTTACAAACGTCTCCAGAGAACGGCCGTGGCAGCCTCCGCAGAAGTTAGTGTAATTGGCGCGGGCTTTGGTTAGATCATCTCCGGCCAATTGCTGCTCTGCTGCCATACCCCCTCCTGTTTGAGTAGCAGTAGATGAAGTTCTCTTGGTGCAATTGGTAAAACTGATAAGCCCTACCAGAAAGGCAGAGGCAAAGGTTACGAATGAACGCATATGGTTTTTTGTTATCTCTTAAAGATGCATACTCATTAAAACTAAAATTGATTTCGTCAAGAAGCAAGAAGCCGTTCGTTTTCACCTCCTTTTCCCTAAAAAGAGCCAGAAAACAAGAACGCCCGCTTGTAGCAGGCGTTCTGTAATGAGGAAGGCAGTGAGGCTTATTGTCCTACCAGGAAAACAGCGTTCCCGAACATCAGTTTACCGCCCTGCCAGAAAGCTCTGAACAACGGGTTGTCTACCAGATACACCACCTGCCCACGACCTAAGTCCTGCACCCCCAAAACCAAACCATTCTGTAAGTTACTTTCGGCTTTGGAGCCTACAAATCCGGTAGCAGGGGCTTCTTCTTTCACCACACCCACGTTCCAAGCGTCTTTCATGAACTGGGGCAACGTACTGGTTCTGATCAAAGCCGGATAGGTGGTCCCGTACCCGAAAGCAAGTGGATGGGTGTTGTCTAAGTTAATCCGGAATACGCTGCCCTGCACTTCTTCAGAAATAGATTCACGCTCGCGATTGGCATATTTCTTAAGGTCTTCTGCCGAAGGAGCCTTTTTCGCATTGGTGGTATCAGGAGCTTTCTTTTTCACCGCGAAATCTGGTTTATCGGCTAAAAAGGTCACGGCACTTTCCATGGCAATGAGTTTACCACCGGCCCGTACCCAATCTTTCACTTTGTTCAAGGTTTTTTCTTCCAGTATGCGCGTGTAAGAACCAGTAGGCAGAATAAGCACATCAAACTCATGCAACGGCACATTGGCGAAATAATCTCCCCCTAACACGGTGACAGGATACCCGATCTGCTGCTCAAAGTAATGCCAGATCTCCCCGAATCCGTAAGGAGAAACCCCTTCGCCCGTCAACAAGGCAACTCTTGGGGCCTTTACATACCGTACACTGCGTGACCCAAAGTCGGAGCCGTTGGTGACAAAACCTGTGGTAGATGACGTCAATTTGATTCCTAATGAATCGGCTGCCCGGGTCACAAGCTGGTCGAATTTAGCGCCTAAGCTTTCGTTTCCGGTGCGGGTAATGATGAGGGTTCCAGGAGCATATTTTACTTTATTCTGCTCAAAAGGCACTTCTGAATACCGTACGCGCACTTTGGATTTAAGCAAAGATGCCAGCAATTTCAGGTCTTGTACTCCGTTCCAGGGAGCAATGTAGGCGTAGGCCGCAGGCACCGTCGTGTTGGTGATTGCGGCGGCTGGTTTGGAGTCGTTCATGGAAATACGGCCAGTAAACGCAGCGCCTTTTAGCCCATATGCATACGGCAACGACCAGGCAGTGATGTCATAGGTCACAGAGTCTTCTAACCGGGCAGAGGGTTCAAACAACACGTTCAACAAGGTAGATTTAGGCTGGTAGGCGCTAATTACCAGATCGCCTGCCTCATACTTTATTGACTCGGTTTTGCCGTTCTGGTAGTTAAAGCCTTTGCTGCTTCCGGCTCCTTTGGCGTACCCGTAACGGATTTGCTGGCGATCCAGATAGTCGGTCAATTCTTTGATGCGGCCTTCTTCGCCTTTCATTTTGAACACGTAGCTGCGGTACTGCCCGAAGGGTTTCGTTTGCGCATCGGAGTAGAACTTCCTGAACTCTTTTACTACCTGGTCTACTTTGTCTGAGATGGCTTCTACCGTAGCCAAACTGGCGGCATGGTGGTGGGCAATACGCTGACTTAAAGTAAGGCTGTCCCCATCGGCTTTCTGGATGACTACCCCGGCCCGGCCCGAGCCGCCTTGCTCATACGTCATGGCAATAGCACCCTGGTAGGTTGGCCAGGTATCACCGTAACTTGGGTAGAAAAGGTCAAAGCTTTCACGGGTGAAATAGAGCCAGTTGTTTTTATCAAAGTACTTGCGGTTGTAATCCCCAATAATGCCTTGGAACTCACGCTGCCAAGGCGTAATTGCGTCATGATAAGGCTTCGCCGAGGGTGCAAAGTAATACGGGTTGTCTACCGCTTGCTCATGGAAATCGGCGTGCAGTTGCGGCATCCATTGGCTATAAACCGCAGCCCGCTGCTTTGATTCAATCTGCGTTTGCCAAGCCCAATCACGGTTCAGGTCAAAGTAATAGTGGTTAGGACGTCCGCCCGGCCAGGGTTCATGGTGTTCCCAAGCCCAGGGAGAAGCGTTAGGTACCTGGTTCCGGGCCCGGTTATACCATTGGGTGTAGCGCTCACGCCCGTCGGGGTTTACGCAAGGATCAATCATAACCACAGTGTTCTCCAGCCACTGCTGGGTTTGGGCATTGCTGGGGTTTACTAAGTCATACAACACCTGCATCACAGCCTCAGAAGAAACAGACTCATTGCCGTGAATGTTGTAGCTTAACCACACAATGGCCGGCTGCTTTCCGCCGGTAGGCTGACCGCTTACCAGGCCCGTGTTTTTCAGGTTATTCGTTCTGATTTCCTCCAGGCGCTGCATGTTGGCCGGTGAGGAAATGGTGGCCAGCAGCAAGGGACGGTTTTCATAGGTATGCCCGTAGGTCTGCACCTGCATTTTGTTCTGGTTCTGGCTAGCCAGGTAGCGCACATAATCTACAATGCGGCCATGGTACGTAAACTGCTCTCCCAGGCGGTAGCCCAGGAACTGCTCAGGTGTTTGCAGCGCCGTTTGTGCGTAGGCCGCCGAAACACCGTAGAGGAACATCCCTAAACACAGGGCATGTTTCAAGAATGATTTCAACATATAAGTATTGCTTGAGTAGGCTTTCCCCGGAGGTAAAAGCAATTTTCAAATTTCATTAAAATAGCCGAAAGTATAAGGCTTTCCAGATATGTTTTAAAGGTGCTTTCTGCAAAACAGGCTTGAAAACCAATCTTTTTGCAGCCTTATAGTAGGCCATACACTTCCCAAACCTAAGAGGCTCCTGCTTGGCCACTACAGCCAGTGATTGCTATTGAACGCAAGTAGCTACATGGAATATAATTAAAAAAAGTTGAAGTAGCATTAGGGGTAACGCAAAAAAAGGGTGTCTATACTTTTGAAATGCAGAAAAGCGCTTTGCATCTATTTCAAAAACAACACTTCATCATTAACCAATTTAATGCTACAATGAAATTCCCCAAGTTACTTTACCTTCTAATAGCCTGCTCTTTATTCGTGTTTAGCTCTTGTACTGAAGACGATGATACTGGTCCAAACACTGGAAACAAAACCTGCCTTCCAGTGAAAGTGACTGACGAAGACCAGGTTACAAGCATCACGTACAGCAACGGCAAGATTGCCTCTTTCTCTAATGATGAGTTTGGCTCAGTAAATGTGCAGTATCATACCTCTGGTAACAAAGCAGACAAGCCAGCAAAAATGCCTTTCGGCACCGATGGATCCTTTGAATATATGTATGACAACCAAGGCAAGTTAACGGGCACTATGATTACTACGCCTGAGTTTCAGGGAGCCGGGCTTTTAGCAGAATTTGAATATTCTGGAAACAGAATTTCTAAAGTAACCCGCTACCTCGCCTTTCCGGGTGAAGACGAAGATGATCCCCAACTCTTTCCTTTTGGCTACACCACCTACCAGTATGACTCAAAAGGCAATGTTACCCTGGTAAAAGAGTTTGGCGATCAGGATTCTACCACGCCAGACAATACCACAGAGTACACCTATGACAGCAAGCCCACTCCTACGGCTGCTTTTATGGCGCTTTTCATAGGACTTCCTGGTATGACTCCGCCCGCGGCGAACAACATTTTGACGGAGGTACACAAAGAAGGCAACACCGTAGACAAAGACCTTTCTTACACCAACACCTACGTGTTTAATGAGAATGGGTACCCAACCAAAACTACCAGAACTTCTCAGAACGGTGAGGTAAGCGTCATCAACATTGATTATAACTGCCAATAAGCGGCACCACTTCTTTTTGTGAAAGGCCTGGGAAACCAGGCCTTTCTGTTTTGACTCCTTTTTACAGGTAACGTGCCATAAAATCAGGAAAACTACTTTCTTTGTTTCTCCATTGCACCCACTTTATGCGCCGAAACTTCCGATACCAAATTCGCCGGTGGCACCGGTACCTGGGCCTGTTGGCCGGACTTCAATTCCTGGGCTGGACCATAGGCGGCCTGTATTTCAGTTGGAGCAACATGGACGAGATTCACGGGGACTTACAACGGCGCGAAACTCCGGCTCTTACCTGGCAACCCGGTTGGGTAAGCCCAGACAGTGTATTGTCGCAGCTTCCGGCGAAAAGCAATTTGTTAGACCTGAAAGTGGTAAACGTGCTGAGCGCACCCATGTACCAGGTGAAATATCTACCACTGGGCTCTAAAGAAGTTTTATACCAACTGGCTGAAACCAAAACCGGTCGCCTAAGGCCAATGCTTTCCCGCCCTGAAGCCATTCAGGTAGCCCAAGCCGCCTTTTTACCAAATGTAGAGGTACAGAAGGTAGAGTACATCACCGCCGCCAACGTAAACGGCCACCACGAATACCGCGAGAGTCCCCTACCCGCCTGGGCTGTTACTATGGATCATCCCTCAGGTTGTACCGTCTATGTACCCGCAGCTTTAGGCACCGCTACTAAGTTCCGGAATGAAAAATGGCGGCTGTTTGACTTCTTATGGATGCTGCATACCATGGACTACCAAACCCGCGATCATTTTGGCAACTGGCTTTTGCGTGCTTTCTCTATAGCAGGCGTGTTAACGGTACTATCAGGCATTGGACTGTACGTATCCAGTTCACGCTTTATGCGAAAACGGTAATTGGGTTTAGGCTGTCTTTTCTGAAAACAAGGTATAAACAGCTTTGGCTTACGTGTCTGAATTGCCTATTTTGCCTACACTAATACGAACTAACAAACGCTTTATGAAACCAAATATCTGGCAATGGCTCCTGCTGGTCCTGTTGTGGCCCTCGCTTGTTGCCTCTGCCCAAACCCTTTCAGATTCGGCCTACATTCGGGAAAACTACACTAAAACGGAGCACCAGATTGCCATGCGTGATGGCACCAAGCTTTTTACCGTGGTGTATGCCCCTAAAAACAAAAGCCAGAAGTACCCCATCATGCTCAGCCGTACGCCTTATTCCGCGGGTCCGTACGGGGCAGACAAATACAAAACGGTGCTCGGCCCCTCTACAGACATGATGCGTGAAGGCTACATCTTTGCTTACCAGGATGTGCGCGGCAAGTTCATGAGCGAAGGCGAGTTTGTGAACATGCGTCCGCAGATTGCGAAGAAAGGCAAGAAAGACATTGACGAAAGCACCGATACCTATGACGCCATTGCCTGGCTTGTGAAGAACGTGCCCAACAACAACGGCCGCGTGGGCCAGTGGGGCATCTCGTACCCCGGCTATTACACCACCGTAGGATTGCTCAGCAACCACCCTGCCCTGAAAGCCTCTTCACCGCAGGCGCCAGTCACTGATTGGTTCTGGGACGATTTCCACCACCATGGTGCTTTTTTCCTGCCGCACGCCTTCAACTTCTTGGCTTCGTTCGGGCAGCCGCGTCCGCAGCCGTCGCCTACCGGTGCCCCGCGTTTCAACCACGGCACGCCGGACGGCTATGAGTTCTTCATGCACATGGGTCCGTTGTCAAACGCCAATGCGCTATACCTGAAAAATAATGTGGCCTTCTGGAACGACATCGTGCAGCATCCTAACTATGACTCTTTCTGGCAAGCCATGAACATCAGGCCGCACCTGAAAAACATCAAGCCTGCTGTGATGACCGTAGGCGGGTGGTTTGACGCCGAAAACCTGTTCGGGGCGTTAGAGACGTACAAGACCCTTGAGAAAAACAACCCCAACACGTACAACACCATTGTGATGGGACCTTGGTTTCACGGCGGCTGGGCGCGCTCTACCGGCGAAAACCTAGGCAAAGTTTCCTTCCGTCAGAATACCTCTGAGTTCTACCGGCCTAACATAGAAGCCAAGTTCTTCCGTCATTACCTGAAGGAAAACGGTAAAGGAACTCCGGCCCTGCCTGAGGCCTATATGTTCAACACCGGTGCAAACCAATGGCGTGAATTTGCTGCTTGGCCCCCTAAAAACACCCAGGAACGTCTGCTGTACTTCGGGGCGAACGGAAAACTCAGCTTCGAGAAACCTGCCGCCGGTGGCACTGGCTTTGACGAGTTCATCAGTGATCCAGACAAACCAGTACCGTTCTCTGAGGAAACTACCGTAGGCATGACCCGCGAGTACATGACCGACGACCAGCGTTTCGCTAGCCGCAGACCAGACGTGTTGGTATATCAGACCGATGTATTGACCGAAGACATCACCCTGGCAGGCGAAATTCTATCGGCCCTTAACATTTCCACCACTGGTTCAGATGCAGACTGGGTAGTGAAACTGATTGACGTGTATCCAGACACCGCCCGGCAGAACGCCCACAATCCAGCCTCGGTGAAGATGGGAGGCTACCAGCAGATGGTGCGCAGTGAGGTATTGCGCGGCCGCTTTAGAAACAGTTATGAAAAACCAGAGCCTTTCACGCCCAACCAGGTAACCGCTGTGAATGTGCCGTTACAGGATGTGCTACACACCTTTAAAAAAGGCCACCGCATCATGGTGCAGGTACAGAGCACCTGGTTCCCGTTGGTAGACCGCAATCCGCAGAAGTATGTGCCTAATATTTATGAGGCCAAAGCAGAAGATTTCCAGAAGGCCACGCACCGGGTGTACCACAATGCCCAACAACCTTCTTATTTAAAGGTGAAGGTTCTGTAAAGATTTCTTAATTTTTCTCAAACAGAAAGGCCGCTCTTCATAAAGAGCGGCCTTTCTGTTTTCTATCTGTTTTTATAAAAACAGCCTTTAAACCACCTTACAAGGTGTTTTACAAAAAAATTTGAAAAAATTTTATAGGAAGGCATTTCTTCATCTTCTCTTCATCTTGACAGGATAGTTTTGACGCAGTAATCATTTAAAACCATCTGACCCATATGAAAAAGTTAACTTTCTTCGCCGCCGCATTCTTTATTGCTGCCACCTCTTTTGCTCAAACTACTCCGACCTCTGGCACTCCAGAAACAAAGCAAAAAAGCACTCACGGTACCACTGTCAGCAGCACTGCCAAAGCAACTGTTGCAGCTAACGCTTCCGCCGATGCCTCAGGAAAAGGCGAGATGGTAAGTGAGGTTGCCAAAGCGAAGGCAGACAAAACCAAGGCAAAAAAAGAAGAAACAGCTACTTTCCTGAAAGAAGAAGCTACTGCCCAGAAAGAAGCTGCTAAAGCTAGAAAAGAAGAAGTTAAAACTAGAAAAGAGGAAGCAAAGGCCCAGACCAAGGGAACTTTAGATGCTGCTACTCAAACAACAGTTGACTTGAAAGCAAACACTGAAGCCCAGATAGAAGCGCAAAAAGAGGCCCGCAAGGAAGCTCGCAAAGAGTCACAAAAGGAAACCAAGAAGGAAGAAGGCCAAGAAGCTTCTGCCCAGTCTAAATCTGAGCTTAAAATAAAAGCCAAAACTGAAGCTCAGGCTTCTAAGCAGGACCACGAAAACCATGGCGAAGCAGTGAGCACCATTGCTAAGGAAACTCTTGCCACCGGAAAAGAAAAAGGGCAGACCATGAAAGAGGCTGCTTCTCAAAAACGTCAAAGAGCCGGCAGAATTGAAACCGAGACTGGTTTAGCCGCTAAAGGTGGTTCTTCCAGTGCCCGTCGTGCTAAAGTAAACACTGGCCTATCCACAAAAGGTGTCAAAGCAGTGAATGTAAACGCTGGCGCCCACCTAAAAGTGGGTAAAAACTAACCAATCCTATACAATCCAATTCAAGTGGCCTATGCTTCGGCAGAGGCCACTTACCCTTTCCCATTCCGAACCTTATCTAACTCTCATTTCTATGAAACTTCTAATCAGCGTTTGTTTTGTTATGAACTGGCTTCTGGCCACCTCCTCCCCTGCCTTTGGTTCCACCACCTGTAAGACCAAGGCTTACCTTTCTGCGAGGGTAGTAAAATAAGTGTATGGACTATTCTGAGTCTTTGCTTCGCTACTCATCTGTTTTGGACCGGTTTTGGATAAAACAGACAAGAATCAAAGCGCAGAATATGGCCCAGAAAATAAAAAAATTTATAAAATTGAATTCTTCATCCTCTCTTCACCTTTCAATAGTAGCTTTGAAAAATAAACTGTGTAGAATGCGCTCTGCTTATTTTAAATCCCTTCTCCTAGTGGCGGCTGTTGTGCTTTCCGGTGCTTCAGCACTGGCACAACCTGTCTTTACCTCTGAACCTGCTCTAACTGGTAGCACACCGTTATTAACCTCTAGTGAAGGAGCTCAAACTTCTTCAGAAGACGCTCTTGCCACGCTACCTTCTCCAGAGATAGAAGATGGTTCAAAACAAGACAAACCCAGAAAGGCGAAAGACAAGAAAGGGAGCGACCAATCTGACAAGGAAAAAAATGAAATAAAGGAAGTAGCCACCGCTAAGCGCCAGGACAAGCCCGAGAAGGTTTCCTCGGCTGGCCGACCGCAAAGTGCGGCACGTCCGGGCAGAGGAGCTGCCTCCAGCGCCGTGAAAGCAGCCGGAAATGTCACTAAAGCGGTAAAAGCAACCAAGCCTATCAAAGTAGGAGGTGTGGGAGTAGGCCGCATTAAAGTAGGTAAAAACTAATTTCTTTTCTCCCTATCTGTCATATGTCTGTCCTGCCCCAAGACCGACTTTACCCCTTCTTTTTCATCCTTTAACTGACTTTACCCAGATGAAAAATATACTTGCTTGCTGTGCTCTGCTTAGCTTTTTCATGGCTTTTCCCGCCTTGGCTGAAACATATCCTTTAGAGGGCGAGCCCTCCACAATCCTTGCCCAAGACACTTCCTCTAAAAAAGGTTGGTGGACGGTGGGGCTGGAAACTGCAAACAATGCTACGTTTTTTGGCCGGAATACGGCAACGCAGTACCCGTACGTAGCTGCCTCACTGACCTACACACATACTTCGGGGTTGTTCATCTCTGCCATGTCGTACCAATTGTTCAACACTGAGGATTTCATAGACGAAACCGATGTGACGGCGGGCTACAGTTTTAAAGTGGGCGAACGGTTTGATGGATTGGTAAGCTATTCCCGGTTTTTCTTTGGCCCCAACACTCCTCTGGTGAAGGCGGTGACCTCAAACGCAGCCACAGCTGCCGGTACCCTGGATTGGAAATATCTTTTAACGGGCCTCTCTGCCAGCTACATCTTTGGCGGCAGTAGTGACCTATTCACCGTGCTGGATAACTCGCGGTACATTCCGCTGCAAAACCTCTGGAAAGGAAAGAACCCGGTGGGCATTGACCCTAAATTTACTGTCATTGCCGGTACCCAGGAATTCTCACAAACCCACACTGTAGTCACAGAGAAAAAGAAAAACCCGGTAGAAACCGTTCTGGATCCCTTGAACCCCATTGGCAATAATGGTAACGGAAATGGCAACGGGAAGGGCAAAACCACTACTACCACCACTACTACGGTTGAAAAAAGATTTAAAGTGCTGAACTACTCCATTACCGTGCCCCTGGTGTTCAGCTTATATAACGTTGATATTGAACCTGCTTACCGGTTTTCTCTTCCGGTAAACAAACTTGAAGGTGATGAATCCAAGGCTCAGTCCTTTGTTTCTCTGAACCTGAGCTATACCTTTTAACGCTACCAAAACATCACCCTATGCACACCCTGATTGTTGAGGACGAAACCAGTCTGGCTACTGAACTGATGCACTTCCTGGCGCAGGAACACTATATCTGTGACTGGGCCTCAAACGGACGTGAAGCATCAGAGAAAATAGCCGTGAACCGGTATGACTTCATCCTGCTAGACCTGGGCCTGCCTGATTATGATGGATTAGACCTACTCAAAGAAACTAAGTCTGCAGATCACGATCCAGCCATTATCATACTCACTGCCCGCGGTGCTTTGGAAGATAGAATCAAAGGACTAGGCCTGGGCGCCGATGACTATCTGCCCAAACCCTTTTCATTGCTGGAGCTACAAGCGCGCATGCAGGCTGTTCTGCGCCGCAAGTTCAAAATAAAATCTTCATCTGTGGCGTTTCATGGGTTTGAAATGGACAGCAGTACCCGTCGCGTTACTTTTGGGTCACAGGAAATTGTGCTCACCAAGAAAGAGTTTGATATTCTGCACTACCTGCTCCTGCACAAGAACCGAATTCTCACGCGCCTGCAGCTAACTGAACACATCTGGGGCAATATCCTGGAAGATGACTATGACTCCAATTACATTGACGTGCATATCAAAAACCTGCGCAAGAAACTGTCTGCCCACATTCCAACTGATTGGCTGGAAACAGTGCGGGGCGTAGGCTACCGGTTAACCTTGTAACATGCGTCTTCAATCTAAATTAGCGCTCTTTAGTGCGGTCTCTAAGGTCATCATCCTGCTTTTGCTGGTAGTAGGCCTGCCTCTTCTGGTAAACAAGGTGGCCTTGCTCAACGCCGATGAACGCCTCCTGCAAAAAGAGGAGAAGATGTACAAAATTATTGAGGAGCAGGGCATCGAGTCATTCATCACGGAAGAAACCGGCGATGCCTATGGTTCTTATAACCTGTTCCGGGAAGAATTTATTTCTCTGGAAGAAATCTCCTCGGGCAAGGTGGTGAACAGCATTGAGAACAGCCTGCGTAAGGTTGACAATGAGATTGTGAACTACCGCGTGCTCTCCTCTACCTTTGATTTGGGCGGCAAACGCTACCTTTTGGAAATCGGCCGCTCTCTGGCCACCATTGAAAACAACAGCCAAACCCTGCAAACCTACGCCCTCTACTTTTTGGCGGCCGTGGTTTTATTGACGGTTTTCACGGATTTAGCATTCAGTAAGATTTTGCTGCGCCCCCTTACCTTGATTGTGAAGCGCCTGCAGCGGATAGAACACCCCAGTACCTTCACTCCCAAGGAGCTCAACACCAATACAACTGATTTCCTGTACCTCAACAACACCATCAACGCCATGATGGGGCAAATTCAGGAAGCGTTTCAGAAAGAAAAAGAGTTTATCGGGAACGTGTCTCATGAGCTGCTCACGCCCGTCTCAATTCTGCAGTCACGGTTAGAGAACCTTTTATCTGATCCAGAAACCCCAGATGCCATGCTGGAGAAACTGGTAGACAACCTGCGCACGCTGCATCGGCTTAAAAGTATCATTCAGGCCCTGCTTCTTATTTCCCGCATTGAAAATGAACAGTACCTGCGTAATGAAACGCTAGACATTCCGCAGTTAACCAAGGAAGTAGCCGAGGAAATCAAAGAACGTGCAGAGGCCCGGGAGATAAACCTGCAGGTAGAGATGGAAAGCGAGTACACCCTGTACAAGGCCAACCAGTCTTTGCTGTTTACCATGCTGTTTAACGTGGTGAATAACGCCATCAAGTACAACAAACCAGGAGGAACCATCCTCATTAAAGGGCAATCAACCCCTGAAGGCTACGAGCTATCCATCAACGACACCGGCGTTGGGATTGCCCAGGAACAACTGCCGCACATCTTCAACCGGTTTAAACGGTTACATGCCCCAGATGGTGAAAGCCACGGGTTGGGTCTCACCATTGTGAATACTATTGCCAATTTTCATGGCATAGAGGTAGCCGTGCAGTCTACTGTGGGCGAAGGAACCACCTTCAACTTTCAATTCCCTAAAGGAAACCTGCCTGATTCAATGGCCTTTTCCACAAATTGGGCTCAAAGCAGAAACTAACCAGCACCCCTTGGTGGCGCTGTGCGTAACTCCTACTTTCGTGCATACTTAAATGAGAACCACATGAACGTAGGATTTATAGGATTAGGCATTATGGGCAGCCGGATGGCCGCCAATCTCCAAAAGGCTGGCCACAGCCTGGTAGTGTATAACCGCACCCCAGAAAAAGCAGAAGCATTGGTAGCCCAAGGCGCCGTACTGGCCTCCTCACCCGAAGAAGTAGGCAGACAGTGCCGGGTGGTGTTTACCATGCTGGCCACCCCAGAATCTGTGGAAGAAGTTGCCTTGGGCAAAGAGGGTTTCCTGAAAGAACTACCTGGCAACTCCCTCTGGATTGACGCCAGTACGGTGAACCCTTCTTTTAGTAAACGCATGGCGGTGGCGGCCCTCAAAATGGGCCACCGCTTTCTGGATGCCCCTGTTTCTGGCTCGCTCATTCCTGCAGAGACAGGCCAACTGGTGTTTCTGGTGGGTGGTGAGACCAAAGACCTGGAAGAAGTTCGTCCGCTGTTAGACACCATGGGCAAAGCGGTGTTGCACATTGGCCCGCACGGACAAGGCGCCAGCATGAAAATGGTGAACAACATGCTCTTCGGGCAAATTATGGCCGCTTTCTCTGAGGCATTGCGCCTGGGTACTTCGCTGGGCATTACCGAAGAGGTCCTTTGCCAGACCCTGATGAACGGACCAGGCGGAGCACCTTTCCTTAAATTGAAAGAACAAAAGATCCTTTCCCGTGACTTCTCCCCTGAGTTCCCGCTGGAATGGATGCACAAAGATTTGCATTTGGCAGGCGTGACGGCCTATGAACAAGGCATTGCCTTACCCGTTTTGCACACAGCGAAAGAAATTTTTGCTCAAGCCAAGCAAGCAGGTCTCTCCCAAGAAGACTTCTCAGCGGTATACCAGTTTGTGAACCCTAAATAAGCTTCACTTCTTTGGGTCTGTTTTCTCTAAGACAGACCCAAAGAAGTGAAGCTTCAAATCAAATCCTGTAGCTGCAGAGTGGTTTCAAAAGGCTTGTAGTTGCGGCTTACCTTCAGGTGTAGCCGCCTACCCGGGTGGGTTTGGAAAAAGTGCAGGACCTCTCCCAATGATTTCTCTATGCAACTAATTCCGTTGATGCTAATAATGGCATCACCTGGTTCCAGCCCCGCACGTTGAGCCGGAGAATTGGGCAGCACCTGTGACACAGTGTAAAAATTGAATCCCGGAATAGGCGTTACCAGCTCCAACCCGCTGAGGTTGTAATAAAAAGGCTTTTTATACCTGCTATTGGGCCTAAGGAGCATTCTGGAGTTGCCATAGTCAAACACCACTTTGAACCGTTGCAGCACATCAGCCCCCAGGTTGCCATTGCGGTTGTTCATGCCCAAGGCGTACCTGATAGACATGGTATCCGGAAAAGAAGCCGGCGGGCTCTTCAACGTAAACGGCCCAAGCTGCAACGCTTCTAACCGGGCAATTTCCCCGTGAATATCACCGTTCAGGCCCCGGCCCAGGTACGCTTCAATGCGTTTGTCCGGAATCTTGACTTCAGGAAAGGTAGGTGAATACAACAGCATAGACGAGCTCATGCCGCTGTCTACAATGAGCCGTAGCGGACACACTTCGCCATCCGTGAACGTGGCCTCCACCTGCACATAAGGCTTGGCGTTTTCTATGACTAAGGGAATAACAGTAGATTTACTTGCTTTCTTTTCGGGGTACTTGCCGGGTTTGTAGAGGGTCAGCACCCGGTTGTCATAGTCAATCTCCACCACAAAGTCCTTGAACAAGGGGTACCCTATAATGCCGTTCACCTCCATCCCTAATCTGGTAGAAAGGTTGAAGATGTTCTCCTCCAGCACCAATACTTTCTGATTTTTGGCTTCCACGCCTTTGAAGTTCAACCTGTTTCCCGAAGACAAGATGGCCTCAATCCCGGCTCCCTTGCCAAGACCGCGCAAATACAATCGTTCAATGTTGTTCAGGGTAATTGAATCAAAAACCCCCATCTCCATGAGCAGGGTTCGGTCTACCCCCGTATCTACCACAAAGTTGAGGGGCTTGGAATTGTTGATCTGGATGGGGATGATTACCAGGTTATGCACCAATTCAAAAGGAATCCTTACCTTCTTACGCCCGAAACTGAATTTCAGCCCGCCTTCTTCCGTTGACGCTGCCTGTCCAAAAGCTACGCCTGAAGACATAAACAGAGACACAAATAAAAGAAGGACGATAACTCCTGGGAGTGACCGATTCTTTGGAAGATTCCACATACAGGATTGGTTCAGGCAGAGTAAGATAAGTAAATTTATTATGATAATAAACCTATGCTTCAGCTACTTGAAGTGCACTTACTCTCTTATTTGCTAAAGTATATAAATGATGCCTCCAACTTCACTGAAGCCCATTTTCGCATCCCTTCCAAACCAGAATTCCAACAGGCTTTCCTTGATAATTCTGGTTTAAGCCAGATGGGTTTGTAGGAATATACCAACTGCGGTACTCCATGGTTTTAGGTCTATTTTTCAGAAGAACCGTAAAAACGCATTGGTTCTTTTCCTAACTTGCCGGCAGGTCTGATGAAGGGGTTTCATTTCCTGCACCAGAGTTGATCACTTATAGTTTCTCGTCATGAGCGAATCTCTTTACCAAGAATTACTGGAACAGGTATTTGGCCCCGAGCCCAATGCGCTGCGTACCGAAATCTCCCCCCTCTACGCTGAGCTGGAAAAAGCCTTACAAGAGGCTAGCCCGGGACGGAAAAGCCAGGAAGAAGTAAGTTTCCGGTTTGAGCGCTTACGCTTAGGCTTAGGCATTACCTTAATGCAGTTACTCTCTGATCTGGGCGGTGATGAAGAAAGCAACCAGGTGCGTGACCTGCTTCATGAAGCGTTAGGCGCAGCTTCGGTGCAGCAAATAGACGGGGTTATCCAAAAGAAAAGCCACTTGTTTGAAGAACTGTACACCGACCTATACGTGAACGCCGACGCCGAGCATATTCTGGGCTTATTTGAGGAAACGTTAAACGCTTCTACCAAAGAAGAAACCGATGAACTGATTGACCGGGCTCTGGAGATTGCCGAGGACCTGGAGTTCCAGTCAGACGAAGATGACACCCCGGAAGAGTAGCCTGGGCTGCTGTTCCGCTCATGCCTCGCTTTCTGCCATGGAAATTACGCTGACCACTCCTGCCCTGCTGTTCCCGGCCCTTTCCTTGTTGCTTCTGGCGTTCACTAACCGATTTTTATCGCTGGCTAAGCTGATCAGGGACTTGAAGGGTATTTACAAAACCACTCACAGCCACCTAATCTACGGGCAAATTCAGAACCTGAGAACCCGTCTGCTCCTCATCCGGAACATGCAGGCATTCGGGATTGCCAGTATGTTTTCCTGCGTTTTGTGCATGTTCATGGTGTATGCAGGCATGCAAACGGCCGGTAAAATTGTGTTTGGCCTGGGCTTGGTTCTCCTGATGATCTCTATGGCTCTTTCGCTCTGGGAGATTCAGATATCAGTAAAAGCCCTGGAATTGGAGCTAAGTGACCTGGAACAAGACGAGCAAATTGCCCCTATGAGCACCACTCGTCAAACTTAATTGAGATGTTTTAGAAGTAATTTTCTGAAATCAACCTAAAACTAACCCTTCTGCTTTTGTATTCTAATGCCCTGCTTTGAGTCGTTTACCTTAAACACAGGATAAAATCAGCTTCCGTTTTAATTTATCTTCCAGATTTTCTTCTCTGAAAAGCCTCCACTCTTCTCCCAAAAGTCCTTTGAGGCGAAACAACTTCAAAGACATCCTGTTCTAAGCAGTAATTCTTTGCTTTCAAAGACCCTTATAAACTTCTATTCTCACCTGAAGTGTATATTTAATTTACTATGCTTGGCTCGTCTTTTATACCTTTGCACATCTTTTGTGATTGACCTACATGCCTAATACACATCCGAGCCAGATTTCTATTTCTGACTACACGTATACCTTGCCCGAAGAAAAGATTGCCCAGTTCCCGCTGGAGAACCGTGACCAGTCTAAGCTTCTGTTATACAAAAACGGACGCATCACCGATGGGCATTTCAAAGATCTTCCTACTGCCTTACCAGCCAATTCACTTTTAGTTTTCAATGACACCAAAGTAGTACAGGCGCGTTTGCGGTTCCAGAAACCCACCGGCGGCGTTATTGAACTGTTCTGCCTTGAACCCCTGGAACCCATGCGTGAGGTTCAGCAAGCCATGCAGCAGACCTATTCTGTTATCTGGAAGTGCTTGGTAGGAAATAATAAACGATGGCGCGAAGGCCGGTTAGAGATGCCTTTAGGCCCCTACCCCGCAGATGGGTCCCTTTGGGCAGAGCGCCTGGCCCCCGCCGAAGAAGGATTTGCCATTCACTTCACCTGGTCACCGGGCCATAAAACCTTTGCCGAAATACTGGAATTGGCTGGTACTCTGCCCTTGCCTCCTTACATGAACCGTGATGCGCAGGAGTCAGACCAGGATCGCTACCAAACAGTGTACGCTTCTGAAGCGGGTGCCGTAGCAGCCCCCACTGCCGGACTCCACTTCACCCCTGCCGTTTTGGAGCAGATTTCGGCAAAAGGCCATCAAAAAGCATTTGTAACCTTGCACGTGGGGGCTGGCACCTTCAAACCCGTGAAGGCGGAGCTCATGGAGTACCACTACATGCACGGGGAGCAGCTTTCTGTGAGCCGGGCTTTCCTGGAGCAGTTGCTGTACCATAAATCTAAACCCGTCATAGCCGTGGGCACTACGTCTATGCGCACGCTTGAAAGTCTCTACTGGCTAGGTGCCGGCATGTCCCTGGGATTGCTGCCCGTGGAGGGGGAAGACTTGTTTGTGCCGCAGTGGTTCCCGTATGACGTGCGTACCACCATCTCGGTTCAGGAGGCGTTGGAAGCCTTGCTGTACCACCTGGACAGCCATAAACTGACGCACCTGCACGCCACCACCCGCATCTTGATCGCTCCTGGGTATCAATTCAAGATCTGCACCGGGCTGATTACCAATTTCCATCAACCGCAAAGCACTCTCCTACTCCTGGTCTCTGCCTTGATTGGCCCATCCTGGCAAAAAGTGTACAAGCATGCCTTAGCCAATAATTACCGATTCTTAAGTTATGGTGACAGTTCTTTACTGCTTCCATAGTCAAGAACTGCTGCGCTAGATAGCTTGTTTTGAACTTAGAACGGTCTAAGTTTTAAGGCTATTTCCCCTGAAAACAGACTGTTACCACAGCTTCAGAATACTTTATTAAATAACATCAACAAAAAGGGAGAAGGCACCATGCCTTCTCCCTTTTTGTTTGATTGATACTTCTAAAACCTAGTACCCAGGGTTCTGAGGATTCAGGTTAGGATTGGTTTCTAATTGCTGGAATGGAATTGGCCACAGGTTCTTGTAAGAGTTATCCTGGGTAGTACCAGTTGCCGGGCAGAACGTCAACACCTGACAGGTCAAGTTATAGCGTTTCAAATCCATAAATCGGAATCCTTCAAAGGCAAACTCCAGGCGGCGTTGGTTCAGGATTTCAGTTAAAGCGGCTGCATTGGTAAGAGGAGCTGCATTAGGCAAACCAGCACGGTTTCTGATCATGTTGATGTCAGAAAGAACCACTAGAGAAGGAACTGCGGTAGCAGCACCCAAACGAGCATTGGCCTCAGCTCTGATCAAATACATCTCGGCTAAACGAATCAACGGAATGTTGTCTGAGTTTTGTGACACATCATCATACTTCACAATTCTGCGGCGGGTACCTTGCTGGAGGGTTGTTTCAGCAAAACGCTCATCACCTAAAGAAGCCGAGGCAGAAAATTGGTTGAACAAGTTAGTTGACACATAGAACTTCTGACCTGGCACCGCTGGGTTAGAAGAGGAAGCCAGGGCATTCTGGTCATCGCGGTTGAAGGCTAACTCCAGAATTACCTCATCAGTAGTTGCAGACATGCCAGTACTGTTGAAGATATCACCAAAGTTGGAAGCCAAAGAATAAGGCCCGTTGTTAATCACGGCTGTAGCTTTATCACGCGCCAGGGCATTGTTTCCCTGTTGTAAGTACACCCGGGCTAACAACGCAGAAGCAGCCATATCAGAGGCGCTGTAAGGATTGCTACTATCTGCTAATCCCTGCAATTTAGTTTCAGCCTCTTTTAAATCATTAATGATCTGCGTGTATACCTCCGCCTCAGTGCTGCGTCCCTGGTTCTGGATTCCCGCAACATTTAACGTTGGTACTGTTACTATAGGAACCCCTCCAAAAACTTTTACCAAATCAAAGTAGGCAAGAGCGCGCAGGAAATAAGCTTCTCCTAAGATGCGGTTTTTCTCACCAGCTTCAAGGTTGGCTAGTTTTCCAACTTCTTGAATGACCACATTCGCCCGGCCAATAGCCCGGTAAATAGCAGCCCATGTTTCAGCAATCTGAAGGTTGGTAGGGTTAATGTTTCTACGTGCCACTTCAAGGTGGGTAGAAAACGTACCCGTGAAGGTTAAGTTATCGGTGTACAGGTCCTGGTAGTACAGGTAATTCAACCCATAGTAATCATCAGACTGAAAAGCACTATACACGCCTTGCAAAGCCCGGTCTGCAGATCTGGCATCGGTAATAGCTCCTTCAAACTCTATGCTACTGGTTGGCTCTACATCCAGGATGTCACTACACCCGGTAAAAACGCTTAAACCGGCACTTATAAATAATATATAAAGTCTCTTCTTCATGGTTGAAAATTATAAACCTATGTTAACACCAAAAGTGAAGGTTCTGGCCTGCGGGAACGTGTAAAAGTCAACCCCTAAGGTGGTATTGGAGGTTCCGGCAAAGTTTACCTCAGGATCAAACCCAGGATAATCTGTCCAGGTGATCAGGTTTTGAGCCTGGCCAAAAACCCGCACACTGCGCAATTTCGCTTTCTGAGAAAGAGCAGAAGGCAAGGTATACCCCAACATCAGGTTTTTCAGGCGAGCATACGAGCCGTCATAGATAAAGCGATCCTGGTTGCTACGGTTGTTTCTATTTTCATCTAGATAAGTAGCTCTTGGCGTATTGGTCACATCTCCTTCTTGTCTCCAGCGATCTAACACGATATCACGCATGTTATCATCATAAGCACCTAGGTGCTGCATGTACTGCATGGCCGGATTTGCGATTTTATTTCCTACAGAGAACTGGAGGAAGGCGGTCAAATCAAACCCTTTGAAGGTAAACGTGTTGGTGAAACCTCCAATGAAATCTGGCTGGGCATTTCCTAGGATTGTAAGGTCATCATCAGAGATAACACCGTCTCCGTTGGTATCCACAAAGTTCACATCCCCTGCCTGAGTATCCATGTTGCCATCATCGTTGGCGTCTACGTAGCGTCCTGCGTCTTCTACCTCTTGCGTAGTAGAGAAGATACCGTTGGTTTTAAAGCCGTAGAAAGTACCAATTGGCTCACCTTCTCTTAGAACTAAAGAGTTACCGCCAAAACCGTAGAAAATATCCTGACCTTGGTACAGTTCTGTTACTTTGTTCCGGTTGAAAGACAGGTTGAAATCAGTTGTCCAGGTAAGGCCTTTGTTTTCTGAGGTAAGGTTCACCGTGCTCAGCGCTAGTTCAAGACCTTTGTTTTCAACGCTACCAATGTTAGAAGTGTAGCTACCTAAGCCGTTCTGGGTTGGAATAGGACGGCTGTACAATAAGTCGTCTGTTTTCTTAATATAGTAATCAGCCGCCAAGGTAACGCGGTTGTTAAACAAGCCTAAATCAGCTCCAATGTTCAATTGGGTGGTTTCTTCCCACTTCAAGTCTGGGTTACCAATCTGGGTGAAGGCGGTGCCTGGGTTATCAGCGTAAGAACCCGGGCCAAACAAAGTCAGGTAGCTGAAGTTACCAATCTCCTGATTACCAGTTACTCCGTAGCTAGCGCGAAGCTTTAACTCACTTAAAGCAGAAATCTCTGGGATAAAGCTTTCTTCCAGCACTCTCCAGCCCACTGATACAGATGGGAAGTAACCGAAACGGTTGTTCTCACCAAAACGGGTAGAACCATCTGCCCGAAAGTTAACCCCTACCAGGTATCTGTCCAGGAAGTTCATGTTCGCTCTACCAAAGTAAGAAAGCAGGGCATACGGGGTGATTGAGTTTGAACCAGCATTTACCCGGCTTGCACTGCTGATGTAACGGAAACGCTCACTTGGGAAACCCTCGCCAGTTACAAAAGTCTGGTCAATTGTGTTTTGCTCAGTAGAGGAACCAGCCAGAAAAGTCACGTTGCTGTTGGTTGCAAAATCCCAACGGTAATCTAAAGTAGCTTCCAATAGACGCTTCGTAACTAACGTAGTAGTTTTAGTAGCTGAACCTTGGGTAGCAATGGCCACGCTGCCTGGGAAGTTGTCACCGGTGTAGCTGCGCTCTGCAAGATTCAGGACGTCTGCCCCTGCTTTCAGGTTTAAGTTCAGTTTTGGCAAAATGGCGTATCTGGCAGAGATGTTTCCAATGGCACGCAGGTTGTTGCTCTCATTGTCATTTTCTCTTCCTTCAGCCACCGGGTTGGTGTAGAAGTAGTTCGGGTAAGTGTATCCACCGTCTTCAGGATAGAATACCGGCCACAATGGAGAAGCAGCCAAGGAGTTGGCGAACGGACCAATCACGGTGTTATCACTTACGATCCGTTGGTTCTGAGACAAACTCAATTGTACACCAGCTGAGAAAGACAATTTCTCATTGTAGGTATGGTCCAGGTTCAATCTTCCGCTGTAACGCTCGTATCCGCTACCAATAATTACCCCCTTCTGGTCAAAGTAATTACCTGACACATAATAACGGGTTTTCAGGTCACCACCACTGGCAGAAAGCTCGTAATTTTTGATTCTGGCATCTTTCACCATGACCTGGTCCAACCAATCTGTATCTGTTGGCTCAAAGTCAACGCCACCATAATAGAAATCAGCAAATTCAGTAGGTCCCCAAGGTTCATCTTCCGCAATGAAACCATCGTTCACGAAGGCATCTTTCATTACATCCAGATACTGCTGGGCGTTCAGGTAACCTGGCTTCTTCCACATGTTCTGCACACCTGTGTAGGCATTGAAGTTGATGGTGGTCTTGTTAGCCTTACCACGTTTTGTAGTAACCAAGATAACCCCGTTAGCAGCACGTGAACCATAAATGGCAGCGGCAGAGGCATCTTTCAGGATGTCAATAGATTCAATGTCTGACGGGCTTAAATCTGAAAGAGCATTAACAGACTGACCACCAAAATCTAACTGAGAGAAGTCACCAGTAGTCATTGGCACCCCATCAATCACATACAATGGCTGGTTGCTGGCAGAAATAGAGCTTGAACCCCGTACACGTACTGTAACTCCACCACCTGGTGTTCCTGAGTTTTGGGAGATTTGCACCCCAGCGGCTCTACCTTGCATGGCTTGGTCAATGCCTGCCACAGGCACGTTCTCTATAGCCGCGCCGGTTACCTTGGCCGTTGCACCAGTTAGCTCCCGACGCTCCTGGGTACCATAACCTACCACTACCACTTCTTCAATGGCTTTAGCATCAGTATTTAGCCGAACATCAACTGTAGAGTTGTTTCCTACGGCTATTTCACGAGGCGTAAACCCGATGAACGTGAAAACCAAGGTAGGCGAACCAGAAACACTGATGGAATAGCGTCCATCCACATCAGTGCTAGCCCCTGTGGTAGTACCTTTCACCACCACACTTACGCCCGGGAGAGCTGAACCATCTTCCGCCGAGACAACTCGCCCAGAAATGGTTCTATTTTGCGCCATTGCACTAAAGTTAAATGCAGTGAGCAAAATCAAGAACAAGAGAAAAAGTCTTTTCATTTAAATTGTTTTAGAAATTGATAATTGAGGGGTAAATTTTTCTTAAGATATGGCTTAAGGGCTACTTTACCATAAAGCCAAATTTTCCTAATCCTTTTCTTAAGTAGAAGAATAGGATGAATTAAGAGCTAAAGCAATATAACCATTTGGCTTTAAACATATTAAAATCTTAATACAATCTTCTATTCATTTTTTACTAGCTAAAAAAGCCACTACGCGACTTACAAAATTATCTCCTTTCTTAATGATTGATCTTTTGGCGCAGTAAGGCATTTTAAGAATTTGTTAAAAAAAGCTGTTCTCTTTCAAAGATGTGGGCTCAACTAAAGACTCCTGTATTGGAACCAAGACAAACCTTAGCCTTCCTTTTACTGCAAATAACTAACCCTTAAGTAATCACTGCTCTAGGTCAAGAAAGGTTTACATCATTATAATTAAATGAGTACTTCGTTCACACAATTAGATTAGACCAAACCCCATTAAACAAAAAGAGGAGGCATATTTCTCCTCTTTTTGTTTAATGGGGTTTGGATGTTTATTCTCCAAAGAATCCCGGATTCTGAGCCAGGTTAGTATTGGCATCTCTTTCTCTTT
The DNA here is from genome assembly GCF_001310085.1 of Rufibacter tibetensis. Taxonomy (GTDB): domain Bacteria; phylum Bacteroidota; class Bacteroidia; order Cytophagales; family Hymenobacteraceae; genus Nibribacter; species Nibribacter tibetensis. The sequence continues at coordinate 544,581 of NZ_CP012643.1, forward strand.
ACAGAATTGGAAACACCAGATTATTTGCGTTGGAAGAAGTGATGCCTACAGTTCTTTTCCTGTGCTTAATGCCAAATAAAAGAGCACGAGGGTGCTGGTACCTTTAAGCCCATGAAGGCGGGTATTGTAGAGTACCACTACATGTATGGGAACCAGCTTTCCGTTTGCCAGACATCTCTGGAGCAGTTGCTGTACTAACAATCTACCCAGTGATAGCGGCGAGCACTATTGCTATGAGGACTTTGGAAAGTCTCTACTGACTTGGTGCAGGTATGTCTTTGAGTTCGCTTCCCATATAAGGGGAGAAATTGTTTGTGCCGCAATGGTTTCCGTATGACGTGCGTACCACCCTAAGCTTTGTTGTACCACTTAGACAGCCACAAGCTGATACAGTTGCAGGCTATTTCCATCCGTTAATTGTCCTTGGGTATCAGTTCAAGATATGCCGGTCTAGTTACTAATTTCCATCAACCGCAGAGCACTCTCTTCCTCTTGATTTCTGCTTTGATTAATCCGTCTTAGCAGGAAGTGTACAAGCATGCCAGGCTAATGGCTACTTGTTCCTGAGTTATAGTGACAGCTCTTTACTGCTGCCCCAGCACTTCTACTTCCGCAGTTGATTTCGCAAAACAAGCGCTAAACAGTTTACACAAAAAAAGCGCCTTGAATGTCAAGGCGCTTTTTTTGTAAAGTTAATAGGATTAGTAACCCGGAGATTGCTGCCCTCTGATATTGATGTTCGCGTCAATCTCGCCCTGCGGAATAGGCCAAACCCATTCACGGTCAGACGGAACTACAGTTCTGTTGGTGCTTGCTAACTCAACATCTGTTCTTACCAGGTTACGGGTAGTTCTTTTCAGGTCAAAGAATCTATGTCCTTCTCCAATCAGTTCTTTGCGGCGTTCTAATGCAATAGCATCAAGTAAAGCTTGACCAGTAAGCACAACTGGTACATAATTGTTTATTCTGGCATTGCGCAAGGCATTAAGGTCGGCTAAGGCTAACGCTGCTTTGGCTCCGCCTTGCATTGCTCTTGCTTCTGCCCTGATCAAGTACATTTCGCCGGTTCTTAACACTTTCCAGTTTACAAGATTGTCTTCAGTAGTTCCGCGGCTTAAGAACTTACTTAGAATACGCCGGTTTGCAGTACCTAAAGCCCTAGAAGCAAAATAAGAAGTAAACCTTACATCATTCATCTGATCATACGTCCTGATCAAAGTTTCTGAGGGTTTGGCACGGTTACGGTTACCCGGTCCGTTGTAAAGACTACCTGAAGGTGTGCCTTCTCCTGCACTGAAAGTGACAGACCAAATAACCTCTGAAGTTGAAGCATCTTTCCAAATATCAGCGAAATTTGTTCTGCTAGCTAAAGGTCTTTGACTGATAACCAGAGTGGCATAGTTTTCTGCCGCAACGTAATCTTTTGCATACAGGTTGATGCGAGCCAACAACGCTCTTACAGCTAACTGGTCAATTCTTGATCTCGTAGCATCGTTTATAGTGATACCATTCAACAAAGTTTCAGCTTCCATCATGTCCCTGAAGATATTGTCGTAGGTTTCCTTAACTGTTAAGCGTTTGGGAAGACTTTCCGCATTCACTTCAGTCATATAAGGAACTCCTAATCCAGTGGAGTTTCTGTCGAAGTTCTCACCCCAATAGCGTAGCAAGTCAAAATGAACCATGGCTCTAATAGCCAACGCCTGTCCTTTGATCCGGTTTACACCCGCTTGATCTCCCGAAGCAAATGCATCTATACCACGCAAGGTAATATTTGCCTGCGTAATCACTGAATAAGCAGCTAACCAGGCAGTAGCTATATCTGCGTCATCTGTTGCATATTCAAAGTTGATCTGATTTTGCCAGTTAGCTAGATCTTCAGCAGTCTGCACCAGGTCTTCGCCCATCAAATCTGGTAAAACAGACCAGGTTCCGGTCGTTTGTCCACCGTTGCCATAATATCCTACTTGCCGGAAGCGAGCATAGGTACCTGTTAAAGAAAACTCGTAATCTGCAAGAGAGGTAAAGTTACCTCCCCGTTGAAATTCAGGCTCTACATCCAACACGTTATCACATGCAGGAAATAATAAAGCCACACTTAAGCCGAGGCCTACAATGAATTTATTTATTTTCATCTGTTTCAATTTTAAAGATATTACAACCCGATGTTCAACCCGAAAGTAATCGTTCTAAGGGCAGGATATTGCGCACCTACTAAGGAAGCACCGGTGATTTCCGGATCCCACCCTCTGAAGTCAGTCCAGGTAACCAGGTTCTGACCTTGTACAAATGCCCGAACTGATCTGAGTCTTAAAGTGTTTGTCAAAGAACCAGGAAGTGTATAGGACAGATTGAGGTTACGCAGTCTCAAGAAGTTACCGTCTTCCACAAATCTGGTGGTACTGCTTTGGAAGCGGTTTCCAGCTCTAGGAACATCTGTAATGTCGCCTGCTTTCTTCCACTCTTTCAGCAACTCTACACTCATATTATCATAGAAGTAAGCCGGATTGGTTACGTTTACGAGATCATTGTTAAACACTTCATTACCCCGTTGGAAACTGAAGAAAGCACTCAGTTCAACTCCTTTGATGTTTAGAGAGGACCCGAATCCGCCAAAGAAAGGTACTTCAGCTGACCCTACAATTACCCGATCAGCCGCACTATAGGTTTCTGTTAATTCCCCGTTCAATTTGCGGTATTGCGCGTTTCCATTAGCCGGGTTCACCCCTACAAATGGAACCAGGAACAAAGAGTTCATTGATTCACCTTCACGGTTAATCAGTATACCAGTGACAATATCGTCTTCACCTTCTTTCTCAACCAGTTCTTTTACCGTATTTTGATTATAGGTTAAACTCACGTTGACAGACCAGTTGACGTTTTTGGAACTTATGACATCACCTTGCAAGGAAAGCTCCACCCCTCTGTTCTGTAACTTACCTATGTTGGAAGTTAAAGAAGTGAATCCAGTTGTTCTGGAAAGCTGTCTGTTTAAGAACAATTCAGAGGTGATGGAATTGTAAAACTCTGCCGTAGATCTTAATCTGCCTCCTAGGGTAGATAACTCAATCCCTGTGTTGAAGGTAGCTTTCTTCTCCCACTGAAGCTCAGGGTTGGCAAGTTGTTGCTGGGTTAGTCCAAAACCACCACTGTAAATGCCCCGTCCATACAACTCTCTAGATTGGAAGTCAGTAATACCTGCCTGGTTACCTGCTGTTCCGTAACTGATTTTAAATTTCAAGTCACTAATTACATTTGATAGTCCCTCCATAAAAGGTTCATCAGACACCATCCAGCTTAACCCCACTGAGCCAAAATTGGCATACTTTCTATTTTCTCCAAAGCGGGAAGAACCATCTCTCCTAAGGCCAACATTCACAAAGTATCTGTCTTTGAATCCGTAAGCAACGGTTGTGAAATAAGAAAGTAAAGCATTCTCTCCACCATTACCTCCAACAGAAGGGATAAAACCATTTGAAGCATTTCCTGGCGTGATACCCGCTTCATTCTGGAAAGGTCCACCAAGGCCATAGCCGGTAAATTCAAAAGTACGGCCTATATTCCTCACTACTTCATTAAACAACCCAACAGTCAAAGAATGATCTGTAGCAAATTGAGTAGAATAAGTAGCAGAAGTAGTTCCGGTATATCTGAACCCTCTTTCGTAGCCACGGCCATAGCTGCCGGAACCACCTGTAGCAAATGAGCCGGTGTAAGTGGTAGGATTTGTAAAGATTGCGCTTTCCTCTGCTCTAAAGTCTCCACCCCAGCTAGTTCTCAAAGTTAGTCCCTGTAGAAAAGGTACGGCATACGCTAGGTAAACATTACCTACGCCTTTCAATTGCTGCCTCTTATTGCTATTCTCTAGGAGCTCCTGTAACGCATTAGGCTGCCCGGAAGTGATTACCGTATATTCTCCATTCTCGTCATAAGGGGTTTCATAGGGGTTGGTCCAGTTGATGGCATTTAGCGGAGTCCCAATGCCGGTATCACTCTCATTGGTGTTCATCAATTCAGAATACCCGAAAGTAGAATTCAAGCCAAACGTTAATGGCCCTGCCACACTTTCTACGTTAGCTCTACCAGTATACCGTTGCAAACCTGTATTACGTACGGTCCCTGTTTGATCAAAAACAGAGCCTGAAATGAAATAAGTTGTTTTATCTGAACCACCAGAGGCACTTAAGGTATGGTTTGCCGTACGCCCTGTTTGGAAGAAAACATCACCCCAATCAGTATTGATTTGTCTTAATCTGGCAAGGTCTTCATCGGTCCAATCGTATGGATTACCTCTTGATATTTCATAGTCCAATTTCTGATTTGAGTTCATGAGCTCCAATCCAGACTCAGGTGCCTTTGAAAACCCATATTGAACGTTATATTCAAAACGGGCTTTCCCTGCCAAACCTTTCTTGGAAGTGATTACCACAACACCATTGGCTCCTCTGGAACCATAGATAGAAGTGGCAGAAGCATCTTTTAAAATGCTAAAGCTTTCAAAATCAGCAGGGTTCAAGGTTGAAAAATCACCAGCTGATATTTCAATACCATCTAAAACAAAAAGAGGATCATTGCTTCCTAAGATAGACCCTCTACCTCTGATTAGGATGTTTGCAGCGGCACCTGGTTGGCCTGAGTTTGCCTGAACAAGTATACCAGGCGACTTACCTTGCAAAGCTTGGTCAAACGAGGCAAGAGGAACCAACGCTACTTCTTCAGCTTTGACAGTCGCCACAGAACCGGTAACTTCTCTTCTATTTTGAGTAGTATAACCTGTCACTACAATTTCCTCAATGGCTTTGGCATCTGTAGCTAGGCGTACATCAATAGTAGATCTGTTACCTACCGCCTCTTCACGAGGTGTGAACCCGATGAAGGTAAAAACCAAGGTAGGAGAACCTGTCACACTAATAGAATAGCGTCCTTCTACATCAGTACTGGCGCCAATGGTTGTTCCTTTCACCACCACACTTACGCCGGGAAGTGCTGTTCCATCTTCCGTCGAGACTACTCGCCCGGAAATGGTTCTATTTTGCGCCATAGCACTATAACTTAGTACATTGAGCAAAATCAACAACAAGAGTAATAGTCGTTTCATTTGGTTTGTTTTAGTAGTTTGTTAATTGAAGGGTAATATTTCCATAATATATAGGTCACAGACAACTTTACAATGGGGTCAGGCTTAACCTATTTCTACATAAAGAAGCTTGCACTATAAGTAAGACATACATAAGCAATATAATCATTTGATTTTGATTATGTTAACTAATAAATAATTTTTATATATCTCTATCTTGGTGCTAAAAAAACTGCGAAGAAGTCTTATTGTTTTACATAATCAATGAGAACTCCTAGCCTATTCTCTTTAGGTATATTATGAATTTGTTAAAGAAAAGCTAATTTCTATTTAAAAGCCATGCATTGATTAAAACACTCCTATGGTATTCACAAATCTCTTTAGGTCTTTCTTTGCACTAATTTGATAGCACCTACTTACTCCTCCTTTCCTAATGTTTACTTCTTTAGGCATAGTGATTGCTTTTGATTAATATTACATCACCATTTTGCGTTAAAACATACACTTACCCATGAAAAAGAAGTTATCCCTAAACTTGGTATGGTCATTTGCCATTGCCTTGTTCCTGTTGGGCAATACTGCTACTGCCCAGATCAAGATGCCGGCAGCAAGCCCCTCTTCCACCATCAAACAAAATATTGGCCTAGCCGATGTGACTGTTGAGTATTCGCGTCCAAGCATGAAAGGCCGTAAGATCTTTGGTGACCTGGCTCCTTACGGAAGATTGTGGCGCACCGGAGCGAACGCTTCTACTAAATTAACCTTCTCCGAAGAGGTAATGCTGGAAGGCAACAAGGTTCCGGCCGGAACATACGCCTTGTACACCATCCCTGGCGAGAAAGACTGGACTGTTGTCATCCACAAAAACACGAAACACTGGGGAGACGGCGGTAAAGACTATAAAGCCGAAGAAGATCTGGTACGTTTCAAGGTTACTCCTAAGAAAACAGCCGAAAAAACTGAAACCTTCACCATCAACTTCGCTAACCTGACCAACAACGGGGGTACTATGCAAATTATGTGGGAAAACACCTTAGTGCCCGTTAAAATCACGACCGATGTTGACACGAAAGTGATGAGCCAGATCCAGGAAAAAGTGGTGAATGGCACAGACGTAACACCTGCTTTGTATGCTGCGGCAGCTTCTTACTACGCTGAAAACAACAAAGACATGAAACAGGCTTTGGCTTGGATGAAACAGGCCAATGAGAAAGACCCTAAGTTCTGGACCCTGCACCAACAAGCTAAAATCCAGGCAAAGATGAAAGACTACAAAGGTGCTGCGGCTACTGCCCAGAAGTCCATTGAACTAGCCAAAAAGGAAAACAACGCAGATTACGTGGCGCTGAACGAGAAACTATTAGCTGAGATCAAAAACAAGTAATTCCGTTTACCGGGTATTTTCCGGAAAACCCATCAAAAAAGGAGGGCCGCTGATGTGAAATCAGCGGCCCTCCTTTTTTGATGGGCTAAGGTATGTTAAACCTTACATCCAACGCACTTTCTCTTCAATGGAAATAGTCCGTTTGCCATCTGTGACAGGCTTATCGGTGTAGCCCAGGTACAAAACGCCCAACACCGTATCTTCTTCCCTTAATTGCAGCATTTCTTTCATAGCCGGATGGTACGCCATTCCGCCGGAGCCCCAGTAAGAGGCAATACCTAAGCTAGTAGCTCCCAATAAAAGGTTCTGGATAGCGCAGGAGGTAGCAGCTACTTCTTCCAAAGCTGGAATTTTAGGCAAATCTCCTCTATGCATATAAGCCACCATAACATGTGAAGCCTGGTCTCCCATATGGAGCAGCTTTTCGTACTTCACCTCCATGTACTTATCTGGCGTGGTTTGGCTTTTGTACAAAGCCGCGTGTGCCCGGCAGAAGTCGCTCACTTTCTCTCCGGCATACACCACAAACCGCCAGGGCTCAGTATACCCGTGGGTGGGTGCCCAATCAGCCAAGGCTAGAAGTTCCCAAATCTGGTCATCTGGGATAAGTCGCCCATTCATTTGGGGAGGCTTAATCGTCCTTCGGCCTTGGATGATATGCTGTAACGCCAGAAAAGTTGAATCCATAAACGAGGTACTGAGGAGAAAACAAAATCAGGCTGGTTTACGCACCAAGGGTTGCAACAAGAAGCCTATGCTTACTACCAGGGCAGCGCCAATCAGGTTGTACCAGAGGTACGCAATATCAGAGTAGAAGTACAACAGTAAGATAAGTATCTGCGTGATGACCGCTGCCCAGAACACGGCATTCCCTTCCAACTTCCGGAAGTAAAAAGCGGCAATAAAGACCCCTAAGATGGTACCGTAAAACAAAGAACCTAAAATGTTAACTGCTTGAATGAGGTTTTCTAACTGTGATGCAAAAAGGGCGAAGAAAATAGATACGGCTCCCCAGCCCACGGTAAACCAGCGCGAGGCCTTTACATAATGGCTGTCACTAGCGTTGGGCTTCAGGGAACGTTTATAAACATCTACCACCGTAGTAGAAGCAAGTGAATTAAACGCCGAGGCCGTACTCCCCATAGCGGCACACAAGACGACCGCTAGCAGTAAACCCACCAAACCCTGAGGCAATTGCTGGGTCACGAAAGTAAGGAAGACATAATCAGTATCTTTCAAGTCAGTGCCTTCATTGTAGGTTTTTACCAAGCCCTGGGCTTCGGTCCTGAGCGCCTTTCTCTTTTCTTCGGTTTGCTGTATTACTTGCGTAGCCTGCTCCTGTCCTTTCTGGTCTTTAGAACGGTAGGCTTGCACCAAAGCCAGGGTGGCTTCTTTCTTTTGCTGAAAAACCTGCTTACTCTCTTCCTCAAGATTTTGCCAGGCAGGTGCGGCAGAAGAGGTTAATACATTATTTGCCTGCTGCTGGTTGAAGTAAAGGGGCGGTTGGTAAAACTGGTAGAACACGAACACCAGCACACCCACCAGCAAAATCAGAAACTGCATGGGTACCTTCACCAGGCCATTCATGAGCAAGCCCAATCTGCTTTGGGCAATAGTTTCACCGCCCAAATAGCGCCCTACCTGTGACTGGTCTGTTCCAAAATAAGATAAGGCCAGAAAGAAGCCGCCAATCAAACCCGACCATAGGTTGTAGCGGTCATTAGGATTAAAGCTTAAATCTACCAGGTTCAACTTTCCGGATGTCCCGGCCACTTCCATTGCTTCAAAAAAACCTATCCCATCGGGCAGCAGGCGTACCACCACAATGGCTGCCATAAGCATACCGCCCAGCATCACGCCCATCTGGAGCCGTTGGGTCTGGCTTACTGCCTTGGTACCACCCACCACCGTGTAAAACGTCACCACTACGCCAATGAAAAGAATGGTAGCCGTCAGGTTCCACCCCAGAATAGCCGATAAAATAATGGCCGGGGCATAAATGGTAATACCAGTAGAGAGCCCGCGCTGCAAAAGAAACAATAGAGCGGTGAGTGACCGGTTTTTAAGGTCAAACCTGGTCTCCAGGTACTCATAGGCGGTATACACCTTGAGCCGGTAATAAATAGGAATGGCCGTAATAGACAGCACCACCATGGCCAAGGGCAACCCAAAGTAGAACTGGATAAACCGCATGCCATCGTCAAAGGCCTGGCCCGGAGTAGAAAGAAACGTAATGGCACTGGCTTGGGTAGCCATGATGGAAAGGCCCATCATCCACCAGCGCTCGGTATTATCGGCCCGAAGGTAACCGGACATGTGCTGGGCTTTCCGGGTTTTCCAGACGCCGTACAAGACAATGAACGCAATAGTGCCTATAAGCACCCCCCAATCCAATCCGCTCATGAATAAGCTTTTGTGATGAGGTAAAACACCAGAATTAACCCTGCGAGCACTCCCAGAACCAGCCAATACATGGAAGTCCAACTTTTAAAGAACGGCGGCGGATCTATGTCTCCTTTGGTCATCTGGGTTCTGCTGATTTTAATTGAAGTAGATACTGTGCTTTTGAAGTTGTTCTTCCTTACAACGCATTCGCGATTGATATATATTGCGTCAGACCTTCCAGATCTCTGTTGGGCTGTTTCTTGGCACCAACTTACCGGCAAGAAAAGATTCAGAGTTGATTTTTTGAAAACAGCCCTGAAATGCTATTTACCTAAAGAAAGCAGGTTGACAAACAGACGGTAAGCTCCCGGAACACCGGCAGGCAACTCTCTGAAGAAGGAATAACCGGTATACACGTAATATCCCTTGCCGTATTTAGCCACAAGCAAACCACCTTCTTTAGGGGTTTCCCCAGGATCATTGGCCGAAAGAATTGCCTCATACTCAGGCGCCCACTGGTTAGGGAAATACAAACCACGCTCCTGCACCCATCCTCTGAAATCCTGCTCGGTGATTTTGTTAGGCGAGTTGAGCACCGGATGATTAGGTTTCAGGAAGCGCACCTCTGAGTCTTCTACGGTAACCCGGTCATTGGAGAGTTTAATAGAATAAGGGCCTACATTAGGTGTCACCAATCCATTACTCACGTTATACTGCACCACCAGGGTGCCGCCGTTCTGCACGTACTGCATAAGCTGCGGCTGCTGAAACTTCAGGCGCTCCAAAGTATTGTACGCCCGCACGCCCACCACTACGGCATCATATTTTTGCAAAGCTGCCGCAGACAATTCTCCTACGTGCAGTTGGTCTACCGCGTACCCAATCTGCTGCAGGCTGGCGGGCACCTCATCACCGGCCCCCATTAAATAGCCAATGTGCTGGCCCTTCCGTTTCAAGTCTAATTTAACGGCTTTGGCAACTGCCTCGGGCAGTAGGGTCTGGGTAGGAATATGCGGGTACTCTATAGTTTTCAAGCTTTGGCTGTAGGTTCTGCCTTTGGTGGTCACGGTAGCACTGATGACACTCTCGGTTTGAGCGGCCCCGGGGTACACCATAAAGGTAAAGCTCTGCTCCTCTCCTTTCTGTGGAAGGTTGAAACTGGCAGTGGCTGGTTCAGAACGCCATCCATCGGGCAAACGAAGGGCAACCTGCCCGTCTACCTGCTCTTTGCCGGCCCTTACCCGAACCGTCACTGGCTTTGGCTGGGCATCGGCGAAGACGTACACTTTCTCTGTTATGTTCACGAACACAGGCGGCGTAATCTCAAACGGACGGTATTGCTCTCCTTCCACCGGATCGGTGCGTTTGTACACCACAGGCACCGTGAAAGCAAAAGGTTGTCCTTGCACGGTCAAATGTAAGCGTACCTGGGCGGCGGCAGGGTTTTCGGGTAAACCAATCAGGGCCGGATCATCTACCCTGAACATGCCAGTGGTGCCGGTCTCGCGTAACCAGTACGGCTGAGAATAAGGCGTTGATGCCGGAATAGCTACCGTAGTGCGAGCAATCCATGGCTTGCTTGCCTCAAGCTTCTGCTGCAAAGTAGTATCACGGTTCGCGAACAGGTAGTCTACTTTGGTAAGTGTCACGGGAACCGGAGAACGGTTGACAGCCTCTAAAGACAACACCACTGGCTCTCCCGGTGAAACAGAGTAGTCTCTTACCGAAGATGCTTCCAGGTACAATCCCAGACAGGCTTTGATGACGTCCTGCAATTCCTGTTGCTTGACGGTTTTCCAATAAGAGGCCGGAAGCTTGACCAAGGCTGCATTCGCTTTCAGGAGTGCCGGCACCGAAGCAGCCGGGTTGGCAGCCTCATACTTTTTAAGGGCCTCCTTTAACAGTTTGGCTACTTCATTGCTGCCCGGCACCCGGCTCCAGGAAGTGTTCACCCCCTCGGCAAAGTCTGTTTTAGCGCCGGCGCCCTTCAAAAACTCAAAATACTCTACGGCCTCTCCCCTGGTGCCACTGCTGCCAAAGCCCTGGCTTTTGTGCATGCTGCGGCTTTGGGCGGCAATTTCATTGTATGACCTGCCAAGCAAGGGGTTGTACACCCCGGTATCAATCATCAACTTATCTGAGGCGTCAAATTTCTGGTTCTGGCTGTAGAAAAAGGAAGAGGTGTTCCAGAGCAGGCGCTTGGCTTGCCAGGGTTCCACGGTTTTTAGCTGTTCCGGAAAGCGCTTGGGGTCAGCGGCAGCGTCAAAGGCTTCCATGGCAATCACCGCTGAGGCGGTGTGGTGCCCGTGCGTGCCGCTGGGCTGCGGAGAAAACCGGGTAATGATGACATCTGGCCGGAACTTCCGGATGACCCACACCGCGTCTGCCAGCACCTGTTCTTTGTCCCAGATAGTAAATGTCTCAGCAGGGTTCTTAGAGAACCCGAAGTCATTGGCACGGCTGAAGAATTGCTCTCCACCGTCGGTTCGGCGGGCCTGCAGCAACTCCTGTGTTCTGATGATTCCTAACTCCTCTCTAATCTCGGGACCAATCAGGTTTTGGCCACCGTCACCGCGGGTGAGAGAAAGGTAACCAGTACGGTATTTCCGCTCGTTGGCCAGGTAGGCAATGAGGCGGGTGTTCTCGTCATCTGGGTGAGCGGCCAGGTACAGGACGCTGCCTAGAACATTCAGTTTTTCCAGGGCCAGCCGTATGTCAGCGGCATTGGGTTTCTTAGGTGCTTGCGCAAAAGAGGTAGAAAATCCGGCTCCCAATAAAAGAAGAAAGGATGCGATTATAACACGTATTGAGGTCATGTCAACCAAAAGAGGTTCAAAAATAGATTAGGAAGTCCGGGGCATGCGCCCCAAAGATATCCCACGGTAAAGCTATGGATTTTTACATCAAGGGAACAGCCACCCACCCTGATTTCCGTAGTATAACTTTTTACCCGGTTTAGTAGTTAAGAGAATCTGAAACAGCGCTTAAATCGAAATAGACTATGAAAAAGCTTATGATGATATTGGCAATAGCTGGCATGACCAGTTTTGTTGCCTGTGACTCCCAAACCGGGGGTAACACCAGTTCAGCGGGAACTGATGCCGCTCAGAACTCCAGCAACCCTAACAACAATAGCAGTGTGGTTAATCCCAACCCTAATGATACTACCGGGGCAACTGCTACTGAACTTACCCAGAAACGGGTAGGGAACTCGCAAACCCGTGGAGAGGAAAACTCTTCTAAATCCAGAACTACTCAAAACCAAGTCCTGCGCGACTCTATTTAATACAGGATAGCCTCACAAGTAGAAGTCCGTTCCGGGGCCGTTTTCTTAAAAACGGCCCCGGAACGGACTTCTGTATTTTACCTTAAGAAAAGTCTGAAGAATTTATTGACAAGGTTTACTTATTCTGCTTCTTGGCTTTTTGCTGTTCTTTAAATTCCTGCCCCGAGCGAAGGGTATAGAATTCGCCAATTAAGCTTCTGATTTTGATCTCGTCTAAAGTCGTGAGTTTCTCCTCTACCGCGGCTTTGCGTTTGCCCAGGCTCTGCAAGATATAATCAGCGTAGTCCCAATCGCGGGAGGTCCAACTCTGGCGTTTTACCCGCACGTTCTGCATGAACCGGATGTACGCCTCACGCATGTGAATGTCACTTATGTTCTGCACGTTGGCGAAGGAGCCTAAGAGTTCTTTTTCGCGCAAACGCACTTCCTCGGCCTGCAGGGGCACTTCATCGGCCATGGGCTTGGCCTCCAACTCTTGGAAACGGGTTTTCAGTTCCAGGAAATCACGCTTGGAGGTTTCTGACAGGTTCTGGAAACTGCCTTCAATTTTGTTAGCCTGCCGGGCGAAATCACTTTTAATAGTAGGCCACTCGGAGCGGGTGGTGGTAGTCACTTTGTCTGCCTGAAGCTTCACCCATTCTTTAAAATTCCGAAGGTCCTGCTCTACTCCGGCTTCCTGAGTTTCTTTCACCGGGGCAGTAGTTTCCCCACTGGTTTCCTGTGCCCAGCCGGTGGAGGTAAATACAGCGCTAAGCCCTAAAATGAGCCCAACTATCTTTCCTTTTTGCATGGTTTTCTAATAAAGGGTTGTGTGTAGCCTAAACCAAAGGTACTTATTTTCCTGAAAGGCTATATAGGGGTTACAGCAAGAACAACGCCAAAGTCCTCTTGTCATTTTAAGCCTTAGCAGCCATTTGTTTATGCCTTAATTTCTGAAAAAATGGCGTAAAACAGAAGCCCCATCCAGGATAATCTACCGGATGGGGCTTCTGTTTTATCTGAAATTCTATCCCGCCTTATTAAGCGGAGTAGCGGTTAGTTCTTCTCTAAAATCTGGAAAAGCTCGTCCAGTTTAGGCGTTAAGATAATTTCGGTACGACGATTTTTCTGACGGGCATCTGCCGTGGTGGCTGGGTCTACTGGCACGTATTTAGAACGCCCCGATGGCGTTACCCGCTGCGGAGGCACACCAGCATCTGTTAGAATACGGGTGATTTCAGTTGCTCTGAGTACGCTTAGGTCCCAGTTGTCTTGCATGCCGGCAGTACCCCGTGAAACCGGAACATCATCTGTATGGCCTTCTATCAACACGTTCACATCGGGCTGGTTCTGCAAGACAGTGGCCAACTTCTTGAGCGCCTCCTGCCCTTGCGCGTCTACTTTGGTTGAGCCAGACTTGAACAGCAACTGGTTAGACAAAGACACATACACTTTCCCGTTGCGCACATCTACGGTAAGGTCTGACGCTTTGAACCCCAACAGGGCATTGCTTACTACCTGCCGAAGGCTGTTCACGGCTTTGTCTTTCTCTTCCAAAATGCGCTGCATCTCGGCTAAACGGGCTTCTCGGGCCTGTAAATCGGCGCTGAGCTTGTCAACCTGCTGGTTTTTATTGTTCAGGTTCGTGCGAAGCGAGGCCTCTGTAGAAGCTTTTTCACTGGCCAGATCGGCTTTCTCCTGGTTCAGGCGTTCTTTGTCCTGCTGCAGCCGGGCGCGTTCGCTTTCCAGTTCGGCTTTCTGGCGGGTAAGTTCATCCTGTAACACTACAAGCGAGCGGTTTTCTGCCAGGGCAGCCTCGTATTTCTTCGTAGACACACAGGACCCCAGTAAACCCATGGCAAATACAGCAGGTAAGGCAGATCTTAAAACGTTTTTTCTCATAGTTGTGGAATGATTTAAGCAGAGGTTGCTTTGAAAAGCAAGGTATTTATACGTACGCAGCGCTTGCTGCATACGTTAAAACACTTAAAAATATGGACAGAAAGCAAATCTAACGAAACCTTATCTCCTGCTTTGGCTTCATTTTCTATCCATGATCTTGTGTTCTCTGGTTTAGGTACAAAAGCCACGAACCCTTACAGAGCAGAAACCTTACCTGCAGGGTGAAATGCCTTCGGCAAAAACACTATCTTTGAAACGAGGCAAAGCCGCTTCTTCTCCTTTTTAAGGTGGATTGCGTATTTGCTTCAATTCAATCTTTACCTTTTACCCAATTTTTTGAAAAACAGCATGAAAACAAAACTTACCGTGAACAACAACGGCTCCCTTAAAATTGAAGGCGAGTTCATCATAGTAGATCCGCAAGGAAATGAGTACAACCTGCAAGGCCGCGAGGTAGTGTCTATCTGCCGCTGTGGTTTGTCTCAGAACAAGCCTTTCTGCGATGGCTCCCACAAAGGCCACTTTGAGCACAACGCCGTGGCTTTTGAGCTACCGCCTCGCAAGGTGTAGTTCTACTTACAAGCTTTAAAAAAGGAGCGGAGGCCTGGTCTCCGCCCTTTCTTTTTATTTCACTTTCTGTTTTTCAACTTCTTCCTTCGTTCTAATAGCCATTAGATTCTATGTCTGATACCTCTACGGGATTTAAGCGCGAGATCAAAATATTTGATGCCGTTATGTTAGTAGCCGGTTCCATGATTGGGTCCGGTATTTTTATTGTAAGTGCTGATATTGGCCGCGCAGTGGGAAGTGCCGGATACCTGTTGCTGGTATGGGGCTTAACGGGGCTCATGACATTGGCGGGCGCTTTGAGTTACGGAGAGTTGACCAGCCTTATGCCCCGTGCCGGTGGGCAGTATGTGTACCTGCGTGAGTCTTACGGCCCCTTAGTGGCTTTCCTATATGGCTGGACACTGTTTCTGGTTATTCAGAGCGGCACCATTGCGGCCGTGGGGGTTGCGTTTGCCCGGTTTACCGGCGTGCTACTTCCCTGGTTTTCTGAAGACAATGTGTTGCTGGATCTCGGCTTCTTTCAGTTCACGACGGTGCAGCTGCTGGCCATAGCGTCTATTGTGCTGCTGACCTTGGTAAACCAACAGGGAGTGCGTAATGGAACCATCATCCAGAACATCTTCGGAAGCACTAAAATTATTGCCTTGTTTGCGCTGCTTGGGTTCGGGTTGCTGCTGGGCACTAACCCTGAGGTAATTGACCTGAACTTCTCTAACCTTTGGGATGCCCAATCTGTGGTATTGGACAAAGAAACCGGAGCCATTACCCGTACTACTTTGTCTGGCTGGGCACTGATGGTAGGGATTGGCACAGCGATGATCGGGTCGCTTTTCTCTTCTGATGCCTGGAACAACATTGGGTTTTCTGGAGATGAGATTGTGAACCCTAAGCGGACCATTGTCCTGAGCATGGCTATTGGAACAGCTATTGTTACGCTCCTGTACATCCTGATCAATGTGGTGTACCTAACCATTCTGCCATTGAGCGGGGACCCCGCCGGAACCGATGCATTAAGCCGGGGCCTGCAGTTTGCCAGTAATGACCGAGTGGGCACAGCCGTAGCAGAAGTAATTGGCGGCGCCCCTGCTACCATCGCGATTGCTATCCTGATCATGGTTTCTACATTTGGGTGCAACAACGGTGTGATTCTCTCTGCTCCGCGCGTGTACTACGCCATGGCAAAAGACGGTCTGTTCTTCCCAAATATGGCTAAACTGAACAAGAACGGCGTACCCGGTGCAGCCTTGGCTATTCAGTGCGTATGGGCCAGTTTGCTGTGCCTCTCAGGCCGGTACTCAGACCTGCTGGATTACGTGATTTTTGCGGTGCTGCTGTTTTACATTCTTACCATTGCGGGCATCTTTGTGTTACGCCGTACCATGCCAAACGCTCCTCGGCCCTATAAAGCTATTGGCTACCCGGTATTACCAGCATTGTACATACTTATGGCCTCTTTCATCTGCATTATCTTACTTATCTATAAACCTAACTATTCCTGGCCAGGGTTGATTCTGGTTGGAGTAGGTATTCCGGTGTTCTATATCTTCGGAAAGCGGTTTAAGAGAGTAGAGGATTAAGAAAGGTATTTTGAAAACAGCGCGGGTCCGTTCAATGAACGGACCCGCGCTGTTTTATTTATAGGCTGTTTTACAGAAAAGGAGCTAAAACAGAAGGGCTATACATGCGAAAAGCCTTCCCCGTCTGGGAAGGCTTTTCTAATATTGGTTAAATAACTTAAATATTGCTACTTCAGCTGTTGGCTTTCGCCGTTGTCTTTCTAAACCTACTACTTACGTATCCCTTATTACTAAACCACTTCGGCTTTTCTTCATAAGTTTCAACAAAAAGCTATTCAGTTCAGTTTTTCACGACACCTGGTTCGCTTACACTATTTAACCAATTGTTATATCTTCTTTAACGAGGCTGTTTATTGAAGGTTTCAAAAAAACAGTAAATATATCAATGATATTTTCCTCCTTACCACAACCATCATCTACCCCAAAAAGCTTGAAGTAAATGAGTTATAGTTTTCATTCTTGAACACTAATATACAGTGGTGGTGAATAGATTTTTGAAAGCTTAAGAGCTTAGAAGTGATAAAGATCAAAATAAGCACAAAAAAGATGGGCTGCCTAAGGGTTCCTTTCTTCACCAAGGTTAAAAGTGATTCTACAAGCATGAGGCATATCTCAAAAGGAAATAAAATTCAGGGTGGTTGTAAGTTGACTGTTATAGAAGAGATATCCTTCTTCGGGAATAGCCGTACTCCCCTTACTTTCAAGCGTTCTAATTATATGAAGAAGATTTTTTTAGCCGCAGCCATCATGATTAGCGGGGCATTAGGAGCACAGGCGCAGACTAGCCTTGGAATAAAAGGAGGAATAAACGTAGCCACCATCAGGCCGCTTTATGAGCCCAATGAACCAAGAATAGGTGCTCATGTAGGACTTTTTGCCTCCACCCCTATCTCTGGCCGGTTTGCTCTCCAACCCGAACTCCTGTATTCTCAACAGGGAGTAGAGACTGACCGGTATACCTACACCTATCATTACCTGAACATACCGCTTATTTTCAAAGGCACCCTTTCTGGTGGGCTACACCTGCAGGTGGGTCCTCAGTTTGGAGTTTTATTAGCTTCTAACAGAAAAGAAGGCAAAAGCTCTCTTGACATCACAGAATCTATGAACAGATATGATGGGGCGCTGGCACTGGGCCTGGGGTATGATGTTGCAGAATGGCAGATTTCAGCCCGATACAACTTTGGCTTGTCAGATATAAGAGAAACGAAAAATGGAGACCTCAACTTAGGACGCGGAGATAATCTCACCAATGATGTGTTTCAATTTTCATTAGGCTACAGATTCAGGTAAGGCTATGAAAAAGCATTTCTATCAGGTTTTATAAAAAAGCCTATCTTATACCCAATCAAGGGTCCCATGTCTAGTATGCAGGCATAGGACCCTTGATTGGGTATTTTTGTGTAGTGCAACTCAAACCCAAAGGCACCATAGTATAGGTTTGTTTTATCAAATTGGAGCTATAAAGCAATTTGTAAGGCAAATGAGGGAATTGGAGAATATTTTTGCCCCTTCTTTACTTTTAGCTTTTAAATGTTCTTGCAACAAGTAAACCTTTGGCTTAGCTAAACCACCTCGCATACACGAACTATGACCAATTCTTCTCCTTTAGCCCCTATCCAGATACAAGTAACCAAAGACCCTGCAATTATTCACCAATTGGCTCATGAAACCTGGTACCCCGCGTATCAGGAAATTCTCTCGCGGGAGCAGATTGAGTTTATGTTATCCCAGATCTATTCTTTTGAAGCCCTGCAAAAGCAGATGGAAGAGGGGCAAACATTCCTGCTACTTTTGAAAGAAGGAGTTCCAGTGGCTTTTTCGGCTTTCTCCCTGTTAGATGCCACTGAAAAATTGTACAAACTAAACAAATTGTACATCCACCCAGACTACCAGGGGCAAAAGTTAGGCAAATACCTACTGGAAGAAGTAATAAAACGGGCAAAGAAACTGGGAGGAGTTAAACTAGAACTTAACGTACACAGGCAAAATCCGGCGCTGCATTTTTATTTAAAGCACGGGTTTAGAATTTCTCAGATAATTGACATACCTTTTGCCCAATTCATGCTAAATGACTACATTATGCATCTCAATCTATCTGAAACACGGTAGAAGTGAAAGCAAGATTGCTAGTTAATAAGGATGTTCTATTATTGTGAGTATTGTAGTATTTTATATTTATGGTTTACAATTCACTTCGGAAAGTGCTACTAGTGCTCGGGATTATTCTCAGTTGCTCTATTTTAGGACATAGCTGGGGATTCTTCGGACACAAAGTCATCCAGCAGTTGGCCATTTATGGACTACCAAAAGACATGCAGGGGTTCTACCACCGCCACATGGCTCACCTGGTAGAAACGTCGGTACGTCCAGACCAGCGCCGGAATGATGACTCTACAGAAGCTCCCCGCCACTTTATTGATCTTGAAGCCTTAGGGGAAAAACCTTTGGAGGAAGTGCCTCACACCTATCCTGCCGCTGCCGCTAAGTATAGCACAGACACTTTGCAGAAATATGGCATAGCCCCCTGGCATATAATCAAAATGAAAGAACGCCTTACCAGGGCTTTCCAAAGAAGAGACACTGACAGCATTCTCTATTACTCGGCAGACCTGGCCCACTACATACAAGATGTTCATGTGCCGCTGCACACCAGCCTGAACTATGACGGTCAGTTAACCGGCCAACACGGCCTTCATAGCCTTTGGGAATCTAAGGTTCCAGAGCAAAACCTGGCCTCCTACAACCTGCAGCACAACAAAGCCAGATACCTGGCGAACCCTCAGGAAGAAATCTGGGGCGTGGTACGCTCATCGCACCTGCTGGTACCAAAACTGCTAGAAATAGAAAGACAAGTAAGCCAGAACTTTACTGATGACACGAAATACACCATTGTAGAGCGAAACGGTCGTTCGCGCAAGAATTACACAGATGCGTTCAGCAGCGCCTACAACAAGGTCCTGGGCACCATGGTACAGGACCGCATGCGGGCTTCGGCCGAGATGACCAGTTCTTTCTGGTACACCTCCTGGGTAGACGGAGGCAAACCCGACCTGGACAAATTACTGGCCATGCCCCGCGCCAAAGCAGAGAAGAAACAGCTTAAAAACGAACTTAAAGCCTGGAAAAAAGGAACCTTGCTGGAGAAAGATCTCCTGCTCACCAAAATCAGGATCTCACTGATGAACGTGATTGAATGGGTAAGTTCTTCCTTGGCTTAATTTCCATTGGCGATTTCTTTTAAAACGATAATCTTCTGCTGACCAAAAATCTAAGGTTAAACCCGTACTTTTGCCCTCCGCGTTTAACCACAGTAGAAAGAGCACATGCATATTGCAATTGTAGGCAACATTGGGGCCGGAAAAACCACACTAGCCACAAAGCTGGCCCAGCATTATAAATGGGAAGTTTTTCTTGAAGCCGTAGATGACAACCCTTACCTGAAAGACTTCTATGATGACATGCCAAGGTGGGCGTTTCACTTGCAGGTTTTCTTTCTGAACAGTCGCTTCAACCAGGTTATCCAAATTAATGAGCGCACCTCTGGCGTGGTTCAGGACCGAACCATCTACGAAGACGCCTTCATCTTTGCCAAGAACCTGCACCATTCTGGTATGATGAGTGACCGCGATTATCAGAACTACTTCAGCCTCTTCCAGTCTATGACCAAGATGGTGAAAGCCCCAGATCTTTTGGTGTATTTGAAAGCTGATCTTCCTAAACTAATTGGCCAGATTCAGAAACGCGGCCGCGACTACGAAGACAACATTTCACTGGCTTACCTCAAGAACCTGAACGAGCACTACGAGCAATGGATTGCCGGATACAAGCATGGCAAACTGTTAGTGGTTGATGTGAACAACATAGATTTCGTGCAGAACCCAGAAGACCTAGGAGTAATCATAGACCGAATCAATATTGAGCTTTTCGGGTTGTTTTAACCTCAAGAAGAATTTAGCCACTTTCACAAAGCCCGTTTTAAGGCCTGTTTCAAGAAACAAGCCTTAAAATGGGCTTCCTTTTTTACTTCATCTTCCCTGCCTCCCTCACCAGATTTTCATAGTTTCACAAAGCACCTTACCTCTCTGCCTTAAACTGCGTATACATAGAAAAAACGCAATATGGATTTCAAATACTATAACTTCATGGCGACTGGTGCGCTCTTCCTGGCCTTGCTTGCAGGTACTTCATGTGAGCGCACTTCCAATTCAGATTCTACTACCCAGGCCAGTAACAAGGCAGAAGAAGACCTGGCAGATTTAAGAGAGTGGGTCAAAGACAAGACCCGGAAGACCGACAGCACTTTGCTGGAAAAAGGACCGCAAGTGAGAGAGGGATTCAAAGAGCGCACCGCCAGATTAGATGCAAAACTGGAAAGCCTCTCAGAAAAATCAAAGGAGGAATACAAGGAGCTAAGAAGGGAATACGAGAACTGGGAAACCAGAAACCAGCAACGCAGTGCAACTCCTCTGCATCCAGAAACAATGAAGCGGATGGAAACAGAGCTATTTGGCTCAGCTACCTCCTTAGACGTAGCCATTCCAGCAAACCAAATGCGGGAGGTGTACACCCAGTTTCTACAAAACGTGCGAATCAGGCGTGCTTCCTGGACCGCCTCAGACTGGGATTATGTAGATGATATCTACACCAGGCTAAACCAAAAGAAAGACCAGGTAGAAGACCAGCTTACGGCCAATGACAGAATTAAAATCAAAGCTTTACAGGCAGAATACCTAACCCTGGAAGCCCGTAAAGATGCGAAAGACCTGCTAAGGGAAATAAAGCAGTAAAGGACTTATAACCAGTAAGATGTTATCTCTGCTTAGGAACGGCAAACGAGGAAAGCCATTCCTGAGCCGAGGGTACATCATTGAAAAGCCCAACCTGACAAAGATTAGAAACCCTTCGCTGCAGATTCTGGGCGGTGCTTAAGTCATGCATGTCACGTGAGAGCACCAGGGCAAGATACTGTAGCCCTAGCTTCTCAACCTGCGGCATCCATTCATACTCAAGCCAATCATTGGCTTCCTCCCACTCACCCGTCACCTCGCTTTTATCATTCAGAAGTTTAGGGCACCGTTTCTCCTGCTGCAGTTCTAAGAATTTAGTGGCCGCGGCCACCACATCATCTGGGTGAATGTGCCCGCTCCATTTTACGTAAAACCAATCCTGCTCACTTACATATTCAAGGGAGATATTGGAATGGGCACTGCAGACTTCCCATTTGTTATTCATGAAAGAAACTTAAGGTTATATTGAAATATAAACAAGTTAAGTTTCAGTATTGTGTTTTCCGTCTATGAAACGTACGGGTGTTTAGGTTGTATGTTCCCTAAAACACCCTGAAAGCTCCTTATCGGGCGGCTTCCGCTGAAATCCAGCCCTTAGACCCGTTTGCATCCTGCACCAGCCAGAACCCTTCCTGTTTAGCCAGCACCTGTACCGTAGAATCTGGGGAAAGGCTTTTCTGGGTTGCCGCCTGCGCAGAAGAAGCATCTAATAAAGGAGCTTCCCGGCGTAGCTTAACCGCCTGAAGCGGCTTGTCTAAAGTTTCTACCAGGGAAGAAGCAATGTACCCTTGCTGCCCGTCAGGCAACATGACCCTGTACCAGGAGGCAGATCCCGCCAATACTTGTAGAGGGGTGTGCTGCGGAAGTGTCATGAGCGCCTCAGCCGAAGAGGCTGGTGCCGTTCTTAAAGAAGATTTACCCTTGGTCACACGAACCCAGTCTCCTAACTTCTTAGCATCGGCTTGAAGCGGAGTTGGTTTCGTGCGGTTTTTGTATACATAAGGGAACGGATCTACTGCACCCTGCCCAAACCGGTAAATCCCGAAATGCAGGTGAGGAGCGGTTGTTTTCGCGTTGCCGGTATTACCCAACAAACCTAAAGTGTCTCCAATGGAAACTCGTTGACCGGGCTGTACCAACTGGCTGTCTAAATGGGCATAGTAGAGACTTTGCTGACGTTTCAGGTCAGAGAGCCATACAACTTTCCCGCCAATAGGAGTAGTATTCACCCGGGTTACCACGCCTTCCACCGATGCCACTACAGGAGTGTTGCGTGCCGCAAAGATGTCAATTCCTTCGTGTTTTCTGGCCCCTGCATCGCGCTCAGCGCCCCAGAAGCTTTGCACCGCCCGGCTGTCTTTCCCTTGTACTGGAAATGCCAGAATGGGAGTAGTCTCAATGGTCACCGTGTACTGCCCGCTACGGAGCAATTCTGGCTGCACCCGTAACAGGTGCGGCAACTCCTCTTCTATTTCATATTCCAGGTTTTGGGCTGTAGTGTCAGCGTACGCCACTCGCTTGGGCTCTCCCGTGTTATCTGGGTTCGCTTCAAAAAGGTCTATGAACACTTGAGGCACTTGCTGCCCCTGGGTTTCTACTTTCACAGCCACTTTTTGCCCTTCTTTCACCGTAAATTGGTAACTGGCAGCCAACGGCCTATCGGCGGGAAAATAACCAGTTTCCTTAAAAGGCAAGGTAATTGGAATGGGTTTGCGCAAGGCTTGCTCTCCGGCAGCTATCCACTGCTGCCCAAGGGCCGTTTGATCCAGTTTTGCTTCTTTCAAACCAGCCTCGTATTTCTCATAAGGGGTTCTCTTTTCAAATACCCCTCTTAATGTATTCTGCGGACTACACCCTGTCACATAAAGTAATCCTACTAGCATCAGCAAAAACAAAGGACCCTTGCGGGTACAAAAATCTATATAACGCATTGTTGTAAATTCTTTAAAAACTAATAACCCAGTCACCCCAGAGAAGGTTCTGGAGATAACTGGGTTATTGTACGCAGGTTTCCCTGCAAAAGAAGTGCTGAAGGCTACTCTTCTTCTATTCGCTGGTGGGGATGAGAATAACCTCTGGCAGTAGCTTCATCAATGACTTCGTACTGGTCCAGCATCAGGTTAGGGTTGTCAGAATTGGTGCCTTTCACAAATACACCCTCAGGGGTTTGGTAAATGGCGTAATTGTGCAACCCAAACGGAAAAAGGTTGTTACTGCGCAGCTCTTTGGCATAGGTAAGGTCCACTTCTTCGCCCCCAAGGGCGGTCACTAAATAAAGGCTATGCTGGGTCATGATACAAGTAAAATGTAAGGTAAAGAAGAGCTACCTGATTAAGCGGTATTAAGCGGTGCGCTGGGTTTGCTGCGCGAGCCAATGTTTGGCCTCAGATACCGAAAAGAAATGCCGGTTCAGGCAGATTCCTTTCCCGTTAGAAATCTCCTCTATGGTAGTCACCGCTAACTTGGTAAAAACCTTTTCTGGTACTAACAAGGCGATGTAAAGGTATTTACCGGGTGCGTTTTTAGCTAATTGCTCTACAATAGTGTTCCCAACCCACTTTTGATCTTCCGGAGATACTACCCCCATGTTGCGCACGTCTACAAACAACCTATGTGTAGGCTTTTTGGCAAGAGAGGCCACAATTCTATGATTAGCATCTCTGAATTCCTGCGAGGTACCCTGCCGTTTGTAGGTAAGGTAAGCGGCTCCTAAGACCTCATCATAGCCGGTTGTGGCGTAATCGTTGTCAGTGTGCACCATTGAGCTGGGGGTTAAAAAAAAGTAAACTAAGCCACGCAAATTACATCAGAACCATAGTCTCTGCAAGGCTTATGGAACCGTTTATTAGGCCACTGCTGAACATTCCATTTAAAATATAAATTTGATATGCTAAAGTGCTCTTTTGAAAGGTAAAAACCTCAGGCACACAGCTTTTCTATCAGGAACCCGCCTCCATAATGGTGATGGTATCACCTACTGAAACTGTTCCTGTGGAAAGCCCAATCAAGTTCATCCCGAAAATAACTTTGTTTCCTTTCTTCTGGTAAGAGGAAAGCGTTTGCAGAGGTTCTGAACCCGCTTGCCCCGTGCTTTGGTCTATGGTAGTCACATTGCACCGGCCGCAGGGCTTAGCCCCGTAAAACAAGACATTGCCAATCTTAAAGGTTTTCCATTTCTCCTCAGCATACGGTTGCCCCCCGGTGAACACAAAATTTGGCCTAAAACGGTTCATGGGCACTTGCTCTTCCAACCGGGTATTCAAATCATTCAATGACTCCTGACCAATAATCAAATATGGAAATCCATCTGAAAAACTCACTTTCTCATTGTGCTTCGCATAATTAGGGTCTATAAGCCGAATGGAGTTTTCAGGCATGTACACCAAACGGCAACTAATCCCCAAGACATCAGAAAACCAGGCATTGGCTTCAGGGCTGACAATGAAGGCGAAGCAGATGTCGTCCCAAACAGTGACCAGGGTAGAGCGGGTGCTGTTGGTTTCATAGGGCACCAGCAAGGGGGTAAGTTCTTTTGTTTTGTGCGTCACCAGCAGGCCCTCTGGGGTAAGCGCCACCTGCAAGAGCGCCATCTCCGCTAATTTACGTTGAGTCAGGAAAATACCGCTGTCATCAATCAACATCCAGCGTCGGTCATACTGTAGCCCCCGTTCCTCTACCTGCGCAGAGGTTAATGAAATGCCGCCTAATGATTTGATGGGATAGATATAGATTTCGCTGAGTACTAGTGTTGACATACAGGTGTGTTACAGATGAGCGTAGCTCCCGCCCAAAGGCAGAACCAAAGGAAGGAATGATTCCTAAAACGCGAAGAACCCGTTGAAGGATTTGCACTTTTAAAACATTTTCACTACAAACTCCTTTTATCCTGCATTTGGCTACCCTCTCCCCTTCCTGATCCCACCCTTCGGGGTACGCCTTCGAATAACTTAGTATAGTTTGAAATCCCCTCCCCTCTCCTTTCACCAAAGTCACTTACCCGCAATCACTCTCCAAGTAGGTAATCATTTAAAGCTCCTTTTAGAAAATCTGCCAGAAACGAGAAGTAGAAGTAACCTGTAACCAGGAGCATTCCATTCAGGCAGACTTTCTAAATTGTTTTCTCTTCAGGGTACTTTTCACTTCCATCTTCATCTTGGAAATACATGAGGAATACAGCAGACAGGGCAAGACTTTCTAACTTTCACCGTTCCTCAGAAAGATTTGGGTAAGTCAACATCAGGGGAAATTCGAAGCCTATTACCATTCACGGGTTTTAGGCACTCTTTAAGAAAAAGGAGCTGAAAACGTTTTTGAAACTTTATCTTTCTGCACAGCCCTATTTTTGAAAAAGGATTGGGTAATCTTTTCTATTTTAGGTTCTTAAGTAATGCATTAGGTTTGTCTAATATTTTTGGCAAACTGCTGTGAAAAAACAGAATGCTTAAAATTTTAGCCAGGACCTTGGCGACTATCATAAAAACCGTAATTTTAGCAGACTGAAATCAAGAGGAGCGCAAGGCATGGGGACATATTTTCAGAGTAGCCGCGAAGAAATTTCGTTTACAGTAAGCACCAATCGTCCCCTCACGCTCTTTGAGTTCAACCGCCGTCTGCGTGAGGAGATTGAGAACGCCCTTCCGCATAAGTACTGGATCATTGCCGAAATCTCTGAGGCACGGGTTCACCACCAAAGCGGTCACTGTTACCTCACCCTCACCGACAAAGAACCCGGCGCCTCTAAAAGCACCCTCACCGCTCAGGCCAGGGGAACCATCTGGAAACGCCAGTACCAGGAAATAGCGCAGTATTTTGAAGCCCAAACCGGGCATCCGCTCAGGGCCGGACTCAAGATCCTGTTCAATGCCAGCCCACGGTTCCATGAACTGTATGGGTTCAGCCTGGACATCCATGACGTAGATCCTACCTATACCTTAGGAGACCTTGCACGCCAACGGCAGGAAACCATTGCCCGCCTGCAGACCGAAGGCTTGCTGGACCTAAACCAAAAGAAAACCCTTCCTGAAGTACCGCAACGCCTGGCCATTATCTCGTCGCCAACGGCTGCGGGGTACCAGGATTTTGTGGCGCAATTAGAAAACAACCCGTTTGGCTACTCTTTCAAGCTTAGTCTTTTTGAGGCGAGCGTGCAGGGCATGGAAGCAGTGTCTTCCATCAAAGCCGCGCTTTCCAGGGTGGCCCTGCAGCAGCAAGCTTTTGATGCGGTGGTGATCATCAGGGGAGGGGGCTCACAGACCGATCTTCTATGCTTTGACCATTATGAGTTGGCCTCTGCGGTAGCTCAAATGCCTTTGCCAGTATTAACCGGTATTGGACACGAACGCGATGAGTCCATCACTGACCTGGTAGCGCACACTCCCCTGAAAACACCAACCGCCGTAGCTGCTTTCTTGATTGACCGATTGAATGAGTTTGAAGCGGCCATAGAAAGTGTGTTCTTCCAGATAAAGGAGGCTGCGTCTGCGTTAGCTGTTGCCCAGGAGCGCCGGGTTGCCTTGTTGACCTCCCAGATTCAGCAACGCACCAATACGTTTCTGCACAACCGGCAGTACCAACTGGAGTGCCAGACCCGTACCTTGTCTGACAAACCGCAGAAGTTCCTTACTGAGGAGCAGCGGCATATCATGTGCGAAGAAATGCGGCTCACTAACACGGTGCAAAAGGTACTGAGGGCCCGGGAAACCAAACAGCAGCACTACTCGCAACAGCTGGAAACCAGTAGCCAGAAAAAACTGGAGACTGGCAAAAACAGATTGACCCACGTGGAGCACTGCCTTCAGATGTCATCTGAGCAACGCATCCAGAAAGCCCAGTTGCATTTTCAGAAAAACCAGCAAAGGTTGCTTTACGGGGCCAAAGACCATTTGCAAATCAAAGGCCACCAGCTCCAATTAATAGAAATGGATGTAAAATCTCATGATCCGGAGATTATGCTCATGCGGGGGTACACCCTTACCTACGTTAACGGAAAGCTGCTGAGGTCTTTGGATCAGGTAGCGCCCGGTGACATCTTGCAGACCCGTTTGCTGGCTGGTAATGTCACCAGCAAAGTCACCAAAACAAAACAACCAGACCTTTTTGATTAACACTATTCAATTAGAAATTAGAGATTAAAAATTAGAAATGACTCAAGCTCCCCTTTCGTCATGGCTCTAATCCCTCTTTCTTCAATTTCTAATTTTGAATTCATAATTTCTAATTAGAACCGCTATGAGCAACATTACTTATAAACAAGCAACCCAAGAACTAGAGGCTATTTTGAAAGCTATTGAGAACGATGATGTGGACGTGGATGAACTGACCCAAAAGGTGCAGCGCTCTTCAGAACTCATCAAGTTGTGCAAGCAAAAGCTCCGCAACGCCGAAGACGCCATCAGTCAGGTATTCCGGGACATCAACTGCGAAGACCCCAAAGCTGAATAACCCTCATTCGTTTATGCCCCTTTTCAAGAAAAGGGGCATAAATCTTAAGTTCTCCCAGTAAAGGCACTACGTTTTGTAAATCATTTTTAATTCTTTGCTCCACCCTTTAACACAATTCGCATGGCACATCCCATTCTAGATCCGCAAGACCTGCTTTCTTTAACCAGGGAAAAGGAGATTGTTCTGATTGATGCCAGGCAAGGACCTCAGGCGTTTGAACAGTACCAGAAGGAACATCTGGAAGGTGCCCTCCATGCGGATTTAGAGAAAGACTTAGCGAAGGTTCCGCAAGATGCAGCTAAAGGCGGAAGGCATCCCCTGCCCACCCTACAGGAATTTGGCGCTTATTTGGGGTCCTTGGGCATTACCCCTTCTACCCACGTGGTTATTTATGATGACAAGAACGGAACAAATGCGGCCTCCCGGTTTTGGTGGATGCTGAAAGCTGTAGGGCATGAAGAAGTCCAGGTTCTGGATGGCGGCTTGCAGGCTGCTTTGCAAGCTGGTTTTCCTGCCAGCGACACACTTCCAACACCCAGAACTGCGCCTTCCTACCCTGTTACTACCTGGCAACGCCCTATGGCTGATCTGGAGGAAGTGGCAAAGGTTGCCCAAGACAAAAACCATTTGGTTATTGATGTGCGGGATGCTTACCGGTATTTAGGGGAAAGCGAACCCATTGATCCGGTGGCAGGGCATATACCTGGAGCAACCAACATTCCGCTGACCGGAAATTTACGACCTGATGGCCGTTTCCTTTCATCGCAGGAGCTTCAGGAAAAATATGGTGCAGCCTTGAAAGAGGTAAACCCAGAGAATGTCATTGTGCATTGTGGTTCTGGCGTCACGGCTTGCCACACTTTGCTGGCTCTGGAAAGTGCCGGAATCAAAGGAGCTAAACTGTACGTTGGTTCCTGGAGTGAATGGTGCCGGAACGACCAGCCTATTGGAGTTGGTGAGGAAACACAACGGTAAAGCTGGGTTACCCCCTCAACTTAGGTTCATGTCATTTTAAGCCTACCTTGGCATAAATGCATTTAAAACAGAAAGGCCGCCTCTGATCAGAGGCGGCCTTTCTGTTTGGGTTATTTAAATCTTCTATAAGTGAATGATTGGATCAGCGTTTCCGTCTGGATCACCCTTCACGTAACCACTAATGGCTGGGTTTCCACCTGTCATGAGCATTACTCCTGCTGCGTGCGGAGTAGCCATAGAGGTACCACTAATGGTGTTATACCCTCCATCCTTCCAAGTTGACTGAACACTAACCCCAGGAGCACAAAAATCTACCGGCGGGTTGCCATAGTTGGAGAAAGATGCCCACGTATCTGTGCTGTTCATGGCCGAGATGGTGTACACGTTCAACCCATTGGCTCTGGCCGGAGAATGGTTATTGGCATCATCGTTTTCGTTTCCGGAGGCCAGGCAGAAAATAACGCCACCCTTGGCTGCGTTTATTACCGCATTATCTAGGGTGGTAGAGACACCACCACCTAAGCTCATGTTGGCAACATCTCCTGGTTTTCCGTTTGCAGCCACATAGTCAATTCCAGCTATTACGCCAGAAGTTGTGCCGCTACCGCGTGCATCTAATACTTTAACCGCTACAACGGTGGCATTTGCCGCCACCCCTACTACGCCTATGGAATTATTGATGGCCGCAATGGTACCTGCCACGTGGGTACCATGTCCATTTCCGTCATCTGCTGAACCAGCATCTTTACCAGAAGTAAACACAGTCATGCTGCGTGCCACATCTACTTTCAAATCTGGGTGGTCCAGGTCAATTCCAGAGTCAATCACCCAGGCAACTTTACCGGTTCCATCGCCAGTACCCACACGGGCAATTCCGTAAGGAGTTACCTGAGCGGGTTGGGTAGTTCCGCCGCCAGTTGGCTTGCCTAAACTGATTACCTTGTCTGGCTCTACATAGGCTACGCGCCCGTCACGACCTAACTTTGCTGCTTCATCTGTTGTAAGCTCAACGGCAAACCCCTGGATAGCTTTTCCGAAAGATCTTTCAACCGCCTCAGGATTGATGCCACGTTCCCGTAGAATCTGCTGACCGAAATTTTTCACCTGACGTAATCTCTCTGGGTAAGAAGCATTTGCTGCTAAACGCAAACCGCTCCCTGACTTCAGAACCACAATGTATTTTCCAGCTATGATAGCGCCACTGTTAGAAGAAGCAACAACCTCTTCTGGCTGCACAGCTTCTTCTGCCTGCTCGCAGCTTTGGAATGTACAAGATGAAGCTATCAAGGCAGCTCCAATTAAGAATTTGAACGAGGAGATGGTACGGTACTTTTTGGTCATGAGAAAATGGTTTTGTTTGTTAGGTTGGAATTGGGGCATACATCGAAATGAATGGTAACGAATATAGATACAAGAAAAATAACTACCAATAGTTATTCTATGAATCTTTCAACTACTTAAACCGTATAGAGCGCTTTTATATTAAATTTTCCTATTATTAAAACTCATTAAACAAGCTGAAAACTGTGATTTTATAATATAGAAGGCAGTTTTACAAAGAAATAAGGAAGGTTTCACATTCCACTTTTCCGGCTTTGAAAACAAATCAAAAGGTAACTTCGCTCCTTCTTTTTAAGAAATAATCTTCTCTTTTTAGTTTTACTAAGGTAATAAGGGTCAAAAAAACATAAAAATGAAGACAAAGCATTCTGTGTCATTAACTTATATAAAGATATCCTTAGGGATATTGCTTACCCTACTAGGGGCTTGCGGCCAGAGACAGGAGAAGCCAGCACAAGCCAATACTAATGCCCCCGCTCCTACTCCCGTCCCTACAATCCTCACCCAGGACATGGTGGTGGATACGCTTACCGCTTATGGGCAGGCCCACCCAAATGACACCCTGGTTCTGATCAGTACTCCTAAGGGCGATATTAAAATCAGATTATACAAAGACACTCCTCTGCATCGGGCCAACTTTGTCCGGCTTGCCAATTATGGGTTCTTTGACAAAACCGTCTTCTTTAGAGTAGAAAAGGATTTCATGATCCAGGGCGGAAGGTCAGATTTTCAGACCATGAAGATTGGTTCGTATAAAATTCCGGCAGAGATAAAGCCTCATTATTTCCACAAGCGCGGCGCAGTGGGCATGGCCCGGTACGGAGATGACCAGAACCCAGAGCGCATGTCTTCAAACAAAGACTTTTACATTGTTCAGGGCCACAAGCTGCCCGATTATGAACTACAGGCCAACATCAAAGAGTTCAACCTGAACCTGACACCCGCTCAAAAACGGGTGTACCGTACCCAAGGCGGCGCTCCTAATTTGGACCAAACCTTCACGGTAATTGGAGAAGTGATAGACGGTATTGAAGTGGTAGACAGCATTGCCGCTGTACCGGTAGACCAGACCAAATGGCCCATCAACGATGTAGGCATGAAAGTTAAAGTGATCAGGTAGGTTAAACTTCAATTAACCTTAAACAAAAACGCACCTCAAAAATGAGGTGCGTTTTTTATGGTGTTTTGCCAAAAGGCTTAGAAACAGATCTTACCAAATATGCACCCGCTCTGCGTCTGGACGGTACATTTTGTTTCCCGGACCACAACCAAAAGCTTTGTAGAACTGCGGCATGTTAGACAACGGACCGTTGATTCTGAACATAGCCGGAGAGTGCGGATCTGTTAACACCTGCTGGCGTAAAGCGGCTTGGGTAGAGTTGTTCCGCCAGATCTGCGCCCATGCCAGGAAGAAACGCTGGTCTGGGGTGAATCCATCAATTTTACCTACGTTCTTGTTCGCGATGGCTTTCTGCAGGGCACTGAAGGCGATGTTCAAACCTCCTATATCAGCTATGTTTTCGCCCATGGTGAGTTTACCGTTCACAAACACACTATCTAACGGCTGGTAAGCGCTGTACTGACGGTCTACTAAGTCTGTACGCTCCTTGAACTTGGCTTTGTCTTCGGCAGTCCACCAGTCGCGCAGGTTTCCTTCATGGTCAAACTGGCTGCCCTGGTCATCAAAGCCGTGGGTTAATTCGTGGCCAATTACGGCACCCATACCGCCGTAGTTCACGGCATCATCGGCTTTAGGATCAAAGAATGGCGGCTGAAGAATTCCGGCCGGAAACACAATCTCGTTCATGCTGGGGCTGTAGTACGCATTCACCGTAGGCGGCGTCATTCCCCACTCGGTGCGGTCTACCGGCTGACCCAGTTTTGACACGTTGCGGCGGTAATTCCACTGCGCTGCGTTCATCATGTTCTGCAGGTAGGAGGTGCGGCTGATGTTCAGGCCAGAATAGTCTCTCCATTTGTCTGGATACCCTATTTTCACAGCAAAGGCATTCAGTTTGGTGAGGGCCTGCTGTTTGGTGGTTTCACTCATCCAATCCAGGTTTTTTACGTGCTCCTGAAAAGCGGCCCGAAGGTTATTCACCATCTCCAGTGCTTTCGCTTTTGCTTCTGGCGAGAAGGTTTTCTCTACATAGGCCTGTCCCAAAGCTTCACCGATGGTAGCATCGGTTGTATTCAGAATACGCTTCCAGCGCGGCTGCATGGCTTTGGCGCCGCTCAGGAACTTGTTATAGAAGTTGAAATTCTCCTGAACAAAGGCCATGGGCAGATAGTTGGCGGTACTGCGTACCAGGTGCCAGCGCAGATAGGTTTTCCAATCGGCTACAGGCACAGAGGCTAGCATGGCGTTCGCTTCTTTGAAGAACTCTGGCTGAGCCACAATCATTTCCTTAGCCGCCTTCGCGTTCAGGTTGGTGAGCATTGAACTCCAGTTGAAGTTCGGGGCCAGTTTCTGCACCTCAGCAATGCTCATCTTGTTATACGTGGCATACGGATCACGCTGCTGCACACGGCTCATAGAGGCTTTGGCCAGACGGGTTTCCATGGCTACTACCTTGGCAGCGTTCTGACGGGCTTTGGCTTCTGAGTCGCCTAAAAGTTGGAACATGCGGCTCACATGGCGCTCATATTCCTCTTTCACGCTTTTAGAACGGGCATCAGTGTTGAGGTAGTAATCACGGTCTGGCAAGCCCAAACCACCCTGCCTAATGCTGGCAATGTGCTGGGTGCTGTTCTTACGGTCCTGGCTTACCCCAAACCCGAACAAAGCGCCGCTTCCCATCATCTTTTGGTGGGCAAGGGTTTGCAACAAAGTTGTGCGGTCTTTAATGGCGTTGATACGATCCAACTCAGGTTTCAATGGCGTAAGCCCCGCCTGTTCAATTGCAACTGAGTCCATGCCCGCAGCATAGAAATCGCCTACCATTTGCGTGCTTGATCCCTTGGCGGCATTGGTCTGCGCCACGGCGGCGTCTACCACCGCCCGTAGAGCGGCATTGTTGTTATTGGCTAGTTCATTGAAACTGCCCCAACGGTACTCGGCCGCCGGTACCGGATTGTTTTTCAACCATCCGCCGTTCGCAAACATGTTAAAGTCCTCACAGGGCGAAACACTGCGGTCCAGGTTTGCCATGTTCAGCCCTACCCCTTTTACCTCAGGCTCAGACTGACTTACTGCCGGTGTTTCTGTAGTAGCCGTTTGCTGTACGGCTGGTTTGGAGCAACCGGCGGCCACTACCCCACTAAAGGCAGAGGCCAGCCATAATAGATTTCTTTTCTTCATAAAGATGTAATTGATTGACAACAAGTTGACTCTTTTGAATCCTTATTGAATAGCAATATAAAAATGCTAGGTCCTGAAAGCAAGAAAAACAAACAAACGCTTGTAAAACTTACCTGATGACCTTTCAGAAACGCAGGACAAGGCACAGGTATTCTACCCACTCCCTCTATGTTCAATTTAACAGAGAAAAAGGTTTTTAGCAGGTGATTTTGGAAAACAGACCTAAATCGTAACTAACTCAAAGGAGCATGGTCTGTCTCGCGCCATTCATAGAAGGTGGCGAAATGCTTGGGATGCAAAGGGAGGTTCATGTACCGGGCGTACACCAGAGTAAAGCAGGCCCCAAAGAAGAAGATCATCGCTGAATAAAAGATAAACAACAGCAACACCACAATGGAACCGGAGGTAGCGTAAAGCGAACCCAGGTCACTGTTGATCAACACCCGCGCCAGGACCATCTTGCCTAACAGAAACAGTAAGGCTGTAACGGTGGCCCCCACCCAAACCGCCTTTTTAGGCATGTGGGCAAAAGGCAAAAACCGGAAGATGATGGCAAACCAGGTAGTCTCTACCAGAAAACCAAAGGCCCGGTTTAGGACCTGGATGAGGCGAAGTTGAAAATGCTCATCCACCAGCAGGTAATGATCATTCAGAAAAGCGATGGAAGCATCCATTACCAGAAAGGCAAGGAACAGCAACCCACTTGAGAAGATAATGAGCAATGCCCTGAACCGGTTGCGCAAGGCCCCTCGCAAGTGCTGGTGCCCCCGCACTTTAATGCTCCAGAGCTGGTTCAAAGAGTTCTGGATGACAGTAAATAAAGTAGTGGAAACAAACGTCAGGAACAGGAAACTGAAGGCAGCTGCCCACCCGTTGCCCTGCAAATCCAGAAAGTTGGTTAAAATTAGTTCTATCTGGCCGGCCACATCCTCCCCTACCAGGCCTCTTAGTTTTTCAAACAGCTCACCCGTAATAAGGGCATCATTGAAGAGGACTCCTAATAAGGAGATAACCAGAATGAGTGTAGGCGGAAGCGCAAAAAGAGTAAAAAACGCCGCCGAAGAAGCCAGCCGGAGCGGATCATTCGCCCGGAACAAATTAAAAGCATCCTTGAAAATCTGCAGCGCCGGCTGCAATGTGTAGACAAGTTGGGAAGGCATACTACTAATCATCTCGCCCCATTACGTAAAGAACCGTTTCAAAGCCGATTTTCAGAAAAGAAAGGGAAAACATCCTGAAAACTTATCAAGAATATACATCTACTTGCTAACACCTTCCTTTTAAAATTCACGTTCCTAGCCGAGCAGGATATAAGTTTCAGATTACAGCAGTTCTTTGGCCGGGTCCCAGAAATGCTTCTCAAAATTTACTACCTGTCCGTCTTTCACCTGCACGCCCTCGCGCTCCAGGTACTCCTGCATGGCATTGGGAGACTCAAAGTGCTGTTTACCGGTAAGCAAGCCGTTTCGGTTCACCACCCGGTACCCCGGAAGGCTGGACACTCCGTTTTGGTCATGAGAGGCAATCAGGGCCCAGCCTACCATTCTGGCCGAACCTTTAGAGCCCAGGTACGCCGCAATGGCACCATAGGAAGTGACCCGGCCCGGCGGAATAAGTTTCACCACTTCATAGACATCCTGGAAGAAATTGGTTCTTTTCTCTGCGGCATTTGAGGTAGGCATACGGGTGCTTTTAGGGTTATTTTTCAAAAAAGAGGCTGAAAGGGCAATGACTGTATTTTTTTCTAGGCTTTGGTTAAACCTTCGCCTTGTTTTTAGGTCTAAATTCTAAAAATAGCCAAAAAACGAGATAAATTTACTCGCTACTGTTCAGGAGAGGCTTCTAAGCTCCTTCTGCGGTGGTTTATTCCTGTTTATAGTATCCCCTAAATCCGACTTCGGAATGAAGAATTTAAGTTGTTCCCCCATACAGGCCCAGCGCCTTTCTCCCCTTCAGGAGATACTTTCCCACTCAGTTCCCAACCTGTTTGTCTTAATTTTATAACCTTTCTGGCAGGAGAAATGGGGGCGTAAGTTCTGCTGATACGTTGGGCTTACCCACCTCTTGGGCTAACAGGAACAAAGTACCACCGGCTTAGAGTTATTCCTTCTGCACATTCAATTACTACACCTTAAACAAAACTACTACTACACCCTGTTTCACATCAAAAGAAAGTATTCAGTACCACCATTACTATGAAAATAAAACACATTGTTTATGCGCTGCTCATTATAGGTTTAGGGGCTTTGGTTTATTACCGTATTTCCAGCAATAAAGAACAAGCTGGAGCTGGTGGACCAGGCGGCGGCGGAAAAGGTCCGGGCGGACCTGGTGGCGGTCCTGCCATGCGGGTAAGTGGGGTGGTAGCCACGCCGCGGGAGTTCGCGAATTCCCTTTCAGTGACCGGCTCTATTGAGGCAAATGAACAGATACAAGTACGCGGGCAGGTTTCTGGGTTGGTGCGCAGCATCAATTTCCAGGAAGGCAGCAACGTACGCAAAGGACAGGTCTTGGTGAAAATTGATGACTCAGAACTTCGCGCCCAACTGGCCCAGGCCCAAACCAGACAAACGCTGGCTGCGGAAAACGAAAGACGCGCACGCCTGTTGTTAGAGAAAGAAGCCATTAGCCGCGAAGAATACGATGTGGCTCGTGCCGAACTGAAAACCGCTCAGGCTCAGATTCAACTAGTGCGGGCGCAGTTAGCCAAAACTTCCATCACCGCTCCGTTTGCAGGCAAAGTTGGCTTAAGAGCAGTTTCTGCAGGAAGTTTTCTGTCTCCAGAAACGGTGGTCACCAATCTGGTCAGCATCAATCCTATCAAGATATCTTTTGCCGTACCAGAGAAATACGCAGCTCAGGTGAAACTCAATACTGAGATCACCTTCACTGTGGCTGGCACCCAAGAGAAATACAAGGCCAAAGTGTACGCCATTGAGCCCAGCATTGAAGCTACTACTCGCACCCTGCAATTACGTGCCCGGGCCGATAACTCCAGCGGAAAGCTGCTGCCAGGTTCTTTTGCCAACATTCAGTTGCCGCTAACGGTTATCAATGACGCACTCCTCATTCCAACCCAGGCGGTAGTTCCGGTACAAAACGGAAAGAAAGTTTTCATTACAGAAAACGGCAAAGCCAAAGAAGTGATGATTGAAACCAGCACCCGCACCGAAAAAGATTTACTGGTCACTTCCGGCCTGAGCGCCGGTGACACCGTTTTAACCACGGGTATCATGTCTTTGAAAGCAGGAAGCCCAGTAAAGGTTGCCCTGGCAAAGCAGTTATAATTTAGATTCCATTTACAACATGAGTTTATCCACCACCAGTATAAAACGGCCCGTCTTCACGATCGTGCTCAATCTGCTCCTGATGTTGTTTGGGGTAATTGGGTACACGTTCCTGGGCGTACGGGAATACCCGTCTATTGACCCGGCCATTGTGTCTGTGAGCACCAGCTATTCGGGTGCCAACTCTGACATCATTGAATCTCAGATCACAGAGCCTCTGGAAAAAGCCATTAACTCCATTGACGGTATCCGGAACATTTCCTCCTCCAGTAACCAAGGCCGTAGCAACATCAACATTGAGTTCAACCTGGAGAAGAACCTGGAAGAAGCCGCCAATGACGTGCGCGACAAAGTATCACAGGCGGTAAGAAGCTTGCCAGAGGATATTGATGCCCCGCCGGTAGTTTCCAAAGCCGATGCTGACTCAGAGCCGATTATCACCATGACGGTACGTAGCGCCACCCGTGACGCCCTGCAGCTTTCTGACTACGCCGATAATGTGATTTCTCAACGCTTACAAACCATTCCGGGTGTGAGTAGCATCCAGATCTGGGGGCAGAAACGCTACGCCATGCGCTTGTGGCTTGACCCAATGAAATTGGCCTCATACGGCTTAACCGTAGGCGATGTACGTACCGCGCTGAACCGCCAGAACGTAGAATTGCCCACTGGTAAAGTAAGCGGAAGCAACACCGAATTGACTGTTAGAACCCTCGGGAACCTGTCAAATGAACAGCAGTTCAATGACCTCATCATCGCATCCACGGGTGAAACCATCACGCGTTTTAGTGACATAGGACGGGCCGAATTAGGTCCCGAAAACCTGGAAACCAAAATGACAGAATCTGGCGTGCCCATGGTAGGGATGGCCATTATTCCGCAACCAGGCACGAACTATCTGGAGATTGCCGGTAACTTCTATGACCAGTTTGAGAAACTCAAGACGGATGTCCCTAAAGACATCCAGCTGGACATTGTCATGGACAACACCATCTTCATCAAGAAGTCAGTGACCGAGGTAGCCGAGACCATCCTGATTGCCTTGGTGCTGGTAATCCTCATCATCTACCTGTTTTTCCGGGACTGGGGCATTGCCTTCCGTCCCTTGATTGATATTCCGGTATCGCTTATCGCCACGTTCTTCATTATGTACCTGGCGGGCTTCTCCATCAATGTATTGACTTTGCTGGCCATTGTACTGGCAACGGGTCTGGTAGTGGATGACGGGATTGTGGTAACAGAGAACATCTACAAGAAAGTGGAAGAAGGCATGTCTCCTATTGAGGCTGCCATCAAAGGCTCCAATGAGATCTTTATGGCCGTTATCTCCATTTCCATTACGTTGGCGGCGGTGTTCTTGCCGGTAATCTTCCTGGAAGGTTTCGTGGGTCGTCTGTTCCGGGAATTTGGGGTGGTGATTGGTGCCGCCGTGTTGATCTCGGCGTTTGTGTCTTTGACCTTAACCCCCATGCTGAACGCCTACCTGATGAAAGGCGGCGAGCAGAAGAAATCCAAATTCTACAACTGGACAGAGCCTTACTTCCAGAAGATGAACAGCAGCTATGCTGAGGCTCTGGCGGGGTTCATGAAACGGAAATGGCTCAGTTTCCCTATCATCTTCGCCTGTTTGGGATTGATCGTGCTGTTCTATACCACGCTACAGAAAGAGACAGCCCCGTATGATGACCGTGGCATGCTGCGCGTGATGGCCACTGCCCCAGAGGGTGCCTCTTATGAATACATGGATCGGTTCATGACCGAATTGTCTCAACTGGTAGATGACTCCATTCCTGAGAAACAAGTGAATCTGGTGATTACCTCTCCTGGGTGGGGCGGTTCAGGCTCCGTGAACAGCGGGATGATGCGTTTGGCCCTGAAACCGCAGGAAGAACGGAAACGCTCGCAGAAAGAAGTAGCCGATCATTTGACAAAACTGACCCGTCGCTACCCAGAGGCTCGTACCAACGTGATTCAGCAGCCTACCATCTCAGTAAACCGCCGTGGGGGGCAGCCTATTCAGTACATTATTCAGGCGCCAAACTTCCAGAAATTACAGGAAAAAATTCCGCAGTTCATGGAAGCCGTGAGCAATGACCCTACGTTCACCCAATCAGATGTCAACCTTAAGTTCAACAAACCCGAGATCAACATCACCATTGACCGCGAGAAAGCTCAAAGCTTAGGCGTGTCAGTAATTGATGTTGCACAGACCCTGCAGTTGTCGTTAAGCGGCCAGCGTTTCGGGTACTTTTTGATGAACGGACGCCAATACCAGGTGATGGGTCAGTTTGACCGCCCAGACCGCGATGATCCCATGGACCTGACCTCACTGTTTGTTCGTAGTTCCACCGGTCAGTTGATCCAGTTAGACAACCTAGTTACTTTGGAGGAGCGCAGCAGTCCGCCGCAGTTGTACCACAATAACCGGTACTTGTCGGCTACAGTATCTGCGGGTTTGGCGCCAGGTAAAAGCATTGGCGATGGTATTGAAGCCATGGACCGTATCAGAGACCAGGTGCTGGATGAAACCTTCTCCACTGACTTAGGCGGGGAATCACGCGACTTTGTGGAAAGTGGCTCCAATACGTCGTTCGCCTTCGGATTAGCGTTGTTGCTAATCTACCTTATTCTAGCTGCCCAGTTTGAAAGCTTCGTTGACCCGTTCATCATCATCCTGACCGTACCTATGGCGGTGGCTGGTGCCATGCTGTCTCTGTGGCTCTTTGGGCAGACCTGGAACATCTTCAGCCAGATCGGGACCATCATGCTGATTGGACTGGTGACCAAAAACGGTATCTTGATTGTGGAATTTGCGAATCAGCTGCGCGAGGAAGGCAAGTCTAAAATGGACGCCATCCTGGAAGCTTCTGAAGCACGTCTGCGCCCAATTCTAATGACCAGTTTGGCTATTGCTTTGGGTGCCTTGCCTATTGCCTTAGCCTTGGGAGCCGCTGCCCAAAGCCGGATGGGCATGGGAATAGTGATTGTGGGAGGAACCATTTTCTCCCTTGTGCTTACCTTGTTCGTTATTCCTGCCATTTACTCCATGTGGTCTAAAGAACGCAAACATTACCCAGAGTTTGATCACATTGAAGAGTACGAAAAAGCGGTTGCCCACTAATTTTCTGTTTGAATTACATCCTTTATGTTAAAATATAGATTTGGTCTTCTGAGTTTTTTCCTGATCTCACTGCTCTTCGGGGTAAGTGAGGTTAGGGCTCAAGAGGTTCTTACCCTTGAAGAGGCCGTCAGGATAGCGCTTGAAAGAAACTATGACATCAAGCTGTCTGCCAATGACGAGCGTATAGCCCAGAATAATGTAAGCCGCGGAAACGCCGGCATGTTGCCCAACGTTACCGGCAACTTAACCAATAACAACTCTATTCAGAACAGTACCCAGACCCGCTCAGACGGGCAGGTAAATGAAGTAAGCTGGGGTCAGGGTTCTACCCTGAATTACGGCGTGGGCTTAAATTGGACCGTATTCAACGGGTTTGCCATGTTTGCCCGTTACGAGCAGTTGCAGGAACTGGAAAAATTAGGCGAAACTAACCTGCAGCTAACCATTCTTACCCGCGTAGGTGATGTTATGAGCACGTTTTATGAACTGGTGCAGCAGCAACACCAGCTCAGGGCGTATGACACGGCTATTACTCTTTCTCGTCTGCGGGTAACCACCGCCCAAAACCGATTTGAGATTGGCAAGGCTGCCCGCCTGGAAGTTCTTAATGCACAGGTAGACTACAACACAGACACTACCAACCTGCTGCGGCAACAGGAGTTGTACCGCAACACCCAAATCAGAATGAACGAACTGTTGGTGCGTGATGTAAACACCAAGTTTAGTGTGCCAGATATCATCCTCATTGATGATCACTTGACGTTGGAGGGATTGTCTTCTCAGGCTGCCCAAATGAACCCGTCGTTGAAAGCCGCCGTCCTGAACCGCAGAATTGCCGAGCTGGATGCGAAACAGGTGAGAGCCGCCCGTCTCCCGGTAATTGGGGTGAACACCGGTTACAACTTCAACCGAAACCGATCAGCGTTGGGTTTTTCTACCCTTTCCACGGGAAACGGATTAACCTACGGCGTATCTGCCTCGGTGCCTATCTTCACTGGTTTCAATCAGCGGCGTAATGAGCAGAATGCCAACATTCTCATCAACAGTGCCCAATTGCAGTTTGAGCAGGTGAATCAGAACATCAATGCCCAATTAGCGTCAGCCTACCAGACCTATCTGACGAACCTGAGCTTGGTACGGTTGGAGGAAAATAACCAGCGCATTGCCCGCCAGAACTTAGACATCACCATGGAGAAATTCAGGTTGGGTAGCATTACCACGGTAGAGGTGCGTGACGCGCAGGTGAACTTTGTGAACGCTACCGTGCGGTACAGCAATGCCCAGTATCTGGCTAAAATTGGCGAAGTAGCCTTAAAAGAGATTGCGGGTACGTTAACCCTTTAATTGAATCAAGTTTACAAAGCGTTTCGGGGCGGTTTTCACAAAACCGCCCCGAAACGCTTTTCTTTTACGCTCTAATTAACCTTATGCAAAATAATCTTACTTACTCGGCCCTCAACTACTTTGGCGATGCCGCTCTTGACCGGGTGTATCTGCTTAGAAAAGATACCGCCTGGTTTCAAAGTACGCTGGCTAACGAGAAAACCATTTTTCTCCCCTTCAAAAATGGGCAGCCTCTGCTTACGCCTGACCGCTGTTTATTGCCCCTTTCCCCAAAAGAGATCCCAATCCAGGAGCTGGGGCTTGCTCCTATCCTGCTGGGGTTACGGGAAGAGCAGGCGTATTTTGCAGTAGAGCTATCAGAAGAGCACGGCCTTACTTTCTCCCATGGAAGTTTTCAGGAGTTACGCGAAACCACCTTGCAATTGACCCGGCCAGATAGTTCTTTACTAGCTTATGCCAAAGCCATGATTTACTGGAACCGGCAGCACCAGCATTGCAGCGTTTGCGGCGCACCTACTCTTTCTAAAGATGCAGGGCACGTACGCCAGTGCACCAACCCAACCTGCCTCACCTCCCACTTCCCCCGCACAGACACGGCCGTCATCACCATGGTCACTTGCGGAGACAAAGGATTACTAGCCCGACAAGCCTCGTGGCCGCAAGGACAATATGCTTCTGTAGCTGGTTTTCTGGAACCCGGAGAGACACTGGAAAGCGCCGTAGCCCGGGAGGTGCAGGAAGAGGTTGGCTTACAGGTGAAAAGCGTTCACTACCATTCCTCCCAGCCGTGGCCGTTCCCGGCTTCTATCATGGTAGGTTTTATGACCGAAGTAGAAAGTACCAACCTTAAGATTGACTTGGAAGAAATAGAAGACGCCAGATGGTTCACCCGCCAGGAACTAACAGAATTGGTAGCCTGTAGCGAGATTAAACTTCCGCCCGCCCTTTCTATTTCTTATCGCTTAATACAGGACTGGCTGAACGGCTGATGTGTGCAGAAAGTACAAGGCAAATAAACGTGGAGAGGAAATCTACCGGATAATAAACGAAAAACTAAGGCTAAAACAACTTCTGTTCTAGCCTCAGTTTTCCGAAAGCAATTCAAAGGCAGCACTGATTTTTACTTACCTGTTCTGCTTATTTTATACATATTCCAAGTTAGCTGTCATAGAAGAGGAGTAGATGTAAGAAGTTCATTTCTGAATAAAACCGTATTCCTTGGAAAGCAAAAATCAAGTACGTTTTAACTCACTTTATAAATATCTAAGCTTAAAACTTTTTTTTAACAAGCAGTTTATTGAGCGCTTAAAGCTTTCATCTGATCCCGTAGCTGCTTCACTCTGTCCTCAAACAAAGCGGGTGTTTCTTCTTTCACCACTACTTCCTCAAACAATTTCATCAACTCTGGCTCATGCGTTGCGCGGGCGGTTTTGCGTACGTCTATGTACACGAACTTCGTCCAGAGCACGGCTTTCAGCTTTTGCTTGTTCTCGTCAAACATGAGGTGCTCCACCAACATGCTGGTATCTGTCACGTGCCGGATGCTGGTTTGGATTGTGACTAATTCACGAACTACCGCGGGATTGAGGTACACAATTTGGTTCTGCCCTACTACCCACGCCCGGCCGGTTTTCCGGAAAAAAGCGTGGATGTCTAACCCATAAGCGGCTTCAACCTGGTCTTCGCGCTCGTTCTGAAAGTAGTTGAGGAAAGCACTGTTGTTCAGATGCCCGAAAGGATCGCAATGGTCGAATCTTATACGGGTTTGGCTTTCCAGCAC
Source organism: Rufibacter tibetensis (assembly GCF_001310085.1). GTDB lineage: Bacteria > Bacteroidota > Bacteroidia > Cytophagales > Hymenobacteraceae > Nibribacter > Nibribacter tibetensis. The sequence goes on from NZ_CP012643.1 coordinate 587,121, forward strand.
GGCTGGTTTAGGAGAAGAAGTATTTGGAATCATAGTTTCAAGTGTATGAATGATTATTGGAGGATTTTATCTTTAGAAAGAACCAAGTTGCTGGTGAAGCCAGCGCTCCAGTTGGTTCAGCACGGTTTGCAGAGGTTTTTCTTCCCCGTAGGCTTTGCCCAGAAGAATCCCGCCTTCCACCGTGGCAATGAAAAAAGTAGCAATGGCAGCAGTATCAGCGGAAGTATGAAACTCTCCCTGTTCCTTGCCAAGCTCAATCAAATTACCAACGCCTTTGTGGAGCCGGTTCAGCACCCGTACTACCCGCTCGTGCAGTACCGGCTGATTATCATCTGCTTCCACAGCGGTATTTAGCAAAGGGCAACCACCGGCAATAACAGGGTTGGTGAGGTAGGTTCGGTAGAAATCCAGTAGGGCACGAAGTCTCTCTCCCGCTTTTTCATAAGGTGCCATGACACTGCCTACCCGCTCAATCAAGGTTTGGGCTGCAAATTCAAAAGCCGCCACTGCCAGTTCTTCTTTGCTGGAGAAATGCCCGTACAAGCACCCTTTGGTCACGCCAGTCGCTTCTATCAAATCCTGGTAGGAAGTACCGGCAAAACCTTTTTGGTTAAACAGCACTGCTGACCGCTCAATGATCAACTGTCGGGTTCGTTCAGACTTGGACTGAGGAGCAAGTTTCATGTGGTAAAATAAACCATTTGGTTTATTAACTCCTAATCTCCTTTCCAAATTTGCCTCTCCATAGCTCCGACATGTTCCACGTCCCTTTTCATAGAATTTTCCCTTCTTACCGCTTGTGCTACAAACTCATAATTCCCCTAATAGCAATCCATTGCAGCAGAACTCCATTAAGTTGAAGGCATGTGTTGTCTATTGGAGACTCAGAAAAACTCGATAATAAGTAGACGCTGCAATAGCTTAAAAACAGAAGGTCCTCTTATTAATTGAGAGAACCTTCTGTTGCTACTAGATTTTAAATGTTGTTTAATTTTCTATTTCTTCAGCGCTTGCCAAAGAATCTCAGCAGGGTGTAGGGCTTTTCTGGCAGTACCGTCTTTAATCTGGTGACGACAACTGGTACCGGCTGCGGCAATAATAGTTTCCGGGGCTGCATTTCTCACCGCCGGGAACAGCACCAATTCGCCAATCTGCATGGAAACATCGTAATGTTCGGCTTCATACCCAAACGAACCCGCCATTCCGCAGCAGCCAGATGGAATCATCTCCACCTCATAGTTCTGCGGCAATGAAAGGATCTTCTGCGTGGGGGTAAGCACCTGCAAGGCTTTCTGGTAGCAGTGGCCATGCAGTTTGATGTGCTTCTTTTCCTGGGTGAAAGTTGCCGCAGTAATGCTTCCATTTTGGACTTCTTTTTCCAAAAACTCTTCTAAAAGGAAGGAGTTTGCGGCTACCTGCTGGGCAGCTGGTACCAGATCGGCTGGCACCAAATCCAGGTACTCATCACGCAAGGTAAGAACGGCCGAGGGTTCAATCCCAATGAGCGGAGTGCCATTTGCCATGGCTTTGCTTAAAAGTTGTACATTTTGGATGGCAATCTCTTTGGCATCGCGCACCAGTCCTTTAGAAAGGTAGGTACGCCCGCTCTCCAAATGCTCCGGTATCTGCACAGAATAACCCAATGCAGAAAGCAGCCTCACCGTAGTCTGACCAATTTCTACATCGTTGTAGTTGGTGAACTCGTCGCAAAAAAGGTACACGGGCTTGCCGGTGTTGTCAGCCGCGTTCTCCTTCTGCCATTTCTTGAACCAGCTTCTCAGGGTAGTTTTGCCTACGGCAGGGAGAGAGCGCTCCGGCGCGAAGCCCACAGTTTTCTTGATCAGTTTGCTGGTGACTGGGTTGCTGATCATGAAGTTGTAGACGCCGGGCACTACGGAGGCCAGTTGCTGCATCTTGGTGAAGTTGCCGATCATGCGGGTGCGCAGCGGAATACCGTTGGCATCGTGGTAATGCTGCAGGAACTCGGCTTTCATCTTGGCCACGTCCACGCTGCTGGGGCACTCAGATTTACAGGCTTTGCAGCTCAGGCATAGGTCCATCACTTCCTTGATTTCCTTATGATCAAACTTGTTGACCTTTTCAGAATTGGTGAGGAACTGGCGCAGGATGTTGGCGCGCGCGCGGGTAGTGTCTTTTTCCTGACGGGTAGCCATGTAACTGGGGCACATGGTTCCGCCGCTCACGTGCGTCTTGCGGCAATCGCCAGAGCCGGAGCATTTTTCTGCTAAGCGCAAAATTCCCTCCTGTCGAGTGAAGTCAAACAGCGTCTCCACCGGAATAAGCTGCTGCGCCGGACGTTCCTCGTAGCGCAGAAACTCATTCATGGGGGGCGTGTCCACGATCTTGCCCGCGTTGTAGATGTACTTCGGGTCGAAGATCTGCTTTAACTCCTTCAACATCGCATACACCTCCTGCCCTAGCGCCTGCGGAATAAACTCGCCACGTAAGCGGCCATCACCGTGCTCGCCGCTAAGCGAGCCGTTGTACTTCTTAACCAGCGTGGTGGTTTCGGCCAACACTTCCCGGAAAACCCGCTTGCCCTCGTCGGTCTTGAGGTTGATCATAGGCTCAATATGCAACTCTCCGGCTCCGGCGTGCGCGTAGTAGGACGCTTGTAGCTTATGTTTCTCCAGTACTTTTTGCAAATCAGCCACGTAGGCAGGCAAATCCTCCGGAGACACGGCACAGTCTTCAATGAGGTTGACGGGCTGGATATCACCAGGCAGGTTTCGGATCAAACCTAAACCAGCTTTCCGGACATCCCATACGGGTTTGGTCAAGGCACCGCGTACTACGGGGTAAGCATAGCCCAAACCCGCCGCTTTCAGATCAGCAATGAGGACTTCGGCTTTTTCAGTGATGATGTCTTGACTATCGGCCATGAACTCCACCATAAGCAGGGCCGCCGGGTCTCCTTCAATGAAGAAACGGTTGGCGTCATAGGTGCGGTGCCCTTTGGTGAAGTCCATGATGTACTTGTCCACCAACTCAGAAGACATAGGGTGGTGCTTCAGAATGATGATGTTGGCCTCCAAAGCTTCCATCAAAGAGTTGAAATGCACGCACACCAATCCTTCTTCTTTGGGAGGCAGGGGAATCAAATTCAGTTTGGCTTCGGTCACAAAGGCCAGCGTGCCTTCAGAGCCAGCCAGGACTTTGCAAAGGTCTAAAGTCGTCTGTCCTTCCGGACCGGCACCCTCGTCTACCAAGAAGTCCAATGCGTAGCCGGTATTGCGTCTGGTAAGCGTTTTCTTGGGATAATTCTGTTCAATGACCTTCCGGTTCACAGAATCGCTGATCAGGCCGTACATCTTCCGGTAGATCTCGCCTTCCAGGTTCTGCAGTATCAGTTTTTGCTGTAATTCCTGGTGGGTTAACGGTTTGAATTCAGCTTCTGTACCGTCGCTTAACAACACTTTAGCCGAGAGTAAATGCGTTCTGGTATCACCCCACACAATGGAGTGCAAGCCGCAGGAGTTGTTCCCGATCATGCCGCCAATCATAGCCCGGCTGGCCGTAGAAGTTTCCGGCCCGAACAGCATTCCGTACGGACGCAGCACAGCATTCAGGTCATCCCTGATCACCCCTGGCTGTACGCGTACCCACTGTTCCTGAGCGTTTACTTCCAGCACTTGGGTGAAGTATTTAGAGATATCCACCACCATTCCATTTCCTACTACCTGACCTGCCAAAGAAGTTCCAGCTGCCCGGGGAATGAGCGTGATCTGGTGTTGGTTCGCGAACCTGATTAGAGCTTTCAGATCTTCCTTTGTCTTGGGAATGGCTACGGCAATGGGCTTCTCCTGGTATACCGAAGCATCAGTGGCGTACACCATTTTCTGTGCCTGGTGCAAAGAAGAAGCATCATCAAAAAACAATTCACCCGTTAGCGAGGTTTCAAGTTCTGCGAAAGCGGTAGTAGAGGGGGCGGAAGTCATAATTAAATTAGATAGATAGGCAAAGATAGGAAGCTCAGGAAAGGATGTCTAACAGAACGTACCTAGTTCTTTTAGGAGAACAGGTACTTTGCAAAAGCAGGTGCATGGCTTTAAGGAGATTGTCTTTCCAAGCTCTCCGGTGTTCCTTCTGTTTAGAACCTACTTTCCATTAAACTACCCTGAAACGCAATTTGATAGTCCCGTTCAGGAAGCACCCCTACACCTTGAATTTGATGCGGCAGGCCGAGTTAAGTTTATACACCACCTGTCCGGTTTTAGGATTGAGGAGCGTAATCTTTCCCTGCTCTTTCAGCTTTTCAATTGCGGTTTGGTAATTGGCTTTGCTGTACGGTTTGCCCACGTTGTGCTTTTCGTAGATTTTTTCCAGCATCATGCTGTTGTAGAGAGACGCGTTTTGCACCAGGTCATCAATTAGGTTTACCAGGGAGTGCTCCAAGTACTTGGAGTACTCCGGCACCAGTAAACGGACCGTTTTCAAGTTTGCACCGAACACCGGAACGCCGTCTTCCTGTACCTCGCAAAATGGTAACAGCAACTCCTTGAATTTAGTATGGCCTACATCATTTCGGGAGACAAACCATACATGATGGCTGCTCTGGTCTTTGCCGGGCAAATTAATTCTGAACCTGGAAGAAGAAAGGCCTTTCTCGGTTAGGCTCTCGGCAAAGGCTTTCAAAGCGTAAGCTTCTTTTTTAGCAGAACTGGTGACTTTCGAAAAAAAGCTGAGCACGTCAGGAAGTCTGTCGCCAAGTAATATCTGAAGACAATTGGGAGCTTTCTGGTTGGTAAGGTGCGCAGCCATGCGCTTGTAATCAAACACCAGGAAAAGATCTGTTTTGTCTTGCGTAAGAGACCGAGCCCATAGTTCCTGGGAGAATTTATTTCCGAACGGATCTACGAATACCAAGGCTGCCGTAGCGTTCTGCTCTTGTTCTTGGAGCAGGTCAAAGTTTTCTGGAAGGTGAAGGAACAGCGGCTTTTGGTGGAGCTCAGGGTAAAAGGGAAGCGCTTCTGCTAGCTCAGGAAGCATGGTAGCCAGGGCTTTGTTTCCCTCATAAAGGAAAGGCTGCACCACTTTGTTCAGGTCCTGGCGACCACCAGTGCGGGCATATATGCTTTTCAGCACCTTGAAAGAAACCGGCATCTCCCCTTCCTCCGGCAAGCTTAAACCGGCACTGGCATCCACGTACAATACCTTCTCCACCGGCTCTTGTCTGGCGAAAAGCGTCTCACACCACACAGGAAAGAACTTAAGAAAGATCTCCTCCTTTAGCTCGGCAGTGCTTCTTTTCTGCTTGAAGAAATCTTTAGGATCGGTAACGGTCACTATTTCTTGTATCCTTTTTTCCACTGATTGATGCATACGCAGAGAGCACACACGCAGCACTCTCTTAGGGCAATTTCCTGAACTTTCCCTTTTTGTTTGAGAAAATCGGGCTACAAATTTACTCCTATTCTTGGTAGGAATAAGGAGAACTTTGCTAAAAACATTCGCAAAGAAGAGAACATTTTAGTCCTGGTAAATCCTTTACCAAACTGAGCTTAATCAATTACAGGCGTTAGTATCATTCAGTTCACCCTGTTGCGGTTGAGCCATAAGTTGAATGCCTATTAGCAGGAACTCTGGCATGCCCCAATCAAACGACCATTGAACCTTGAAGAAAACTTAATTTTGATTCTTTAATTAGAAAATCAAACTAAAAATAAATGTTAGATTATTTATATTTGATAAAATCAACATTCAAAATTATAGAATAGAAATATTTTACCTTCTTAATTTAAAATACTTTCTTATCTTCCTTTAAACAAAATTTTTAGCATTCATTAACAACAAATTTTTAGATTATTTTAACACCGACATTTTTGTTGTTTTTATTTTCTTTAGATTTGATATCAAATTATTCTAATTAGTTTTATTCACTTCTAAACCACCTTGCAGACTTAAAATAGGAAGGCAACCGCACTTCCTATTTACTTAAGATTATTAGAAGATGATGTTGTAGAGGATTTGTTTTAAGAATACTGTATGCCAGACACTTACCGAGCGCTCAACAAAATTAAAAACTTCAAAAGATTATTAACCGGCTTATTGTCCGGACTTATCTTTTCAGGTATTCTCATTTACGGAGCTTACTATAACCTGAATCGTGAAAAAGAGATCTCTCAATGGACACTACATGCGCAGGAAGAGATTTATCAAATTGAAAGAACCATCTCCCTGGTCAAAGATTTTGAAACCGGATCTCGGGGTGTCCTACTTACCAATAAAGACGAGTACGAACAACCACTGAAGGAGGCCTCCAAGAACTTAAGCAAGGTACTTGCTCATCTAAAGAAATTAAGTTCAGATGATCTTATTCAAAAAAGTCATTATGACTCCTTATTCTTTTACCTGAATCAAAAAGTTGCTTTTTCTACGTCAGTAATCCGGTTGCGCCAGGAACAGGGCCCTAAAATAGCGTTGCAGCTATTCCAGACCAATGAAGGTTTGGAATACATGGATAAGATCCGCCACTTTGCTGATCTCATGCTCCTTCATGAGAAAGACGTTCTGGAACAAAGAAAAATGGAGAGTGAAAAGGCAAGCTCTTTAACAAACTTAATCCTTTCCTGTAGCCTACTTTTTTTTGTGTTATTGCTAATGTACATGGTATACAAAGGCTGGAAACAGGAAAATGAAAAAGAGAAAGCTGTACAAAAACTAAAAGAAAGGGAGGAACACTTCCGCGCTCTTATAGAGAACAACAGCGAGGCAATAGTCCTGAAGGATATAAAAGAGAGTATCATCTATTGGAGCCCGGGTGCCGAAAAGATTCTAGGCTGGACCGCAGAAGAAGCAGCTCAACCTGGGTTTTCCACCCTAGTTCACCCTGAAGACAGAAAAAGAATTCAATTACAAAAAGAACAGATAGCCGCTAATCCCAGCTTACCTGTTAAAGGGACTCAAAGAGTCTTACATAAAAATGGCCACTATGTTTGGATAGAAGGGGAAACTATGAACCTCCTCCACCAGTCAAGTGTCCATGCGATCGTTTCCAATTTCAAGGATGTTTCTGACCGTGTGGCCGCCGACTTGAAAGTTCAGGAAGCCCACGCCTTACTAGAAAAGTCTGTCAGCAACTTGAACCAGATCATGGACTCCTCTATAGATGTGATTTGTACCATTGATGCACTAGGGCGGTTTGCGCAGGTGAGTGCTGCATCGGCTGCGGTTTGGGGGTATCCCCATGAAGAACTCACGGGCAAGGCCTTCATGGATTTTGTTTCTGATCAGGACAAAGAGTTAACCAAAGTAGTGGCCATATCCATTATGGCCGGCAATCCGGTAACCACCTTTGAAAACTATTACGTTCGACCAGATGGCAGTTTAGTACCTGTGCTCTGGTCAGCTCAATGGAGTGAAAAGGATCAACTCATGTATTGCATCGCTAAAGATGCCACGGAGAAAAAAAAGCTTGAGAAGGCTTTCCACCTGGAGCAACAGCGGTTCAATGATTTGTTCATGCAGGCACCTTCCGCTATTTGCGTTTTGAAAGGTGCTGACCATAGGTTTGTCTCTTCTAATCCTCTATATAATCAACTTGTTGGAAGTAACCGCATAATATTGGGAAGAACAGCACAACAGGCATTCCCAGAACTAATAGATCAAGGTTTCCTAACATTATTAGATCAAGTTTATACTTCAGGTGAACCATTCATTGGCAAAGAACAATTAATACAGCTCGACAAGGAAGGAAACGGCAACTTAACAGACATTTATGCCAACGTGGTGTACCAGGCGTACACTAATAGCTTAGGCGAAGTGGAGGGAATATACTTTTTTGGGGTAGATGTAACTGAGCAGGTTCTGGCCAAGAAGAAGGTGGAAGAAAGCGAGGGGAACTTCCGCAAACTTATTGAGGATCTTCCGGCTGCGGTGTACACCTGTACGACAGACGGGCAAATCAAGCTTTTCAACAGGGCAGCGGTTGAGTTGTGGGGTCGTGAACCAGAGACAGAAAAGGATCTTTGGTGTGGTTCCTGGAAAACCTATGACTGTAATGGGCATTCCCTGGCCTTGGAAGATTCCCCTATGGCCGCCACCCTTAAACATGAGAAACCGGCACTTGACCAAGAAATCATCATTGAACGTCCAAATGGGGAACGCCGGTATGTTAAACCTCATCCTGTACTAAGCTACAATGCAGCGGGAGATTTGATTGGAGGAATAAATATTCTTACAGACATAACAGAAAGCAAAAACGCTTCTGAACAAATACGCCGCAGTGAGACAGCTCTTGCCGAGGCACAACGTATTGCCAAAATAGGGTCTTGGAGTATGGATTTGCTTACGCAGGACCTCTCCTGCTCTAAAGAACTCTATAAAGTTTTTGACACCGATAAAGAACAGTTTACAGGTACTTTCACTTCATTCCTTGCATTTGTGAATGAATCTGACCAAGCCAATGCGTGGGATACTACTTATAAAGCGGCTTATGATGGAAAGCCTTTTGAAGTAGAGTACAACATTACCACAGGCAAAGGTGAAAACCGGATCATTCATGTAATAGGTAGCACTCAGGCAGATGACCAGGGAGAAGTAGTACGCCTTTTTGGGACAGCCCAGGACATTACCGAGCGGAAGGAATTTGAAAATGCCCTCCTCGCTTCAGAGGAGAAGTATAAGCTCCTCTTCTACCAGGCTCCGCTTCCTAAATGGATCTACGACTTGGAAACTTTACGGATTCTGGATGTAAATGAAAGTGCCATCATGCACTATGGCTATAGCCGGGAAGAGTTTCTCCAGCTAACCGCCCAAGACCTTCGCCCGGAAGAGGATGTACCAGCCTTACTTAACTCCTTACTGAATGAAGAAACCGGAAAGGGAGTATACCGCTTGGGGTTATGGAATCACCTAAAGAAAGATGGCACGCTTATAAAGGTGGAAATTTCTGCCCATGCCCTGGATTATGAGAACCGCAATTGCCTGTTGGTGGAAGCCAATGACGTCACAGAAAAAGTAAAAGCAGAACAGGCGGTTAAGGAAAGCAATAATAGATGGGAAATGCTTTCTAAAGTTACCTTTGATGCAATTTGGGAGTGGGATTTAAAGTCCAATGAATTAATATGTGGAGTTAATTACAAAACACTTTTTGGGCAAAATCTAAGCGATAACAAAGAAGATTATCAAGCCTGGGATTTTTACCTCCATCCAGATGACAGACAGAGGGTAAATGAAAGCTTGAAAGCATTCTTGAAAAGCGGTGAAAGTACTTGGCAAGAGGAATACCGCAAGTTAAATAGCAAGGGTGAGTATGCCTACTGTACAGATAGAGCCATATTGATACGAGACGGGCACAACGAACCCGTTCGGATGATTGGAGCCCTGCGGGATGTTACGGAAAGTAAGCTAGCTGCAGAAAACCTGTTGATAGAGAAAAATTTTTCCGAGGCATTACTGGAAGCCACGCCAGATGGAATTGTTGGCTTCAATGAAAAAGGCGAAATCATTATCTTTAACAAGAAAGCCGAAAGCTTATTTAGCTATACGCAGGAGGAAATAATTGGAGCTTCCCTGACCAAGTTGCTACCATCTGACACGCATGTCGCCCACCTTGACCGCAGAGAAAACTTCTTCTCTAACCCCACAGAAAGCCAATTACAGGCCAGTAGCCGCGAAATGATAGGAGTCCGGAAAAATGGTAGTGAATTCCCGGTAGATGTTCGCCTTAACCTCTTACATTCTTACAAAGGCAGGATCGTAATCAGTAGTATAAGGGATATCACTCAAAGAAAACGGGCCGAGACGCAACTTAGGGAATCTGAAAAGAATCTGAAAGCCATTTTGAGCAGCTCACAGGAAGGTATTTACTTGCTAGACACAAACTGCCAATTGGTGTTGCTGAACGAGCACGCACAAGATATTATTCTGCGGGGGTACGGAGTTAACTGTAAACCGGGAGACCATTTTCCCTCTTTATTTGACACTGAACTCAATGGCAAGCTGGAAGTAATTTTTGAAAAAGTACTGGCTGGTGACAAATGGGAGTCAGAAAGGAACATTCCTCTACTGGAAGGTATGGCGCACTATCATTCCGTTTACTTCCCAGTAAGAGACAAAGAAGGTAACATAATAGGCATCTGCTGCTCTTCTAAGGACATTACAGAGAAAAAGAAAATTGAAGAAGCGATAAAAGTTGCCCAGGCTGAAAAAGAAGAATACCAATATAGGTTTAAAGCCATCCTTGACTACTCCCCACAAGCCATTCTCATCAAGGACCTGGAAGGGAAATATATTTTCTCCAATAAGGCTTTCTTAAAACTCTTTGATCTGGACCGCAACAATGAAGTAGGTCAACAATTAAAGGAAGTATTTGAAGATCAAATAACGCGGGCTGAGTTTCTGGCCAATGCGCCTGAGGTTGATTCAGATATTATTCTTACCAAAGAATGGTCTCAGCAAATCCACCTGCCTGATGGTAATATCCTAGACATGGAAATCCTTAAGTTTCCACTATATGACCAACAGAAACGCCTATTTGGTATCTGTACCATTTGCAAAGACATCACTGAGCAAATGAAGCACCAACAGCAGTTGATAGAGGCCAGGGAAAATGCTGAGCAAGCCGAACGCCTGCAGGAACAGTTCTTGGCAAACATGAGCCATGAACTACGCACTCCTATGAACGGTATCATTGGCATGGTGAACCTGCTCCTGACATCTTCTTCCTTACAACCTGATCAAAAAGGTCGTTTGCAGGTGATTCAACGCTCATCAGACACGCTGCTTAGCTTGATCAATGACATTCTGGACCTTTCTAAGATAAAGGCCGGCATGCTCACTATTGACAAAGTAAACTTTGATTTCAATGAGTCAATTGCTGGTACTGCTTTGTTGTTTAAAGAAAAGGCTAAGGAAAAAGGCATTAAGTTAACCGTTACTTCTAATCCATTTATACCCAGACTACTAGCTGGAGATCCACACCGCTTGAACCAGATACTTAACAATTTGCTCAGCAATGCCATTAAATTTACAGAAAAAGGCTTTGTACGGCTTGAAGCTTCACTCCAGAGCGAAACAGAAGATCAGGTGGTGGTAGAATTTGTGGTGAGTGATTCGGGAATAGGTATGGAAGCCGCCAACTTGCTTTACATCTTTGACAACTTTGCGCAGGCCTCTACTGATATTTCTAGTAAATACGGAGGCACTGGCCTTGGCTTGGCCATAACCAAGCGGCTGGTTGAAATGCAGGGCGGAGAAATCTCTGTGGCCAGTACGAAAGGGATAGGCACTTCTTTCACCTTCCACCTTCCTTTCAGCATCACCCAAGATACTAATATGGTAGTTAAGCCTTACTACCAAACAGCACATGTTCCTTTGAAGAAGGACTATAGTGGTAAACGGGCTTTAATTGTGGAAGATAATGACATCAACCAGGCAGTATTGGCTTCCAGCCTAAAACAGCACCACATGGACTTGCAGATTGCTAACAACGGCCAGGAAGCCATTGACTTGTTAGAAACCGGAGAGCATTTTGACATTATCTTCATGGATTTACGCATGCCTGTCATGAACGGCTTCCAGGCTACGGCTTATATCCGACAAAAGCTTCACAAACAAGTACCTATTGTGGTATTAACCGCAAGTGTACTGCGCAATGAGCGGAACCGCTGCCTGGAAATAGGTGCCTCAGACTACATGGCTAAACCCTTTGCCATGGCTGACCTTGCCCGCACACTGGAACAATTTGTCTCAAAAGAAGAGCAAATCTCTGAACCTGCGACTGAGCCAATTATAACTACTGATACACCTTTCCTCTCACATGCCCAACAAGGGGCCGAGTTTGATATTAGTCGCTTAATGGAACTTGAAGATCCTGAGTATATTCGTCATATTTTCACCCTCTTTACCGATAAGGTCCCCACTTATCTGCAGGAGTTAAAGAACAATTCATTAAATGGGAATTGGGAAGATTTTCTGGAGAAGACCCATAAAATAAGAGGAAGCCTTTCCTCTGTACAGATTGATGAAATTTACGGTTTAATTCTTTCCATTGAAGAAAAGGTTAGAGAAGAGAAGACCCTAAGTGGACTGGAACACCAGCTTGACAAATGCCTTTCCATCTACAACCAGTTGATTCCTTCTATCTACCAGGAAGTAGAAAAACAACTCGTTCCTCTTGAAGCTGATTTATAAGTACCCATATGAAAATATTGATTGCCGAAGATGAACCTATTACGCTTGCTACCATGCAGTTTCGGCTTAAAAAAGACGGGCATGAAGTCATTACTGCTAATAATGGTCAGGAGGCGCTTGACCTTTTAAAATCGCATACCCCTCATCTGGTAATTACAGATATCATGATGCCTTTTGCCTCAGGCTTAGAGGTGTTAACCTTTGTAAAGAATCAGGCCACCCCTGTGCCAGTAATTGTATTATCTGCCATGGGCCAGGAAAATGTAGTGGTAGAGGCCTTCACCTTAGGGGCAGATGATTACATCACTAAGCCTTTCAGCCCGAATGAGCTTGCCCTAAGGGTAAGACGCTTTGCGCTTAAAGCGTTTTAAAAGCAAACAGCTTTTAAAGAACAACTGGAATAGACGTTCTACAAGTAACAGCCAAATTTGGTGCACTCCTACCCCACTACTTATTTATTCTTACAAGCCCAGGCAAATGTGAACCCTAAGTTCTTCTACATAGCCATCGCTTTCACTACTGCACTTATTTTAGTGCTGGTGATGGCTTTGCTGGTGATGTTGCTTTTGAAGAATGAAGCGAACTTAAAACACCAGCAGCTTCAATCCCAGTTTAAAGATTGGCTTGTAGGCATTATCCTGGAAGAAACAGACGAGCACCATCAAAGCTTTGACGTTCCGGAGAACATAAGGCAGCTGTTAAAGAAGCGCTTTGCCAAAAGGGTTCTGCTACAAGAGTTGAAAGGGTTGAAGTATAGTCTAAGTGGCCAACCCGGACAGAACTTGGAAAAAGTTTACCGTCAATTAGATCTTCAGCTACTTTCTTCCAAAAATTTGCGCAGCAAAAAATGGCATTTGAAAGCCAGAGGAATTCAGGAAGTAGCTGCCATGAACCATACTGAGTTGATTGAAGATATTACGCTCTTAACCAACAACAAGAACCCAGGGATACGAATGGAGGCCCAAATTGCTTTGGTGTTACTGCAACAATACAAAGGGCTTCATTTCTTTGAAAATCTTGTGTACCCTTTAACAGAGTGGCATCAGATAAAACTGCTCCAACTCCTTGCCAACCAACCCATACCTTCAGAAGAAGTGATTACCAAATGGTTATTGTCTTCTAATGCCAGCGTTGTTCAGTTTACCTTAAAGTTGATTGGGGAACAACACGCCAGCCATTTCCAAAACGAGGTAATTTCTTGTCTGAGCCATAAAAGCGAAATCGTAAGAAAGCAGGCTATCATATGCTTAGGAGAAATACCTTCGGCTCCCGCAGCTTCCGCCCTTAAGTTTCTGTATGCCCATGAAACAGACAAAGAGCTACAAATGACCATTCTGGCGGAGCTCATCAAAACAGGCACCGCTACGGATGTTCCCTTCCTGCTGGAACTGCAGCAGACACAGGATGCAGACATCAAGTTAGCAATAGATAAAGCATTGTCTTACCTCCAAGAACAAGTGGTATCCTAAGCAGTATTGCCTAGTTCATTTTAAAGGCTCTGAGTACCCTATGGATCATTTATCTAATTTTTTTAGTTACGGCTTGCTTGCATATGCCTTGATTATGCTTTGCTGCTACCTTTTCTTAGGGACGCTGGCCATTTTAGAGGCAATTTCCTATTTGCGTAAGAGTAAGTTAACGGATTACAACCTTTTGGCCTCCTCTCCTTATGCACCTTCTGTAAGTATCCTGGCACCCGCCTACAATGAAGGAGCTAATATCATAGAAAACGTTAGGTCTCTGCTGAACATCTATTATAATCACCTGGAGTTAATTGTTATTAATGATGGCAGCAAGGATAACTCCATGGAGAAACTCATCTCTGCCTATCAATTAGAACCCGTTCAAATCACGTACAACCAGCGTCTGTCTACCAAAAAAGTAAAGGCCATCTACAAAAGCACCAATCCTGTTTATAGCAAGCTTTTGGTAATTGACAAGGAAAACGGCGGAAAAGCGGATGCCCTTAATACCGGAATAAATTTGGCCAGCAACCAATACTTGGTATGCATTGACGTAGACTGTATCCTGGAACAGGATGCTCTCTTAAAGCTGGTAAAACCTTTCATGGATACTTCTGACCAAAAGGTCATCGCTACTGGCGGCGTTGTCCGGATTGCAAACTCCTGCTTGTTTGAGAATGGCAAATTGGTGGAAGTAAACCTACCTAAACAATTTCTCCCACGGGTTCAGGCGCTGGAATACATACGCGCCTTCCTGCTGGGCAGAATGGCCTGGAGCCGCTTAAATGGACTACTTCTGATTTCAGGCGCCTTTGGAGCTTTTGACCGGAAAATAGCCATTGAGGCGGGAGGCTACGACCATTCCACCGTAGGGGAAGACATGGAACTGGTAGTAAGAATGCGACGGTACATGGCTGACCGGAAAATCCCTTACAAAGTAACCTTCATTCCTGATCCGCTGTGTTGGACCGAAGCGCCAGCCTCCTACAAGATATTAGGTCGGCAGCGTAATCGTTGGATGCGGGGCACTATTGAAACCCTGAAAATGCACCGGGCTCTGTTTTTCAACCCAAAGTATGGTTTGCTAGGGCTTATGAGCTATCCTTACTGGTTCTTCTTTGAATTTCTGGCTCCTGTCGTTGAGTTTATAGGACTTGTGATTTTCGTAATCTTAGCTCTTAATGGAATGATTAACTGGCCTTTTTTCTTGGCCATGACGGCTTTCATCCTCCTCTTTGGGTGGCTATTCTCCATTTTTGCTATTCTAATGGAAGTAGCCACATTCAACCAGTATAAAAAGAAGGGAGAAGTAGCCAACCTTATACTTACCGCGCTTATAGAACCATTCTTCTTCCACCCGTTTGTAGTTTGGTCCTCCATAAGAGGCATTGTTGACTTCCTAAGAAAGAGGAATAGTTGGGGCGAGATGACACGCCAAGGATTCAGTGCTCCAATAACAAAACTAGCTACACCAATAGAAGCAGATAAATTATAAACCTTTTTAACCTTATTCTAAAATAAACAAGCCCTCTGCTTACTTAAAGCAGAGGGCTTGTTTATAAGCTGATTTTTAGAAGATGCTTGAGAAGCACACAGCCTTTCTTACAGGCTTCCTTTAAGGAAATAACTCTTAGAACCTAAGTTGATACCCGACTGACCCATTCCATTGGCTTCCTTTTGTTTCAGGCATATATTCCCCTTTCTCATAAGTAGCCGCAAGTGAGAAAATGTGCCGCTGGTTCCAAGCATAACGGTAACCTGCCCCCATACGGTAAGTTTCTAGCCGGTAGGAGCTATTCAACCGATTGGCTTGCATGCGGTCGTCAGGGGAAACGCCTCTCCCTAAGGAAATAGAAATATAATCCTCAGCCCCTTTCAGGTAATATCGGGTAGTAAAGGAGTAGGATTGGGTAATAGCATTGCTTCCCGGAGACACATACGTTCTGGCGTTGAACCACAAGTTATGTAAGTATTTCCCAATGGAAGCCGTGTATATAAAAGTACTACTACCAAAATTCAGATAGCGAATGCCCCCCTCCGCTTCCCAAGCTTTAGGCAAGTTGGCATAGAGAGAGAAACCAGCCCTACTTTTTGGAAAAACTGGCAAATCAGGAGATCCCCCCACATTCACATAGGCATAGAAGGTCTTAGAGATACGCGGATAAGCTTCTGCTTCCACTTGCACCCCATTGTTGCCATATCTTTGCGAATAACTTACGCGGCCTGTAAAGGTGCCATGCTTTGTTTGCCGGCTATAATCTAGAGTTGCTAGGTGCCAGGGACTGGAAAACTGCCTATCAAAATAGGTGTAATCATATGACATACCAAGCTTATTCACAAAACTGAACTCTCTTAACTGTCCAACCAAAGAACGCAACTGGTCACTGCCGGAATTAACCTGAAGCAGACTATCGGCAAGGACGTATGCTTCCTTACTCCTTGAGAGGGCCGCCAGACTTCTAACTTTTCTGACACTCAATTCATTGGATTTAGAATTGTATTTTAATCCTTGTGAACTATAGGCTAGGGCTTGGGAGTAGTTTTTCTCAAAGAAACTGACATCGGCTAAGGCAAGGGTGGCATCTTCATACTCCGGCTTCTTTTGCAAAGCAGCTTTTAACACCACTAAAGATGAATCTGTTTGCTTATTCCAGTAATACAACCGTCCTAGAAAGATGCTGATGTCTATATACTCAGGGCTCTGCTTTAGGGCTTGCCTGCACAGATGAATGGCGGCTGGGTAGTCTTTTTGCTCGAAAGCAACCTTACGGGCCTGTTCAAAATACTTGTCTGGAGACAAAGATTGGGCTGGGCTTTTTGGCAGCAAAATAAAAAAAAGTGCAAAACTCAAAAAGACGAAACGAAGTGCTTTTGACATGATGTCAGATTCAGCACTAACAGGAATGGAATAAGAAGAAACAGACATTTACACAAAGGAAGTTACCATTCTTCGAAGGTAAATACTTTTTCAAAGCTTTCAATTATACAATTACTTGAATATAGATCATTACTAATTATATAAGCCTATTATCCTATAATCAAATAAAATCAGAACATCTAGCAAGCGTTATACTCCAATTATTACACTCCTACATGCTAGAATTTGACCCAACTTATTACTTCAAGTCCCTTCTCTAGAAATTTATTTGAAATGTCTGCTGCCTAAAGTCTTACCTTAATACTTTAAATTAGAAATACTTACTTCTATACAACTCATTGTATAACCCAATACACTATGAATTCCCAGAAAATTAGTTGATAGCCCTTCCCAATTGAATTGTTATAGGGATCGGTCTAAATGCACATACCCACCATCTACGTGGATAATTTGTCCTGTGATGTGGCTGGATTTTTCAGACAACAGAAAAACCACCATGTTGGCAATCTCTTCTGGCGTAGTCATGCGGTTCCCGAGTGGGATTCTGGAGGTGATTTCCTGAAGCTTCTCCTCTGGGTTAGGCAGGGTCTGAATCCAACTTTCATATTGGGGCGTCCAGCTTTCGGCCACCGCGATGGCGTTTACCCGGATGCCGTACTTAAGCAGTTCCACAGCCCATTCGCGGGTAAGGGCATTCCGACCCCCGTTAGAAGCGGCGTAGGCCGAGGTGTTCCCCTGCCCTGTTTCGGCCACCTTGGAGGTAATGTTCACAATAGCGCCTTTTGACTTGATAAGCTCCGGCAGGGCGTGGTGCGCCAGCAGGTAATAATGGATGAGGTTGCGGTGCAGTGAGGCAAGAAACCCTTCGTAACTGCCGTTCTCCAATCCAACACCATCGTTCTGCCCCGCGTTGTTCACCAAGCCATCTATCCGGCCAAATTCTCTTTTCACTGCTTCAATGGCCTGCTGGCATTCTTCTGGGTTACTGAGTTCAGCAACTACTGCAAATGCTTTTCCTCCTCCCTGCGTTACCTCGTTTACCGCCTCCTCGTTGTCTTCCTTGCTCCTCCCAATGATGACTGGGATGGCTTTTTCCTGCGCCAACACCTTGACAATCGCTTTGCCAATTCCCTTCGCCCCACCTGACACTAAGATGATTTTTCCTTCTAACTGTAAGTCCATATCTGTCTTTGAATGCGCCAGCTTGGGTGGCGTTTAGGAGTTAATTGTGTAAAAACGGCTAGCATTCTCCCCGAAGATCAGCGCCTGCTCGGCTTGGCTGAAACTAGAGAAATACTCTTGTATGATACCCAGCACTTCCTCGTAAATTCCGGCAACCAGGCAGACCGGCCAGTCAGAGCCGTACATGAGCCGCCGCACCCCGTAGGTTTCCACCACGGTGTCCAAGTAGAAAGCGAAATCATTTTGCTTCCAGGACTTCCAATCGGCTTCTGTGACTAGGCCGGAGAGTTTGCAGAACACATTCTGGTGCTCTGCAAAAGCTTTCATGTTCCTGCCCCACTCCGCCGTGTCACCTTGTTTAATGGCTGGTTTGGCCAAATGGTCTATTACGAAGGGTTGGTCTGGAAAGGCCGCCACAAACTCTTTGGTGTAAGCTAACTGATCCTGATAAATCAAGATGTCATAGGTGTAGCCGTACTTCTGTAGCTTCTGGAAACCTCGCTTAAACTCCGGCCGAAGCATCAGCGCCCGGTCCTGGGCACTCTGCAGAATGTACCGGAAGCCTTTCATCTTTTCAAATTGTTGGTAATGGGCCAGCTTCTCTTCCACCTGCTCGTCCAAAAAATCTACCCAGCCCACTACCACTTTCACGAAATTATGTCGCGCGGCAATCTCTAGCAGGAAGTCATTGTCTTCGTTTGCCTGCACTAAAACGCACCCTTCAAACCCGTTGCGCTCCAAAACGGGCTGCAGGTCCTGGGGCAGGAAATCCCGCCGGATGGCGGACATCTCCTCCGTGATCCAGCTGTCCCGCACGGGGTCAAAGGTCCAGAAGTGCTGGTGGGCGTCTATTTTAGGCATAGGCCTGCACCGACTGCTTAGAAGTGCCTAACCCGTCAATGCCTAGTTCTACTACATCACCGGGTTTCAGGTACACGGGTGGGTTCATGCCTAAGCCCACGCCAGCCGGAGTGCCCGTGGAGATTAGATCTCCTGGCAACAGGGTCATGAACTGGCTCAGGTAAGAAACCAGCACCGGAATGTTGAAAATGAGGTTGGAAGTGGAGCCGTTTTGCATGGTCTCACCGTTCACGGTAAGCCACAGGCGCAGGTTGTTTATGTCGCCTAGTTCGTCTGGCGTGGCCAGGAACGGACCAACCGGCGCGAAGGTGTCGTTGCTTTTGCCTTTCACCCATTGGCCGCCTCGCTCCAACTGGAAAGCACGCTCGCTGTAGTCGTTGTGCAGGACATAGCCGGCCACGTAATCCAGCGCCTCCTCTTCAGACACGTAGCTCGCTTTCTTGCCAATCACCACGCCCAGTTCCACTTCCCAATCCAGCTTCTCAGCACCTCTTGGGATTATCACGTCATCGTTCGGACCGCAAAGGGCAGTAGTGGCTTTAAAGAAAATAATGGGTTCTTTGGGAGTGGCAGCACCCGTTTCTTTGGCATGATCGGCGTAGTTCAGGCCAATGCAGACAATCTTGGAGGGACGCGCAATGGCCGATCCCACCCGAACGCCTTCCGGCACCTGGGTCAGCGTTCCTTCATTCTCCCGCACATAGTTCTCCAACCGTGTCAACCCGTTGTTTTGAAAAAATGCCTCGTTGTAATCTTCGCCAAAGGCAGATACATCATATTGAACATCGTTCAGGATCACGCCTGGTTTTTCCTGTCCGGGCGCACCAAATCTGAATAACTTCATAAAACTGTAATCGGGTTAAAAATGATTTTAGGGGTATTTTTCTAAAAGGAGATAAAAACTGATTAACTGTTCAGCTTGATGAAGCCGCCGTCCAAGGGGTAATCGCAGCCGGTAATGAAGCCGGCCTCGTCTGAGCACAGGAACAAGACCAAAGCGGCTACTTCCTCAGGCCTGGCCATGCGGCCGATGGGCTGGGTTTTGGATAGCTTCTGGAACATTTCTTCTTCCTGCCCTGGGTAATTTTTGGCGATGAAGCCATCTACGAACGGTGTGTGGACCCGGGCAGGTGAAACGCTGTTGCACCGAATGTTGAATGGCAGGTAATCTTTGGCCACAGACAAGGTCATGGCGTACATGGCTCCCTTGCTCATAGAATAGGCGAACCGGTCGGTCAACCCTACGTGTGCCGCAATGGAAGCCATGTTCAGGATGACCCCGCTTTGTTGTGCCTTCATAGAAGCCACCGCGGCTTGCAGGCAGTTGTAAGCGCCTTTCACATTCACCTGATAAATCCGGTCCAGATCTTCTGCTGAGGTATTTTCCAGGTTGCCTACGTGCGCGATGCCGGCGTTATTCACCAGAATGTCTACCTTACCAATCGCCTGGAAAACGGCCTTTACCTGCTCCTGCTGGCTTACATCACAGGCGTGACTCTGGGCGGTGCCCCCGTTTGCGGCAATCTGGGAAACGGTTTCCTGAGCGGTTTCAGGATGCAATTCTAAAATATGCACCTGAGCCCCTTGCTGGGCAAAAACCAGAGAAATGGCTCTGCCTATGCCGCTTCCACCTCCGGTGATGACCGCTGTCTTACCCGTTAATTTGAACATGTGGTTTTTATTTTGCTGACGCTTGGGTTTAAAATTTTCCTTTCGGGCCAAATCAGTCAAAACAGGCCCGAAAGGAAAATAAAGAGGATCGTGATTCTTTAGAAGTTTGCCCGCAGTGAAACGCCGTAGGTTGCCGGGTTACCCAGACGAGCTGCCCCGAAGTTGTAGGCGTAGTCAATGTATTTATCGTCGGTGAGGTTTCTGCCCCAGAAGAAAACCTCGTAGCGTTTGGCTTGCACACCCACTCTGGCATTAAGGGTGCTGAAGCCTTCCTGCGTTAACTGGTTTGCCACGTCAAAATATTGTTTGCCTAAGTATCGCCATTCGCCTCTGAGCACCAAACGCAGGTTCTGAGCTTTTCCCAAGCCGTAGCCGTATTGCAGGGCCAGCATAGACGTAATATCTGGGGTGAAGATCTGCTTGTTTCCGTTTAGGTTTACTTCTTCTCCGTCAGACGAGGTAATGAGGCTGGTGTACTCGGCATCGGTGTAGCCAAAGCTATAGCTGGTTTCTAGGCCTTTTACTGGGGTGGCATTCAGCTCCAGTTCAACGCCTTTGCTTTCCAATTTTCCCACGTTTCGGGTAATCACGATGGCTTCAGGCAGCACCAAGGTAGGCACCTGGGCATCGGTCACCTGGGTGTAGAACGCTGAAACATTTGCCGTCACCCGGTTCTGCAGGAATGCCGTTTTCAGGCCGATTTCATAATTATTGCTGTACTCAGGGTCATAGGCGAACAGCGGCGGCTGCGACGGGTCTGAGGAAAGCTGGGTGATCCCTCCTGTCCGGAAGCCCCGGCTGTAAGAACCGTACACGTGGTAATCGTCTGAAAGGTGGTACGCCAGGCTTGCCTTGGGCGAGAAAGCCTTGAAACTAGCTGTGGAGGAAGTATCTGGCACCACTACCATGGCCTCATCGCCATCGGGCTGGAACTCTCCCCTGATGGCTTGTCTGCGGTGCTCATAGTCATACCGCAGACCGGCGGTCAGTTCCAGTTTGGGAGTCAATTGGTAGGTTCCCTGCCCGAAGAAAGCTGTTCCATAGCTTTGCCCTTCGTTGATGTTGATGCTGGTGAAATTAGGGAAGGGAGCGCCCACCATCTCGGCATCTTCCCCGAAGTGCGTTCCCTGTTTCACGGGGTTATCATGGAAGAACCCGTACGCTCCGGCTACCCAGTTGAAGGCAGAAGTGGTAGAGGCCGGAGAAGAAAACCGAAATTCCTGGGTGAGCACCCGTACTTTGTTCCATTCGCCGTCTAAAAATTTCACTTTTAGGTTAAAGAACTCTAAAGATTCCCGCTTATCACCATACTTATTCACCACCGTCACGCCACCAATGGGTGAGAAATCTCCGTCTATAGGTTGGTCATAAATGCGGGAGTTGGATTGATATGCCGATTGGGAGGTGAAGTTAAAGGCGTCTCCGGTGTGGTTTACGATAAACGACCCGTTGAACGTGTTGTCAATCATTTTCCCAGTGGCGTTTTGGCTTAACTCATACGGATTCGCGAAGGCTTCCTCTATGCTGTACACCAGCGGGAAGGCACCCCTATTTCTGTTGGCGCTGTGCTTAGCGTTCAGCGTCAGGTTCCATTTGGGGTTGATGAGGTACTTGAGGTAGTAATTGCCCGCAAACACGTTCTGTTCGTCAAACTTCGTGTTGTTGAAGGTGTTGGTGTAGAACCCGTCCTGCTTTCTGAACAGGCCTGAAGCTCCCAAGAACAATTTATCCTTAATCAAGGGAGTTCTCACACCTAGGCTGTACCGCTGCTGTCCGTAGTTTCCAAACTCAAGGGCTGCAAAACCGCTGGTAGTATTAGTAGGCTGTCTGGTGATGATGTTGATGACCCCACCCATGGCATTGCGGCCGTACAAGGTGCCCTGCGGCCCCCGGAGGACTTCAATGCGCTCCACATCCAGCAACTCGGGCAGGTAGGTGTCTAAGGTGAATTGATTTACCCCATCCACGTACGTGGCCACCGCCGGATCATAGGAGGTAGTGGCAATGCCCCGGATGGAAGTTACATTCCGGTTGTCACCTGGATCAGTAGAGTATAAATTTGGGATGATGGCGGTGATGTCACGGGTGTTCCAGAGACGGTACTCCTGCACCTGGCGGCTAGACAAGGCCGTGATACTAATCGGAACGCGTTGCAGGTTCTCTTCAATCTTCTGGGCACTGACCACCACTTCGTCTAAGCGCGCCGTGGCTTCAGTTAATACAAAAACCAGTTCAGAGCCACTGCTTTGCTGTTGAATGGTTTGGGTAAAGGTGGCATACCCCAAAGCACTCACTTGCACGGTATAGTTGCCCGCCGGCACATTGGGGATCATGAACTGGCCCTGCTCGTCAGACATGGCATTTAGGTTGGTATTTAACACTATGATGCTGGCACCCACAATGGGGGTGGTATTTCTATCCTGCACCATTCCGCGCAAAGCGCCTGCGTTCTGACTATACCCGAAGGAACAACTGAAAAAGATGAAAAAAACTACTGAGTAAACTACTTTGAATTTCATAATAAACTTTGCTCTAGAACACTTCCAGAAAGTAAGTAAAAAGAAAGCAGCTTGACCAGGAAAAACCTGATGAAGCTGCCTGCCATTTGTCTTTGTTTTTGTTTTACGCCTGTTTTCTGCAAAACAGGCGTAAAAAGTTTACGTGTTATTTCTCAATTTCCCTAACGTTTGTGCCTTTTCAGGTAGATAAAATGAGTTGGTCTCTAACGTATGAGGAATTGCTAATTATAAATAAGATTACGCAGCTGCATAACGAGAGTCGTTGATCCCCTTGTTTTTTCTGGACCGCATGTACAGAAACAGTCCGCCAAAAGCAAACGCCAGAATAATAGGAATCACCAACGTGGCTTGCAGTACCTCCGGACCCGCCAGGTTCTTGGCGTTGTTCAGGACAGTGGCCATTTCTGTGTCTGGGGCGGCAGTTACGTAATCTGCCATGTTAGCTCCGGCCGGTAGACGTTCAGTTACAATTCTGTCATAGAAGCTGCCCATGAATACGGTGTAGATTGACACGGCGAACATACCGGCCCCGCCCATCAGGTTTAAGCCTAAGGCACCAGACTTAGGGATGTTTTCGGCCACAAAGCCAATCATGGTTGGCCAGAAATACGTCACACCCAAGCCAAATACGATGGCGGCCAAAAAGATGGAGTTACCGGTAAGCGTGCTTAACAGGTAAATACCCACGGCGGCTAACACGGCAGAAATAAACAACACCCCAGAAGGGCTCAGCTTATGCACTACTGGTTTCGCCAAACCACGTCCAATCACCATCACGCCGGTAGTAAGCGTTAAAATCAGCAAGGCATTGTCGGTTACGTTTCTCAAAAGAACGTCAATCCACTGCCCGGTAAACAGCTCTGTGATGGCCGTCCCGAACATGCAGATGAACATGAAGATGAACAGCGGCGACAAAACAGCCTTGTACATGTCAGCGGTGGAGTAACCAGAAGCAACGCGCTCGGTTACCGGGAAATCTAGTTTAGAGAACAGGTAGCCGTAAATCAGCGTTGGAAGCAACATCATGCCCACCTGTACCTGCCAGCCAATCTCCAGCCTGGTGAAGAAAAACACCAGCAAAGTACCTATCACAATACCACCCGGGAACCATAAGTGAAAGTAGTTAAGGCGGGTCGTTTTGTTTTCTGGATAGAGTGTAGCTACCAAAGGATTACAGGCAGCTTCTACTGTACCGTTGGCAATACCAATGAGCAAGGTAGAAAGAAACAGGGTCCAGTACCCTTGCGCGAAGATCGTCAACAGAATACCTAACAGGTGAAAGATGAAAGCTGCCACCAACAAACGCTTCATCCCAATGGCATCTACCACAAAGCCTCCTACCACAATGGCCAAGGGGAAACCCCAGAACGCAGTAGCGGTAATAGTAGCCAACTCAGAGGCACTTAATTGAAACTCAACGCCCAATTGATTCAGGATTCCGGCCCTAATCCCGAAGGAAAGGGAAGTAACCAGTAGGGCAAAACAACTCGCCCAGAAGAGCTTTGATCGTTGGATATTTTGCATAAAACAGAAGTTTGTTAGAAGGTTTGCTTGTTTGTAAAAGTGAGCAATAGATGCGGTTTATTTTTCTTAGATCAATATAAACTAGGCCACTTACGGAAAGCAGTTTTAATTGAAAACGCTTTCCGTAAGTGGCCTGAAATTTAGGACAAGCCCAGAATTTGCTTGTTCAAGGCTTCATTCACGCCGGTAGACGCGAAATCATCAAAAGCTTTCTCGGTAACCCGGATGATGTTGTCCTTGATGAAAATGGCTCCTTCACGGGCACCATCTTCGGGGTGCTTTATGGCGCACTCCCACTCCATCACGGCCCAGCCCTTAAAGTCGTAAGCGGCTAGTTTGCTGAATATGCCTTTAAAATCCACCTGTCCATCACCTAAAGAACGGAAGCGTCCAGCACGGTCAATCCAGCTTTGGTAGCCACCGTACACGCCCTGCTTTCCTGTTGGGTTGAACTCGGCATCTTTCACATGGAACATTTTGATGCGCTCATGGTAATGGTCAATGTAGGTCAGGTAATCCAGGCACTGTAACACGAAGTGGGATGGGTCATACAGCAGGCAGGCGCGTGGGTGATTGTTCACTTTCTCCAAGAACATCTCATAGGAAATACCGTCGTGCAGGTCTTCGCCCGGGTGAATCTCATAGCACAGGTCTACCCCGTGCTCGTCGTAGATATCCAGAATAGGTGTCCAGCGTTTCGCCAACTCGGTGAAACCGGCTTCTACTAAACCAGCCGGACGTTGCGGCCAAGGGTATACGGTATGCCAAAGCAAAGCACCGCTGAAAGAGGCACTCGCATTTAAACCTAAGTTGCGCGAAGCTTGTGCAGCATAGGTCAATTGCTGCACGGCCCACTCGGTTCTGGCTTTGGGGTTGTTGCGGTAGGCTTCGGGCGCGAATCCGTCAAACAACTGGTCGTAGGCCGGATTCACGGCTACCAATTGCCCCTGTAAGTGCGTGGACAACTCAGTGATTTTCAATCCGTGGCTTTCTACCATGCCCTTGATTTCATCGGCGTAGGTTTTGCTTTCGGCGGCTTTCTGTAAATCAAAGTAGCTTGTGGCCCATGTAGGTATCTGCACGCCTTCAAAGCCCAGGCTTTTGGCCCATTTACAGATAGATTCTAAATCATTGAACGGGGGGTTGTCTCCCAGAAACTGCGCCAGGAAAATAGCGGGTCCTTGTATAGTAGTCATCGTCTATGCTAGAGGTTAAATTCTATCCATTTATTTTCTGATTGGCCGGAGGCAATCACTTGCTCAATGAAGGCCATGCCTCGCACGCCTTCCAGAATCCCCGGGTAATCCAGCGCCTCGGGCTGCGGCTCTTCGCCGTTGAGGCGGGCTTTCACGCACAGTGCGAAATTGCGGTACAGGTTGGCAAATGCTTCCAAGTAGCCTTCGGGGTGACCACCGGGGGTGCGGGTGTTATGCTGGGCGTAAGAACCCACGTGTCCACCGCCAGTGCGGTAAATCTCAGCAGGTCTGTCCAGCCATTTCACCAGCAGCGTATTGGCGATGTCCTGCTGCCAGTCCAAGCCGCCTTTCTCGCCGTACACGCGTATTCTGACGTTGTTTTCCTCGCCGGCCGCAATCTGCGTGGCGAATAGCACGCCACTGGCGCCATTGTTGAATTTGAGCAGCGCCGCTCCGTCATCATCTAACAGACGGCCTTCCACCACCACGTTAATATCAGCACAAATTTGAGTTACTTCCAAGCCAGAAACGTACTCCGCCAGGTTGAAAGCGTGCGTGCCTATGTCGCCCATGGCTCCCGCGATGCCGCTTTGTTTGGGATCGGTGCGCCAGGCAGCTTGTTTGTTGTCTCCACCTTCCTCAAAGGTGCTCAACCAGCCTTGTGGGTACTCCACGTACACTTTTCTGATTTTGCCCAGTTTCCCCGAAGCCACCAGTTGCCGGGCTTCTTTCACCATGGGGTAACCGGTATAAGTATGCGTGAGGCAGAAAAGGTTGCCGGTTCTTTCCACCACTTCTCTGAGCTGCAACGCCTCCTCCAGAGAGAATGTCATGGGCTTGTCCAAGATGACGTGGAAGCCACTTTCCAACGCCAGTTTGGTAGGCTCAAAGTGCACGTGGTTAGGCGTTACAATGCTGATAACCTGAACGCGCTGGTCTTCTGGAAGCTGTTGTTCTTTTTCGTAAAGCTCCTGATATGATCCATATACTCGCTCAGGGGAGATGCCCAACAGTAGGCCGCTGGCTTTTGATTTTTCTGGATTGCTGCTGAAGGCGCCGCAAACAAGCTCGTATTCCCCATCTATTCGGGCCGCGATGCGGTGAACAGCGCCAATAAATGCGCCTTGTCCCCCACCTATCATGCCCAGTCTGAGTCTCTGGTTATTCATTCGTTTTATTTGTTAGGTTACAGATTGATCGCTTCTAATATATACTTCCTTCCTGTTTAAGACCTACTTTCTAAAAAATAGACCTAAAATCAGCACCATGGTTACCCACGGGAACCGGTGGCTGTTTTGTAGAATTTATACCCGAACAAGAAAATCACCACATAGCAGATAATGGGCAAATAGTAGGCAGTAGCCACGTCATGATCGGCCACCATGCCCATTAGTGGCGGGAATACAGCTCCGCCTACCACGCCCATGATGATGAAGGAAGAAGCCTGCTGCGTTTTAGAACCCATCTCTTTCAAGCCCAAGCTGAAGATGGTGGGGAACATGATACTGAAGAAGAAGTTGATCAGCAGCAAGGCCACAAACGAGGCCGTTCCCCAACTCTGCGCCACAATCACACACATTACCATAGAGGCCAATGCATACGCCGCCAGTAATTTATTTGGAGCGATGTAGCGCATGAGGAAAGCACCGGAGAAACGGCCCACCATCATCAAGACCATGCTCAAAGAGAAATAATAGGAAGCCATTTCAGCGGGAAGTCCCATTTTCTCCTTTCCGTAGGTGATGAAGAATGCCCACGTGCCGCCTTGGGCCGCCACGTTGAAGAACTGTGCAATACAGGCCCATACAAAGTGCCGATGCTGAAACAGGCTTTTGGGTTTGTTTTCTGAAATCAGGCCATTTCCGGCCTGAGCAGCGTCAGAAGGACTTTCATGCGGGTCTACCAAAGCCGGCACTTTCACAAACGCGAAAGCAATGGCCAACAGCAGAATAACAGAGCCAATGATGGTGTACAGCACCTCCACAGAATCTAACTCTCCCGGGGTGCCCGTGCGCAACAGGAAGTAACCGCCAATCACCGGCCCGATCACAGCGCCCAAGCCGTTGAAGGCCTGCGCGAAATTCAGGCGTTGGTCACTGGTGCGCTGGTCGCCTAAGGCCGCAATAAACGGGTGGGCTACCGCCTCCAAGGTGGCTAGTCCGCAGCCTAGAATGAAAAGCGCCAGGCGGAAGAAGTCAAAGGATTCGGCGGCTGCCGCCGGAACAAATAGGAACGCCCCGATGGAATAAAGACACAGCCCCAGCAACACGCCCATTTTGTACCCGAACCGTTTCATGAACAGCCCCGCTGGAATGCCCATCAGGAAATACGCCCCAAAAATGGAAAACTGCACCAATCCAGATTGCGCCTTAGAGACCTTGAGCACCTCCTGGAAGTGGGTGTTCAGCACGTCGCCCATGGTAATGGCAATGCCCCAGAGCATAAACAGGGAAGTCACAAAGACAAATGTGACCAGGTACTTCTTCTCGGTGAAAGCAGGTTTGCTTTCCTCCTGATACCCGGCATTGGTCACATTTTTAGTTGCAGTTACTTCTGTCATGGGCGGTACCTTTGGTTAGACGTTGTTTGAATATAGGGTTTATTTTGAAGGGATAAAATAACTCCTAAAAGCCTCTGCTAAATCATGCTGGTTTAAGCGGTATTTTAGAAAAACAACCTCTAAATGAAATGGCCACTTTGTGTCACTAGCTTAGATCAATTAGTAGTTAAACTCATTTAACCTTCACCCTTTGTCATCCTGAACGGATCTAGTGAACGAACCAGAACTGCCCTGAGAACTTGGTAGTATTGTTCGTTCACTAGATCCGTTCAGGATGACAAAGAAGTGGTAAACTATTGTTTATTCACCTTACTGAGGACCACAGAAGAGCCTGCACTTCTGCCCTCAGGGGTGAAGGTGACCGTTTTCAAAAGCGGCCTATTGTTTCCGCCACCCTTTATTTCCTTAAAGATGATGTACACATCTGTGGCGCGCAGATTGAGAGGAACTTGAATTGGAATACTAGTGCTCACGATCTGTCCTTTGTTACCGAAGGCCATACGTCCGCTTCCTATTCTCTGACCATTTACCTGCCCAATTCTAACTTCCACGGCATACGTGCCCAGGTACCCACTGTTCACTGCGGCTAGGTCAATAGAACCAATGTCTGTTAAATCCAGAGTTTCTTTGATCCAGCCTTCATTTGCAGGAAACACCAGGAATTTGCTTCCTGAGGAGTCTCTACTGGTAAAACCCTTTACCTGCTTGAATTCAGATACATCTACCCGGTTACTTCTTAGTTGAACGGCGTTAGAACCCATCAACGGTTTCAAGCCCGTGCCACCCTCATGGGTGTAAGTAGCGGTGACTTTCAGGACGGTGTTTTCTTTCTTCTGCTCGGCTACCCTTGGCACAATCTCTCCCCTGGCCGGAAGCGAGGGCTTGGTGTTAGTGGGGCTGGCTAGAGAAAGGATCCAGGAAACGATCTGCCGGGCATCTGCCTCTGACATGTCTGGGTGGGCTGGCATGGCATTCTCGCCCCACACACCGCCGCCGCCTTTGATGATCTTGTTCGTAAGATGCGACGTGGCCTTGGGGTTCTTGAGGTACCGTTTAGAAACGTCTACGTAGGCCGGCCCTATGGATTTCTCGTCTATTTTATGGCAGCCTTTGCAATCTGAGTTTTCCATAAGCGTTCTGCCCACCAAGGTGGCGGAGGCAACCTGGTGCCCCATGGAGGCGCCCGCTAAGTCTTTTCCTTCTATGTATTCAGCAGACACGAAAAGGTTCTCTGGTTTCACCTGGCCGCCTGGAGTGGCTACATGCACCTGGTACCTGATAGGTGTTCCCTCAAAATAGAAGCTTTGGTTGCCCGGCAAAGCCACCACCACGTTGGGCTGCTCATTACCAGCGTACACGGTTACGGACCTGTTTCCGGAGGTTGCCTTTTCTGAATCAATGACTTCTACCTGTATGTCATAATCTCCTGCCCTGGTGAAGGTATGTTCCAGTTGCGGGGTATCCGTTAGCTTCTTAAGCCCGTTGATTGTCCAGAGGTATTTCAGGTTATCTTTCTCCGGATCTGCCACTTCTACGGTAGCATTTACCGTGAAAGGAAGCAAACCGCTTTGACGGTCTACGGTTAGGTTCGTGATTTTAGGAGGACGGTTCCCGGAAAGGTAATCTACTCTGGAAAGGGCGGCATCTGGGTTTCCGGTGAACCATCCTTTTCCGTATTCCAGAATGTAAAGCTTCCCGTCTGGCCCAACCTCCATGTCCATGATGGCGGCAAATTTTTCATTCTCCATGAAGGGTTCCATCTTATCAAAGTCACCATTTTCTTTCATGGATACTACTTTGATCCAGTCCCTGATCCAGTCATAGATAAAGAGCTTGCCATGGTAGTACTCCGCATACCGGGTTTTTTCAGGCAACAAATCTGTGTAATATACCGGACCCGCCATGGCGTTACGTCCGCCCGTGCCTACCTGCGGAAAGTCTGGCGAAGCATCATAGGGGTACCAGATAAACGCCGGTTGGGCCGCTGGCAGATTTACAATACCGGTGTTATTAGGTGAATCATTGACGGGTTTCGCAGGATTGAAAGTTTCACCGGAAGTACCATTAGCATAGTTATACCTGTGGTAGGCGTAGTTGTTCGCCACGAACAGCGGCCAACCAAAATTACCGGCTTTACGAGCCTGGTTTACTTCATCATATCCTTTGGGTCCTCTGGTGGCTAAGCTATCGGTTTTTGCATCTGGTCCTACTTCGCCCCAATACAGGAACCCATTTTTAGGATCCACAGAGATCCGGTACGGGTTGCGGTGGCCCATGGTATAGATTTCAGGTCTGGTTTTCGTCTGGTTTCTGGGGAACAGATTGCCCTTGGGTATTTCATAGGAGCCATCTTCTTTTACCTTGATCCTGATTACTTTTCCACGCAAATCATTGGTATTGCCAGAGGTTCTTCTGGCATCATACTTCTCATGGCCCGGACGATCATCTAAAGGTGCGTACCCTTGGTTTGTATAGGTTTGTCCTTTTTCATCAAAGGGCGTGCTGTTGTCTCCGGTAGAAAGGTACAGCAGGTTGTCTGGGCCAAAGGCAATAGAGCCGCCCGTGTGGCAGCAGATCTGGCGCTGGGAATACAGTTGCAGAATAATCTTCTCAGAGGCCATGTCCAGTTTGTTGTTCCTGAAGACAAAGCGGGAAAGCCTGTTCACGGAAGTATCTGCGGGGCTATAATAGAGATAAATAAAATTGTTTTTCTTGAAGTCAGGGTCTTTGGCTAGTCCCATCAGTCCTTCTTCTGCATTTTCACTGGAGCTGGAGGTATGGTACACATCCAGAAAGCCTGCCTGCTGCAAAGAGCCATTGCCCTGGTTGTATAACATGAGCTCGCCCCGGCGCTGGGCTACCAATACATCCAGGTTAGGCAGGATGGTCATTTCAGTGGGCTCGGTAAACTTGCCTTTCGTCAGCACGGTTTTCACAAACCGGTCCTCCTCCGGTACTCTTAGAGCGGTTACTTTTTCAAAGTCTAGCTCTTTGTTATCGCCCATGGCGTATTGGAGACCACCCAGCAAATGCTGCAGGAAAAGAGGGTCTTTGTAAGATTCTTCAGTATGGCCCAAAGCGGTGTAGAAAGAGCGCCCGCCCTCAAAATCATGGTACCAGGCAACTGGGTGGTTGGCGCCGTTGGTGCCTCCTTTGTAGCTTTTTTCATCTAAGGTCAGCAATACTTTTACATCCTTGCTGAGGTTTTTGAAGTTGTACCACTCATCTTTTCTTTTCCATTCTTTAGGCAAATGGGCGGTAGCATCGTTCTCTTCCTGGGTGACGCGCACTACAGCCTGCTGTTGTTCAGGGTGTCCGTTAAAATAAGCACCTACCAATCTGCCGTACCAGCCCCAGTCATATTCTGTATCTGTGGCGGCATGAACGCCCATAAAGCCTCCGCCAGCCTGTATGTATCTCTGAAAATCCGCTTCCTGATAATGGTTCAGGACATCACCGGTAGTACTCAGAAATACCACAGCGGCGTACTTCTTTAGAGAATCTTCCTGAAAATAAGCGGCGTTGGTAGTTGTATCTACTGCAAACCCATTCTTCTTGCCTAACTCCACAAAGGCGGTATTACCATCTGCAATAGCAGTATGATGGTACCCGCTGGTTTTACTAAACACTAATATTCTGGGGTCTCCGTCCCGTTTTCCGCAGGAAGCAAAAAGGAACAGGGCAGCAAAGAGAAGCATGACTGAAACACGCAACTCTTTCCGGCCTGATTTTCCAGAATCAGGCGTAAAGGGGATGTGTGACATAAGTGCATGCTGCCCGGCTGAATGGACCTGAGCTGAAGTTAATTTTCCTAAAGTCAAAAGTGACTTGAAGTATGCCATTGTAGAAGGAAAAAGTAAAACGAAATTAGTTAAAAAACAGGTAAGATAGTCCTCCATTGACTTGCTCTTGATTTTCTGTTTAGAGGCTCTTTTGCTAAAAATCTGCTCTAGACAGAAGGTCAGGTTTATATCAATTCACCAGCTACTTACAGTTCTCTGATCCAGATATTGCGGTAACTCACGGGGTTGCCGTGGTCTTGCAGGCTGATGGAAGCTTTGCCGTGCGCCTTGTATTCAGGCAAACCGATGTACTCGGTTGGGCCTTTCAGTTCCACGTTGTTCTGCACCAATACGCCGTTGTGAATAACCGTAACCCGGGCTGGAGTAAAGAGCGAGCCATCTTCCTTGAAACGGGGAGCGGTGTAAATGATATCGTACACGTTCCACTCGGTGGGTTTGTTCATGGCGTTTACCAACGGACGGTGCTGTTTGTAAATGCTGCCGGCTTGTCCGTTAGAATACGTGCGGTTGTTATAGGAATCCAGTACCTGTACCTCGTAGCGGTCTTGCAGGAAGATGCCGCTGTTGCCGCGGCCCTGGCTGGTGCCTTTCACTTCATCAGGGGCGCTCCATTCCACGTGCAGCTGAAAATCCCCGAATTCCTTTTTAGTGGAGATATCGCCTTTGCCTACGGTGAACGCTCCGTTTTTCACTTCCCATTTGGCATCTCCGCCGCCATCCTTCGCTTTCCAGGCAGTAAGGTCTTTCCCGTTGAACAAGACTATCGCATCAGAAGGCGCAGCATTGTTCACCCCGGGAGTTACTTTGCGCGGCTCCGGCTCCCAGAACTCCGTCATCTCAGGGACCATCTTAGGTGGTTTGGGAACCTCCTGGGTTTGGGCGTTTGCCTGAGAACCTACAAACAAACCAATAGCAATAAGGGTGAAAGAAAACGTAGAAGTAAACGAAGGGGACATATGTATGACTGATTTCATTTTTAAAGCATTTTCTAGAGACGGAGGCGAAAACGCCCCGGCGTGTGGGAGGCTATCTTAAGGTATTGATCCAGGCGGCAATCTTGAGCGCCTCACCTTTCGGAACCTGCGGCATAGGCGGCATGGGTGTGGCGTACGTAGGCCAGTTCTCTGGTTTAGGGTTATGGATGAGCTCTACAATTCGCTGGTTGGTGTACTTCCGCTTCGCTATTTCCCGGAAACCTGGGCCCACCTGTTTCTTTTCAGTGGTGTGGCAGGCAAGGCAGGTGTTCTTGGCCAGCAACGGTTTCACGTCATTGAACGTCAGGGCTACGGGAGCCGGAGCGGCTTTAGGCGTGGGCTTGGTAGCAGTAGCGTCTGTTGCTCCTGCTTTTTTTGCAGGGGTTTTGGTAGTTGCCTTTCCAGAGCCACTTGTTTTAGCCGTCGATGCCTTTAACGCTACGTCTTTAGACTTTGTGACTGCGGCTGAGTTTTTGGTGCTTACTTCTTTTATCGCCAGCTTATCACCTTCGGGAATAGCGTTCAAGGTGTAGTAAGCGGCCGGGTGCACCAGGGTATAATAATTTTCCTTCGCCCGCACGCCATCTAACTTGAGCAGGTGAATGTACCCTTCCCGCAGATTGTCCACGATCAGGCGGGCTTTCATGCCATCTTCAGACAGCTTCACTCCTTTAATAGCCAGTTGCTTTGCGTTCACAGGCGGACTACCGTACACAGGATGGTACTTATAGATGTAGCTCTCCACGGAATAGGAAGCCAGGTCTTCAGCCGATTTCCGGTCTACCGGGGTAGTAAACTCCACCTCAAAGCCGTCAGGCTTAGCACTTACGGTTCTCATTTCAAACGGAACTTTGTTGTTCCAGATCAAGCGCTGCAAGCCTTCCATGGCCTCACCGGCGGCACCCCACCCGCGGGCAGTTTCCCCCACAAACAGGGAATTGTCCTTAGCCCAGGCCATGCGCAGCACGCCCGATTGGAAACCACTCCGGAAGTCTAAGGCCACGCCCTGGAACTCGCCTTTGACTTTCTCCAGCACTACCCGCATAATTTTGCTTTGGCCCTGATCCCCCACCAGCAGCTGTCCTTCAAACGGCCCGAAGTGTCCCTGGGGAATTTGCAGGGGTTCAGAGTTGGAGATGCCCAGAATGCCGTGCGGCAGCCAGACGGCCGGCAGTTGCATGGCCGGGAACTGCTTTTTCATGTCAAACATGGTCACATAAGGCTCATTCACCTTGTTCTCTGGTTTCACGTGTCCGCCTTGTGCATCTTTCTCAAAACGCGGGTTTATT
The DNA here is from genome assembly GCF_001310085.1 of Rufibacter tibetensis. GTDB lineage: Bacteria > Bacteroidota > Bacteroidia > Cytophagales > Hymenobacteraceae > Nibribacter > Nibribacter tibetensis. The sequence continues at coordinate 621,197 of NZ_CP012643.1, forward strand.
TTGGCATAGACCTGTTCCTGGTTCATTTTCACGGGGGAAGCAGGCTGGTTGGCCCAACGTAGACCACCCGGGTGCACGGTAAATGCACCTTTCTTCACGTGCCACACGCCGCCAGACCCAACCCAGTCGCCCTGGTTTTCGGTGTAGAACATTTCGCCGTCAACTATTCCAATACCCGCTGGGGAGCGCAAGCCGGTGGCCCAGGGCTCCATCTTGCCTTCTGGAGAGATGCGCAGCATCCAGCCGCGCCAAGGCACCAGACTGGTCGCGTGCCACCACGGGTCTGGGAAACCCAAGTTGGTGGTCACGAAGAAAGACCCGTCCTGCGCTATTTTAGGTCCGAAGCTGTATTCATGATAGTTCCCGGACAAGGGCCAGGCGTACACAGTTTCAAACAGATCTGCTTTGCCGTCATTGTTCGTGTCGGTGAGTTTAGTGAGTTCGCCGCGCTGGGCGCAGTACAGGGAACCGTCTTTGTAGGCCAGCCCCAATACCTCATGCAAGCCGGCGGCAAACTTCCGGAAGTGGGGTTTGGGGCTGGTGGGGTTCTCTACAATGAAAATGTCGCCGCGGCGGGTGGAGATGCCTAAATCGCCGTTGGGCAGGACCACCAGACCACCTACTTCCAGCAACGTGCCTTCGGGCGAGGGCAAACGCAAGATCTTGAAAAAGTCTTCTTCCATAGGCGACTCCTGCGCGGCTGCGGTTTGCGGCGAACCGGCAAAAAGAGCCCCAGCCATTAGGAAAGGCAGAAAGAACTTCTTTCGTAATTGTATCATCTATACTGTCTTAATCAATTAGTAAAGAATAGAATAGGCTACCTTGCCCTGCATGGGAATCACCAGCTCCTGACGGCCACCCACGCTGCGAACCATGGGTTTAGCCCCGCCGGTCTCGTCCAGGCGCACATAGTAGGCTTTGTCGTCTACCAGGTACATGCCCTTGCCTATCTCCTCAATTTTAGCTCCTTCTACCAAACGGGCCATTAAACCCGCCGCTGAGTTCTGCACACTCAGTTCGCGCCGCAGCCCTTTGCCATTTTCAATGATCCGGATGGCGTCCTGCACGTTAGCCCCGTAGATCTGGTACAGGAAAGTAGGCTCTGAATTCTGGTCTAGCTGGTAGCCCTTCGGGCGGAAGGAAGTGCCCGTGGTGTCAGAAATCCAGGCGGCCTGGTCTGAGGCAAGTCTGGCTACCATAGTGGTAGGTTTCCCGAAATAATGGATGGAACCAATAGCTTTAGAAGAACCATCGCCGCGCTCGTGCCACATGGGCGTGGCATCTAAAAAGCCACCGCGCCACAGTTGCACAATGGCCCCTTTGTCCAGGTCATAGGTATAATGCAGCTGCGTTGGACTGCCTACCGACACGGCGTGGGTTACCCGGTGGTTACCGGGCAGGTCAATGAAGCTTCTCAGCACCGGCCGCTCCTTTACATCCACTAAAATGGGATTAATCTCTTCAGACAGGATTTCTTCGGTAATCAGAAATTCACGTACGCCCGGCCCAGCTATTTTCAAGGCTAGAGCCGGTCTTCCCCAGTCCATGGTTTTGGAATAGAGTAGCTCAAACGGCACCTCGCCAGCGGGCAGCACCGCCGTTCCTCTGCCATTCCAGGTTTTCATGGGCAGAATCTCCTGCTTGTTTACCCTGATAAGACCTGCGCCGGCTGGAGTGTCCATGTTAAACGTGTATTCGCCGGGCTCCTTCACCACCAGGGTTCCGGTGTAGCGCAGCAGGAACTGCTTGGCATCATTGTTTAAGGTGGAAGTCAGGATATTGGACGGCCCCTGCGGACCTTCTGCCTCTGGGGGCAAGCTGTCATATTTGGGCTCTTTTTGGAATTTCCCCTTATAAATGTGGTAGGTTAATCCTTTAAGTTCAGGACGAGGCTTGCTGTACTGGCTCACTTTGATGTTGCGGAAAGCCACGGCACCGTGGTCTCCCTGAAATCGTAGCGGTCCAGTAGCTTTTTCGTCGTTGCTAATAGCGCCCCGGGTGGGCCCGAACAATTCCACTTCCTCCTGGATGGTGACGCCATTCAGTTCTACCAGCAGCAGTTTGGCGTTCTCTATTTTCTTGCCCGCAGCGTCAAAGCGGGGCGCCTGAAAAGAAATCTTCAAGTGTTGCCACAACCCTGGCGCTCTTCCCGCATTCTGGCGGGGCGCATATCCCTGGTAACCTTTCTGTCCTTCGGGGCGACTTTCATCCCAGCGCTCGTAGACACCGCCGTTGCTGGCTGCTGTGCGCTCTGTAGTTCCCCAGTTGTCTGCCAGTTGCAGCTCATAGCGCCCCTGCAGGTAAATACCGGAGTTTGACCCTTTGGCCATCATGTAATCCAACTCCAGGTCCAGGTCGCCGTGCTCAAAGTTGGTGAGGAGGTCTTGTCCCTTGATTTTCCTGGTGGGCTGGTTTACCAAGATTCCTCCTCCTGCGTTGGTGGTGAGTTTATTAGCCTCAGAGAGACTTGCGCCAACGTTGGCAGCTACAAACCAGCTTTTGCCTGGGTTCTGGAAGGAAGACAGATCAGTAAGCGGAAGTTGGTTGCTTTGGCTAAGAACAGGACTAGTGACAGCTAAACAGGCCAAAAAAGAACCGGCCAGGGCTCCCCATTTAAGACGTGATAATCGAGGTTTGGGCATTAGGTATACTAGTTTTACAAATTGCTGCATCCATCCCTTTGTAGCAAGTTAAGGAAGGATAGAGTATTCAGAAATAGCGCAAGGCATTCCTTTCCAATATTAACAAGATTAAACTAAATACCTAAATGTTACTCATAAATCTAAATCTTTAATTTAAAATAGAGCTGAAATTTACGTTTTCTGCAAGATTATGAACAAATGGTACACTTGTGGGACAAGCCCCTAGCCAGGTTAAGTAAGTAACCTCTGGGTGTCCTAGTGAAATAGAAAATCACTTCAGGTCGGGGAATTCCCGTACAAAGGTAAGCCTGAAGATGCTCCCAATAGTTCTCTATAGCGACTGGCAGTAAGCACCTAAATTAAAAGCAAGGCCTTTAGTGGATAACGAGCAGGTATCTTGGCGGGAAGGAGCAGATCACGTAAGTGGCGTTGGAGTTTTCATTCTTTTTAATAAGAATTGAAGGCCTAGTAAACCTAGATATTTTGCATTTACTGAACCGGTTCCATTCCGCTAGGTGGGGCACTATGTATGGAAGTAATAGCTTTCTTTTTCTTCTGCGCTTCTACCTCTTACTGATGAAGAAATCAAAAACTTCCACAAACTTATTCAATACACCATTTATAAAATGCAGTATATAGGATATAATGGAGGGGTCACCTTACGTATAGAGAAATAGAGTCACTCTCTCGTGCATTTCTGCTTTTTTATCTAAATTAAGAAAGGTCCAAGGGCACACCCGCTTCCTTCTTCTAAGAATAGCCGTAGAGATACTTCAGAATTGGGCGCAGATGTGAGTGAAGAGATGAAAGCAGTTTTTCACACCACTTTATAATTTGCTACCATTTCGCCTCTTCCTTATACTTAAAGACATTAGCCTTTCCCATATGTTTAGAAAAGACACCCATTGCGTTTACAACCCTCCTACCTATCAAGGGGTGAACACACCCATTTTCACCTCCACGGCAAACCGGTACCTGGGGCAAGACGAAATCCTTTACCCCAGGAATTACAACACAGAAAACCAGAAAGTAATAGTTGAAAAGCTATGCCGATTGGAGCACGCAGAGGCGGGTTTGATTTTCAGCTCTGGACAAGCCGCTACAACTACGGCTCTTTTCGCTTTCCTTAAGTCTGGCGACCATGTACTCTTCTCCAAGGAAATCTACGGCGGTACGGCAAAGTTGGCAGTAGATGAGTTCTCAAAGTATAATATTGCCTATGACTTTGTCTCTGCGGCTGACCTGAGCACCATTACATCTAAGATCAGGCCCAACACCAAAGTCATTTATGTAGAGACACCTTCTAACCCGCTGCTCTCCATTGTAGACTTAAAGGCCATCGCTGAGATAGCTAAGAAGAACAACATAGTGACCGTGGTGGACAGCACCTTTGCTTCTCCCATCAACCAAAACCCGCTGTTGTTAGGCTTTGATATTGTCATGCATAGCGGTACCAAATACCTGGGTGGGCACCATGACTTGTGTTTCGGAACCCTCCTCTCCTCTCAAAGCCTGATAGACACTATATATAAGAGTGCCGTGAACTTTGGGGGCAGCCTGAATGGCCTTGATTGTTACTTAATAGAAAGAAGCCTAAAAACGCTGGCGCTTAGGGTAGAAAAACAGAATGCCAACGCCCTACAACTTGCCTTAGCCCTGCAAGAACGCCCCGAGGTCTCCAAAGTATTTTACCCTGGGTTGCCGAACCATCCTAATCACGACATAGCTGCCAAACAGATGAAAGGTGGTTTTGGAGGGATGTTATCCTTTGAGTTAAGCGATGCGGCAAAGACCGATGATTTCCTGAACCGTCTGCAATTAATTATCCCAGCTCTGAGTCTGGGTGGGGTTGATTCCACCATCTGCCAGCCTGCTACTTCTTCCCATGTCAGTTTACCTGAAAGCGAGCGTCAGGAATTAGGGATTACCAATGGATTGCTGCGGTTGTCTGTAGGGATAGAAAATATGGAAGACCTGCTGCAGGATATTGACACCGCTTTGAAAGGGTAAAAAGCTAATCAGCATAGTGTCATTTTAGAACTAGTTTACCGAAAACACCCTAAAAACAAAGTCTCAGGCTTTTGAAGACCTGAGACTTTGTTTTTAAGTGAGTTATTCTCTAGATGGCGTCACATACCAACATGAACGTTCAAGTACCAACGCCGTCACAATACCATTTTGCAAATCAAGCAATACCCATTTTAGCCATAATCTTAGTGGCCGTTGCTAAACCACTGTACACAGCACCGTCCATGTAGCCGCCAAACACCGGCGAGGTTTCACTGCTAGACAGGTGCAATTTACCGTTCATCAGAGATTGCGCATAAACTGGGTGGCCGTTATTCTGGTGAGGCAATATGTTCTTCCCGTAGTCTGCGTAGGTATATTCTTCCTGCTGCCAGACCTTCTCTACATAGGACAGGTTGTTTTGGGCCTCTTTTCCTAAAAGCCGCACCAATTGGTTTATCACGGCGCGCTCTCTTTCCTCTTTAGAAAAGGTGGCTGCGGAGGAAGAAAGAAAACCCTTCAAAGCAAATCGAGTTTCTTCCAGGTTGGTGTGGTCATACATCTCCTGAATAAGACCAAAATGGCTGAACACGCTCCCAGAAAAGCCTTTCTCCCGCCAGAAGGGTCGTTCATACTCTACGGCAAACTTGATAGACTCGCCCATCCAGGTATGGGTGTTCTCCAGGACAGACGTAAACTCCTTGGGCAGCGCAGGATTGATCTCAAGGCCTACACAAAGGAACGGCGGAATGGTTAGGACAAGATGACGACAAAGATGCTTTTCGCCCTTTTCCGTTGTCACTTCTATCTGGTCTTCCTGCTCCTTTATTTGGCTGACCGCACTGCCTAGCAGAATTCTTTCTGTCCCGATTTTCTGTACCAAGGCTTCAATAAGGGTAGAGGCGCCTCCTGCTACTCTGCAGGAAGGAACCTCTGACGCTGGTATTTGAAAATACTGAGGCGCTTCAGCGGGGTGCGTTTCAAAAACCCCAATCCCTTTCTGATATTGGTGGAAGATGGGCAACCCCAACTCCTGAAGCAATTGAACAAGGTACGTGTGCTTATCGGCAAACCAGGTGGCCCCCATTTCTACGGGTGTATCATTCCCTTCGCCTTTCACCGTCAGGATTCTCCCCCCACATCTTTCCCTTGCCTCCAAAACCAATGCATGAATGCCTTTCTGTTTGAGGTAGTAGGCAGCCGCTAAACCGCTTAAGCCTGCCCCTACCACAATTACGTCCTGCCCTGTCTTTTCTGTTTTTTCCAAGCTCACTTATATTTCGCTGGCGACAAGGCTGGCTGCTTTCTCTTCTATGTTCTGGAGTAACTCTTCCAAATCCTGTTCAGAAGTAAGCGGGTTCATCAAGGACACTCGTAAGTAGCTTTGTCCATTCAGAATGGTTTGCACTACGTAAAAACGCCCCTCTTCCAGCACTAGTCTCCTGATTTCTTTGTTCAGGCTGCTCAAATCGCCTTCGGCCTTGTAGCGGAAGCATACAATATTGCATTGCGGCTCATAGGCCAGCTCAAAAGCTGGGTTTGCCTTGATCATAGAGGCAAAGGTGGTTCCCAAGCCATACAACTGCTCAATGTTCTCCCGGAACACCTCTTCCCCGTGGGTTCTGAAGATGGTGTACACATTCAGGACAGACATGGCTTTGGTGCATTCAAAGCTTCGTTTGCCGCCGTTGTACCACTCTTCCGTGTCCTGCTCGGTCCAGAGGTACTGAGCCCGCTGCGAAAAGATCTTATAGGCATCGCTACCCCGCTTGAAGATCAGGGCCGTTGACAAGGAAGGAGTCATCATCATTTTGTGGTAATCTACTACCACTGAGTCAGCTCTTTCTATTCCTTTGATCAGGTGCCTGTATTTTGGGGAGAAGGCCGCAGGTGCTCCGTGTGCTCCATCTATGTGAAACCAGAGTTGGTGCTTCTCGCTAAAATCAGCGATGGCTTCCAGATCATCATAAGATCCGGTCGAGGTGGTTCCGGCGCATCCTATAACCGCTATCACCTGCTTGCCCTGGGAGATTGCCTGCTGGTAATATTGCTCCAACAGGTCGGTGCGTAACTGAAACTTCTCGTTGACCGGCACTTTAATGATGCCTTCAGAGCCAAGGCCCATGATTCTGGCGGCCCGGTCAATACAGTAATGTGCTTCTTCAGAAACCAGCACGGCCAGTTGCTGCCCATCTTTATACCCCGCATTCCAAATGTCTGTGGCCGCAGCTCTGGCGGCCAACAAAGCAGTTAGGTTACCCAAAGACCCGCCAGAAGTCACAAACCCAGATGCCTCTTGATCAAAGCCAAGTTTTTGCGCCAGGTACTCGGTCATGATTTTTTCCAGGGTATTGCCTACCATTCCCATCTCATAGACGCCCATGCCTTGGTTCAGGGTAGCCATCAAAGCCGATGAAAGAATGGTGATTGGCAAGGTAGGGGTAGTCTGGTGCCCCACGTACCGCTTGCGGTGTACCTGGATGGATTTGTCCATCACATCCTGAAAAAGAGCTAGCGGGTTGGTAGCAGGTTTAGTAAAATCCTCTTGCCAGTAGGCTAGCTGCTGGGCTGGCTCCTGCCAGGGAGTAACTTGTACGCTTTCCTTATCGGTGGTAGCTTCCGCCAGGTAATTGGCCAATAGTTCAATGAGCTCATGCCCTTGTCTGCGGAATTCTTCGGCTGAGTATGCTTGATTCAGAGTATTATCCATCTGCACGTTTTCGGTTCATTTTTACAAAGGTCGGGGTCATTGACACAGAAATCAAAAGAAATCATTACGCTTTTATGCCCACTTTGTGACAACAGAACTTACGCATCATTCGTCCCCAATATCTGCAATACTGTTTTGATTCTTTTAAAGAAAGGATTTTATGGCTATAATTATAGAATAGAGTAGTAACGGAATTGCAGCTGTTACCCTAACCTGTTAAACCCAAACTGTCCCTTTAGAACTCATATCCGCTTTTTATGAAAATCAGAATACTAGGCAACTCCCTGCGCTTTCGGTTAAGACAACCTGAGGTCAGCTCTTTTAGGCAAACCGGAGTAGTAACGGAAGTCACCCAATTTGGGCCTGAGCCCTCCCAAAAACTTTCTTTCATTTTGGCTGTTTCTTCTGACCCAGAGCTTTCCGTTAGTTTTGAGGCTGGTACCACCACCGTTCATGTGCCAAAGCAATTAGCGGAGGAATGGACCAGCACTGATCAAGTGGGGTTTGATGGAACAGTAAACACGGGCCAAGGCCAAAAGATAGAGGTGCTGGTGGAAAAAGACTTTGTCTGTTTAGACCGACCGGAAGAAGAGCAGATAGGAGCGTATCCAAACCCCAATGCTATTTGCTAGAACCAGAAGTAAACGACTTTGAAAGACCATAAGAAACATAGCGCCATTACCCGACCAGCTTACGGAAACTTCAACCGGCAAGAGTGGGCTATACTGGGCACTACCTGCAATACCATCAAAGCCTTAGCTGACGCAATCATCAGTGCTTTATCTCCGCAATACAAATGTGGCTACGTAGATGCCCACCATGCTAACAACCAGGAGAAAGCTGTTTTGCCGAGTCGTTTGGGAGCTGGGGCTTCTATGGAGTACACCGATCAGATTGCGTACCAGCAGTTTCATTACCAAAAGCCGCTGAACACCTTCCAGTTCCGGCAGCTGTTTTCAGACATGGATGCAGTTCTGGTAAACGGGAATCACCAGGAGGCGAAGGCGCAGGTGATCGTGATAGATGAAAACAAAAAAGCCTCTTTGCAAAAACGGCTGCCTCAACTCACCAATGTGCAGTTGATTTTACTTTCTGATTCTGCTGGTGCAGTATTTGATTTTGTGCAGGAAGCGATTCCTGCATGGCAGGACATACCCATGTTTCGTTTAAGGGAAGAAGACAAAATCACTGCCTTTTTTCAAAAACAGCTTCAAAACGCGAAGCCAGTCCTGAACGGGTTGGTACTGGCCGGCGGGCAGAGTTTGCGGATGGGGCAAGACAAAGGAGCCATTGCCTGGCACGGCAAAGAGCAGCGGTATTATGCCGCTGACCTGTTGCAAAGCTATTGCAAGGAGGTATTCATTTCCTGCCGGGCAGAGCAGCAACCTTCGTTAGAGGAAAACTACCAGTCCCTTCCCGACACTTTCACCGGTTTAGGTCCTTATGGGGCCATCCTTTCTGCCTTTCGGGAAAAGCCAGATGCAGCCTGGTTGGTGGTAGCCTGTGACCTTCCGCTATTGGATGCTACCACCCTCCAGTACCTGGTAGAGAACAGAGCGACTTCTGCCCTTGCTACCACATTTGAAAGCCCGCACGATGGTTTTCCTGAACCTTTAATCACTATCTGGGAGCCGAAGAGCTACCCGGTTTTGCTCTCATTCCTGGCACAAGGGTATACCTGCCCCAGAAAGGTGTTGCGAAACAGTGATATTCACCTTCTAAAGCCCCTCAACCCAGATGCACTCCTAAACGTGAACACCCCTGAAGAATTAGCCGAAGTAAAGCAAAAGATGAAGTAAAGAAACTTTCTAGCATACAGTAGAAATCAGATGCCCCGGTGAAAGCACTTATTGTAAGTGCTTTCACCGGGGCATCTGATTAGTAGCTCATTTCTTGAAATGGTTGAATTTCTTTGCTGAAATCAAACCCATCTACTCTGCACTAGCATTAGCGGGTGGCTTTCAATTTCACCTGGCCGGTCTGCAAGCCCTTCCCTTTCACGGACAGTTCAATGTCCCCCACTTGATCAGTTGACTGCACCAGCACTACCAGTTTTCCGCTGAACAGCTTCATGGTTGGCAAATGGAACTGCTCCAGCGAGGTTGGGTCTCCGTTACAAGCCGCCCGATAATTTCCTTTGCCTTTCACATTAAAGGAAAGCTGGTTTGTGGCCGTTGGGCAAAGGTTCCCGTCTTTGTCTACCACCGACACAGTTACAAAAGAAAGGTCTTTCCCGTCAGCAGATATTTCCGTCCGGTCTGGTTGCAGCACGATCTTGTGGGGTTTACCGGCGGTCTTCACTTCCCTTTCCGCTACGGGCTTGCCGTCTTTCCCGAAAGCAACTACTTTCACTGTGCCGGGCTCGTACTTCACGTCCATCCACATGAGGCGGTACCGGTTTTGCGGGGTGCCGGCGTGTTTCTTCTGAATGCCCATGCTTTTTCCGTTCACAAACAGCTCGGCACTGTCATAGTTCGTGTACACGAACACCGGCGTGGTCTGCCCTTCCCGGCCCTCCCAGTTCCAGTGCGGTAAAATGTGCAGTGTCTCTTCTTTGATGTTCCAGCGACTGCGGTAAAGGTAAAAACGGTCTTTCGGCAAACCAGCCAAATCGTTGATCCCAAAGTACGAGCTGCGCGACGGCCATTTGTCGTCATACGGGGTAGGCTCGCCCAAATAGTCAAAACCAGTCCACACAAACTCCCCAATTACCCAAGGCTTGTCGTCCTGCAGCACGAAGTCATCATCTGGCAGGTTAGACCAGCTGCAGTACTCCAAGTCATAGGAGGAGCTCTGAAAATCCGGGTACTGCTTCTCTACTGCCTTCTCTACCGGGAATTTGTAGATACCACGGGAGCTCACGGTAGAAGCTGTCTCGGAACCCAGGATGAACCCTTGCGGGAAGGCTTTGTACGCTTCCTCATACAAATGCACCCGGTAGTTCAGGCCCGGAATGTCTAAAAGAGCCCCAAAACCGGAAGCCATGGTAGCTTTCACCTGGTCCATGCCCACAGTCACCGGACGGGTTGGATCTTCCCGATGGAAGATGTCTTGTAGCAGTTTCGCGCGTTTCACCCCTTCCGCTCCCCATTGGTCAGGCACCTCGTTCCCGGAGCTCCACATCACAATGGACGGATGGTTGCGAGTGGCGTGCACCAGGTTCACGATGTCTTTCTCGGCGTATTCTTCAAAGAAGCGGTTATAGCCATTCTTTACTTTTGGTTTTGCCCATTCATCAAAGCTTTCGGCCAGGAACATGAAACCCATCTCATCTGCTAATTCCAATTGCTCTATGGAGGGCATGTTGTGCGAACTCCGGATGGCGTCGCAGCCCATGTCTTTCAGGATCTGCAGTTGGCGGCGCAGGGCGGCTTTGTTCACCGCGGCACCTAAGGGACCCAGGTCATGGTGCAGGCAGACGCCTTTGAACTTGCGCACCTTCCCGTTCAGGCTGAACCCAACGGTTGGTTTGTAGCTGATCTCCCGTATCCCGAAGCGGGTGGTCACCTCGTCTTTGAGCACATTGCCCGCAAATAGTTTGGTAACTGCCGTATACAGGTAAGGGGTCTCGGGGCTCCACAGTTGAGGGTTGGCTACGGCCAGGTTCTGCTCAAATTGGTTTCCGAAGAGTTTTCCGATACTGTCAGTGGCTACGGTATTGCCTTTAGCATCCAGCACTTGGGTAACCATGCGAACATTTTTACCAGCTACCTTGGTTTTGACGTTCACTTTGGCCAAATCGGCGGAGATATAAGGAGTGGTGACAAACGTGCCCCACTGGTCAATGCTTTCGGGGTTCTTCACAATGACCTGCACCTTGCGGTACAAGCCCGCCCCCGGGTACCAGCGCGAGGACTGTCCTTGGTTGCTCAGGTGAACAGCCAGGGTGTTTTGCTTTCCTTCCTGTACCTGATTCGTGATATCAAAGTAGAAGTAGCTGTACCCGTAGGCCCACTCCCCCACTTTCTGCCCGTTCAGGAACACCTTGGGCTCACTCATAGCCCCTTCAAAGACAATCAGTACTTTCTGGCCTTTTTTGTAATTAGGCAAGGTAAACTCATTCCGGTACCAGGCTTCTCCTATGTAGGGCAGCGCGCCAGTACGGCCGGTTTTCTCAGAGGGTACTTTCTCCCCGTTCTGCTCAATGGCTACAACCTGCTTGTCTACCTCCTTGTCAAAAGGACCATAAATGGCCCAATCATGCGGCACTGTTACTTTCTGCCAACCTTTGTCATTGAAGTTGACCTTATAAGCCTGCTCATTTTTTCCCTTTTTAAACTTCCAGTTATCTGTCAGTTCCGTAACCACCCGTACCTGCGCCCAGGAAACCTGCGAAACCAACAATAGCAAAAAAACTAAACTCCTGTTTATCATCTCTTTTTATAATGTAAGCCAATAAAATTTACTGTATGGCTGTATCTGCCACTTAATTGAATTTGGATGCCCAGCTTTTCGCTAAAGCATAGTAGTTCTAAAGACTGCTTGATTTCACCCTCTAAAGTAAGCGTGAAAACATTGAAATTAGTATGCAGAGATCACTTTCTGATGAGAAGGAAATTAGTTTGCCTATCCTTTTCTTTTGCCTTTATTGCCGACAAAACTTATTTGACCAGAAAGGCATCCATTGCTTTGGTGGGCTTGCCATCATCTCCCCAGGCGCTAAGCGGGTACTTGCTCCAACTTCTGGCTCCTTGTGGCTCCCAGTAGATTACGCCCAGCCCTTTGCCGTTTGGTACTGCTTTTACTTTCTCCTGAACGGCCACCAGCATGTCATAGGTGTTCTGAGGCTTAGTGTCTTCTCCGCCTACCTCTACCACCATCACTTCCTTGTTGTACCTGGAAGCCATATCATTCAGGTTGTGTTCCAGATCATCAATGGAAAGGGTATAGTCTGGTTTTCCCGTCAACCAATAAGGATAATAGGATAGCTCGATTACATCGTATTTGGCACCATGCGCTTGTGCGTTATCGAACCAGGTTCTAAACCGCTTATTGTTGTTGCCCTGGTCTACGTGCAGGATAACTTTAGAGGTGGGGCTTACGGCTTTGATGGCATCATATCCTCGGTTTATGAGTTGGGCCAGTTGCGACCAGTTAGCAACGCTTCCTTCGGGGTAGATCATTCCTCCGGGCGTTTTGTTCCCCACCTGCACCCATTCGGGTGTGACTCCGGCTTTCTTCAGGTCGGTCATCACATCATAGGTGTAGTCATAGACATCTTTCAGCAACTGCGGGAAATCATGGCCTTCCCAGGCGGCAGGCTTCTTCTGTTTTCCGGGTTCTGCCCAACTGTCACTGTAGTGGAAATTGATCATGACCCGCATGCCCCATTTCTGCGCCCGTACTGCCATGGCCACGGTTTCCTTTTTGCTGTTATACCCGCTGGCCCGATCATCGGAGGGGTTCACCCAGGTTCTCAGCCGGATGGTGTTGATGCCATGGTCTTTCAGGATTTTGAAACAATCCTGCTCCTTGCCATTGTCTCCGTAGAACTTGTACCCCGTTGCTTCCATCTGCTGCAACCAGCCAATGTCTGCCCCTTTAGCAAACCCTCTGCTCTTCTTCATATCTGGCTGTATCACACTGCATCCGCAGGAAATCATGATCAGCAAGAGCCACAGACACGTTGATGCTTTCTTCATTATCTATCCTTTTGTAAAATTTAGCTTCAGTCGTACAAAGTACAATAGAAAGCTTTTCCAAGCTGAAAGTACTATGGTTTTGTTTTATATCGCTCACCCTCTTCCATTACACATTACCAGTGATAGGGAACATGTTGGGGTGGGACTGGGTATACGTTATGCCTCTTTAAAGGACAGGTAAGATAAACTGTCCCAAACTGAGTAGGTCTTGCCACCGTATGTCTTCAGCAGGTGGTTGTTTTAAAGATGTATTCCTCTAAAAAAAGCCTTCCAGAAGAACTCAGGCAAAAGGATTATTAAGCGCTTACTAGAGACTACTGGTATAGCCAGGTAAACCATGTCATGAGTGAACTCAATACTGAAGTACCTTTGTTTGTCCAGTACCCACCAATACCAGTGGGCAGTGAGGCTAAATTTACAGAAGAAAAGAAAGAATGGACAACACCTTCGGGTTACCAATCATCCCAGACAACGAAGAAGCACGGCTGGCAAAACTGCGCAGCCTAAACATTTTAGGCGGCTACCAAGAGGAAGGCCGTTTTAAACACATTGCCGCTATGGCCAGCCGCATGTTTGAAGTGCCCATAGCATTGATTAACCTGGTGGACAGCGAGGTGGTATGGACAAAAGCGAGTGCAGGCTTGGATGAAACCCCAGCAATACCCAGAGGTACCAGCCTTTGCTCCCTTGCAGTTCTTAAGGATGAGCCTACCGTATTTGAGAACGCCAAGAGTGAGCCTTGCTTACTGGCAAACCCACTGGTAGTTGGGGAGTTTGGCTTACAATTTTATGCCGCCGCACCTCTTAAAACCTCTGACGGGTTCAACATTGGTGCCCTCTGCATCGTGGACAAAGAGCCAAGAACATTCAGTCAGGCAGAGCAGAAAGTTTTAGAAAATCTTGCCTCTATTGTGATGGAGGAGATAGAGAGAGGAAAATCTGATTAACTATCTTAACAGCCATGCTTCGGCATCCGCCTCCTTGTTTCTGATTTCGAACTCATCGTCAATCCGCTGAATCAGCATCTCCATGGTCATGCTGGCGTAAATTGTTGTGGGCACTACGTAAGCCAAGTAACGAAGACCTGCCTTCCTCATTTGAGGAGCCCATTCATTCTGCGCCCATTCCAAGGCTAAATCCCATGACCCGATCACATGCTCATTGCTGTTGAGCAGCTTACGGTAGGGTTTCTCCTTGATCATCTCCAGGAACTTGTACCCACCTGCCTTTACAGTTTCTACCGCTTGTGAGCCGTACCAGTGGGCGTACACAATGGAAGTATTCTGATCCCTTCGGGCTCGGAAATAGACATCCCCAAAAACTCTCTTCAGCTCTACCTGATCTTCCATAAAATGTCTTTTCCTACCTGTTCAAGATCCTTTTCCTAAGGGAATACTGCTGAAGCCACTGCTGGGCTTTGCCCAAACTGTCAAATATCTGTACCTCAAATGCTGTGATGGAAGAATAGAAATTATTAGCCGTAACCTCGGCAAAAGACTCAGGGGTAGTAATAAGGGCGAAATGCTCCACTCCTGCAACGGCAGCCTGCGGACTCCACTCGTTCACCACCCATGAGAGGGAGTGATCCCAACCCCCAACCACACGGCTGGTGTCATTCAATACACAGGTAAAGCCTGAGTTCCTCACGGCCTCCGTGTACGCCAGCGCGCCCGTCCGCACATTGTCCTCTGTTAGGTAGCCAAACCAGTCAGTGTGCACCCACCTGTTCACCCGGTCAACTGTTACATTCAAAAAAGCTTTGCCGAAGATGTTTTTGTACTCTTGTGTCATACTGCGGGCAAAAACGGCTTCCAAACCCATAAGGTTACAGGAGAGCTAACCCAGCATAACTTCATCCTTTCTTCCCTCCATTTGATCAATGGCTCTGGCCAACAATTCACGTAGATTTGGCGCCTGTTCTCCAGATAAGCTTTAGTACGTACCAGGTGCTGCTACTTCAAAACACGTCTTATGTGTTGCTTTTTAAGCCCAGGCAGGGCTGCAAGATGGTTATTTTCTAATAAGGTCTTCTGGAGAATTAAGACCAAAACAAAAAGCCCTGCAAGTAAACTTACAGGGCTTTTGATATTCAAGCAGAGAGAGAGGGATTCGAACCCCCGGACCCGCAAAGGTCAACGGTTTTCAAGACCGCCGCAATCGACCACTCTGCCATCTCTCTAAATGTGACACAAAAGTAATGGATGAAAGTGTACCTGTCAATAGGCAAAGACGCATTTTTCTAAAATTAGTCTGATATTTTTTCAATCCATCTCCTTAATCCTTGAAAGTCACCGCTGTACTTCCAAAATATTTTTTCAGCTAAAATCCTTGCCTGCCTTATCCAAAATGAAGACAGAAGTGCTTTTAACCTGTTTTACCAAAACGACTCTCAAAAGGCTACACCTTTCCTTTCACCAAACGCTTGGTTAAGGCATCTATGCTGATGTTAACCTCAAAGCCCACAATCAAGCTCATGCATACAAAATCGAGCCAGACCATCAAACCAATTAGGGCGCCAATAGAACCGTAGAATTTGTTGTAAGAATCAAACTTGCCTATGTAGAGCGAGAACAACCAGGAAACCAAAAAGATGAGCACAGTAGCTACAATGGATCCCGCTGAGACAAATGGCCATTTGTCATGCACCGCCGGTACGTAGTAATAGATCATGGAGGTGGCCAGGAAGAACAGCAGCACTACAGCTACATATTTCACCGAGACAATAAGGCCATAGGTAAACGACTCCGTCACAATCTCATAGAACACCAGTGCATCCAGAATGTACGTCCCGAAGAAGATAGCGCCAATGGCCAGAAACAAGATCAACGCCAGAGCAATGGTCAGCAGGGTGGCAATCATCCGCTTGCGGAGGTACGTACGCCGGCGGAAGGTTTTGTATTTCTTGTCAAAGGCATCCATGAGGCTCATGATGCCGTTGGTGGACAGCACCAGAGCAAAAAGAAAACCGAAGGATAGCAAGCCTCCCCTAGGTTTGTTCACGATGTCTTCAATGGTATCTGCGGCAACCACGTAGATTTCAGACGGCATGATGTCTCCTAGCAAGGTTAAGATATCACGGTCCAGGTGCCCTACCGGAATGTAAGGTATGAGCGTGAACAAAAAGATAATAGTAGGAAAAATGGCTAGGGTAAAGTTGAAGGCCATGTACGAGGAGCGCTTAGTGAGCGAGTCCATTTTCAGCTCGTCCATCATCACCTTGAGCACATGGTACACAGACACCTGCTGCTCCCCAAAACGCAACCGCTTCAGGAAAACAATCAAATGCCGGTACCACCGGTATTGGCCCAGGTGCTGCGAAACGCTCATGCCGTAAAATGAGGATCTATTTTGTCATGGATGTACCGGGGAATAGCCGTGGGCCGGTTGCTTTTCATGTCTACAAATACCATGGTGGTTTCCCCTATGTTCAGAAGTTCCTGGGCTTCATTGTACACTTCGTACTCAAACTTGATGCGGGCGCCTTTGGGCTTCTCTTTCAGGAAAAGCTTTACGGTGAGCAGATCATCGTACCGCGCCGGCCTGATGTATTTGCACCGCAGTTCCATCACCGGCATCATTACGCCTTCGGCCTCCATCTCTTTGTAGCTGATGCCCAACTGCCGGAACGTCTCGGTACGGGCTACTTCATAATAGGCGCCGTAGTTTCCATAATAGACGTAACCCATTTGGTCTGTTTCGGCGTAGCGCACGCGTATCTGTACTTCTGAGGTAAACAAAGTCTTTCTTATTCTATAAATATAAAATGAAACCTGCTTTGGGGCTATTTAGACAAAACTGGCTCCAAAACATACAAGCCCCTGATCAAACATTCACTCTTATCTAGGGTTGCCAGGGAAACATTACTGAATCATGCGGCCCGCATGCAGCAGTTCTTCTGTAGGGTTATACGTGGCATTCAGCAGCACAGCATACTCCTCAACAGTTTCCCGGAAGCCGACTGCTTTTCTGCGGGCGTTCACGTTTTTGCTGTCGGCTATTGGCCAGATGCCGTTGGAACCATCTTCCCGGTTCATGGAAGTTGCCTGCGTACCGTACATTTGCTTTTTGCCTTGAAACATAAGCAAACGGTCTTCCATCATAGCTGCCGACGTTCTGCTTGCTTCTCCTTTCTGTGCCATCTCCTGCAATTCTGGCAGGTACTTTTCTATCACGGCAGAAGGTGCGTGCTGTACCACTAAAAACAAGCCGTCAGATGCCTTCTTCCCTATCTTGCTTTTGGGCAGCCAACCGTACTGCTGCAAAATTTTCTGTACCTGAAGCTGATTCACCGAATCTACCTGCCTCATTTTCAGAAAAAAAGCATTTCTATCCTCTTCCTTCACATCATTAAATCCTTGGCGGACAGACTGGTCCACATCATGGATTTTCTCTAACTCTGCACTTAAAACATCATACGGAACTGGCACAGGTGCTTTCTGTTCAGTTTGTCCGCACCCAGCCATAATAGAACACCAGGAAAGCAGAAGTAAAGAGACAGCTTTTCTCATATAAGATTGATACCCAAGAAACACCTTATTTTAAACCTAATTAAAGAAAACTGCCTTAAAACACTTGTGCTATCGCATGATGTTTCGTTGGTTCATGGCCGCATGGAAACGTTGGGCGTTCCGGCGGTGCTCAGCCTCCGTGACGGCAAACGCGTGGTATCCAGAGAAATCTTCCTTCGCGCAGAAATACAGGTACTCATGGCTTTCTGGGTTCAGGACGGCGTTGATAGACGTGATAGACGGCAAGTTGATGGGCCCCGGAGGTAAACCCTTATTCAGGTAAGTATTGTACGGCGATGGCGTTCTCAGGTGCACGTTGAGTACGCGCCGGATGGTGAAATCGCCGGTGGCGTATACCACGGTTGGATCGGCTTGAAGGGGCATGTTGCGCTCCAGGCGGTTCAGGTAAACGCCCGCAATGCGGGGCCGCTCATCTGCGTGCACGGACTGTTCCGCCTGCACAATGGACGCCAAAATGGACACTTCTTTCTGCGACAATCCTACATCCTTGGCTTTGGCTTTACGCTCCTGGGTCCAGAAGCTGTCGTATTCTTTTTTCATGCGCTCCATCATCTCCGGGGCCGAGGTGGTCCAGTACATCTCATAAGTGTTCGGGATGAACATGGTGAGAATGGTAGTAGTGTCAAAGCCCAGTTTCTGGGTGTAAGAAGGGCTGTTGAGCAGCGAATCAATCTCAGCGGGAGAAGAATCAATGAAAGTGCTGAGCTTCTGGGCCAAATCTTTTTTGAGGCGCACGTTGGTGTACGTCAACTTCACGGGGTCCTGGTCGCCGGACCGAAGTTTGGCCACCAAGCGGTAGTTGGTTTCGCCGTTTTTCAGTTCGTAACGGCCTGGTTTCACCAGTTCGGGGTAGTCCATCAACTTGGCCATAAACCGGAACGAGAGGCGGTCTATGATCACCTTTTTAGAGTCTATAGAGTCCATGGCCTGCTCATAGGTAGCTCCTCGCGGGATAAGCACGTACACCGGTTCGCCTTTGACTTCCACATTAGCAGTGTAGACAATCTGGTAAGCGTAGTAAGAGAAGCACACAAACAGGAACATCAGCACCACCAGGACATAGGTCCATTTGCTAGTCTTGTAGGGCTTGCGCGGTCCTCTGGGGCCGCGTTTGGCAGGTATGTTTTGTTCTGACATAGGAGACAAAGGTACAAAATATTGGGTGAATGAGAGATTGCCTGCAGGAGTGAATGTTGGCGGTTCAAGCCAGGAGCTTCAGGTACCAGAAGAGGCAAATTCCGCTTTGGGTCTCCTTTTGGAAATCTGGCCTGAAAACGCAAATTTTGATTCAAGCGTATGGGTAAGCATGGCACAGAATACTTGCAGGATAATCCTGAGGTTTTAGCTCGCCCAGTTTTCTATTCCATAGACTTCATTCACTCATTCAAACACTCTCGCACTCATTCATATGGCACAGGCTACTCTACTCAAGATTCACCCAGACAACCCCCAACAAAAAGCTATTGCGCAGGCAGTGGAGATTCTACGAAAAGGCGGGTTGGTGATTTATCCTACTGACACTATTTATGGATTGGGGTGTGACCTGCACAATGCGCGCGCCGTGGAGCGGCTCTGCCAAATCAGGGGTTTGAACCCGGCGAAAGCGCATTTGTCTTTCATATGCCATGACCTTACCCATATTTCTGATTACGCCAGAATCTCTACCCAAACCTACAAAGTTATGAAGAAGGCCTTGCCGGGTCCGTTCACGTTCGTGCTGGAGGCGAGCAGCAAAGTGCCTAAGTTGGGTGGCAAGCGGAAAGACACCGTGGGAATCAGGATTCCGGATAACAACATTCCTTTATCGCTGGTACGCGAGTTGGGCAACCCCATTGTGACTACGTCTATCCATGACGAGGACGAGGTAGTGGAATACACCACTGACCCGGAACTGATCTACGAGAAATACCGCAACCTGGTAGACCTGGTCATTGACGGAGGGTTCGGGAATAACGTGGCCTCCACGGTGGTCAACTGCGAAAACGACGAATATGAAATCATCCGGGCCGGCGCAGGTGATATTGAGCAATTCATCTAGTGAAGTTCTTAGTATTGCGTCAGAATTGCTTTGGGCCTGTTTCCCGGAAATCAGCTTAAAAACAGAAAGAGGGACCGCCTTGGTCCCTCTTTCTGTTTTTGGAAGTGCTGGCATCAGCCGGTGATGTACACTCTAACTTCAATGGCGCGTTGCTCCTGCTGGGAATTGTCTACCCGCGCCCTGAAGAACAACCGGATCACATCTCCCACGGCTAATGTGGGCAGCTGGGCATCTGACAAAACCGCCGGAAGGTTCGCCGTAGAAATGTTGTAAGTAACCACATTGCCTGGCCCACCAGTGAGAGTGGTTGGAAGGTTCCCCGGAGTGTTTCGGGTGACGGAATTTGGAGCCAGGCTGGCCGCTGCTGTTGGAACCGTAGGGCTGAAGTTAGGAGGTGTAGGCGTGCCATTCCGGTAACGCTGGCCGGTGACACTAGTCAGTTCCTGAATGGTTCTACCCTCCGGCACCTTTAGCTGGACAGAAATCTGCCCTGCCCCAATAGAGTTCTGCTTGATGATGTAGGCGTTGTCTTCCATGCGAGCCACTCCGTTTGCCTCAGCAGCCTGCGGAAAAGTTATCGCCGCGGCCGGAATAGGGTCGGGATCAGTCAGGCCGTCATACTCATCGTTTTCACAGGCACTCAACCAAAGAAGCGCTACGCATAAGAAACTCAGGTATATCTTTTCGATTTTCATATCTTTCAAGTTTTAGGTCTGTTAATTACTGCATCCACCATACTGGCACCAGGAAGCCCGCTGGATAGTCTCTGAGAGGCACATTCTCCTTGTTTGCCTGGATTTCATTTTGCACATATGGCCATCTGGTTGGAATTCGGTTCACCCCTGCCAAAGCATTCTGTGGCAAGACTAACCTTGGGTAGCCCGTGCGGCGGTAATCATTATAGGCTTCATAGGCGTTTCCGGCAGAAGACACCCATTTGTCCCGAATGAGCACGTTCAGCTTCCCTTCAGTGGTGGGGTTTGCCGTAAAGGTCGCCACCCTAGAGTTGATGTAGGTAGTGGCATTCGCACTGAAGTTGGCCGGAGTATAGGTGGGGCCCAGGAAAGTGGAGATATCACTGAAATTAGTTCCCAGCGCCTGCCGATACAGGGTGGTGGGGTTGCCGGTGGTGCCCAGGGTAAGGGCCGCCTCGGCTAGCCAATAGTTGACCATGTAAGCGGTAATAAGGCGCATAGGTGCCTGATCATTGGCTACTGCCACGTTAACCGTTCCGTTAGCAGCCGTTTGTCCCCTGCCCACTATGTACAAACCCCAACGAGAACGGTTAGCAGCAGCGAAGTTCAGCACCGTATGCAGTCCATTATCATAGCTTACATAGTTCCCGCCGGTTTGGGTGATGATCGTGGGTAAACGAGGATCATTCAGCACCTGCATGGAATCGAGGAACCTCGTACTCACAATCATGTCGTTGGGGCGGGTTAAATGATTGTACATGTACAAAGGATTCTGCGCCCCTGATGAAGAAAAGAACGGCACGTTGAAGTTATCTGCGTTGGAGGTAATGAGTCTGTTTTGGGCAATCAGTTCATTGATTCGGGCAGTAGCAGTAGCGGCGTCTTTTTTCCGGCTCTGGAGATAGATTTTAAGCTTGATGGAGTTGGCTACTCTAATCCATTTATCCACCACCCCTCCATAAATAAGATCTCCTTCTGAAGCAGCTATCACATTCGTCTTGCCAAGGTCAGTAATGGCTTCATTCAGCATAGTGATGATGCTGGCATAAACCTCCTGCTGCGGATCATAGTTTGGATTGGGTGCTGCGTCAAAGGTAAGCGCCTGCGAGAAGGGCACATCTCCCCATAAATCTGTGGTCACCGTCCAGACATATGCTTCCAGAACACCCGCCATGCCCGCATGCACGAAGTTGCCTTCTTCTCTGCCCTGCACCCTCACCTGGCGTAAATCATCCAGAAGATTCGCATAAATGGCGTTCCATTCATTGTTCAGGTCAGCAGGGCCAATGTTGTAGCGGTCATATGGGTCTGACTGGGTACCTGTGCCCGCCATCTGCTGCATCCAGAGAGAACTTACCAACTGAACGGTGTTGCCCATCACAAATCCTACTCCCAGCTCGGCTCCCGGCAAGATGTACTGCACGCCAGAAGTAGGCAAGTTGTTGGGGTTGGTGTTTACATCCAGGAAATCATCACAGGAACTCACCACCGCCAACCCTACTGCCAACAGCATGATCTTTGAAACTCTTATAAATCTTTTCATAACAACGTTTCCTGAAGGGTTAGAAGGTGAAGCGAAGGTTTAATCCATAATTGCGCACAGAAGGAGGTGAGTTGAACTCAAAGCCCCTGGTATTGGAACCAAGCTGGTTAGACTCTGGGTCTGCGTGCCGAAGGTTGGGCGCATAGAAAAGCAGGTTGCGTCCGGTCACAGACACATTGATGCCTTTGAAAGGAGTCCTGGTCAGAATAGTAGTGGGCAGGGTGTACCCAATGCTTACTTCCCGCAACCTAAGTACTGAGGCATCAAACACGGCAAACTCAGAGGCGTTATTGAAGTGGGTCCAATATTGCTGGGCCGTAATCTGAATGTTGTTTGGAGTGGTAGTAGCTTCACCGGCCTCGTTGGCCAGCACTCCCTCAAACATGTAGGGCTGCTCCCGGTTTTCAGCAGTTTCTTCCAAAACACCCCTTAAACGGGCAATCTGGGTTTGTCTGGAATAGAAATCTCCGCCGTGTACATACTGCACCATCGCCCCTACACTAAACCCCTTAAATGAAATGGTGTTGGATAAACTGCCCCACCAATCTGCGTTAGGGTCACCGATTATTTGGGGGTTGGGGTCCACCACAGGCAAGCCATTGGTAGGATTTATGATCAATTTCCCTTCCGGGGTTCTTCTAAAGGTAGTTCCTTGCAAAACACCGAAGGGTTTGCCTGGCTGCAATAAGGGGCTTAGACCCGTGAAGCCACCTCCGCTACTGCCAGAAGTAGGATCAATATACCCGGTGGTCAAGGTGAATTGGTCCAGACCTGGGGCAAGTTCCACTACCTTGGTCTCCAATTTGGTGAAGTTGGCATTGACATCCCACCGGAACCCGTCTTCAAATTGGATAGGGGTAACATTGGCTGCAATTTCCCAAC
The DNA here is from genome assembly GCF_001310085.1 of Rufibacter tibetensis. GTDB lineage: Bacteria > Bacteroidota > Bacteroidia > Cytophagales > Hymenobacteraceae > Nibribacter > Nibribacter tibetensis. The sequence continues at coordinate 643,885 of NZ_CP012643.1, forward strand.
CTTTGTTGTCAATTCTACCGGCATTGGTGGTATGGGTGGTGAATCCGGTGGAGCCAGGCACAGTCAGGTTCAGGATCTGATCCGTAGTACTGTTGTTGAAGTAGTTTACATCCAGGGTACCTCTGCCATCATAGAACGTGAACTCCGCCCCTATTTCATATGACTTTTTATTCTCTGGCTTGAGGTTGAAGTTCCCCCGGCGGTCATTTCTGGTGAAGGCTAAGATGGCACCATTGAAAGGAAAGGAAAGCCCCGCCACGTTGTTACCAAAACCTTGAGTTACATAATAGGTACTGGTAAGGTATGGGTTGGTGTCATTGCCTACCATGGCGTAACTGGCCCGCAGCTTTCCATAGCTCAGGATGTTGTTGCTAATGCCCAGCGCATCTGTGAACACAAACCCAACACTAACCGATGGATAGAAATAGCTGTTATTAGCCGTTGGCAAAGTAGACGACCAGTCGTTTCTGGCAGTAAACTCAGTAAACAACCAGTTTTTGTAATTTAACCCCAATTGTCCGTAAACCCCCACTAAACGCCTTTCAGTGTTGAAGTTGGTGGTGAACGTAGTGGTGGGAAGGTGATTGGCCAGGTTGTAATAGTCAGGTACTACCAAATCTTCTGCCCTAATGGTGTTTTGTCTGGTGTCTACCATGTTCACCTGGGTTCCTACCAACGCCCTGACATTGAAATCAGGGGTAATGTCTTTCTGGTACACCCCAAATAAGTCATGGTTGATGGATTGGAAGCCGATATTGTCATACAGCTGAGACCCACGCCGGTTGGTGGCCGTATTTCCGTTGGAGTTGTAGGAGCCATACCCATACGCCTGCAACCGGTCATCTGTGTACTGATCAAGTCCAACCCGGTACGTTGCCGTGAAGTCTTTGAAGAATTCAGGATTATAGTTAAAGGTGGCACTCACAATAGACCGGTTTACCTCGCTTTCATAGAAAGACTCATTGATACTCCACATAGGGTTATCACGGTTCAGCTCGGTAAACAAGGTAGGTGCCTGCACCCCTGCCCTTAACTTGTAGGGAACATTCTTGATGTCAAAGCTGCGGGGTATAAAAGGCAGGGTAAACCAAGGGCTGGAACCGGAGTTTCCCTGCAAGGACCCTTCCTGATTTGTTTTTGCGTACAGCACTGAGCCATCTACCGAGAAGCCACGCCCCAAGGTAGCGTTACCTGCCGCCCGTAAGGTGTACCGGTCTAAACCACTGTTAGGAATAATCCCTTCCTGGTTAGTGGTATTAACACTGAAGATGTACCGCATTTTCTCACTCCCACTGGAAAGTGTTACCCCGTTATCCCAGATGCGTCCTTTTTGGAAGAAGTCTTTTACATTATCTTCATACGCTCTATACGCCAGATTTTTCATGGGATTACCGGCCACATTGGGTACTGAGTCTAGCCCCGGAGTGCCAAAGCGAGGTCCCCAACTGTCTGTAGAAGCGGAGTTGTAGCGCCCGTTAGTGCCCTGCCCGTACTCGTTCTGATACTTAGGCAATCCATATACCTCCTGGATGTTATAGGAAGAGGTAACCGTAATCTCTGTATCACCTGCTTTGCCTCTCTTCGTGGTGATGATCACGGCCCCGTTACTGGCCCGGGCTCCGTACAAGGCCGCGGCCGCGGGCCCTTTCAACACGGTCATGGACTCAATGTCGTTGGGATGGATATCCAGGGCACGGTTTGAGTAAGCTGCTCCGCCCACAGTAGGGTTAGAAGAGTAGGTGGTGTTATTACTGATGGGCACCCCGTCTACCACAAAGAGGGGTTGGTTATTACCTGTGGCGGAGGAAAGCCCCCTGATGAAGATCTGGGATCCGGAGCCAGGCATACCGCTGGAGGAAATGATTTCTACCCCGGCCACCTTTCCCTGTAATGCGTTCACCACGTTGGGCTCAGATTTCTGGGCCAGCTGCTCGCCCTTTACATCCTGCACCGCATAATTTACCTCCCGGCGTTGGCGTTCAATCCCCACCGCTGTCACCACCACTTCGCCTAGCTGCTTGGAGTCTTCGGCCATGGTCACGTTGAGGGTGGACTGATTCCCCACTTCCACTTCCCGGTTCAGGTACCCGATATAGGTAAAAACCAACGTTCCGCCTGAGGCCAGGACCTGAATGGAGTAGTTTCCATTGGCATCAGTAGGTGCTGCGTTGGCCGTTCCTTTCACCTGGACCGTAACGCCAGGCATTCCTTCTCCGGTTGGTGAGGTCACCCTCCCGGTTACGGTTCGTGTTTGAGCCCATACCTGACTAAGCAGGCAAAGCACTAACAAACATGTAACTAGTAGATTCTTCTTCATAAATCTTCTTTAGAATTGTAGTTAGGTTGACAAACTTGATTCGGACATTGAAGCCCTGACACCTGTGCGACATTTTACTTTTAGAGTGAAAAAGCCTTTTGCAGGCTATTTCATCGCATGAAGTACTTTCACAAACAATATCCTTTATGCCCTGAAGGGCCAGCACACGGTCTGTTAAAGAGAAAGGAGCAAACTCAAAGCCTAGTTGAAGGCAAAACTTTTGGGCAAAGCGCTACCAGGCACCTATTTGAAGGGCTTTGATTTTAGAAGAATGAAGGGGTGGGTGGGGTATGTTTTTTGAGGAAGTTTTATGTAAAAGTTCGTTAAACCGTTTCCTGGTTAAAAAGGGCGTAGCAGTACCTAATGATTGTTTTTTCAGACTGATACAGAGTTTTAACCAGCGGTTTGTAGTCTTTTTCTTTAGTTTTAGTGTTGAAATTCTCTCAGTGTCATGAACGTGCCTGCCCCAGGTCGTTTCTGCGCAACTAATTGGATTAAGGCAGTAGCTTTTGTGTCTTACTGCCGCTCACTTGCGCCTCTCGTGTCCTATATTTCAGTTATTTGAATCAGAAATCTAAGTACAAGGGATGTTATTGAAATAGCAAAATATTAACATATATTAACAATTATGTATTAAATGAATTTTAGCTATTTAGTAATGGAAGAGAAGTATCAATCAAAGCAAAGAGCCTCTTCTCCATGAAAGACTCCACTGGTCCGAAAAGGCTGCATCAGGATTGAAATAAATTTAAGAAAGGATCAAGCTGACATAGTTGTCTCCAAAGTGCCTCACACGCACCTGAAATACACACTTGCAGAATGATGTCAATAGATTATCAATTAGGTACCCTGAACGCTAGTAGCGGGACGCTGGTGTTTCCACCGCTTGTGGGACCACAGGTATTCTGCCGGATATTGATTTACCCACGCTTCCAGTTTTCGGGCGAAAACCTCGGTAAGGGGATGCCCCTCTTCTTTCACGCCGGCTTGAGGCAGAGGTAACAGTTCCTGGAAAACCACTTCATAGTAGCCGCGTTTTACGTGACGCATGCCAACAAAAAAAGTAGGATAGTTGAAAGAGGTTCTCAGCTTGTCGGCCCCAACATAGAAGGCGGTGTCCTGGTGCAGGAAGTTGGTCCAGTACTGGATTTCGCCGTAGGGCGGCACCTGGTCTGATAGCAGGGAAAGAATTCTTGGCTGACCCCGGTGCCGCAACAGGTGGCGAAGGGTGTCTTTCATCTTGACCAGCGTGATTCCAAAGCGGCTTCGCAGAAACCACAGGAAAGATTCAAAGAAAGAACTGGCCAAAGGTTTATATACCCCATCCACTGGAAAGGGGAAATGCCTGTTTCCCGCCGACGACATGAATTCCCAATTGCCCAAGTGAGCCCCCATGATCATGACAGGAACTCCTTGGTTCAGGTAATTTTCTATCTTCTCGCTTCTGTGCAGGTAAACTCGTTTTGCAAGGTCTTGAGGAGAAAGGGAGACCAATTTCAAGGTCTCTACCATGATATCGGTTAAGTTCAGGAAAAACTGCTTTTCAATTTTGCGCAGCTCAGCAACACTTTTCTGAGGAAAAGATTTCTCCAGGTTTTGCCGCACCACTTTCTTACGGTAGCCAATGAGGTGGTACAACACCACATAAAGGAAAGTGGAAAAGGCATAAAGCACCGGGAAGGGCAACAGTGAAATTCCCTTAAGCAACCACCAGAGCGGAAGCTGACCTGGGCGCAGGTCAGGGCGAGACATAGAGAATTGATTTTGATGCATTTTCAGAAAAACGGGGCAAGAACAGGTGCTACCCTCCCACTCCTGCAAAGGTAATAGCAATTATAAATTTACCCGACCTGCTCCTTCGGCTTTTTCTTTCCACACAACACCTTACCCAGTTACCATAAAACGGGAGCGTCCCTACTGGAAGAAAATATTTCTCCAGTAGGGACGCTCCCGTTTCAAAATCCTTTGGTTAAAACTTAAGCCGACTTCTGAAAGAACTCAGAGATGATTTCATAGGAGTGTACCCGGGCAGTGTGTTCATACATGTTGGAACCCACCATGATCTCATCTACCCCTGTTTCGTTCAGGAAGGCCTGTAACTCTTCCTGTATGGTTTTAGGCCCGCCAATAAAAGAATACCGAAGCATCTGCTGCACGGCATAACGTTCAGAGGCATCCCACAGGCCCTCCATACTTTTGACCGGAGACTGCATGGGTTTGGCCGTACCGCGCACCACATTCAGGAAGGATTGGTACAAGGAAGTAGACTGATAGATAGCTTCTTCATCTGTATCAGCGGCGATCACGTTCACACAAGCCATGGCGTAAGGCTCTTTCAACTCACCAACCGGCTGGAAACTTTCTTTGTAGACCTTTAAAGCAGCATGCAGCTGGGAAGGTGCAAAGTGGCTCGCAAAGGCGTAAGGCATTCCTAAAATACCTGCTAATTGCGCGCCAAAAGTACTGGATCCTAAAATCCAGATGGGAACATTAGATCCTTCCCCAGGCACTGCCCGCACACGGGCTGTAGGGTCTACGGGACCTAAATAGTTTTTCAGTTCCACTACGTTTTGTGGGAACTCATCCACTGATCCGCGTAAATCACGCCGCAAGGCATGGGCCGTCATTTGATCGGTTCCCGGGGCGCGGCCTAAGCCCAGGTCAATGCGCCCCGGGTACAAGGTGGCCAGGGTACCAAACTGCTCCGCCACTACTAAGGGGGCGTGGTTGGGCAACATAATACCACCGGACCCTACCCGCAATTTGGAAGTAGCACCAGCCACGTGCCCAATTAAGACAACGGTAGCCGAACTGGCAATACCTGCCATGTTGTGGTGTTCGGCCATCCAATAACGTTTGTAGCCAAGTTGCTCTACCTTTTGGGCCAGGTCAACAGTATTTTTGAAAGATTCAGCAGCGGTTTTCTCGTGCAGGATTGGCACCAGGTCCAATACTGAAACAGGTATATCTGAAAGCTTTTTAGTAGACATGATTTAATATGATGTAAACAACCGTCTTGTACGGTTGATCTTCTAAAAGGCAAAAGTACAGGCATAAAGTTCTGCCAACCTTTCCTCTGCCCGTTTCCTTTAGGATACTAGGGCCAATATTTTGGTCTTGGTTTAGCGAAACCAGCTTCAAAACGTGTACATGTTTGATAGCCCAAAGCAGGACCTAATCATAAAGCACCTACCCTATCCATATGTTAAACCTAGTTTTGCTAATGACTAGTAGCCAAGCAATTGAAAAGTAGGACATTTTGCTACTTACAGACCTGTTATGTTTGAGTTTCATACTGACAATAAAGCTAACATTCACTGTAAGAGAAGGCCCTGCTAAGTACAGAATGTATTCTAAGTCCTATATCTGGTCCTTTATTGCCAGAGCTATAGAGTTTCTTTCAGTCAACCGGGGGTTTCCGGGCAAGTCTGTAGAATTTTACTTACTTGCATTTATTCCACTTTGTCCTTGCATGCAGTTATTAACCGAAATCCAGTACAACCCCAGCATCCTTTATTTTCAAAAAGCTTTTGAAGCCGATGAATTACTTGTGGAAGCCCATGAGCATTATCAGAAACAAAGCTACCGCAACCGCTGCCACATCCTTACCGCACAAGGCGTGGTGCCCCTGTCCATTCCGGTGGTGAAAGGGAACAGCAAGATTCTGGTGACAGATCTGGAAATTGACTACGGGCAACGCTGGGTAGACATTCACTGGCGTACCATCCAGAGCGCCTACGGCAGCGCACCTTTTTTTGAGTTCTATGCAGACTATTTTAAAGACGTGTATGACCGCAAGCCAGCCAGGCTTTTTGAGCTGAATATGGATCTACTTAAACTTTTCGCTAAATTCCTAAAGCTTAAGCAACCCATAAGCCTTACCCAAACGTATGTAAAAACATATGAGGCACCGGTGTTGGATTGGCGCGGGGAACTTCACCCTAAAAGGGAGCCTGACAATTTGCGCTTAATGCCATACCGGCAGGTGTTTGGCAAACAATTTGCAATAAACCTGAGTATACTGGACTTGTTGTTTAACCTTGGCCCAGAGGCATCTACTTATTTACAGAATCCTGCGGCTTTCTGTTGAACATTTGCCCCACCCAATTTGTTAATTTCACAGAGTTGCCAAGGCAGCACAGTTGCAGCATACGCACAACAACATTTTACTAGACAAGAACTTACATGGAAGCCAAATTCTCAAATAGAGTGAAAGAGGTAATCTCTCTCAGTCGCGAGGAAGCCATCCGCCTGGGCCATGATTACATTGGTACCGAGCACCTGCTTCTGGGTATGATCCGCGAAGGAGAAGGCACCGCAATCGCTTTGCTTAAAAAGTTGGGGGTACCTATGGAGGAACTTAAGTACGCACTTGAGCAGGCCACCAAAAACACCGCCAGCCCTAATACAAATATTACCGGTAGTATTCCTCTTACCAAACAGACGGAAAAGGTCCTGAAAATAACGTATTTGGAGGCCAAAATCTTCAAGTCTGACATCATAGGTACAGAACACCTGTTGCTGTCTATTTTGCGGGATGAGGATAATATTTCATCGCAAACCTTAGCAAAATTCAACGTGAACTACGAAGCTATTCGGGATTCGTTAGACTATCATGCTAACAACCCTCTTGCCTCTTCAGATACCGATGACAACGATGATAACGACAAACTCTTCGGATCTTCCTCTAAAGGAGGTGCTGGCTCTGCCGCGAAGAAGGGTGCCGAGAAATCCCGCACTCCGGTGTTGGATAACTTCGGTCGTGATCTGACTAAATTGGCCGAGGAAGGCAAACTGGACCCTATTGTGGGTCGTGAAAAAGAAATTGAGCGCGTGGCTCAGGTATTGAGCCGTCGTAAGAAAAACAACCCAATCCTGATTGGGGAGCCCGGTGTTGGTAAAACTGCCATCGCTGAAGGTCTTGCGCTGCGCATTATTCAGAAAAAAGTTTCTCGTGTGCTTTTCGGAAAACGCGTGGTAACCTTAGACCTTGCCTCTTTGGTAGCGGGTACTAAATACCGCGGTCAGTTTGAAGAGCGTATGAAAGCCGTGATGAACGAACTGGAAAAATCTCCGGACGTGATTCTGTTCATTGATGAGCTGCACACCATTGTAGGTGCTGGTGGAGCTTCCGGATCTCTGGATGCCTCTAACATGTTCAAACCTGCGCTGGCCCGCGGCGAAATCCAATGCATTGGCGCTACTACGCTAGACGAGTACCGTCAGTACATTGAGAAAGATGGAGCCTTGGCTCGTCGTTTCCAGATTGTAATGGTAGACCCTACCACGCCAGAGGAAACCATTGAGATCCTGCACAACATCAAAGACAAATACCAGGATCACCACCATGTAACCTATTCAGACAAAGCCATTGAGGCCTGTGTGAAGTTGAGCGACCGCTACATGAGCGACCGTTTCTTACCAGACAAAGCCATTGATATTCTGGATGAGGCCGGTGCCCGCGTGCACATCAACAACATTGTGGTGCCAGAAGATATTCTCAAACTGGAGCAATCCATTGAGAACATCAAGGATGAGAAAAACCGCGTAGTGAAAAGCCAGAAATATGAAGAGGCTGCTCAACTACGTGATAAAGAAAAGAAACTTCTTGACCAATTAGAAGCTGCTAAAAAGAGCTGGGAAGAGGAAACCAAGAAGAAGCGTTACGCCGTGAAAGAAGAAAACGTGGCCGAGGTAATCGCCATGATGACGGGTATTCCGGTGAAACGTATCGCGCAGAAAGAAAGCTTGAAGCTTTTGAACATGGGCGAAGAGCTGAAAGGCAAAGTAATTGGTCAGGAGAAAGCGATCACCCAGTTGGTGAAAGCGATCCAGCGTACCCGCGTTGGTTTGAAAGACCCTAAGCGCCCGATTGGTTCCTTCGTATTCCTTGGACCTACCGGGGTTGGTAAAACTGAGCTTGCGAAAGTTCTGGCTACCTACCTGTTTGACAAGGAAGATGCGCTGGTGCGTATTGACATGAGTGAGTACATGGAGAAATTCAGCGTATCTCGCTTAGTGGGAGCGCCTCCAGGCTACGTAGGTTACGAAGAAGGTGGTCAGTTAACGGAGAAAATCCGTCGTAAGCCATACTCTGTAGTATTGCTGGATGAGATTGAGAAAGCGCACCCAGACGTGTACAACCTGTTGTTGCAAGTACTAGATGACGGTGTGTTAACAGATGGTCTTGGCCGCAAAGTTGACTTCAGAAACACCATCATTATCATGACCTCGAACATTGGAGCCCGTGACTTGCAAGACTTCGGGGCTGGGGTTGGTTTTGCAACCAAGACCCGCCAGGAGAACATGGACGACATCATGAAAGGCACCATAGCGGCTGCTTTGAAGAAAACGTTCTCTCCTGAGTTCCTGAACCGTTTGGATGACGTAGTGGTGTTCAACTCTCTGCAAAAAGAAGATATCCATAAAATCATTGATATCTCTCTTGCCAAGTTGTTGACCCGCGTGAAAACATTGGGTTACACCATTGAGATCACTGACAAAGCCAAAGATTTTGTGGCTGAGAAAGGATATGACTCTAAATATGGTGCCCGTCCGTTGAACCGCGCGATCACCAAGTACATGGAAGACCCAATTGCGGAGGAAATCCTGAAAGCCGAACTGGCCCAGGGAGACACCATCGTGATTGATTACGAAGAAGGTAAAGAAGAGCTTACGTTTGCGAACCGCAAGAACGAAGGCGTAGCTCCAGATACTTCTGATGATCTTCCGGAAACGTCTTCTTCTGAAGAGGAAGAAACCACGCCTACAGATGGCAAAAAGAAAGACTAATTACTAACTAATCTTTGGAAAGGCTGACAGACAAACTGTCAGCCTTTTTTTGTTTTCAAGCTGTTTTGAGAAAAACATAACAAAAATTTTACACTGCCCTATTCTTTCCTAAATTTGATTTCTTGTACCAACATCAAACTGCTTCAATGTCAGACCAAAATAACCTGAACAGCAAATTTGAGATTCTAGACCGCAAAAATGCCGAGGCACTCTTAGGAGGCGGCCAGGCGCGCATTGATGCACAGCATAAGAAGGGCAAACTTACGGCCCGTGAACGAATAGACCTGCTGATGGACGAAGGCTCTTTTGAAGAGATTGGCAAGTTTGTGATGCACCGCTCCAAAGATTTCGGGTTGGACAAAGAATACTATTTGGGTGACGGCGTAGTGACTGGGTATGGTACTGTGAATGGTCGCTTGGTCTACGTATTTTCCCAAGACTTCACGGTATTTGGGGGTTCTCTCTCAGAAACCCATGCCGAGAAGATTGTGAAGATCATGGATCTGGCCATGAAAAACGGGGCCCCAGTCATTGGTTTGAATGATTCAGGTGGTGCCCGTATCCAGGAAGGCGTTGTTTCTTTGGGTGGCTACGCCGATATCTTCTACAAAAATACCTTGGCGTCTGGCGTAGTACCGCAACTATCTGGTATCATGGGCCCATGCGCCGGTGGAGCTGTTTACTCCCCTGCTATCACTGACTTCATCCTGATGGTGGAAGACACCTCTTACATGTTTGTGACCGGCCCTAACGTGGTAAAAACGGTAACGCATGAAACCGTAACGTCTGAGGAATTAGGTGGTGCCAGTACCCACAGTACTAAAAGCGGTGTAACCCATTTCTCTTGCGCCAATGAAGTGGTTTGTATTCAGAACATAAAGCAGCTTTTGAGCTATATGCCACAGAACTGCGAGGAGCTTCCTCCTGCCCTACCGTATGAACCGCAAGCTGACGAAAGCCGCGAAATCCTTAACACCATTGTTCCGGATAATCCTAATCAACCTTATGATATCCGCGAGGTGATTGAAGGGGTCATAGATGATGGATCTTTTCTAGAAGTGCACAAGAACTTCGGGGAGAACATTGTGGTAGGCTTTGCCAGATTGGCAGGCCGCAGCATCGGGATTGTAGGAAACCAACCAGCCGTTTTAGCCGGGGTTCTGGACATCAACGCCAGCACCAAAGCAGCCCGTTTCGTCCGTTTCTGTGATTCCTTCAACATTCCGCTACTGGTGTTGGAAGACGTGCCTGGTTTCTTGCCAGGTACTGACCAGGAGTGGCGGGGCATCATCACCAATGGAGCTAAATTACTGTATGCTTTCTGCGAAGCCACGGTGCCACGTGTAACCGTCATTACCAGAAAAGCGTATGGTGGCGCCTATGATGTGATGAACTCCAAACACATAGGGGCTGACCTGAACTACGCCTGGCCTACAGCTGAGATTGCCGTGATGGGTGCCAAAGGAGCCGCTGAAATCATCTTCAAACGTGAGATCGCTGCCGCTGAAGACCCTGAAGCCAAACTAGCTGAGAAAGTAGCTGAGTACCAGGCCAAGTTTGCTACCCCGTACAGAGCCGCCCACCGTGGCTTTGTGGATGAAGTGATTTATCCGTCTGAAACTCGTGCCAAGCTGATCAGAGCCTTTAAGATGCTGGAAAACAAAGTAGACCAATTACCTAAGAAAAAGCACGGAAACATTCCGTTGTAAAAATAAACCCGTAGCCGGATTTTAGAAGCTATATCAAAAAGCAACTAAAATCTATACCTGAACCCTATTCAACATTTAATGCGCCTTTGGCTGGTGATGACAAAGCACCCCAGCCAATCTACTACTTCAACTGACAAACAACTACCGGAGAGTGCTTTGCTCCACCTAAACAGAAAGCTATGAGAGAAGAAAGCTTTAATTTCTTACAGACCTATCTCAATAACGCCGCACCAACCGGCTTTGAGTCATCAGGCCAAAAACTGTGGTTAGACTACATCAAGCCCTACATTGACGAGTACTTCGTAGACACGTACGGCTCTGTAGTAGGTGTAATTAACCCTGAGGCGGAATACAAGGTGGTTATTGAGGCGCACGCCGATGAAATCTCTTGGTTTGTGAACTATATCACACCAGAGGGCTACATCTACGTACGTCGTAACGGAGGCTCTGATGCTGTTATAGCTCCTTCTAAACGCGTGAACATTCATACCAAAAAAGGACTGGTAAAAGCGGTATTTGGCTACCCGGCCATTCATGTACGCAAACCAGACCAGGACAAAGCCCCTACCGTAGAAACCATCTTTCTAGACTGTGGTGCTGCCAACAAGCAGGAAGTAGAAGACATGGGCATTCACGTAGGCTGCGTAGTCACTTTTGACGATGAGTTCTGGGTGATGAATGAAAAATACTACGTAGGTCGTGCCTTAGACAACAGAATCGGAGGGTTCATGATTGCTGAGGTAGCCCGTATGCTGAAGGAAAACGAAGTGAAGCTTCCTTTCGGGTTATACATCGTAAATGCCGTGCAGGAGGAAATCGGTCTTCGGGGTGCCGAGATGATTGCCCACCGCATTAAACCAAATGTGGCTGTTATCACAGACGTTACTCATGATACGCAGTCTCAGGGGTATGAGAAGAAAACCAACGGTGACTTACATTGTGGCAAAGGCTTAGTGCTTACCTATGGCCCTGCGGTACAAAACAACCTTTTGGACATGCTGATTGAGGTAGCCCGGAAAAACGAAATACCGTTCCAGCGGGCCGCCGCTACCCGCGCTACAGGTACCGATACCGATGCCTTCGCCTATTCTTCTGAAGGTGTGGCTTCCGCGTTGATTTCCCTGCCTTTGAAGTACATGCACACAACCGTAGAAACAGTGCATAAAGATGACGTGGAGAACATTATTCAACTGTATTACCATTTCCTGACCCAGCTGCAAAGCGGACATGATTTCCGTTATTTGAAATAAGCTTTTAGGCTCCTTTTCAAAAACCAGCTTAGAAACATCTTTTCCAAGGCCTGTGAAGTTTAGTAAACTCCACAGGCCTTTTAGTTTTTAGGCTTATTTGAGAAAACAGCCAACTAAAATTGATCCATTAATCCTCGATAAAGAAGGCCTATGCTCTCCTTCTAAGCTTCGGAACGGAAATGAAGTTCTGCGTTAAACAAAAGCAGAAAAACCAAAACCAAAACAAATGGTTTAATTTGCGTCTGTTGGTACCTTCACACAGCACCCTTAATAAACCATGGAATTACTCACCCCTCGGTTGCACTTGCGCGAGTTCAAAGAAGATGACTGGCATTTTACCAATCTCTATGAATCTGAGGAGGAGGTAATGCGCTACCAGACCGCTGAAGTACGCAACAGCAAAGAAAGTCTGGAGTACATTAAGGTTTGCCTGGAGGAAGCCAAGGAGTATCCCAGAACCTTATTCGACCTAGCCATCGTGCTGAAAACTACCAGCATGCTGATAGGCCGGGTAGGCATGAAAGTGGACTATGATGCTGAGGAAGCTGTGCTGTGGTATATCCTGAATAGAACCTACTGGAACAAAGGTTACACCTCAGAAGCCGCCGCAGCCTTGATGAAGTATGGGTTTGAAGAACTTCACCTCCACCGCATCTGGGCTGACTGTGACCCGCGTAACGTTGGCTCATATAAAATTATGGAGAAACTAGGCATGCGTCGCGAAGCTCATTTCAAAGAGAACATTTTCATCAAAGGCCAGTGGTGTGATTCTTATGTGTATGCAATCTTGGATCACGAATGGCGGCAGAGAAATAGTAGCTAAAATTCTACTCTCAAACCAAAGGGCCCATTTTCTATCTGATTTCTTGAAAGGCAGCTAGAACGACAAAGCGTATGAGGTTAGCACCTTTTCTCCCCCATCAAATCTTGTTTTCACTTCAATTCTAATCCTAAAGTGCTCTTTACTGATCAAATGAACCGGCAAATCACGTTGCCTCACCCACCCCAGCGGATCGTTTCTCTTGTCCCTTCTCAAACCGAGTTATTGTTCCATTTAGGATTGGGAGACAAAGTGGTAGGAGTAACTAAATTCTGCATCCACCCTAAGGATCAGGTTAAGCAGAAAAGGAAAGTTGGAGGTACCAAGAACTTCCATTTTGAGACCATTGACCAACTCCAGCCTGACTTAATTATTGGGAACAAAGAAGAAAACTACCAGGAGGGCATTGAGCAGTTACAAGAGAAATTCCCCGTCTGGATGAGCGACATCTACACCTTAGAAGATGCTTTTAAGATGATGGTTGGTATTGGGGAGATAACTGGGGTGGCAGATAAAGCAAAAGAATTGGTGGCCCTGTTACAACAGCAATTCTCTTGTCTACAATCTGCCAGCACCCCTATTGCTACCGCATATTTTATCTGGCGCAAGCCTTATATGGGCGTAGGTAGCCAGAACTTTATTGACCACGTGCTTTCCCTTTGTGGCTTCAAAAATGTGTTGGGCCACTTGCCAAGATACCCAGAGGTAACACCTGAGCAGTTGCAGGAAGCGAATCCTTCTTTGATTTTACTTTCTTCTGAGCCTTTCCCGTTCAAGGAGAAACACATTCAGGAGTTTCAGGCCATTTGCCCACAGGCACTGGTAAGAGTAGTAAATGGGGAATTGTTTAGCTGGTACGGAAGCAGGCTTTTGCATTCTGTAGCCTATTTGCAAAAGTTAATTAATGACGTAACTGGTTGACAAGTTAAGATGATTATAACAGCATCCATAAAAAAGCCCTGCCGTACTGAGTACGGCAGGGCTTTTTTATGGATTGAAAATTATTTTGCTTTGTCAACCTGCGCAACTGCATTCTGCAGTTCTTGCGCCTCTGCCAAGTGCTCTTTTAGAACCGGCAAAATCTGATCAATGAATTGCTGAACATCAGGGTCACTTACTTCTTTGTCAGCTTTCTCATAGAAAGCGATTGCTTCCTCGTGGGCTGCTACTTCTACCTTTGCAAAGGTTTGGTCAAACTCCTCCCCTTTCTTCGCTTCAAGGCTGTCTACTAGGGCCTTGTTTTCACTTCCCATTTCAGCAGGAAGTTGCACATCTTTTTTCTTAGCAATCTCCGCTAGAACCGGAGTGGTTCTGGAGTGTACGTGGTATATTTTCTGCCCTAAAGCACCCACCTCACCTGATTCAGTTTGGTCATTGGCCATCATACCTGCCATCAACTGAAAGTTGTCATTTGTTGCTGCTTGTTTCAGGAACTGCTCTACTTTTACGCGGTCTGCTGCAGAAGCTTCTTTTTCTGTTTTATTGCAAGAAACCAATGTCATACTGCCCATCATACATGAACCAGCCAGCATCCAAACATTGAAATTTTTCATAGTTGTACGTTTTAGTTGCGTTCTGATGTTAAGACATCATTTGCCCTTTAAACGAGCTCCTTATAGGAAAAGTTCATAAGCCACATTAGGTACATCTTTAATCAAGCCATTGTACAACAAAAAAGTTATATTCATTATACTCACAAGTGTTAGGCTTGCGCGCAAAAAACAGATGCTATTACCTATAATTGAAGGTATTAGCAGGATATCACCACGGCTGCTAAAAGTAAAACCAAGCATGAAGATTTTAGGTAAACACAAACTTGCAATGCTACTTTATTCTTAACTTAAGCAGATAAAGAAGAGGCAAAATCAATTACACAAAAAGCAATGCCCTCCCATTTTGCAAAATGGGAGGGCATTGCTTTTTGTGTCGAGTACAGGCTTTAAAATTTATTTTACCTCCAGGGCAAATCCAGCCTTTTCTAATTCATTCCAGTAAGTAGGGTAAGACTTCCTGACTACCTTCGGTTCTTCTATGATAACCGGTACTTTCAAAGCCAGGGGTGCAAAGGCCATGGCCATGCGGTGATCTTCATAGGTATGAATGGTTGGCTCGTTTTCCGGTTGTTTAGCCAAAAACACCTTGAAAACATCTGGAGAAACCTCCCGAAGTTCAGCTCCCAATTTTACCAGTTCAAACTGAAGGGCGGCAATACGGTCCGTTTCCTTGATTCTTAAACTTTCCAGCCCTGTCATTTCAACTTCCAGACCTAAACCAGCTGCCAGAGCCGCTACCGTTTGGGCCAGATCTGGGCAGGCGAAGAAATCGATTTGTGCCAAAGGCTCCTGAACAGGCTTCTTCGTTAACTGCACGCCTTCCGGAGTAAACTGGGTCTGGACACCAAAAGGAGCCATCAATACAGGAAGTACGCTGTCACCTTGTAATGAATCTGATCGCAAGGCAGGAAGAAACAAATCTGCTTCTTTGGCCAACGCAGTAATACTATACCAGTAGCTAGCCGCCGACCAGTCTGATTCTACAGTGTATTCTTTGGCCTGGTACTCCTGCTTAGCTACAGTTATTTTCTGTCCCTCAAAAGTAGCCTGCACCCCAAAATGGGTCATTTGCGCCAAAGTCATTCTTATGTAAGGCTCTGAGCTGATTTTACCCTCTAAGGTTAATTCCAAACCTTGTGGTAACAGCGGGGCAATCATAAGCAGCGCAGAAATATACTGGCTACTGATGTCGGAGCGAACAGTCAATTGATTGGTGCCAGCGGGCTCAAAGCCTTTCATTCGCAGTGGCGGATAGCCTTCCTCACCCAGATACTCAATCTGAGCACCCAACTGCCGAAGCGCATCTACCAAGACTCCAATAGGTCGTTGGCACATGCGGGGAGTTCCGGTTAACGTAAGTTCCTGGCCAGTGGCAGCGTAATAAGCGGTCAGAAAACGCATCACGGTACCCGCATCTTCGGCACTTACTTCTTCGCCGGCAGGCGTGGAAAGCAGACGATTCAAAAGCTGGGTGTCATTTGCGTCTGACAGGTTATGAATAGGAAAATCCTTTCCGGATAGGGCCCTGATAATAAGGGCCCGGTTGGCTTCACTTTTGGAGGCGGGCAAGGTCACGCGTCCACGTAACACGCCCGTTGGGTGCGATACGCGCACGGCAGCAGCTGAAATCATAGTAATTGGTAATAGCGTAAGGCACTTTGTACCTCAGGTAAAGTGATAGGTTGATCATAAACGGCCTCGCCAATCTTCTGCAGCAAGGTACAGTTGATGGTAGCCCCGTCATTTTTTTTATCGTGGAGACACAGCTGGCTGATGGCTTGTAAATCAGCTTGGGCTAGGTTTACTTTTTCATAGATAGACAAGATAAATGTCTCAATCTGGTTTAACTCATCTTCCGGCAGCAAACCTTTCTGCACCGAAAGCCAGGCCTCACACAGCATACCCACAGCAATGGCCTCGCCATGCAGCAACACCTGTCCAGGCTGCTCCAGGTAAAAGCTTTCTACCGCATGACCAATGGTATGCCCAAAATTCAGGATTTTGCGCAGGCCGTTCTCCAATGGATCAGCAGTAACCACGCGAGATTTGATATCTATGGAATGCCGGATCAAATCGGTCCAGTCTTCCGTGAACATGCCAATGTACCGTTGCTCATAGAACTTCTCAGCATCCATAATCAGCCAATGCTTGATGATCTCGGCGTAGCCGGATTTCATCTGGCGCATGTCCAAGGTTTGAAGAAACGTTGGGTTCACCAGCACCGCCAATGGCTCCTGAAAAACCCCGATGTGGTTTTTAAAACCCATGAAATCGATGCCGGTTTTACCGCCCACGCTGGCGTCTACCTGAGACAGCAAGGTAGTTGGCACGTTCACGAACCTAATGCCGCGCTTGTACAAACTGGCGCAGAAACCACCTAAATCTGTTAAAACGCCGCCCCCCAGGTTCACTAACAAACTCCAACGGTCCAGTCCTTGCTCGGTGAGTTCCCGCCAAACGTGCTCACAGGTAGCAAGATTCTTGTTTTCCTCGCCACTTTTGATGTGTACCACGTGGTGTTCCTGGGGTAAATACGGCTTCAGGAGAGCGTAACAGTGCCGATGCGTGTTCTCGTCTACCAACACTACAGTCTTTTTGAAGGCCCTATTTTGCAGCAACTGTTGCCACTGGCCCATGGCTTCCTGGCCTATGAATATTTCTTCAGTCAATGTGTTCTACGTTAATTTGTTTTCGGGCTGTTTTTCCTAAAAGGCCCTTAAACCAGATATTTCCCCAAAAACGGGATTGTTTGGGGCAGTTCAAAATTAAAAAAGCAAAAATACATTTCCTCAAGTGTTAAAAGTACAGCCAAACCTTTCAGGAAGATAGAATTTACTATAAAAGATGATCAAGCACTCGCCTTAGTCCACTTACTACGAAGCAGTTTCTAAGCTCTTTTTCTAAAACTATCGTGAAACCGCAATCTATCTCTCTCCTTTTGCTCTGCTATTCTTTTTCCTTTGATTCGCCTACTATTTCCGATTGAATCCTGATGGACTCCAGGTGAATCAATTCATAAAGTTCAGCGGCAAACTCGGGGTTTACATGCAATTCCAGCGCCCAGGTTTTACGGCTTTCAAAGATGCTTTTCCAGCGGTCTGGCTGAAATAGGGCAATGTTGTTTTCTTTTTTGTCCTGGCCAATCTTTTCCACCAGTTGCATACGTCGGGCCAAGGCTTCAATGATTTCCTGGTCGGCACGATCTATTTTCTGGCGAAGTTCTTCGGTGCGGCTGATGAAGGCGGCATCTGGCATGCTGCGCACCTGCAGCCTGGCTATTATCTCGTTAAAGGTTTGGGGTGTAATTTGCTGCCCGGCATCTGATAAGGCGGTCAGCGGATTAAGATGGGTCTCAATCATCACTCCTTCAAAATCCACGTCCAATCCTTTCTGGGAAATAGGCAAAATATGGTCTGGGTTACCTCCTATATGGCTGGGGTCTACCACAACGGGCAGAAACGGGTACATGCCTTTCAGTTGGATGGGAATCTGCCAAAGCGGAACATTGCGGTACTGGGTAGGCTCAAAGGATGAAAACCCACGGTGAATGGCGGCTACATCCTGTAGCCCTACTGCCCATAGCCGCTCTATTGCTCCGGCCCAAAGGCTCAGGTCTGGGTTTACGGGGTTCTTGACCATGACGGGAACATTGGTACCGCGTAGGGCTTCGGCGAGCTCCTGCACTGCAAAAGGATTACCTGTGGTGCGGGCGCCAATCCAGAGAACGTCTATGTTGTGTTTGAGGGCGGTTTCTACGTGGTGGGATTCGGCGACTTCGGTAGCCACAGGTAACCCATGCGTTTGCCGTACTTCCTGTAGCCATTTCATTCCCTCGGGCCCCACGCCTTCAAAGGTGCCCGGTTTGGAGCGAAGTTTCCAGACTCCGGCCCTGAAAATATCTACCTGCAGTTCTTTTAACTGGCGGGCAGTCTCCAGAACCTAGTCTCGGGTTTCGGCGCTGCAGGGGCCTGCAATGACCAATGGTTTGCGGCGCACTTTGCTGAGTTGGTGAAAATAATTGAGTTCTTTTTTCTGTTCCATCCTCTAGATCAGTAAGGCGGTAGGGTTTTAGAAATGATTTCGGCAAATCTTCTCAGAAACAACTAACAACCGTTTTTACGTTATCTTTGCATAGCTTAAATGTAGCACATAATCTATGACTCCTGCCCCGAAAGTTTCTTTTGAAGATACCGCCATTGCGTTTGCTGACAAATCTGATGCGGAATTATATAAAACCTACCTTCTTTTTGCGGCCATGAACAACAACTCCATGGTGAAAATGGGGGGAGGTCTCATGAAGAAGGCGTTGAGCTGGAACCTGCCAGTTAAATTCCTGATCAAGAAAAGTATTTTTGAGCAGTTCTGCGGGGGCGAAACCATTGAGGAATGCAGACCTACCATTGAGAAACTTGGCCGCTCTGGCATAGGAACCATTCTGGACTACTCTGTGGAAGGAGAAAGCAATGAGGCTAGTTTCGACCACACGGTGCAGGAGATAATCTCTACCATTGAGATGGCTGCTACCTCTGAGCATATACCCTTCAGCGTTTTCAAGGTGACCGGGGTGGCAGATCCGGCCTTGCTGGCCAAAGCCCAGGCAACCCAGGAACTAACCCAATCTGACAAAGCAGCTTTAGGCCGGGTAAGAGCACGCGTAAAATCTATCTGTCAACGGGCCTATGAACGCGGGGTACGTGTTTTTATTGACGCTGAGGAAAGCTGGATGCAGGAAACCATTGACCAAATGACCTACGAGATGATGGAACTCTACAACCAGGAGCGCCCCATTGTCTATAACACCTACCAATTGTACCGCCATGACCGCCTGGACGTGATTAAACGTGACTTTGAACGGGCACAAAAACTGGGTTACTACCTGGGTGGTAAACTGGTGAGGGGCGCCTACATGGAGAAAGAAGGTCGGGTAGCGCAGCAAAAAGGACTCAACAATCCCATAAACCCCACCAAACAAGCCACCGATGCTTTGTATGATGAGTCACTTCGGTTCTGCATGGAGCACCTTGACCGTATTGCCATCTGCGCCGGAACCCACAATGAGCACAGTTGTTACCACCTCATGGAGCTGATGGCTGAATTCAACGTGCAGCCTAATGATGAACGCATCTATTTTGCACAGCTGCTGGGCATGAGTGATAACCTGTCTTACAACCTGGCACACGCCGGCTACAATGTTGCTAAATATGTTCCTTACGGTCCGGTAGAGGCTGTTATGCCGTATCTGTTGCGCCGGGCAGATGAAAACACCGCCATTGCTGGTCAGTCTAGCCGTGAATTCTCCCTTGTAAAAAAAGAACTGGAACGCCGCAAACGCTAAAAGAAAATTGCCCCGTTTGGTTTAGGACCTGTTTACAGAAAACAAAGCTTAAACCAAACGGGGCAAAAAAGTAAGGCGTCTCATACGCAAACCGTAAGAGACGCCTTATCTTTTCCTTATGCAGGAGAGGTGTGCAGACGCACACCACTAATTACTGAGCAGTAGTAGCGCCAGTTGTAGTGGCAGTAGTGTCAGTACCAGTAGTAGTACCAGTTGTAGTAGCGTCAGTTGTAGTGGTAGTTGTAGTGTCAGTACCAGTCATATCAGTGCCTTCAGTAGCAGCAGCATCAGTAGACTCAGTAGCAGCACCTTCAGTTCCTTCAGCAGACTTAGACTCGCAAGAAGCGAAAACGAACATACCAGCAACTAGGGCAAGAGAAAATACCTTTTTCATTGTAATTTGTTTTAAGGGTTTTAGCGTTAATTTCAACCTTTATACCACTACCCCCCCAGAGGTAACCCACGCTTTTGAAATATTTTTTATTTTTTTCCTGTGGGTTACTAATTGACTGAAACTGTATTAATTGACGAGCATGATTAGTAAGGCGCTAGTGACCGATGCGGCCATTATAGAAGGAATTCTTCAGGATGATGACACGGCTCTGAGCAGGTTATACAAACTCCATTTCCCCATGGTTCTGTTTTTTGTGCAGAGCAACAGCGGAACGGAGGATGATGCCAAGGATATTTTTCAGGAAGCGGTGATTGTCTTCTACGAGAAGATAAAGGCAGGCCAACTGGAATTAAACTGCCAGATTAAGACCTACCTGTATTCTATTTGCCGCCGGTTGTGGCTTAAGAGGCTTTCGCGCAGCAGCAGGTTCAGCCATGGTATGGTGGAAGACACAGAGTCAGAAATAGTACCACAGGTTGAAGGAGAAGTAGAACAGGCTGAGCAGAACGAACTCAAGTTTGAAGCCATGAGCAACGCCATGTCTCAACTGGGAGAACCCTGCAAGACACTGCTGGAAGATTTTTATATCAGAAGCATGGGCATGGCTGAGATCACTGACAAATTTGGCTACAACAATGTTGACTCAGCCAAGAACCAGAAGTACAAATGTTTGATGCGCCTGAAGAAACTGTTCTTTTTAGATTATCAGGTGCCTTCCTGATTAATAGGTCCGTAATAACAGACATCCTAAGAGGATGCACAGCTATATATGAGTGAACGGGAATTATTAGAATTAATTGAACGCTACCATCAGCACCAGGTGACCTCTACAGAGCGCCGGATGCTGGAGGAACGCATGGCCGCTGACCCGGTCTTTGCCCAACGGGTAAAGGAGGCGAAGCTGTTTACGGCTGCCCTGCAGAACTACGGCAAACAAAAATCTTTGCGTGACCGCCTGAGCCAGCACCACCAGGAGTGGCAACAGGAAAACGTGAAAGTAGCCCCTGTTTTGAAACGCAGAACACCAGTTCAAATCTTTATGCGCCGGTACGCTGCAACTATGGGTGTGGCTGCTACGGTTGCTATTGTAACGGTGTTCAGCAGTTTACTAGGAATGGAAATGTGGCGGTCAGCCACCAAACAGCAGGCTGCCCGTTACGTAGAGTTGCGCCGTGAAATGGATGACCTCAAGCGGAAGCAAAATGCTATTTTGGGCAGTAATACTATCACTCCTAAAGCTGTTTCCATCAATCCAGGCCAGTTCTCGGGTACAGGCTTTGTGCTTACCTCAGACGGGTACTTCGTGACCAGCTACCACGTGATTGAGGGCGCCGATTCCCTGATGATTGAAAATAAGAATGGCATCAAATACAAGGTAGAGGAAATCTACTCTGACCAGGTGCGTGACCTGGCCTTGCTGCGGGTTACAGACACAACGTTTACCGGCTTCGGGAAACTGCCTTACTCCTTTAAACAAAAAGAAAGTGAGTTAGGAGAGCGTGTGTTCACATTGGGTTATCCAAGGGAAGACGTGGTATTTGGGGAAGGCACCCTTAGTTCCCGCTCAGGTGTGTACGGAGACACGGCTTCTTACCAGATCTCTATTCCTTTAAACCCAGGTAACAGCGGTGGTCCTTTGCTTGATGATCGTGGGAACATGATTGGTGTGATTTCCGGCAAAATGCTGGGCGTAGATGGTGCTGCATTCGCAGTTAAATCAGCGTATTTGCTTACTTTGTTAGACCAGCTTCCAGAACACCGGTTGCCTACCCCTATTTCTCTGCCTAAAGTAAATAACCTAGCCGGAAACGCACGTCCGCAACAGTTGAAGAAGCTGCAGGACTACGTGTACATGGTTAAAGTCTATAACTAAGAACTGCCTTTCCTTTTAAAGATATTTTCCTGAAATACCACCTAAACGCCTGTGCCCTGCATGGGCGTTTGTGTTTTCTGCCTAGAGCACAGATGTAACTAATACGTAGTCTTTGCGTTTAGCTAACTACTAATTGTCAGTTGCCAGACAAGTGATTGACTCAGTAATTACCATTATGTTACATCTACTAAACATCAAACAAAGAACTATGGAAAACAGGACAGGAAATACTCCCAATGGAGGCATGAACAGTGGCGACATGAATAGCAGCGGCTTGAACAGCGGAGGTTTAAACAGCACCGGAATGAACAGTGGCGGTGGTATGATGACCGGTATGTTCAGAGACAGAGACAGTGCAGAACGCGCGTACAACTCTTTACACAGCCGCGGCTACAGCAAAGATGACATTAACGTGATTATGAGCGATGATGCTCGTAAGCGCCACTTTTCTGACAGCGAAAACAACGACACAGAACTTGGCAGCAAAGCCTTAGAAGGAGCCGGAGCTGGTTCTGCTATTGGAGGTACTTTGGGTGCTATTGTTGGAGCCATTGCTGCTATTGGTACTTCTATTGCACTTCCTGGACTAGGTTTGGTGATTGCTGGTCCGTTGGCGGCTGGTTTGGCTGGTGCCGGTGCTGGTGGCCTGACAGGTGGTTTACTTGGTGCCTTAGTAGGCTCTGGCATTCCGGAAGAACGTGCCAAGGTGTATGAGTCTGGCATTAAAGAAGGAAATATAGTAATGGGCGTTACTCCTCGTTCACATGAGGATGCTGATTACTTTGAAAACGAGTGGCGCACCAACCGCGGTGAGCATATCTACCGTTAGTCTGTAGACACTCCTTCAATATTGAAATATAAAAGCCCCGGTTCTATACAGAGCCGGGGCTTTTATATTTAAAACTATTTATACTTCTTGTCCGTTTGTGATGCGTTTTTAATAATAAAAGAAGGAAATAACCCGAGTAGTTGAGGTATAGACTTCCCTCCTATTTTCTTGTAGAGACCAAATTAATATCCAGCTCCTTCCTATTTTAGCTCTAGCCTGATAGGCAAGGTCATTCGTACGGGAACGGCTCTTCCATTCTGATTGCCGGGTTTCCAGCGAGGTAGTTTTTTCATGACCCTTACTGCCTCTTCTTCGGTGCCGTATCCTAAGCCTTTCAGAATCTGGATATCGGTGATGTCACCGGTAGCGGCAACCACAAAGCTCACCACCACTGTTCCTTCTATTCCACTTGCCTGAGCTGCCCTTGGGTACCTAAGGTTCTTGCCTACAAATTCCATCAGTTTAGAAAGTCCTCCCTCAAACTGAGGCATGTTCTCCACGCTTAGAAAGGGCTCCACTGCGGCTGATGCATCCTCCTTTCCAGTTCCGGTGCCATCCCCTGTTCCACCAGCAGGTTCAGGATTATTGAGGTTCCCTTCACCAGTTCCCTCTGAAGTAGCAATTCCTGAGTTAGCGGTTTTAAGTTGCTCCTGCGTTGGAATCTCATCTATGACCTTTTTTGTGTCTTCCACTACTTTGATGGATACGTTCTTTACGGTGGGTGCAGCAGGTTTGGGAGCGGAAGGCTCTGACGCTTTTACTTCTTTTATTTTCTCTGGTTCAGGCAAGTCAACCGGCACCCATTTGCCTGTATCCACTTTAGGGGGTGTTATAGGAATGGCTGTCTTTACAAAAAATCTGTTCGCCAGAGTAGGAATAGAGAAGGCAATCAGGAATAATGAAATTGCAAACAGAGTGGCCTGACTTAAATGCTGATGGTACAATTTGCGTAAGACATAGGCACCATAGGCTTTGTTTCGGCCTTCAAAAACCATGTCATCCAGGGTGGCGGCGTAAGTGGAGTTTGTTTCCATGTTGTTTGGCGGTTAAGGTGAAGTTGAGATCTATTTTCCTCATGATGCCGCCATGCCTTCGTTTCCACACACCCTTGAATTTTTGAGGTGTACCTACATTGCCTATAAATATTATTCTCATTGAAAATCAAGGAGAAACAAAACCAAGGTCACTATTGTTAAAAAAAACAGAGTCAAAAAGAACAACTACTGCCACGTTCTGCTTACTTGCAATTCTTTATTAAATTATCTTATACCGCTTACACCTTTCTACAGATAGTGTACGTTTAAGCTAAAGTAATGCAACCGCAAAACAGGCACTACTTTTGTATATAGATTAACAGACATTTCTAGAGACGCATATATGTTTTCATTTAAGAAAAAACTGGTTACGTACGGTACTGCCGCTTCTGTGGTGTTCGGCATTGCTTCCTACAAACTGCTGGAGACAGATACCACAGCACGGGACCAGAAAAACGAAGTATTAACCAAAGTGCTTATGCAGGGATTGAGCTCGGCTCACTACTCTCCGGAGCGCTTAGACGATAATTTCTCCAAAAAAGCCTTCAATCTATACCTGGAGCGCCTGGATCATAATAAGAAATTCTTATTGCAGTCAGACGTAGACCAGTTAGCAACTTACCAGACCCAACTGGACGATGAGTTCAAGAACGGCTCTTTTAAGTTCTTCGACCTTTCCATGAGTCTTTTTCAGAAAAGACTGAAAGAGGCTGAAAGTTATTATAAAGAGATTCTGGAGAAACCATTTGAGTTTGATAAAGAAGAAACCATTGAGGTAAAACCAGAGAAACTGAAGTTTGCTTCATCGCCAGCTGCTTTAAAAGAAGAGTGGCGCAAGTACTTGAAGTACCAGGCACTCATAAGAGTAGCTGACGCTATTGACAGCCAGCAAAAAGCCGACTCAGTAGGTTCTAAAGAAACGAAGAAGAGCATGCCTGAAATTGAGGCTGATGCCCGTAAGAAGCTGCGCGAAAACTACGATGAGCTTTTCAAGCGGATGGGCCAGTTAGAGAACGAAGATTACCGTTCTTCTTATCTCAACTCCTTCGCGAACATCTATGACCCGCACACAGAGTACTATGCCCCTAAAGAGAAAGAAGACTTTGACTATGAGTTCTCTGGTCGTTTAGAAGGTATTGGTGCCTTGTTACAGGAAAAAGACGGGGTTATTAAAGTTTCTGAAATCACCCCCGGTAGCCCTTCTTACCTGCAAGGTGAGTTGAAGCCCGGTGATGTGATCTTGAAAGTAGCGCAGGGAAATCAGCAACCAGTAGATATTTCTGGGATGCGCATTGACAAGGCTGTTACTTTGATCAGAGGTAAAAAAGGTACTGAGGTTCGTCTGCACGTGAAGAAAGTCGATGGTACCATGAAAGTGGTTTCCATCATCCGTGACGTGGTGGTACGGGAAGAAGGCTATGCCAAGTCCCTAATCATCAAAGGCCAAAAACCAATTGGCTACATTCATTTGCCTGCCTTCTACGCTGACTTCAAGAACGCCGGTGGCCGCAACAGCGGTAAAGACGTGGCAAATGAAATCCAGAAGCTGAAGCAGGAAAATGCCCAAGGCATTATTCTTGACTTAAGAAACAACGGTGGCGGTTCTTTGCAGGACGTGGTTGACATGGTGGGCTTGTTCATCAAGTCCGGTCCAGTGGTCCAAGTGAAATCAGCCAATGGCCCTGCTGCGGTTTTAGAAGACCGTG
The DNA here is from genome assembly GCF_001310085.1 of Rufibacter tibetensis. Lineage (GTDB taxonomy): Bacteria > Bacteroidota > Bacteroidia > Cytophagales > Hymenobacteraceae > Nibribacter > Nibribacter tibetensis. Next base: position 669,497 of record NZ_CP012643.1, read on the forward strand.
ATCCGCAGGTTCAGTTTGGTGGCCCGTTGGTGGTGTTGGTAAATGAGAACAGTGCCTCTGCATCTGAGATCATGGCTGCCGCCATTCAGGACTACAAACGTGGTGTGATTGTAGGTAGCTCTACTTATGGCAAAGGTACTGTTCAGCAGTTCTTTGACTTAGACCAGGTATTGCCGGCTTCTTTTGATGCAGTGAAACCTCTAGGTCACCTGAAACTGACAACTCAGAAGTATTACCGAATCAGTGGTAAAACTGTCCAGTTGCGTGGCGTGACTCCAGACATCGTGCTACCAGACACTTATACGTACCTGAAATATGGCGAGAAAGAGCAGGAATATGCGCTTCCGTTTGATGAGATCCAATCGGCTAAATTCAACACTTGGAACAGCCCCAACTTCTCTATTGAGAAACTGAAAGCTTCTTCTAAGGCCAGAGTGGCCGCTAGCCCAACGTTCTCTTTGATCAACCAAACTGCTATGCGTTTGAAAGAAAGAACCGAGACTTCTACCCGCTCGCTGAAACTAAGCACTTACTTAGCTGAAGAACGCAAAGCTCAGGAAGAATCTAAGAAACTGGAGAACCTGCGGAAAAACATCCCACAACTGGATGTGGCTGGCTTGAAGCAAGACTTGTCTAAGTTAACCGGAGATACTGCTGCTTCTGCTCGCTTCCAGGCTTTTACCCGTAACGCTAAGAAAGACTTGTATATTCAGGAAGCTGTTTCTATCCTGAAAGATGGTTTGTAAGAAACCATTGGCAAGCCTCTAAAAAAGGCCGGTACATAAGTACCGGCCTTTTTTATGCCTTTTTCTGAAAGCAGCCTTAAATCAGATTACCTTTTCATTTTGGTAAAAGCCTGCTCCAGGTCCTTGATTAAATACTCAGGGTCTTCCAGCCCAATGTAAAACCTGATTAGAGTGAAAGGCATGGACGACCTGAAGTTGCCATCCCTGTAAGAAGCCGCCACCGGAAAAATTAATGATTCATACCCTCCCCAGGAAGCCGCCATCAAGAAGTGCTGCAAGCTGTCACAGAACCTTTCTACCTCCTCCAAACTTTCTGCCGCTAACCTGATGGTGAATTGCCCTGTATTGTTCCGCATCTGTTTTTTAGCCAGATAATACTGCGGGTGCTCTGGTAAGAAAGGCCAGATAATCTCAGCGACCTCATCTCTTTGCTGCAGGTAAGCGACAACCTGACGAGTGGTCTTCGCCACCCGTTCCATACGCAGGGGCAGCGTTCTCAAGCCTCTCAGCAATAGCCAGGCATCATGGGGTGACAACACAGCCCCTAAGGTCATGAATTCAGCCTCAAAGATTCGGTTGATGCGCTCCCGTGTTCCACAGACTATGCCGCCCATGGCATCACTATGACCACCAATGTATTTAGTAGCTGAATGCACTACCAGATCTACCCCCATAGCTGCCGGGTTCTGGAATAACGGGGACGCAAAGCTGTTGTCAATGATGGTGCAGATGTTCCTGCCTTTGGCGTAGGAAGTAACCCGGGCAATATCTTGCAGTTCAAAAGTGAAGGAGTTGGGGCTTTCTAAATAATACAACACCGTATTTTCCTTGCTGGCCAAGTCAAAGTTTCTGGCATCAGTGCCATCTACCATCGTCACCTCCACTCCAAACCGAGGCAGAAAATACCGCATGAGTTTATTCGTCCAGGTATATGGCTTCTTGATACAGACTACATGGTCACCAGCTTTCACCTGAGACAATACCGCTGCTGCCACGGCTGCAATCCCGCTTCCAAAAGCAATGGCGTGTTCTGTTCCTTCTAAGGCGGCAACCTTTTGCTCCAGCATGCTCACCGTTGGATTATTCCCTCGCGAATAAAAGTGCACCTCCGCCTCATGTTGGAGCATAAAGCGCATCTCAGCTACTGTTCTACAGGCAAAGTTGCTACTCTGTATAATGGGTGGCGCCACTGCATTGAAATACGTAGCTCTGTCTTCCCCAAGCTCATTCAGGATATAGGATAGGTCCATACAGTAGAAGGTAGTTTTCTCCTTCTACTCAGGCCATCTTTGTTAGGTTGTACCTCCTGGGTTTGTGGTCAAGACATAAAAAAAGGCCTGCCTTCTGGCAAGCCTTCATAGTATCTACTATGTTTGATGTTAGAACCGTATGTGGAGATTTGCCTCTACCTGAGGATCAGGCTTTGGCACCCCAACTGATTTTTTTGTAATGTCAAAGGTAGTAGTTAAGTGCACGTTGTCTTTGATGTTGAGACCAGCACTCACGTTCCATGGAGCTCTCTTATCAAATTGGCCCCGGTAGTTAACCCCAGCCGTAAGGAACTTGATATGAGCCATCGTGCCAAATTGATACTCTTGTTTGCCGTCTTCCAACGCTTGGGTCATTAGAAACGAAGGAATTAAGGAATACTGCTCTGTTAAAGCGAGCTTATACCCGGCAGTTACTACTATTTCCCTGATGCCCTCGTGTTCAGCGTCGCCCACTAAATTATAAGAAGGCTCCAGTATACTAGCCACTGTACCACCAGCATAGAAATTTCGGAGCTTCAGCCAAACCCCGGCATCGATATCAGGCCGAAGGTCATTGTCATGGCCTACCATTCTCCGTTCTTCTCCCCGGCTTTTCTCAGAAAGATCAACGTTCATGTATTCGGCGGCCAACTGGGCACCAAATGCAAGGCTGCTTTGGGTTCCTAATTGAAAACGTTTGGCATAAGTGAAGCCTAACTTACCTAACCAATAAGGACCAAATTGGTCATACACCCCTACAATGCCTATCCCGTTTGAGTTATTAGCATTCACATACCCTTGATAATGCGCAATTACAGACAATGGAGCAGAAGAAGATTCCCGGTTTATAGAATTCACGTGTCCAAAAACCCCAAATTCACGTCTCCCTTCTGCTCCTGCAAAAGCAGGGTTCAGGTAGAAATAATTTTGCTGGTATAGACGCGGAATGAACATTCTTTGAGGTGTCACCTGTGCCCTAGAAACGCTTGCAAGTAACAACAGCAAGCCAAGAGCAGCAATTTGCTTCAGATTCATTGTCTAAGATTGATGAAGGGGTTGAATTGAAAAGTCTATTCTAGCAGATAGGCAAAGCAATTATGATGGATTTTCCTATTAGATGTTGGTACAACTAAAAGGCTACACTATAAGTTCATTGAAAATGTAACTTTATATATCTGAATACCTTAATATTCGCACAACTTCTTAATAGACAGAGAACGAGTTGACTCCTATGAAATTATATTTAGAATGATTTATATACTACACACTTCAGACAAATTGATATCATACATGAGATACTCATATTCCATTTTGATATAGATTGCATACTAAGCTCTTCTTGAATCTAATTAATAGGACAAAGAACAAGTAGTATGTACAATTGACAGGAAGTTGTACATGCTATTAGAGTAGTCAATCCAAAACGAAGAAGGATATGGAATTAATGGACTCAGATGAGAAATGGGGTCTACCATTTAGTAAGTGGGCGCTACTAGGCGGAAAGGTCCCCTAAATCAATGAAAACTCCTTGTTGACATATATGAAATGGAGCAAATCTCTACTGTCTAATGCCCCTTCTCATTAAAGACAAAAAAGCTTCACCACCCTGTAAAACCAGTGTAGCGAAGCTTGAATGCTTTAGAATAGAATTGTATTCCCGTTAAAATCAATAACCCATCGCAGTATCATCTCCTCTTGGGTCTGCTCCACCTTCCCAAGTACCATTTTTAAGTTTGAGAATGCCTTCTACCGCTCCGTAGCTAGATCTATTCTGGAGAAGGTGCCCTCTTTTTTGCAGCTCCGCTCTTACTGATGCAGACAAAGCATCGGATTCAGGTTCAATGCGATCCGGAAGCCATTGGTGATGGAATCTAGGAGCCGAAACTGCTTTCTGCATGCCCATGTCATGGTCAATGACGTTCAGGATTGTCTGAAACACAGAGGTGATAATGGTTGATCCACCGGGAGTGCCTACCACCATAAAAAGTTTTCCGTCCTTTTCCAGAATGGTGGGGGTCATAGAGCTTAACATTCTTTTGCCTGGAGCAATGGCGTTCGCCTCCCCTCCTATTAACCCAAACATGTTGGGCACCCCTGGCTTCACACTGAAGTCGTCCATCTCATTGTTCAAGATAAAGCCAGCCCCTTCTACTACTACTTTTGAGCCGTAGCCTCCGTTAAGAGTTGTTGTCACTGAAGCCGCGTTTCCCCATTGGTCAACAATGGAGTAATGAGTAGTCTGATCACTTTCTCTGGCCAACAACCTTCCCTGCTGCACCTGAGTGGAAGGCGTGGCTTGCTCCATGTTCAGGGTAGCCATGCGGTTTTTTAAGTATGCAGGGTTCAGGAGATTGGCTACCGGGACTTTAAAAAAGTCTGGGTCACCTAAGTAGGTAGCCCGGTCTGCGTATACCCTCCGTTGGGCTTCTACCATCACATGTACGGTGTTGGCGTGTTGCCAGCCCCACTTTTGCAGATCATAAGGTTCTACCATCTGCAGCAACTGCAAGAGCGCTATTCCTCCACTGGAAGGTGGAGGCATGGAAATAACTTTGTACCCGCGGTAGGTCCCCGTAAGAGCAGGTCTCCAAACCGACTGGTACTCTTTCAGATCCTGGTGCGTAATGATTCCTCCGCCCCGGCGCATTTCTTTCACCAGCAAATCTGCCGTTTCTCCTTCATAGAAGCCGTTTCTTCCCTTATCCCGTATTCGTTCTAAGGTACGCGCTAACTCCTGCAGGGGCAGAATATCTCCTTTTTCCCACGGCGTCTCTCTCACCACATGGGTGTTGAACTTGTTGGCTTTGATAAAACCTTCCTTTGCACCGTTAAGCATCCGGGCTTCTCGTTCAGTAAGCACTACTCCTTTTTGGGCCAGATCTATGGCAGGCTGTACAACCTGCGCCCAGGGAAGGCTTCCGAGTTTCTGATGCATGGCTACCAACCCGGCTACTGCCCCTGGCACACCTACTGCTAAATGTCCTAAAGTGCTGGCATCTGCCACCACATTGCCTTGGGCATCAAGGTACATGTTTTTAGTAGCGGCTTTGGGTGCTTTTTCCCGATAATCCAGGGTGCCTATTTCTCCATCTTGTTTCCGGTAGACCAAAAAACCGCCTCCGCCAATATTGCCTGCTACAGGGTAAGCTACGGCCAAGGCAAACCCCGTGGCAACCGCTGCATCATAGGCATTGCCCCCTTTTTGCAGAATCTCCAACCCTATGCGGGATGCCTCAGGGTGGGCGCTTACTACCATCCCGTTCTTACCAGTTACTCCAGTTTCCTGACGGGAAGCAGAGACATGCCTGTCTGCTGGTTTACAACCCGCCAATTGCAGGAAAAGCCAAAGAAAAACCACGGGATAGAGTGAGACTTTACGCATAGCATTTTAGAGTCAATTTCACAAAACAGCCTTAAAACCAAGTCTGCCCTAGAAGCAAGTAAGGAAAATATATCGGCATAAAAAAGCCTGCCAGAATGGTTCTGGCAGGCTTTGAAGAAGTAGGTTAGTCTTACTTTTTGATCAATCTGGTTTCGTAGGTTTTGTCACCTACCTGCACTTTTACCAGATACATGCCCGGAAGTGCCGTAGACATTTTCTCTGACAGACGCTGGTTCAGGGTTTGCTCTAAACCGCTTGCCTGAAGCACCAATTCACCTCTGTGGCTGTACACCATGATAGAAAGGTTGTCTCTTGAAGCTAGAACTGGTAGTTGCAAGCTAACGTTGCCAATAGTTGGGTTAGGGTACACTCTGAATTTATCCTTCTCATCTTTCTTAGTGCCCGTTGGGTCAATAGACGTGAAGGCAAAACGGGCATATACCGGTAAGTGATCAGAAGTAGTGTTAGAGTAGTTGATCACGTAGCTTCTAGGGTCTTCAATGGTAGTAGAAGGCTCCAGGTATTCATCGGTTAACTCATCAGAGATGATGATGTGGTCCAGGAAGCTGCCAGAGCTTGGGAAAGAGAAGCCACCATTCTGGGCCAAGGTATACGTCAACGTTTTGAAGTCTTCCACATCAGACACAAACGAGCTGTAGCTTGACACACCGCTCGTATTGATAGAGCCAACCACATTGTCATTGAAGTCACCTAACAAAATCACGTTCTGGTCTGCGTAGTAAGTATCAATAGTATCTTTCAAAGCTTGCAAGTCAGCTACACGACGGTTATAGTCTGCATTGGAAGAGCCTGACTTAGCGTGGATGGTAATCACGTTGATGCGCTTGGTGATCCCATTTACGTTTACGTCAAAGGTGCCCATGTATGGCAATCTACCAGAAGACCAGAAATCATCATCAACCAGAGTAGTAGCACCGGCAACAGCTTTTCTGTACAAGTCTTCAAAAATCACTCTGAAACCAACTGGGGTTACATTGGCCGTGTTGTAAATGAAGCCTACTTTTTGCGCCGGGAAAGGCTGTGTAGACGAATTTGGCTTGATGGAGTACGAATACACCTGGGAAATCTGCTTGGCATAACCAGGAAGGCTGGCAATTACCTGGTCAACGGCGGCCTCATTACTGATTTCCTGTAGTCCAATGATATCCATGTTCAACCGGTTCACAACAGTGGTTGCATTAGCAATTTGCAAAGCCCCATTGGCAGGCCCAAAGCCTCCTGCAATTTGGCCACCATTTCCGAAGAACTCCATGTTGTAGGTAGCCACGTCAAAAGTTTCTGACTTCAGGTAAGAAGATCCCTTCAGCTTAATGGTTTCGGTGCTTAAGTCTGTTCCAGTGATAGCGATCGTTCCTTCTACTATTACTTGTCTGGAAGCAGGAGTAAAACGTACCTGTACAGTTTTACCCGCTGCAGCAACAGTTTCTGATTCTGAAACAACTACAGAAGAAGCAAACGTTGCCCCGTTGTCAGCAGATAACTCAAATCCAGTAGAGGCGGTCAGCGTGATATTTCCATAACCAACGGCTCTGAAGGTGAAAGACTGAGCCTCCGAATGACTTCCGCTTGCGGCTTCCCCGAAAGCAAGAGTAGTGGTAGGAATGGTGTTGTAGCTGCTTACATCCTGAATTCTAAAATCATCTACTGTCCAGCGGGAAGCACCAGTGGTGGTGGTATAAACAAAGGCTACATATTTGGCCGTCTTCGGCAATTCAATTCCTTGAGACAACGTCCACAGGTTGCTGTTGGCAGCTGGGAATACGCCGGGAACTTCAGTCCAGGTGGCTGCATTAGGATTACCAGTTCCGGTGTAGTCTGCCGAGTACATCAATCTAAGCTGGTCTCCGGAAAAAGCTGAGATCGTCCAGAAGTCTAACACCGCCATGTTGGCGAATGAAGCCAGGTCAAGCTCAGGGGAGATCAACCAATCTTCGTTAGGCACGCTGATACCTCCGGCAAACCCATTTATCTGTACTGCTTTGTTTAAGGTAGCGGCATTGCAACCAGAAAGGCAGTCACGACCAAAGTTGGTGCTTGCCCATTGTTGTGCACCGCTTACGTTGAACCTGGACCATCCACTGTTAGTCAAGAAGGCAACATCATTGAAGTTCTGGTTGTAGGGGTCTCCACTAACTCCGGTAAGATTCAAGGTTAAATCCTGGCCACCTTCCGTAGCATTGGTAACTGTACCAGCAAATCTTCCTGCTTCTGATGGCGCAAATAGCACATACACTTTTTGGGCGGCGGCAAGCTCTGCGGCAGTAAAGGTCATGGAAGTAGTGAAGTCAGCAGTTGTTTTAGAAATCTGGAAAGGACCTGTTACAGACACGGTCACGTTTTCTACTACATTTACCCCAGAAAGGTCATAGGACATCACTCTGTTTTTGCCAAGAGCGGTAAACGGAAACGAAAGAGCTTCGGCTGTAGAAGAAAGCACTGGAGTTGGCGCAGCCGCAGTGGTAAACGACAGGGCAGTTCCAGTGACACCTGCAAAGAAATTACCAGCGGCATCTTTAATAGCAGCATGATCAACTACCACAGAGTAAGTAGTTTTAGCAAGCAACTCACCTGTTTTCACTGTTACTATTGAACCTTCTATTTGAATATCAGAGCCACTGATTGTTTTAGACATGGTTCCTCCATTCCAGGTAAGAGATACATTACCAGTTCCTAACTCTACAGCCTCGCTGAAGCTCAAAACCAGGTTGGTGACAGTTTCCACGTTAGTAGCCCCATCAGCCGGAGTTGAAGAAACTAAGGTTGGAGCAGTAATGTCAGCTGTGACTAATTTAGCAGAGAAATCATCAATGGCATATAACCCGTCACTTCCAGCAGCGTCCTGATCTCTCCATCTAATCCAAATAATCGCATCAGGAGCAAGCGAAGCCGTAATGTCCCCGGTGATGGCGGTTCTATTAGCCGCATCGTTTCCGTTTACCGCTGCTGCTGCTGTGGTAGTGGTTAGTATTTCAACCAAGTCTAAGCTTTCAACTCCTACCCAGGTGCCTGTAGTTAAGCTAGTGGCATCAGTACTGTATTCAAAAATGACTTTTTCAACTACTGTATTACTTGAATGGGTTCTCCATTGCTCCATTGTGGCATCAATTCTAAAGCCATTTAAGGTTGTTCCAGTGGTATTCCTGAAGCTAACCCCAACCGCAGGTATAGCGCCTCCAGAAGCTAAAGTCCCTAATGCTCTGTCAGCAGCTCCACTAGTGCCAACATTATAAACTCCGCCAGTAGCTGTTGATCCATTTGTTACTCCTAAAGTTAAGGGATTAGTTCCTGTTCCTGCTAAACGAACAAACTGCCAGCCTTCCGGCATTCCAGATTCCAAGTTGTCAAAGTTCTGGGTGTAGCCGGTTGAGTTTAGATAAACTTGCCCTAAAGCTTTCCCGCTGCTGCCTAGGCACAGGAAAGCCATCAGTATAAAACTTAGTTTTTGTAATGGTTTTACCATAAAAAAAAATAAAAAGAAGATTGCTTAAGAAGGACGGGCTTTACAAATGGCTAACTTTCAGTTGTTAGCAGTAGAGAAAGCTCCTGCAAAAGTAGCCAATCCAATCGGTTGGTATGTTAAGAAGGAATTAATATTTCATTATAACCTTGAATTATATAACTACTTAACTCCTATCAACTCACCATTCTCCTTTGACTTTTCCCCTAACAAAACCTTTCAAAAACAGTCACCCCAGAAATTGCTAATATTTTTATTAACTGTAGATAATTTGCTTATCTTCAGCGATTTAACAAACCAAAAAAATTAGCATACATGCAACTCTAGCTACTTCTTTTGTGTTTATTAAGCATGAAGAAGGTATTAGATGAAAATGTGATTCCGCTCTTTCAGGAAGAGCAAAAACCACAGGATTCTGCCTGGCGGAAATCTATTCCGGCTCAGGTATTCCTGAACTATTTTTTTGCAATCAACTACCACATCAGCCATAGCTCGGAAGAATCTGGCTTGAGAACCAATGCCTTTTTCAGACAGCATTCTGCTGATGTCACGGAGCAGGACCTACAGGCATTGGCCAGAATCCTACACAATAGCTGGAGCACAGAATATGCATTACGGGCTACTGCTGAACTAGGAGATGAGACTTACTTGCGCAATGCCCTGCATTGGACATTCCCGCAGGCCTATTATTCTATCTTCGCGGGATTGCAGGCTTTTCTGTACACGTTGGGTATCAAAACCAATAGCGAGGCTGCCATTAGAAGGGAAGCTGGGCGTTTAGTGGTAAAGAATGCTTACCCTAGAGCTATTGGGTACTATGCCGCTGGCCCGTATTGTGACTTCAGCATCCACCGTTTGCCTCTGGCTGGCTACAAAGCAGGTCTGCAGATTGCGGGTAAGGAGATTGAAGCACAAGCCCAGATTGGACAGTTCTTACGTACCACCCGCAAACTGACCGCTAACGCGATCAGGCAGCAGGTACAGAAGAATCCGGCAACGGCTATCAAAAGCGCCAAAACGGGTAAGGTATTAGACAAATGGTCCTCGCAGCATTGGCAGCAGATTACCTGGCGCATGGGCTACACCACCTTATTTGACTTGTTGAGCCGTTTACGCATCTCCTCTTCACAGAAAGAGATTGACCGTTTTGTAGAGGCTGAGATTGACTTCAAATTGTTCCATGAATGCTTGCTTTCAATTGTAAGCTACATGAACGGATTGCATGAAAGTTATGTGGCCCAAGCTATGGGCTTGGAGAAATACAGAAAAATAGTGACTGAGCTGCCAGAGCATCTGAGCAACAGCTTTGTAGAAAACCGTTTACACCACATGGTAGAACCTCTTTTCACAGAAGGAACTTCCCCTATGCAGATTTCAGCGGCTGCATAATGCTTACATATTATAAAAGGAAAAGCCCGGCAGATGCCGGGCTTTTCCTTTTATTTGCTTCTAATTTAGAGGCTTTTTTCAAAAAGTAGCCTGCAAACAAGAGCTTACTATATTCTATTCATGACTGAACTTCTCAATCTGAACACCTTTGGCACCTGCTGTTTTTAAGGCTTCAATAGCGCAATGGTTTATCTGCTGAAGCTTTAATTCATGGCCCTCAAACAATGCTAGTACTTCAGGGTCCACTGATTCTGGGTCAGCGGCTTTCTGCATGTGGCCCGCCTGTTCAATGGTGAAGCAGATAGACTTGATCTTCTCTCCTTTCACCCGTACCTGCGAGGCATTAAACTTAAGAAGGTTCTGTTTTAGGTAATCCCGTACAAAATCCCCTTCGTCTATGTCTGTCTCCGCTAGCCTGACTACCTCCTGGTAACTGCGTTTATGCAGAAACTCCTGCAGGGTTGGTTGTAACATTTTGCGCACCTTCGGTTCACTTATCTGGTGGGCATAGATCAAAATATTGAAGATCCACCGGAGGGTCCCGTCGTTTTCTTCAAAGATTAAACTCAATTCACACTTCATAGTTTTTGGGGGATTAGTTCTTGGCTTAAACGTTGAAAACAAATGAAGGATGAAAACTTGAATGCCTTTCCAGAACTTTATAAGCCATATTTCCGCTTTGGCAGTAGTCTCCTTCACAAAACCAGGTATCTTCTACACTACCATCACTCCTACGTTACTATAAGAATGATTCCTTTTCTTTGACGCTCGTAAAAAGAGGCGGCACAATGAAAAGAGTAGCCGTTTACAGTATTCTTTACTAGACAAAGTACCCATGGAATTCAGAAAATTAGGAACCTCAGACCTTGAAATATCAGCGTTAACCTTTGGTGCTTGGGCAGCGGGGGGTTGGATGTGGGGCGGAACTGAGCGCCAGGAAGCGGTTGGTGCCATCAGAGCCGCCTATGATCATGGCATGACCTCCATTGACACGGCACCCATTTACGGGCAAGGCTTAAGCGAGGAAATTGTAGGCGAAGCCATCAAAGGCATACCGCGCGACAAGGTGCAGATCTTAACCAAATACGGTATGCGCTGGGACCTGGCCAAAGGAGATTTCGCCATGAAAAGCGAGGACACCAAAGGCATTAAGATAGACATCTACAAATACGCTGGCCGTGAGAGCATCATCAAAGAATGTGAAGACAGCCTCCGCCGTTTAGGGACCGATTACATAGATCTGTACCAAATCCACTGGCCAGACAGCACCACGCCCATCCAGGAAACCATGGAAACTGTGGCTCAACTGATTAAAGAAGGAAAAGTGCGCCAAGCCGGGGTAAGTAACTACAACGTGGCTCAAATGCAGGAAGCCGAAAAGCACATCACACTGGTCTCCAATCAAGTACCCTACAGCATGGTCACCCGCGGCATAGAGGGTAGTGTAGTACCGCATAGCTTAGAGCAGAACATCTCCATACTGGCCTACAGCCCACTAGAGCGCGGCTTGCTCACTGGAAAAATCAAACCGGGCCACCACTTCAATGAAGGGGACCATCGTGCTGGTCTGCCAGTGTACCAACCAGAGAACTTAGAGAAAGTGAACGCCTTCCTAAACAAAATCAAGCCGCTAGCCGAAGACAAGCATGCTGCCCTTGGCCAATTGGTGCTTCGCTGGACCATCGCGCAGCCCGGCATCACCATTGCCTTGGTGGGAGCCCGCAACGCCGAGCAGACCATCCAGAACGCCAAAGCCATGGACGTACAGTTAAGCCAAAACGAGCTCTCCTTCATCACCGAGGAACTGAACAAACTGGAGCTGCCTAAATAAGTGCTTTCTTTGCCCAATGACAAAATCGAAACGGGGCTGATTTTCAGAAAACACCCCCGTTTCGATTTTTCTATTTACTCATGATCTAGCGCAAGTGCCTTTTGGCTAACGGAAGTTGGATACTTCCAATCATAGTAGGTCCAAGTCACAGACTAGAACCATGGAGTGTTCTATGCTACTTTCCGCAATTCCAGTCTTTTCCTCGAGCGCCTCGCTTTTGGCCATAGATAGGCAGAAGTTAAAAGAGATAGACATCTCAGGCCGAAAGGGCAGTGCGAGAGGGGAAGACTGGAATTGCGGCCGTGAGCGCATGGAGGGCAGCTATGAAACAACCAAGCATATGGGCCTCGCATCAATCCCCCACCACGTCAGCAAAAACAAACCAATCACAGCCCTGTTCTACCCTTCATAGAAACGAATCAAAAGGATTACCCCCATACCTCTGCATGTATGGGAATAATTTCCGAAATTCGCGCTTTGATATAAGTAATTACTGAAAGACCGTTTCCATGCATTTAAGCGAACAGGAACTACGCCGGCGCCATGAGCGCGAAGAGCTCCAGAAGATGGGCATCAACCCCTACCCTTCCGAACTTTTTGACGTGACTGCCACGGCCAAGGATATAAAGGACAACTACGATCCGGAGCAGAACAACTATCAAGAGGTGAGCCTGGCGGGCCGGTTGATGAGCCGCCGCGTCATGGGCAAGGCTTCTTTTGCAGAGTTGATGGACAGCTCTGGCCGTATCCAGATCTATGTTTCCCGTGATGACATCGCGCCGGGCGAAAACAAAGACCTATACAACACCGTGTTCAAGAAAATGCTGGACATTGGTGACTTCATAGGCGTGAAAGGCTACGTGTTCAAAACCCAGGTGGGCGAAACCTCGGTGCACGTAACTGAATTGACCTTGCTTGCCAAGTCTTTGAAGCCGCTTCCTATTGTGAAGCGCGAGGTAGACGAGAATGGTGTAGAGCACGTGTATGATGCGTTCACTGACCCCGAGTTGCGTTACCGCCAGCGGTACGTGGACATGGTGGTGAACCCAGACGTACGGGATACCTTCATCAAGCGTACCAAGCTGGTGAACACCATGCGCGAGTACCTGAACGAGCGTGGTTACCTGGAAGTTGAAACGCCTATCCTGCAGCCCTTGTATGGTGGCGCCGCCGCCCGTCCATTCAAGACACACCACAACACCCTGGACATGACCTTGTACCTGCGTATCGCCAATGAGCTGTATCTGAAGCGCCTGATCGTGGGTGGTTTTGACGGCGTGTACGAGTTCTCCAAAGACTTTAGAAATGAAGGCATGAGCCGTTTCCATAACCCGGAGTTCACCCAGGTAGAACTGTACGTAGCGTACAAAGATTACTATTGGATGATGGACCTGGTAGAGGAAATGGTTGAGAAAGTAGCCCTGGCCCTGCACGGAACCACCGAAGTACAGGTAGGCGAGAACGTGATCAACTTTGCCCGCCCATGGAAGCGTTTCACCATGTTTGAAGCCATTCAGCATTTCACGGGCATTGACATCTCTGAGATGGATGAAACCCAGCTGCGCGAAACTGCTACCAACTTAGGCATCAAACTAGATCCGAACATTGGGAAAGGCAAAATTATTGACGAAATCTTTGGGGAGAAATGCGAAGGTCAGTTAATCCAGCCTACCTTTATCACCGACTATCCGGTAGAAATGAGCCCGCTGGCTAAGAAGCACCGCAGCAAAGAAGGTCTGGTAGAACGTTTCGAGGCGATTTGTAACGGAAAAGAAATTTGTAACTCCTTCTCTGAGTTGAACGATCCAATCGACCAACGTGCCCGCTTTGAGGAGCAACTAGAGTTAGGCAAACGCGGCGATACCGAAGCCATGGTGCTGGACGAAGACTTCCTACGTGCCTTGGAGTATGGTATGCCGCCAACTGCTGGGTTAGGCATCGGAATTGACCGCTTAAGCATGATCATGACCAACTCACAGTCTATACAGGATGTGCTGTTCTTCCCACAAATGAAACCAGAGCGTCAGGATAGCTAAGGCTATTGAATAAACTGGATTTAGCTTTATCATAAACAGGAATGGCCGTTCAATGAGCGGCCATTCCTGTTTATATCTCCTTTTAGTAAAAATATCCTTAAAACATAAGTTTCTAGTTGCCGCTGGCAAGAGCTTGCACCTCGTGCCAATGACAAACTGATAGTTTAATTTTTCTTTACAGAAACCAGCCTTGAAACAGATAAGCTTATAAAAGCAGAGAGCCTTTCCTAATGGAAAGGCTCTCCTATATTGGTTAAATAACTTCTACTTGCTACTGTATGATGTGACTTTCGTCTGTTATGCTCGGCTATAATCGTATCCCTTAAAAAGCTAAACCTAACGGTCAATTTTATTTAAGTTTTAACGCTTACTTGTTGCTTCGCTTTACTTCATCTGGTTCGCAATTTCTTATTTAACCAATCATGCTTTCTATCTTTAACGCTCTTGTGAACAGAAGGTTACAAGAACATTCAAATCAAGAAACAAAATTAAGCAGAGGCATCTGAACCAGTACCGGTGTTTCCGCTTTTAGAAGCCCCTTTCGCTTTGCTGGCTCTTTTTGGCTTAGTAGTAGCACCACTGGTGGTACCAGCACTGGTAGAGGTAGCATTCGCGTCTGTGTCACTTCCAAGGGTACCAGCATCTGCTCCTAAAGCGCCGGCGTCAATTCCAGCTCCAACGTCAGAGGTAGCAGTACCGGTAGCATTATCTCGTGGATCATCACCCGTCATCAGATCCATATTTCCGCCCGTTGGATTGTTGTCCAGGTGCGAAGTTGGGGTGGTGTTTGAACCAAGATTAACTACATCAGGGTCACCAGATCCAGAAGCCTTCTTGCCTAGCAAGGCACCAGCACTTGAACCTAAGTCAGAAAGCTTAGATCCAATACCTGAGCCCAGCTTTGAGGCTGATTTTTTCAAATTGCCACGGGTAGCTTCCCCTGCTTCGGGAGCCATCAAAATACCAGCCACTAAACCAGCGCTCGCACCGGCTAACATGGCTAGGATTATTTTTCCATTATCGTCTTTCATGAGCTTTATTTTTAGAGAAACAAATGTTTCGTTTACAAAACGTCCGTTTCTAGTTAACGATAGTCAAAACATTTGGTTATGCCACTGCTTTGCCTTACCGAGGAGCCCATGTACAGCTTAAGATTGTGATCCTGTATTGCTAGCGTCAGAAGAAGTGTCACCACCAGATGTGTTAGAAGCATTGTTTCCACCTTCTGAACCACCCAGCTTGCTGGTTAATCCGCTTAGTTTCTCCAGGTAAGGAGCAATTTGTCCGTTCACACTGTCAGCTAATTGGCTGGCGGCTTTCACTAAACCTTCACGTGAGTCCTTGCCATTGCTAGGAGCCATTAAAATACCAGCAACTACACCAGCAGCAGCACCAGCAGCGGCGGCAATTAAGATTTTTGAATTGTCATTTCTCATTGTACTAAAATTGAAAGGGTTAAACGTTGTGTTTCCTTGCAGATAACTGATTATATAACGATCAGCTTTGCTCCGGCAATATGGGAAACAATAAATATATATTTCAATATATATTCCTGCATTTTACGGGTAAATACGGACATGGGTTAACTGTTAAGAGTCTATTTTTATAAAATAACCGGAAAACCGCTTTCTTAGCTGACAAGGGTAGATACGCATTTCCTATTTCCGTATATTTCACCAGATGAATATAGCTATGAAGAAATCGCTTGTTTTTGCGGGTTTGGCAGTCCTGCTTTCTGCCTGGGGCTGCAAAACAAATGAGCAAACCGCCTCTGCCTGCATTGACCCTGCTAAAATTGATAATGAGCGTGCCTGTACCATGCAATACGAGCCAGTGTGCGGCTGCGATGGCAAAACGTACGGCAATTCCTGCTCAGCAGAAAGTAAGGGTGTTACTTCTTATACTTCGGGTGAGTGCCCTGTGAAAGGCACCAATAACTAATCTACCTCATGAGCGAGAAAAAATACTTCCTGCAAACGGCCCCTTTCAGAGTGCCAACTTCTGATGGCAAATTGATAGAAGAGCACTTTGGGCTGGCCAGCACCCACACCGAGGCGTTCAGTGTGGCCCACATGATTGCCCCTCCTTTTTGGGGTGAACCACACCAGACTCCTGAATTTGATGAAGTAACCATTGTCATAAGGGGCAAGAAACAGATTGAGGTGGACGGAGAAAATGTAGAGCTTTCTGCTGGCCAGACACTGCACATTAAAGCGGGAGCCCGCATCAGGTACTTCAACCCCTTTGAGGAAGAATGCGAGTACTGGTCTGTCTGTGTTCCGGCCTTTAACATCAATACTGTAAACCGGGAAGACGATTGATTTTCCTTACCTATACCTAAACAGAAAAGCCACTGCCCTGCCGCAGTGGCTTTTCTGTTTTAAACTTGTTTTTAAAAAGGAGTCTAAAATATACCTCATCTATTTTCAGTTGTGCCTTCTTTTTGGTTCTTTGGCTTTCCTAATCTCACCCATCTATGAAACACTCCGCCTCTTCTCTAAAATCACTGCAACACCTTGCCCCAGCCTGCGCAATGGCGTTGCTTTCTCTGGCGGGTTGCTCCCGCCCGGTCGTTCCGTCAACTAGTGCACCAGTAGCCTCTGCCACCAACCCTCCGGCGTTCTCCATCATCACGGAAGAAAACCTGCGCCGCGATCTGTTTGCCCTGGCTAGCGACAGCCTGCGGGGAAGACGGGCAGGTGAAACCGAGGAACTGCGGGCCGCCGCCTGGACCGCTGAACGCGCCCGCGAAGCTGGCCTGGAACCCGCCGGCGATGACGGCACTTATTTTCAGTTCTTCCCGCTGCGCCGTAACCAGGTATCAACCAGAAGCCAAATTGTATTAGATGGCAAAACCTTGACTTTAGGCAAAGAGGTTTGGGCTACTTCTCCTATTGAAGCCAATGTAACCGGAACACCGGTTTGGCTTGCCTCCATGGCAGACACCACCCGGCAGACGTTGCGGGGCAAAATTGTAACCATGAACTTACTGCCACCTACCACCCTTCCTTCCCCGGGCATGAGCTTGTGGGGGTACCGGTACATTCTGTTCGCAGTGCGGCAGCATGCAACCCTGCTTTCAAGGCAAGGCGCTGCGGCTCTTGTGCTGCTAGCAGATTCCACCACAGAGGCCAACCTGGCGTTTGCGGGGCACGGCTTTGAAGAAGGAACCTATAACCTGGACGTACCTTCCACGCAGACGAACAGCCGCGCAGTTCCTGTTTTGCTTGTACGGTCTACGGTGAGCGGGCAATCCATGCAGGACCGCCTGCGCAGGAACCCGGCAGGTGCAACTATCAGCATCAAGGTTGATTCTTATGTGTATCCGTCAGTGAACGTGATTGCCCGGGCACCCGGGGCAGACCCAACCTTGAAAGGCGAGCACGTGCTGTTCAGCGGCCACCATGACCATGACGGCGTGGGAGAAGCCATTGCGGGCGACTCTATCTGGAACGGAGCCGATGACAATGGAACCGTAAGCGTGGCCATGCTGGCTATTGCGCGGGCCTGGAAACAAAATCCTGGCCAACGGTCTGCCTTGTTTGTCTGGCATGGAGCCGAAGAACGGGGGTTGCTGGGTTCCCGCTGGTATGCAGAGCACCCAACGGTGAAAAAAGAAAGCATTGTGGCCGTCCTGAACGGAGACATGATTGGCAGGAACGCGCCAGATACAGCCGCCTTGCTGGGTTCCACCAAACCACACCGCAACTCCACTGCCTTAGTAGACATGGCCCTGCAGGCAAACCAGAACTTCTCCAAGTTTACCATTGACACTTCCTGGGACGATGCCCGTCACCCCGAGGGTTGGTACTTCCGGAGTGATCACCTCCCTTACGCCCGCGTAGGTATTCCAGCCATTTTCTTTACCACCCTCCTTCACCCCGACTACCATACCCCGGAAGATGAGGCAGACCGCATTGACATCAAGAAACTAGCCAGAATGACCCGCTGGATGTATGCTACCGGTTGGGCAATCTCCAATACGCCGCAACGCCCCACCATTGACTCTGATTTCAAATTGGAACGGTAGATATAATAAGAAGTGGTAGTAAAAGCCTTTTTAAGCCACCTTTCCCAAAAATGGACCTAAAACAGAAAACCCTCTGCTACAAGCGGAGGGTTTTCTGTTTTAGGAATTCAATGTAGACTAAGCACTTAAAGCCAACAGCTCTTTCGCACTTTGGAAGGCGTTTTCTGATGGGTTGGCTCCGGCAATCATCTGGGCAATTTCCACCACGCGTTCCTCATGGCTCAACTGCCTGATGCGGCTGATGGTGCGGTCGGCGCGATCTTCTTTGTAGACAAAGTAATGCGTTTCGCCTTGGGCAGCCATCTGTGGTAAGTGTGAGATACAGATCAACTGGTGCTTCTGCGACATTTGCTGCATCATTTTACCCACTTTCACCGCAATCTCGCCGGAAATACCTGTGTCAATCTCGTCAAAGATGATAGTAGGCAAGGCAGTTTTATCAGCGAGCAGGTACTTTACACAAAGCATCAGGCGGGAGAACTCACCACCAGAAGCGGCTTTGCTCAACGTCTGTGGCGCTGCTCCTTTGTTTGCGCTGAAGAGAATGTTCACGATGTCAATTCCTGTTGGGGCTGGAGCCGAGGTTTTGTGGTCTATGACCACGCGGGCGTTCGGCATGCCTAGTTCAAAAAGCAGGCTGTGCAGCTCATCCTGAAAAACAGAGAACACGTTGGTCCGGCTTTGCGACAAGGCTTCGGCACGGGTTTCCACCTCCTGCAAGGCAGCGGTTAAGGCTTTCTTGGTTTTCTCAATGGCGGCATCCAGGTTGTGGACACTGCTTACTTTGGTTTCCAGTTCGGCCTGCAACGTCAAAAGCTCCTCCACGGTGCGTACCTGGTGCTTGCGCTGCAAGGTGTAGATCAGATCCAGACGTTCCTGCAGTTGCTCCGCGCGCTGCGGATCTGCCTCGGTTTTGCGTTCAGCGTCTTCCAGTTCGCTTCCAATGTCAATCAGCTCAATAAGGCAGCTGTCCAGGCGCTCTTTCAAGGTCTTGAAAGTCTCACCGTACTCAGTTACCTGGCCTATGAGATGACTGGCATCTTTGAGGGCACCGGAGGCGTTGTACTCACTTTCGAAGATATACTGCAGCGCCTGGCTGAGTTTCATTTTAATCTCCTCGGCGTGCTCCAGTTGCTTCAACTCTATTTCGTGGCTTTCCTGTTCTTCGGCTTGCAGGTTGGCTTCCACCAGTTCGTTCAGCAGAAACGTATTGTAGTCCAGTTCCTTTTGGGACTGCGCTAATTGGCTTTCTAGTTCTTTGTATTCCTTTTCCAGCTTCCGGTAGGTGCGGTAGGCGGTACCATACTGGGTACGCAGGTCATCGTTCTGCGCGAAGGAGTCCACAATGTTCAACTGGTAGCCCTGGTCACCCAACAGTAAGGTGTCATGCTGCGAGTGGATATCCATGAGTTGCTCACCTATGCGCCGAAGGGTCTCCAGCGTGACAGGGGTATCATTCACAAACGCACGTGATTTTCCGCTGGGGCTAATTTCGCGGCGCAACAGACTCACCGGTTCAAAGTCCAGGTCTTCTTCCTCAAAGAATGAAGCCAGGTTGTATTCAGAAACATTAAAAGAGCCTTCTATCACGCACTTTTCATTCTGGTTGAAAAGCAGTTTTGAATCTGCCCGATTTCCCAGCAGCAAGCCAATGGCTCCCAACATGATAGACTTACCAGCACCCGTTTCACCGGTAATAATGTTCAGCAGCGGCGATGGTTGCAGCTCCAGCTGCTCAATAAGGGCGTAATTTTTTATCTTAAGATCTACGAGCATAAGGGAAGAATGCCTCTTTCAGTTTGTGTTGCGATGGTGTACTCCAATAGACAAAGATGCTAATTTATTTAGTTTCAAGACTAATCAGCCTAGCTTATTTTCTTTTCATGGGAGATACTTTCTATGAAGCTGCATCTATCAGCTTTTTAGATCCAATACCCTTGCTGTACGTGGCGCACAGGCAAAAGTGTGGGCATTAGTTCTATTCTCTTCCAACAGTTTCTCTGGCGCAACCGTTCTCCGTTTGAGCATTTTACACCTGTTTTCTAAAAACAAGCCCAAAAGCAAACCCCAATGTACGGAACCGAATACCAACTTGTCTGATGTCGCCAATTCATAACTGAAGCAAGAGTGGTATTGAATCTTATCAACTCTTCTTTCTTTTGGCAAGACGATTAGCCATAGCTTTAAGGCTCAACTTCTCTTCCGAAGATATAGAAAGTTTTTGAATGGGGCGCCCGCAGGAGAGATGACATTGGAACTAACTTATACCTGCAGCAGGCAAATGACATGAACTACATCCGAAGCGTGGAAGGCTTTATAAAACGGCTTAGAGAATTGAGGAAAAAAGAAAGCCTCCAAACCCTAAGAGAAGGTGTCCAATGAAGATGTTTCAAAAGGTAATACCCCTACCTAATTATACCATAGGTCCCTAAACAAAGAACCCCTTCCTACTCATAGAAGTTTGGGAAAGGGTTCTTTGTTTAGGGACTAATTTCCAAGAAATAAGCTTAAAGCATTCTTTGGGGATTGGCTCCATAGATCTGCTTTTAAAGTCTTTTAGCTAAACCGTCTCAAAAGAGAAATTTAGCGTTTCATCAACGTCTCGTATCTGGCGCGGTTGGTAGGATCCACCTGCGTGAGTAATTCGTAGGCTTGTTGTTTCTGGGCTGGCGTAGCCGACGTAAAGGCATTGCTTAACTCGGTGGCTTTGGCTTCAAAAAAGGAGCGCAAAGCGGCTGATCCCGGCCGGATACGGGCCACCTGCTGGATGTTGCGCAATGCTTCCAGAATGTTCTGCCGCGCCTTCTCTGGGTCTTGTACCATTAAATCCAGCCCTTGGCGGTGATACAAGTAAATAGCCGATCTGAGGGGTTCAAACTGCGGGTCCTGCAGGTTATTGATAAGCCAGTAGCGGTTACGCGTGTCACCGGAAGCGCTCCAGCCGCCTCCGGCCGCCCCTGTAGAGGAAACCAGAGTTAAGATATTGTTCGCTTCTGACAAGGCGTTGGCTCCGCCCAAGCGCGAAAAGCTGTCGTTGTCCATGCCAATGATGGTGTAGGCATAGAAAGACAGAATGGCCGTGAGGTTAGTAGTGAAAGTGTTGGGGGCGTATTGCAGAGGCTGAGCCGGGTTGTACTCAAACTCAAATTTGGTGTCTACAAAAGAAAGCACCGTGGTTTCATAGCCCGTGCCATAGGTAGGTCGGCTGGAGATAATCTGGGTATTAGCTTCATACACGCCAATCTGGGGCATGGCCCGTAAGGTGATGAACATTTTGCAACGGATGCGTTCTTCGTTCTGGTACACGTCACTGGTCCAGCGGGTATTGTTCATGATCTCAGAGATGGCGTTCTGCATCTGCTGAAACACCTGCCTATCGGTGGCTTGCACCTGCTCGCTGTTCACGGTAACCTCACAACGAAGCTCCTGCGCCTGCGCCCAAAAAGGGAACAGTAAGCCCAGCAAAATCCATCCTATTTTTTTTGCAAACATGCCCATTCAGCTTTTATGGATTCCAGAATATCTTGTGCTACCTCATCTTTGGCCTTCAGTTCATACTCCTCTACTGTAGTAGGCTTCACGATGGTGATTTTATTCGTATCATGCTTGAAACCCGCCCCGGGGTCACGCAGGGAGTTAAGCACCACCATATCCAGATTTTTCCTGAGGAGCTTTCCGCGGGCGTTTTCCAGTTCCTGATCGGTTTCCAGGGCAAAACCCACCGCAAACTGGTCCAGGCGTTTCTGTTTACCTAAGGTAGCTGCTATATCAACGTTCTTCACCAGTTCAATGGTAAAAGAGGCATCACTTTTTTTTATTTTGGAAGCAGCGATGTCTTTGGGTTTGTAATCTGCCACGGCCGCAGCAAAAATCCAAACGTCGGTCTCTTTTGCTTTTGATTGACAGGCAGCAAACATTTCATCAGCGGTCATAATAGTGGTTACGTGCACCCTAGGGTGTTGTAACGAGAGCGATGTAGGGCCTGCTACTAAGAAAACCTCCGCGCCTTGTTCAGCCAGGGAACGTGCCAACGCAAACCCCATTTTACCGGTGGAGTGGTTCCCTATGAAACGAACGGGATCAATAGGCTCATAGGTGGGCCCAGCTGTAATCAGGACTTTCTTTCCGCTAAACAAAGTTAAGTGAAGTAAAATGCTGTTGTAAAACCTGAACAATCTCTTCTGGCTCTGCCAAACGCCCCTGCCCTACCAAACCACTGGCTAGTTCACCGTGCCCTGCC
Organism: Rufibacter tibetensis; assembly: GCF_001310085.1. GTDB lineage: Bacteria > Bacteroidota > Bacteroidia > Cytophagales > Hymenobacteraceae > Nibribacter > Nibribacter tibetensis. The sequence goes on from NZ_CP012643.1 coordinate 691,879, forward strand.
TCAATCACATGATTGCCGTAGGAGCGCAACAGCCGGAAATTTTCCTGCACCGCCGGATGCTGGTACATGTCCAAATCCATGGCCGGGGCCACAAACACGGGACAACGGGCTGAGAGGTAAGTAGCCGAGAGCAGATTGTCACACAAGCCACGGGCGAACTTTCCTACTGTATTGGCACTTGCGGGCGCCACCACCAGGGCATCGGCCCAAAGGCCTAGTTCCACGTGGTTATGCCAGAGCCCAGAGGCATCATCCCGTACAAACTCGGTTAAAACCGGCTTTTTAGAAAGGGTGGCTAGGGTGACAGGGGTTATAAAAGCAGAAGCAGAAGTGGTCAGGATTACCTGCACTTCTGCTTCTGCTTTTATCAGGAGCCTAACCAGCAAAGCCGCTTTGTATGCCGCAATGCTTCCGCAAACCCCCAGAATTATTTTCTTATGCCGAAGCATTCAGAAACCTGAAATTAAAACGCGGAAGAGGTTTGCTCTTCGTCATCTGCGGTACGGAAATAAACTTTTTTCTCAATGAACTCCTCAATGGCCATGTTGGTAGGCTTAGGAAGACGCTCATAATATTTAGAGATTTCAATCTGCTCGCGGTTCTCAAAAACTTCTTCCAGGTTGTCCACGGTAGTGGCAAACTCGGCTAGTTTGGAGTTCAATTCCTCCTTCACCTTTACGGCAATCTGGTTCGCACGCTTAGAGATGATAGAGATAGACGCATATACGTTACCGGTTTCATCGGCCAGGTCTGAAATATTACGCGTTACGATGGATGCTGGTACTTGGGCCATATAGCTAGTGAATTGGGTTTTACAAAATTATTGATTGTTGGTGGCAGTTGCCGCCGCAGGCTGGTTTTTGCCTAGTTTCTCTACCGCTTCGCGGCTTAGACTGTACAGTCTTTCCGCGTCACGCAAAAACTTACTGTTTGGATAAGCGTCTACGTAGGTTTGGTACATAGAGATTACCTCTAAATACCGTTCTCTTTGCTTACTTTCAATGCTTTCGCGGGCATAGTTGTACTGGGCATCTATGCGCAGATAAGCGGCCTCCTCATTGTACACACTGGACGGAAAGCTCTTCCGGAAGTTCTCTAACGCCACAACTGCTGCCTTGTAGTATTGCGGGTCGTAGTTGGTAAGTTTATAGTATTGCTTGGCACTGTCAAAGGCTTTCACCTCAATCTTGCGCGAAAGTTCATCATATATCTTATTTGCATCGGCCATGTACTTGCTTTGCGGGTACCGGCGCATGAACTCCTGTAAGGCAGACATGGCCTGTGCTGTGCTTTGCTGGTCTAAGTTCACAGACGGCGACTCATTGCTCAACGACTTGGCGTTCATGAAAGCGGCTTCTTCTGCGAACTGGCTACGCGGAAACGTCTGCCCGAATGAGATGAAGTGGAAAGAGCTTTCCAGGTAAAGTTGCTGGTGGTATTTGGTATAGGCGTACAGGAAGTTAGCCCGCTCATACTCGCTGCGGCCTTTTAGCAAAGGCATCAGGTCTTCCAGCAACGCTCCGGCTTTCTCGTACTCCTCCTTTTCATAGTAGGAGAGCGCGGCGGCGTATTTTTTATCTACGTCGTCGCTTTTCAGGATTTTATTGTATTGCCCACAGGCGCTCATCAGAAGAACTAAGAGCAGAATAGGCAAATAAGAAAGATTGCGTTTGGTCATAAGCGCGCAAAAATAACGTTTTTTTTTATATCTACCAGAACGATTGGCGTTTCCTTTCAGTATAAGGCGCCTCTTTATGTGGCTGGCTTTAAAGTAGCCAATGGCTTTTTAACCGGTTTAGCTGGTTTTGGGGCTGTTTTGGGTTTATCTTTTCCCTTGGCTGGCTGCTTTGATTTAGTTGAAGCCGCTGGGGTAGAAACCTTCTTCTTAGGTTTCTTAGGTACTCTTTTCGCAAGAACGAAAGCACGGGTAGGCTTTTCATCACTGCGCCAGACAAAGCCTTTCAGGCGGGTGTCTGGTTCTTCCAACTCATGGGGCGGAATCAGTTTGGCATCTGGCTGCTCCAGAAACGTGATGTACTGCACCTGGCCATCCTTGAACATCATGCGCATGTCACTGCTTACGGCCCGGTTCATGCCCATGGTGGTGGTATCACCCTGCAACGCGAAGTAAAGGCTTTCTGCGTTTCCGTTCACGTCTATGCGCCTGATCTTGCCCTCGGCGAAACGGGCCGTCATGTTTCGGCCTTTCACCTGGTTGTAGTTCTCCAGGGTGTCTATTGAAATAGCGAAGGCGTTCCCGAACATGCGCATCTGGTCCAGCGTGTTGCCGCGTAATTGCATCACTACACTGTCTGCAGTCATCTGGTTTTTGTTTGCCCACAAACGCGGGTTCCGGTTCATGTAAATGATAGAGTCGTTCTGATCATAGGTAAGCGAATCGCAAAGCCCCTGCAAATCAGATTTAAAGATCCGAACATCGTTGTAGGCATACAGTTTGCCTTTCTTGGTCTTATCCTTCACGTTCTCCACCGAAACCAACGTATCAGCAGATAGGTACATGGTGTCGCGCTTGGCAATGCTACGCATGACCGGTGAACCGTAGACTTTGGCCCTTCCCCTCGCCCGCCAATACAGAGCAGTCTGCCCGGTGATAATGGTCGTGTCCTTAATGGACGTCATAGATACATTACGGGAAGCCGTGTAGTATTCTTTCCCTTTGTCATAGGTCAGCACTTCTCCTCTAATCAGGTAATCGGGGGTCTTGATGCTTGCGTTACCTCTGAAGTTAGACTCACGGGTCACAGTGTTGTAAGTCCCGCGGTTCGCAAACAAAGTACCGTCCGGTGATTTGATGGTGGTTGGCCCGAAGAACTCCACTACCTTAGTCACGGTGTTATAAGACATGGTATCACTTACCACTTCGGCGTTCTGGCCTAGGTACTTGATGTTCTTTTTAAACGTAAGGACTTTGTCTTCTGAGGTGTAGGTACCCAATTGGCTTTGGATGGTGTAGTCAGGTCCCACAATGTTACCTGCCAAAGTATAATAGGCGCGCTTGGCGTTAAGGTCGTAGTCAAGGGAGGGCGTAGTCAGGGTCATCTGCTCGTCACGCAAAGTAACGCCGCCCCGCATGTTGGCAATACGGCGCGTACCGTCATAGCTGGCAGTGGCACTGGTGGCATCCATCCCCGGCTGGGTGATGTGCACGTTCCCGAAAACCTCCAGCTTATTCCGGTCACTGACGTATTGGTAAGCCGAGTCTGAGGTGAGGGTGGTTTGTCCCTGGCGCATTACTACGTTGCCCAACAGGCGGCGCACTTCCTCACCGTTGTACCGGCCGGACTGCAGCGTATTTGCCGACACCTCTACCGGTTGCCCACCTCCCTGCGGCGCCGGTGCACCCTGGCCAAAAGCCAAAATAACCGAGAACAGGGAGAAAAGAGATACTAAACCTATCTTTGTGAACTTCATCAATTCGTGTAAGTGAAACAAAATTACTAAAAATACCCTTCCTTCCCCGATGCTCCAGAAAGTTTTACAGTATATCACCACCCACCAACTGGCTTCTACTGAAACCAAAATCCTTGCCGCGATCAGCGGAGGGCTTGACTCAGTGGTACTGGCGGATCTTTTACACCGCCTAAAACTACCCTTTGCCGTGCTGCACTGCAACTTCGGGCTGCGTGGCCAGGAGTCAGACGCCGACGAACTGTTTGTGCGCAAACTGGCCAAACAATATGACGCGCCTTTCTACAGCGAGCAGTTCCAGACCGAGGCTTTTGCCAAACAGGAAGGAATCTCCACCCAGATGGCCGCCCGCACCCTGCGCTACCAATGGTTTGAGCAGATGCGCCAGCAACTGGGCTATGACGTGATCGCCACTGCCCACCACCAGTCTGACGCCTTGGAAACCGTGCTCCTGAACTTGGTGCGCGGCACTGGTTTAGCCGGACTTCACGGAATCCTACCTAAAAACGGGAACCTCATCCGTCCGCTGCTGGGCCTCACCAAAGACGACCTGTATGAGTGGCTGGTAACCAAACGTTTAGCTTGGCGGGAAGATTCCAGCAATGAGAGCACCAAATACAACCGCAACCTGGTGCGCCATGAAGTCATTCCAGTGCTGAAGAAACTCAACCCCAACCTAGAAGAAACCTTCACCTCCACTTTGGAGCGCCTGCAAGGCGCCGAAGCCGTGTTTCTGGCCGCTTTTCAGGAAATCAAAGCCAAAACACAACGCGAGGAAAACGGCGCTATTTATCTTTCTATTGCGCCCCTGCAAAACAGCCCTGCCCCCGTGGTTCTGCTGCATGAGCTGCTAAAACCGTTCCATTTCTCCTACAGCCAGGCACAGGAAATCGCCACCGCCTGGGAAGCTCAATCAGGGAAGACGTTCTCCTCACCTACCCACGTGCTGGTAAAAGACCGCGAAAACCTGGTGATCACCCCCAAGCCGCTGGAAAAATTCGGCAGCATCACCGTCCCGGAAGAAATTACGGAAATCCAGTTTGGGCCTTTTTTGGCCAAAATCGCCCGAAAACCCGCCGAAGGTTATAAAGTCCCCCGCTCCAAAGACGTAGCTGCCTTAGATGCTGAACTGCTAAAGTTCCCGCTGAAATTACGCCCCTGGAAAGAAGGCGATTGGTTTATCCCGCTGGGCATGAACGGCAAGAAGAAAGTGAGCGACCTGCTGATTGACAAGAAAGTCCCGGCCAACATTAAACCCGATGTCTGGGTATTAGTCTCTGACGCATCACTGACGTGGGTCATAGGCCAGCAACCGGACAATCGATTCAAAATCACGGAGAACACCCAGGAAGTACTGGAAATCATGGTTACCAGAAGTTGATTGATGATTGTTAGTAGCTATTGAGCCTACAGCTAAAAGGCACAGGCTTAGGAGTGACTTTAGCAGAGGCCTTTTTACCGAGATTTCAGGAAAACTGGCTTAGATCAACAATGAAAAATCAGCAATCAACTAGTAACCATCAGACAGATATTCTTGAAATAATTTTCCGGTGACGCCCTTTTTCCTAATTTCACCACGTAGTATATCATCTAACCAAACCTAAACAAATGAAAGTAACCGTAGTTGGAGCCGGAAACGTAGGGGCCACCTGTGCCGACGTGCTGGCATACCGCGAGATTGCCAATGAAGTAGTGTTAGTGGATATCAAAGAAGGCTTCGCCGAAGGCAAGGCATTGGATATCTGGCAGAAATCGCCAATTAACCTGTATGACACCCGCACTGTGGGTGTTACCAATGATTATACCCGTACCGCCAACTCAGACGTGGTGGTGATTACTTCCGGTTTGCCCCGCAAGCCCGGCATGACCCGCGATGACCTGATCAGCACCAACGCCGGTATCGTTCGTTCTGTTACCGAGAACGTGATCAAGCATTCGCCGGAGGCCATCATCATTGTGGTTTCTAACCCACTGGATGTGATGACGTACGCCGCTCATGTCACCTCTAAACTGCCCCGCACTAAAGTAATGGGTATGGCTGGTATCCTGGACACTGCCCGCTACCGTGCTTTCTTAGCCGAAGAACTGAACGTATCCCCTAAAGACATCCAAGCAGTATTGATGGGCGGTCACGGTGATACCATGGTTCCGCTTCCACGCTACACGACCGTAGGTGGTATTCCGGTAACTGAACTGATTGATTCTGCCAAGTTGGACGCTATTGTTGACCGCACCAAAAACGGTGGCGGCGAACTGGTGAAACTTATGGGCACTTCTGCCTGGTATGCTCCTGGTTCAGCGGCTGCGCAGATGGTGGAAGCTATTGTACGTGACCAGAAACGCGTGTTCCCGGTTTGTATCAAACTGGAAGGCGAGTACGGCATCAACGGCACGTACTTAGGAGTACCTGTGGTATTAGGTAAAAACGGTATTGAAAAAGTAATTGAGCTGCAATTAAACGAGGACGAAATGGCCTTGTTGAAGGCCTCTGAGAAAGCCGTGCGCGAAGTAATGGACGTGTTAGACAATATGCCTGCCAACGCATAAGCTTTTGCTATAAAAAACTATAAACAGGAAAGCCCGGCCAATTGGTCGGGCTTTCCTGTTTATAGCTTAACTGTCTTCTTGAAAAGATCTTGTGGACGACCCTAATACGCGTTGCAACTATCGCTATTACAGTCCACCCACAAGGTCTTTTCAAAATGACAAGGAAGAAGGAGTTACTGCTTATACACCACTCCATCTTTCATTACGAAGTTCACTTGCTGCAGCACTTTGATATCCTGCAACGGGTTACCGCTTACGGCCACAAAATCAGCGAACTTGCCTTTCTCCACGGTTCCTAGCTTATCAGACATTCCCAATAGCTCAGCTGCGCTCACGGTAGCGGCTTTGATGGCTTCCATGGCAGGCATGCCGGCCTCCACCATGTACTCAAACTCCTTGGCGTTCTTGCCGTGCATGAATACGCCGGCATCGGTACCGAAGGCAATCTTAACGCCTTTTTTGTACGCTTTCCCAAAAGTGCCCTGTAACTGCGGCCCAATTGCTAAAGCTTTTGGCGTAACCAATGGAGGGTAGTACCCTTTGATCTTAGCAGAATCAGCTACTGATTTTCCGGCAGTAATGGTAGGCACAAACCAGGTGCCGTTTTTCTTCATCAGGTTCATGGTTTCCTCATCCATCAGAGTTCCGTGCTCCACTGAGGTAACCCCCGCTCTTACGGCGCGTTTCATGCCCTCAGCGCCATGGGCGTGCACGGCTACTTTCAAACCCAGATCACGGGCAGTCTCTACAATGGCCCTGATTTCTTCTTCAGAGAACTGCGGGGCAGAACCGTCTTTGGCTACGCTCAGCACGCCCCCCGTAGAGGCAATTTTGATCAGATCGGCTCCGTTCTTGTATTGGTACCGCACTGCTTTCCGGCATTCATCAGGTCCGTTGGCTACCCCCTGCGCAGGACCCGGGTCTCCCTGTAAATCGGCCCGGTAGCCGTTGGTGGGGTCCATGTGTCCGCCAGTGGCCGAAATAGCTTTGCCCACCACAAACATGCGGGGCCCTTTCACCATTCCTTGGTTAATGGCATTCCTGAGTTGCACATTCACCCCGCTTCCACCCAGATCTCGGACGGTGGTGAAACCTGCCATCAGGGTCTTCTCAGCATAACTAATAGACCGGAAGGCAATGGTGGCTTGGTTTAAAGAGAGGGCCTCGGCATACGCAGTAGGGCTGGTCTCGCTTTCAAAGTGCACGTGCATGTCCATAAAGCCGGGCATCACGGTTCTATTTTTCAGGTCAATGATTTTGGCCCCGGCAGCCGGAGAAGTGTAGCCTTTCTCTACGCCTACAATTTGGTTCCCTTCAATGATGACGGTCATCTCAGATTGAGGCTTGTCTTTAATACCGTCAATCAGTTGCCCGCAGTGCAGGTAAGTTCTTTGCGCCATCGTTTCCACCCCAGAAAAGGCCATTAGCGCCAGGGTAGCAATTGAGTAAAAATATTTCTTCATAAAAAGTAATTCACAGGTGGTTTAACAGACTAATGTAATAAAAAACTTGATATGCACCCGTATTTGCCCGGTGCTTGAACACCGCTCCTTTTAAGGTCGATTTCCTGAAAACAACCCTTGAACCCGTTCAATGCAAATACACTTGCATATCCCGTGAATTTTGTTACCTTGAATAAATAACTCTGTGAACCTATGGACTTTGAATTATGGTGGTTGTGGCTGATTGCGGGCATCCTGCTACTGGTAGCAGAGATGATTACGGGTACCTTTTACCTGTTGTGGCTGGGCATTGCGGTGTTTGTGGCGGCAGTCCTGGCATACCTGTTCCCCGAGACCTATTGGCTTCCACCTGCCGCCGCAAGTGCTTCTGCCCTGCTGTTGATCCTCTTCACCAAGCCGCTCACCGTCCGCCTGCGCCAAGCCAAAGGATACCATGACCCTTCGCACCAACTCACCAACAAGCACGGCGAGGTACTGGAACCTATCTCCCCTACCCGCTTGGGTACAGTGCGGGTGGGTACAGAAATCTGGTCGGCCAGTTCACCCGAAGAGCTTTCACCGGGACAGCGCATCATTGTGATAAGCCAAAGTAGCACCGTGTTAAAGGTAGTACCTATTAAATAGATAAACCTCGTGCTACCCGCATCAACTAAATACTTTAAACTACTTAATCAACCCTATGACAACCTCCCTCATTATTCTTGCCTCAGTCATTGTACTGTTGGCGCTTTCCGTTAGAATTATACAGCAGCAACGCGTTGCCGTGGTAGAGCGACTGGGTAAATTCCAGCGGATCATGCACCCAGGCCTTAACCTGTTTATCCCCATTGTGGACCGCGTGCGCGTGTACCATGACCTGCGCATCCAGCAGACCAACGTACCGCCCCAGTCGGTGATTACCCGTGACAACGTGCAGGTACTCATTGATACCATTGTGTTCTATCAGGTGGTAGGTCCTGAGCAAGCTACTTACGGCATCTTTGACTACGTGCTGGGCGTACGAAACATCACCACGGCCACCATGCGCCAGATCATCGGTAATTTGGAATTAGACGAAACACTATCAGGTCGTGAGCGGATCTCCGCTGAGATTAGAACCGCCCTGGACGAGGCTACGGAGAAGTGGGGCGTGCGTATAGAGCGCGTGGAAGTCATTGACATCAAACCTCCGTTGGATATTCAGGAGGCGATGGACAAGCAGATGAAAGCCGAACGGAACCGCCGGGCCACCATTCTGGAGGCTGAAGCTGCCAAACAAGACATGATCTTGCGCGCCGAGGGTGACAAAACAAGTAAAATCCTAAGGGCCGAAGGGGAACGCGCGTCCGCAGAACTGCAGGCATTAGGCCAGGCCCGCGCCATTGCAGATGTGGCTGAAGCCGAGAAAACCAGAATTAAACTGTTATTGGAAGCTGGCCTGGATGACCGGGTACTCACCTATAAATCCTTTGAGGCCCTTGAAAAAATCGCTATGGGCCCAGCTAACAAGGTGTTCTTACCTACTGCAGCCGTTGAAACCTTGGGCAACATAGGTGCCATTAGCGACATGCTGAAGAGCAACAGGGATAAAGGTGATTCTGGGCTTCTTTCCAGAAAACCTGCCCAAAACGGAGACAAAGTAGCGTAAGATAGAGTAGCCTAAAAAGAGAACGCCTCGCAGAGTATGTCTGCGAGGCGTTCTCTTTTTAGATATAAAGGAGATTACTTCTGGCTGGCTTTAAACAGCTTCTGCTTTTCTTCTTTGGTCAAGCTTTCATAGCCGGATACTGAAATCTTATCCAGAATTTGGTCTATTTCTAACTGTGAAGGATTGCCGGGAGTACCCACGTTAGACGAAACCGATGAGGCTGTCGACGCGGTGTACGGTCGGTTAGGGTTCTTATATGCCACTTTCAACGGGGAACGGGACTTGAACAATCCTCTAAAAAAGCCCAGTACTGCTTGCACCGGCCTTCCTAAATCAGAGCCGCTTTGCAACTGCCGCACATAAAAGAACCCCAGAAGTGCTCCTCCTAAGTGAGCAATATTCCCACCGGCATTCCCGCCCGTGGCGCCAGAGATAGACAACAGCACCATCACCAAGGCAATGTACTTTATCCGGACAGGCCCAATCAAAATCAGGTTGAAGGTATAGTTGGGCAATAGCGTAGCGGCAGCCACCATGATCGCGATGACACTACCCGAGGCTCCCATCATGTAAGAACCTTCAGAGCGGATTTGCAGGTACGGAATGGTGTTGTAGCTCAGAAGGTAGATAAGCCCACCAGCCAGGCCACCCAGAATGTAAAGGTTTACCAGGCGCTTGTCTCCCAGATACTCCCTGATCAGCATCCCAAACCAGTACAGGTTGAGCATGTTGAACAAAATATGGAAGAACTCCAGGTGCGTGAAAAAATACGTCAGCAGGGTCCAGAAACGGTACGGGAAGAGCTGCAGGTTGGAAGGCACGCTCAGGAAAGTCATCAGGTAGGAAAAGAATCCACCTGAACCACTCAGGGTTAACACGGTGCGCAGGATGATCAATGTCGCAAACACCACCACATTTATGAAAATGAGCTGATGCAGGGCATTGTTCCCCTTGCTGAACGCCGATTTGATATCGTCAAAAATACTGGTCATAGTTTAGTAAAAATTATCGCGTTTCCGTTCCCAGAGCTTCAGTAGGATATACGCAAAAAGCATCCCACCTAAGTGGGCAAAATGCGCCACATTGTCTCCGGGCATGCGGTTTAATCCAGAATACACTTCAAACGCCCCATACATCAGCACAAAATATTTGGCCTTGATGGGAATTGGAAAAAACAACAGCATGAGCTCTGTGTTAGGGAACAACATGCCAAAGGCCATCAAAATCCCGAACACCGCTCCTGATGCTCCCAACATAGGGCTGTTCACCATCACATCAGACAAACGTTCCGAGAAGGCTTTGGCCTGAGTGACGAGTTGCGGATCAGTAGGGTTCCGGTTGAACTCCACTAAAAAGGACTCCATCCCTCGCAGGTTTACTCCTGCCGTCTCTAACAGGTTCTTGAAGTCAATAGGGTCTGGGTTCTGCATGAAAAGGGCTACCCCATCAATCACCTGGGAGATCTCATAAAACCGTACTGCAGAGTAAAGCAAACTGGCACCTAGGCCGGTAATCAGGTAAAAGGTAAGGAAACGCATTTCTCCCCAATACCGCTCCAACAAGGGGCCGAAGATAAACAAACTGAACATGTTCCCGAACAAGTGCATGATGTTGCCGTGCATGAACATGTGGGTGACAAACTGATGCGGCCGGAAGAGGTCTGAGCGAATATCGTGCAAGGCAAACAACTCTTGGGGGAATAGCCTATCTGTAAAAAAGTACATGAGTACATTCAAGATAAGCAGGTTACGCACCATGGGCGTGATGGGTGGCATAGCGTCGCGTTAAGTAGATATATGGTGTAAAGGAACGAAAAAAAGGGGCATTAGGATAAGCCCCTTCCTCTCCTCCTAGCATAACAGGTTACGAAAGTAATGGTTCTGTTTCAAACAGTACGGAGGAATCCTCGCTATTGGTACCCAACCTCTCCTAAAATATCTACCCAACTCCTGTATTACGCCCAGAAAACCAAAAACAGTCAAAAACTAACTTCTCAGAAACAGGTCCTGCAACTGCTCGGTCTGCAGAATGACCAACGTTTTCTGGCCACTTGGCGTGTAGTTAGGTACCTGGCACCCAAACAACCGGTCTACCAACGCATTCATTTCCTGATCACTCAACCTGCCAGTTAAACGTGACGCAACCCGCTTGGCCATAGAACGGGCCAGGTTCTCCTGGCGGTCTACTTTCATAGTCGAGAGGTTATTCTTGTACTGCTCCAGCAAGCCTTCTATCAATTCCTTTTCATCGCGCAACGGAATCTCGGCCGGAATGCCGTTCACCACAAGGGTATTGTTCCCGAAGTCATTGAACACGAACCCTAGAGCCGTAAATTCTTCAGACAACTCCATCACCAAAGAAAAGTCGGCGGGCGAAAGTTGCAAGGTCTGAGGAAAGAGCAGTTGTTGTGAGGCGCCGGTGCGTTTGCCCAAAGCCTGACTGTATTTCTCGTACAGAATACGCTCTTGGGCGGCTTGTTGGTCCACCACCATCAAACCAGATTTCACCTGTACCATCAAATACTTCTGGTGCACCTGCAAGGTCTTGGAACCGCTGGTCATGCTGGTTTTAGCAGGAGCAAACGTATCTTCCTCCTCGGGGAACAGGTTGCTGTGGTCCTCAGTGTTGGCCCGAGATACCTCTCGGGTTGGCGCTACCTCTGGGTAACTCCCTCCTCTCCCGCCGCTTGAGGCGCGGGAAGGAAACGTGTTTGATTCATTCATCTTAGAAGAGGCTCTTGGTGCTAACGCCGGTGCGGTTTCAAAATCCATGGAAGCCGGAAACTTCATGGGCTGTAACGGCATATAGTTCACATCGGCCCCGAAGTCCAGGGACGGGGCGATGTTGTGCAGCCCTAGGCTCTGTTTCACGGCCGCGCGCACAATGGCATAGACGGTTTTCTCGTCTTCAAACTTAATCTCCGTTTTGGTGGGATGCACATTGATGTCAATCGTTTCCGGAGCAATTTCCAGAAACAAGACGTAAAACGGAAAGCTGTCTTTAGGCAGCAAGCCCTCAAAAGCAGTGAGCACCGCGTGGTTCAGGTACTGGCTTTTGATGTAGCGGTTGTTCACGAAGAAGAACTGCTCGCCGCGGCTTTTTTTAGCAAACTCCGGCTTTCCAATGTAGCCGCGTACCGTCAGAAACGGGGTGGTTTCCTCACATGCCGCCATCTGTTCTTTGTACTCTTTCCCGAAAATGCTCACTATACGCTGGCTCAGTTTACCGGCGGGCAGGTTCATCACTTCCACTTCGTTCTGGTACAAGGCAAACGCAATCTCGGGGTTCGCCAAAGCCACCCGCTGGAATTCATCCAGGATGTGACGCATCTCCACGGGGTTGCTTTTCAGGAAATTTCGGCGGGCGGGTACGTTGAAGAAAAGGTTCTTCACGCTGACCACTGTTCCTTCAGCCATGGCCACCGGCTCCTGCTTGATCACCTCGTTTCCTTCAATGGTGAGGCAGGTACCCAGCTCAGAGCCGCGGGCACGAGTTTTCATCTCCACCTGGGCCACGGCCGCAATGGACGCCATCGCCTCGCCCCGGAATCCCATGGTTTTAATGCGGAAAAGGTCTTCAGTGGATTTTATTTTAGAGGTGGCGTGGCGCTCAAAGCACATGCGGGCGTCAGTTTCGGTCATGCCTACCCCGTCGTCCACTACCTGAATGAGCTGCTTGCCCGCGTCTTTAATGATCAAGGTTACGCTGCTACTGCGTGCGTCTACGCTATTCTCCAACAACTCCTTTACCACAGAGGCCGGGCGCTGCACCACCTCGCCGGCGGCGATCTGGTTGGCCAGGTACTCAGGTAATAAACGGATGATATCTGCCATACTATCTTCCTTCTTCATTATATACCCAAATTTGACAGAAAACGATGTTTTCTAAAGAGTCTGAAATTACTTCACCCTCCCTTTCACCCGCAAGTTATTTTAACTAATTTCACTCCGACAATAACAAGGACTAGGAATGATATGATTAACCTTACCCTGCGGGTCACCGTCACCCTAGACAAAAAACGACGGAAAGGCCCTGAGTACCCCATCATCCTGCGCGTGCGCCTGGGGCGCAGCGAGGAGTTCACCGTCAATACGGGCCGCATAAGCGAAGAGGCGAAGTTCGACAATGGCCGCATCAAAGGCAAATCTTATCAGGCCAATGAGGATAATGCGCATATTGCACGCCTCAAAGCCCGGATTGAGAATACCTGGCATGACATGGTGCAAGCCAATGGTGGATTCCCCGTCCGCCTCCCCGACTTCCGTGTCCGGCTTGAAGAGGAAGCAGGCGTGAGCCGCAAACCCAAGACAAGCAATATCGACCTTATTCAACTTATAGGTCAATATGTACAGGAACGGCATGCTGAATTGAGGCCTGGCACCTTGGACCAGATGCGAACTACCGTGACCATACTGGAGTCTTTCCTTTCCCACCACAAGCACGCAGGCCGCTACTCATCGGAATTACGTAAGTTCGACTTCGATACGTACACCGCTCTCCGAAATTTCCTGGTGAGTGATTATCGGGGAATCAAGAAACGCGCCATGACCAATGCCTCCGTCAACACACGTCTGGCAAATCTAAAAGCAATGATCCGCTACTATTACGACAACGGCACCCCTGAGATCCGATCACAGATCAACTTGGACTTCATGCGCTTCAAACCTTTCAAGAGCGTGCTGAAGCAGCGGCAGGCGCTGAAGGAGGAGGAGGTGAATCAGCTCTGGGCCGAGGATCTCTCCGATGCCCCGCACCTGGAACGGGTACGCGATCTCTACATTTTCTGCTGTTTCACCGGCCTGAGACATGGTGATGCTGTTTCACTTAACAGAACGAATATAACACCTACCGGACCGGACCAGTTTGAGTTGCGATGGTACATGGGCAAGACCATGAAACCCAACTCAGTACCGCTCGTGGGCCCGGCACTTGAGATTATTTCCAAATACCGGGACAGGTACGTAACGCTGCTCCCTCCGCTCAAGAACAATCGTACGAGCGCCAACCTGCCTAAGCTATGGAGACGAATGGTATCCCGGATGCCTTCCCTGGCTGAAGTGGTCGAGGTGATTGACCAGAAAGGCAACATCCGCGAGGTCAAGCGAATGCCACGCTATGAGGCGCTGAACTTTCATACCTCGCGCCATACCTATGCCCGCATGCTGTTGGCCAAGGGTGCCCCTACTGAGCACGTGAAGGAAATGCTTGGCCAAAGCGACATCCGTACAACACAGATCTACGCCAAGACGAATGTGCAGATGGCAATCTCCTCCACGAGGCTTTTGCTTGAAATGGCAAAAAGAAAGTAAAGGGGGCATCATCGTCCCTTTACTTTCATGGTTGTCACCCAGCATTCCAGCCCTACGCACCCTTGTCGTGTTTTCAGCCGGACCAGTGGTTCAACAGCCAATATTATGACAGCTGCGCATTCAAGGCTGAATGTGGGTGCCCTCATGTGCTATTACTTCGTATCGCAGCAAACGAGCAGATCGGGAAGGAGTTCCGCCTGCTGGCCAAGGCCAAGGAGCAGCTGGAGCGTTCCGACGAGCACATGGACTACCGCGCGCTGAACACGGACATGACGCTGGGCGACCTGGAGGCCTGGGTGAAAAGCCAGGGCGAGTACTTCAACTCGCAGATGAACTGGGTGTTCAAGACGATCCAGGACTACATGGAGCGCGTGAAGCACCGCTACATGCGCGAGTACATGCCGGGCAAGAACAAGTTCTTCGACGAGTACCACAAAGCCTGGGAGGCGGACGCGGCGAACGGCGCGGGCGCCGGGCGCTACACGCTCAACGACGCGACGGTCTACTACGAGAACCTGTTCAAGACCTACACCGGCGTGGACCCGCAGGGCAACGAGGTGGCCTTCAACAACTACGAGCTCAAGGATGAGTCCGATCCGAGCCTGCGCGCCTACGAGAGGGCGTTCATCAAGAACGTCAAGGCCGAGGTTGAGAAATCGGTGAAGGCCATCGTGGCCAAGAAGATCAAGGACGGCGAGATCGCCAACTACGCGTCGGCCGACGCCTGGTACGAGGACAACTACCGCGGGCAGGAGGGTTTGCTGCCGATCGTGACCGCCAACATGGGCGAGCGCCTGGCCAAGGGCAGCGTGAAGGGCGGCATCAACGCCTACGTGGAGCAGAACACGAACTTCAACAACCTGTCGCTGGGCACGGAGAAGAACCTGAACCGCCGCAACGCCGCCGGGCTGGCCACGGCCAACATCGGCACGGGCTTCGGTTCCTACGAGCGCATCGGGCGCCTGGGCCTGTCCATGGAGGGCGAGAAGGTCGTGGTGGCCGACCCGGGCCGCAACGCGAGCGGCTCCACGGACGTGCAGACCCTGCTCGACTACTTCGTCTACATGAACATGAAGATGGAGCACGAGGCGGAGTTCACCACGGTGCACGCGGCCGCCAAGACGATCCTCCTGACCCAGGAGGTGCGGGCGGGCAAGGACCGCGAGAACGAGCTCAAGACGCTGGACGCGGTCTTCGACCTGCTCATCTACAACGAGCGGCAGGAGATCCAGGCGGCCGGCAGGCTCAACCTGGCCAAGGTGGCCGACACCCTCAGGAACGTGACGACGGGGGCGACCCTTTCCTTCAACCTCCAGTCGGCGTTCCTGGCCACGTTCGGGGATATGTACTCGATGTACTCGAACGCGCTGGCCAAGCGCTACGGGAAGGCCTTCTTCGGCGCCGGCGACCTCAACAAGGCGCTGGGGCTCATGGCCTCGGACAACAAGAAGTTCAACGATTTGATCGACCTGTTCCTTTTCCAGGACATGGACGAGAGCGCGCTGATCTTCTCCGACAAGTACAAGGAGGGCTACAAGGGCGTGGCCAAGTCGCGCTACTCGCGGATCCAGCAGCACATGGGCGAGCGGATGGTCAGGGGCATGCTCCTGGTCTCGCAGCTCTACCACGACGGGCTGGTCGACAAGTTCAGCTACGACGAGAACGGCCAGCTGTCCTACGACTGGAGCAGGGACGAGCGCGGCGCGATCGGCCAGACGATCCTTGCCAAGGTCCAGAGGCGCGGCACGGAGTTCCTGCCGTACGATGACGTGATGCTGCGCTCGCTGAGCGCCATCGCGGGCAAGATGTACGGCGCCTTCAACGACGCCGAGCGCGGCCGGATGGACACCAACGCCATCGTGCAGTTCTTCGGGCAGTTCCGCAAGTTCATCGTGGCCCGGGGCAACGAGCTGCTGAGCCGCGGCTTCGAGAACGAGAACATCCGCTGGTACGAGATGATCGAGGAGGAAGGCGCGCAGAAAGTGAACGTGCGGCTGTTCTACCAGGAGGGGATCTACCAGTCCGTGGTGCACCTGTTCAAGGAGAGCAGGCGCCTGAGCGGGCAGGATGCGTCGGCGTGGCAGAGCATGCGCCCTGAGCAGCGGGCCAACATCCGCAAGCTGTATGATTATGTGACGGAGGGAGAGCTGCTAGAAGGAATCAAAGCTGACTGGATTGAATCCAGTCAGCTTTTGCTAAGCAGGGCTTAACACTAACTATCCTTTTTCCGGAGTCAGGAAGGTTTAATTTACAAAGGCTAACACAGGAAGATAATCCTGGGTAATACCAGATACTTTCAGCAAAGGAATTATCTGCTCTAACTCTAATAAATCCCGGAGAATGATCAAGTTTATTCCAGGCTCCCCATCCGGATCTTCAAATTCGTATCGGTCGTCCGGAACATGTAAACCGTCTCCAAAGTCCACGACATAATCATTAGCATAAAGCCATGCTAAATAAATAAAGCTTTTAATGTAATCTTCTGCACATTCACTCACCACGTAATATTTGTCCAGGTGTTTTTTACACGCCTCAATAATTGAGTCTGGAATTGCTTCGTACACAAACTCTCTAAATTCGATTTCCTCCTTATCTATCCCCTTTTCACTGATCACCTGATCCACATACTCAATAAATTGTTGATGGGCCAGTGCTTGTGCCAAAGGCTGATTTTCCAAATACAATTGCTCATCCTCTGTAGAAAAAAAAGGAAGATTATTATTCCAGTAAGCTACTATCTGCCCCTCGGACAGTTCAACAAAACTTAAGTTTAGGAGCTTATTCAACAAAAAGTTGTATCCGTCCCCTGTAGTTAGCGTTTCCAAATACCCGTTATCATGGACAAGCACTACCTCCATCATATCACCCATTGCTGGAAAAACATCTTTTTCTTTGATCAGGGAATAAACCAGTTCTATGTATACCCAGTCTTTTGAGTGAATGCCAAACTCAGACCTGTACCGCGGCTTATCATTACTCCCATCATGTTGTTTGTACAACAGGAAGCTTGCCGAAAGAACCGGTTCAATAATAACCTTATTAAGGGTAGCTGAAAAGAACCCATAATATTCATCTTCCCTGAAGCCAAACAAGGAATCAGAATGCTCCCATACCGCGTCATACACGCAGGGCAGAACTTCCTCTGAACCTCTTTTCAACCCAAACTTCTGATTGTTCTCAACTAAGGTGTAACCGTTCATAGCTATAAGGGATTAGGCTGATTTGACTAGAATACAAACTACTTTTTTAGTATATACCAAGTTCATTTATGACAAAAAATAAGAGGACACAGGTATAACTAGGCTTCTTCCTCTTCATCGGTTTCCACCTGAACCATGTACATCGTATTCCAAACTTGCCCATAAGCACCATATTTATCACGTTGCAAGGGAGTGTCTGCAATCATGTTTTTGAAGTTGTCATAGTCGATGGACTCTGCAAGCTTTTGGAAAATAGCGGGGATGCTCTTTGCACCCACAATTACCCTGTACCGGTAGTCTGCAGATGGCCATACCTGGATAGGCTCCACCAGTTCAGCCGCAGTTAAGAGCTGCTCCAAATCTTGTTTTACCCTTGCCCTCACATGAAACCCCTCTTCCTTTACCACAATTGAGAAAAATCCGTATTTTGATGCTATCCACATATTTTTATAGTTTTGTTTTGTTTCAAATTAATTGACCTGCTCTCGCTGGAGTACTTTTCACAAGCATGTGTCTATAGCAAAGTGTCCTCCACCATACACTATGTAATGCCATTTCACCTGCTCGTCCTTCACCATTGGAAATAAAGCCAGGTACTCCTCTTGGGCACTTACTGCTACCTTGGAAAGCTTTTGCCCAAGTATTTCTTTGTACTGCTCCTGTTCAGCTTCCTCCAAAACAGGCAGTATGAGAATTTTCAGGACACCTTCCGACTTCATCAGCTTAGGCAAAACCCGCTTCAATTCGGCTGTGTCATGCACACGGGCAAATTGCAATACATCTACATCATCAAGCGCCTGCCGTACAACTCCAGCCTCTTCATCATGGTATTCCTGCTCGGGCTCTAACGCGTAACCGGTTAAGTCAAAGTTTGAAAAATAATCAGTGGCAGCAATGTCCAACTTTTCACGTAGGCAATGCACCAACAACGTCTGCCCTATCACCTGGTAGTTATTGGCGTACAAGAGGTAATTCAGCCAATTGCTATTCCCTTTCTCATACTTCTGAAGCGCTGTTTTAACAATGCCACTCTCTTGAGCTAGTTCGTTAAAGCTCTTCCACATTTCTAAAAATTTGTTTGCGTCTACTTGCGTTGTAATGCTCTTTTCCATATTCATATAAGTTTAAGTACTTGTCTACTCCAAAAGCATTATCGCTTTGGTCTATTGATT
The DNA here is from genome assembly GCF_001310085.1 of Rufibacter tibetensis. Classification (GTDB taxonomy): domain Bacteria; phylum Bacteroidota; class Bacteroidia; order Cytophagales; family Hymenobacteraceae; genus Nibribacter; species Nibribacter tibetensis. The sequence goes on from NZ_CP012643.1 coordinate 710,626, forward strand.
CTAATTTTGATTCTAATCTTAGCCATGTTGAGATAAGGTATATGTGATAAGAGATTTGCAAAGGCCATGCCAGTGGAGAAAAGGCGCTTAAACCACTAATTTGAGACCCTTCATCTATCAATCATATTGCATCCCATATCATTAATTGATATAATTACATTACCCATTACTACTGTAAGCATAGGTTCTCAGAACCCGTCAACCCTTATAATTTTAATCACAAATTTTTATACATTTTCCTTCTTTTATGAGTCAACCTATACTATTCTCCTGGATTGCCTGGAACAATGATTATGAATATAAAACCAACAATGTAGACCCCAAAGGGCCAAACAATACCATACATCAGCACTTCTACCCGAAGCAAAAGTACCAGAAGCATTACCTGCTTACCTCAGCTGCTTCAAGAGAGGCAGATGGTGGCAGAAGTGAGAAATTAGCTAAGTACCTGAACCACCAGTATGCAGATGAGAAGCATAAGGTTGAACTCCTATACCTGGACATTGAAAACGTGATTGACCCTGAGGAGATCATCTCGAAAGTACAGCCCTTGTTGTTTGAACAGAGAGCGCATGAAGTGCATGCTTTCATCTCCACGGGCACGCCCATGATGCAGGTGGCATGGGTGTCATTGTACATGGCGAAGGCAATACCCCACCTAAGACTGATCCAAGGAGTAGAAGCTTCTAAAACAAAAAGTAAATTCCCTGAATTTAATTTCAGGGAATTTACCCAATCACAGGGAGTACGGGCTCTATTTGTAAAGTCAACAGAATCTATCCATTTCCCGGAGTCTGACGAAGGCTTTTTTGAAGCAGAGATCCTTAAACCAATCTACAAGAAAGCAGCCATGGCGGCCGCTGTGCCTAAGCGGGAGATCTCTGTTCTTATACAAGGAGAAAGCGGCACCGGGAAAGAACACCTGGCCCAGTTCATGCACCAGGCATCTGCCAGAAAAAACAAAAAATTCATAGCGGTCAACTGCGCCTCCATGGGAGACCACTTACTGGAATCCAGGTTATTTGGGTATGTCAAAGGAGCCTTCACAGATGCCCGGGAAGACTGCAAGGGCTACTTTGAAGACTGTGACGGTGGCACCCTCTTTTTGGATGAGATTGGAGATACCAGTCCCCAATTCCAACAAAGTCTGCTACGAGTGTTACAAGAGGGGGTAATTACGAGGGTTGGCAGCACTACACCAATCAAGGTAGATGTGAAAACCATTGCGGCTACGCATAAACACTTAAAAAGCCTTTGTGAGGAGAGCAAATTCAGATGGGATCTCTACTATAGATTAACCACCGTAGAATTAAAATTACCTCCACTTAGGCACTATGCTAAGAACGACCGTGAAGGAATTTTAAACCACCTGATCAGCAGCCGTGCCGATTTTTTCGAGAAGAAACCTTTAGAACTTTCCAAGGAGGTAAAGACCGCTTTTATGAAATACTCCTTCCCCGGCAACATTCGGGAACTGCAGCACATGATAGACAGGTGCTACATATTCTGCGAGGATGAAGCTGCTTTACAGGAAATTCCAGAGGAAATTACCCGCAACCCCCAAGAGTTCTCCTGGAAGATGGATGATATAAAAAAGACACATGTAACCAAAGCCTTAACTTTTTTTGACTACAATCTGTCTCGGACCGCCGATGAACTAGATATTTCCTATAATACTTTGGTTAAACATATAAAAACCATGAAGATAGATACTTCTAAAAGCAAAAATCCACTTGTGAAAGTGGGTAAACGTAAAATAGAAGAAGCTAAATTGGGATAACCATAATTTCCATATGCTTCCTTTTAGAAAACTGCCAGTTGACGCACCGCTCTTCCTAACTGGCAGTTTTTAAATTTGTCTATCAATAATTGACTGTGTTTTACAAAGGGCCAATCTATATTCCAACTGCATATCTTAAAAGGTTATCAAGTTTATACATTGTAAATCAGCTCTTTATTTTTGTTAAATAAATTCCCTTTGCTCACAAGCGATTAATTCCAATTTATCGGCATCTTTTGTGATATTCTTCCTATAGCATTTTACACTTATAATAAAATAACTATGACCTAACCTACTCTGCTTTAAGATTTATACCTATTCCATTGCCCGATAAATAAAAACAATACTGAGACCAGTAAACGGGAGTGGCATGTTAAATCTTATCTAAATTTTATGAGCAGAGAAGACTATCTCCACAAGCCAACCATCCGCACCAACCGCTATCTGTACCATGTCACTCCTTTTGACACCCGAGATGCCATAGACCGGCTGGGGATTTTATCCCGCAATGATATTGGCCATGGCCCCCGATTTGGCTACCCGCCTGCCGTGTTCGCAAACAACACCTCAGTGGAAGAATACTTTATTTGGTGGCCCATTGTGGACTACTACTTTGACTACCTGTTCTCAGGCATAGACCCAGACCAGTTACTGTGGGAGTATGACATCTGGGAAATAGACACCAGAATAGCCAATACCAAATGGTACGAAGATCCAGGTACTGGCTCCCAAAACAGTTCTGTCTTCGCCTTGGATGACATTCCCCGGGAGGCTATCCGATTGGTTCGGTTGGAAGGGGCAGAAAGAAGAATCCGATACAGTGATGGAGTAGCCTCTACTTACATCTGGAGCGGCATCACAACCGTGTTGCCCCGCCGGCCCAGGTACTTACTCCCATGTGTAAGGTAGACAACAAACTTCCGGCAAGTATCTAATGCTTGCCGGAAGGATTCCAAAATACTCATACTCACCTCTATATAATCTGCATACATGAAACAGCTTATTCTACATATCCCCCATTCGTCTACGAATATCCCTTTGAAGGACGGATATCTTGTCGATGACGAGTTCCTGGAAGCGGAGATGCTGAAACTAACTGATTGGCACACCGATGACCTATTTCAATCTGAGGAGGACATTTCCATCATTGCCAATTTCTCCAGAGTCTTCTGCGACCCAGAAAGGTTCTCGGATGATGAGCAAGAAGTAATGGCAAAGGTGGGCATGGGCGTATTGTATGAAAGAAGTGATGCTGGTCAGATCATCAGAAGGGTTACTCCAGAACTGAGAGAAAGGATACTGAACCAATATTATTGGAAACACCACCAACAGTTGAACGAGGCAGTCAGGAGCCAACTTGGAAAGTATGGCCAAACCTTAATCATAGATTGCCATTCCTACCCTGACACACCACTGTTGAGAGATTTACACCAGGAGACTGGCAGGCCAGACTTCAATATAGGCACTGACCCCTATCATACCCCACAATCTTTGATTGACTTTTCAATAGAGTTCTTTAAAAATAAAGGCTATTCGCTTGGAGTTGACTGGCCCTATAAAGGCTCCATTGTACCTATGGAGTATTATCAGAAGGATAAAAGGGTTCAGACAATTATGCTGGAGGTAAATAGGAAGCTTTATTTAAAGGAGCCCTCAAATAATAAGTCAAAAAAATACATGGAGACAAAAGAAGTAGTAATGGATTATCTACAAGAAATTAAAATCAATTTATAATTGCAACTACATAAAACTAATTAGCACATCCACACCTGTACAGCGGAATATCAAATGATACAAGTCAAGACAAAGTGTTAAGGCTTTTTTTGATCTTAAATTTAATAATATTATAAACTAAATATTATAAATCACTTATATTTAATATCCACCTCTTTATCTCCATCAATGAGCTTAACCATACTCCGTGCATCAGCTGGCAGTGGCAAAACCTATGCCCTGACCATGAACTACCTGCAGTTACTTCTGGGCCAAAATGATCCTTCCTATTTCCGGAGTATACTTGCTGTAACCTTCACCAATAAGGCTACACAGGAAATGAAAACCCGCATTCTGAAGGAATTGGAATTAATTGCTTCCGGGAAAATAGATAAAGGTATGGGGAAGGTCCTTTTAGAACTCATAAGGATAAAACCCGACGAACTTCAAAACCGAGCTAAAAATGCGTTGGTTAATATCCTGCATAACTACAGTCATTTTAGCGTCAGCACCATTGATAGCTTTTTCCAGAAAGTAGTCCGTTCTTTTGCGCGCGAAGCGGAATTACCAGCAGGTTATAGGATAGAACTGAATACTGCCAAAGTCCTGGAAGATCTAACAGATCAGTTGATGGACAAGGCAGAGCATGATGAGTTCCTGCGGAACTGGCTTGTGAGATTCTCAACAGAACAGATTAGCCAGGGGAAGTCCTGGGATATTCGTAAAAATCTGCACAAGCTGATTGGAGAAGTAGTCAAAGAGGGGTTTGCGGAACAAGCGGAAGGCCTGAAAGGACTGTCAAGCGACAGAAGTGTGTCACAAAGATTCCTAAACAGCTTAAGTAAGATCAAGCGGGAGTTTGAAGATGAAATGAGGCGACTTGGTGAGGAAGCATTGACGGCTATTGAAGAAGCCGGATTTGAATTATCTGATTTTAGAGGTGGAAACCGTGGCAGCGTTGCAAATTATTTCAAGAAAATTGCCAGTGGCTCTGACTATGTGCCAACTGATACAAATAGAAAGGTACTTGACAAGGAATTAAATTGGTATACAGGCGATATAAATAGAGATAAGTCTGGAAGACTAACATTGATTGCAAATCTTGCCTCAGCCTGTTTGGACTCATACCTTGATGAAGCAATAAGTTTATATGATGTTAGCTACCAAGAATACTGCTCAACATGTGCCGTATTGGAGCATTTCACTACCTGTGCCTTATTAGGTGAGTACTTGCAGTTATTGGAGAAATACAGAGAAGAAAACAATGTGCTTCTTATCAATGATGTAGCGGAATTGCTGAACAAAATCATTGGCGAAGATGATGCTCCATTTGTGTACGAGAAAACAGGTAACCGCTACAACCACTTTCTCATTGATGAGTTCCAGGACACAAGCCGTATGCACTGGAATAATTTTCGCCCCTTGTTAGAGAACAGTATAGCATCTGGCAACAAGAACTTAATTGTTGGAGACCCCAAACAGAGCGTTTACCGCTGGCGTGGCGGCGACCTTCGCCTTATGCTTCAAGATGTTGGGAAACAACTACCCAATGCCTTTCAGGAACAACTACAGCGTAATTGGCGAAGCTGCAAAGAAGTAATAGATTTCAATAACTGCCTGTTTACCCATGCTGCAGAAGTGGTTGCTGAAGAAGCCGAGGGTTCAGCAACAGGTAGGCAGCTTCCTGAGAAAAGAGAGGAGATCATACAGAACCTGCTGAACAATATAGAGGCTGTTTATAAAGGGAGTGAACAGCTATTTCCTGAAGAAAAGCTAGCGACTGATTATAAAAGCGGTTTCGTGCAGGTACAAATGGTGCTGGACCAAAACAGAGGTCAAGATGCTTTGGGGTTGTCATTTAAAGATCAGGCAAAAGCTTTATTGATAAAAAATATCAAAAAGACCTGTGATTCAGGTTATACCCTACAAGACATAGCACTACTCGTGCGAAGCAACGGGGAAGCTAGAGAACTAGCCGCTTTCCTTGCAGAGCATGGTTATGATGTTTTAAGTGAAGAAGCCCTGCAATTGGGTGCTGCTAACTCTGTGCAGCTGATGGTAAACCTGATGCATTTACTGCACAACATCAGTAATAAACCCGCTATTGCTGCCGCAGTAAAATTATATGCCGCAGTTAGAAATGCTGATTGCCCGAATGCTGCTACACTAAATAAAGCAGCAACAGCGGGTCTGAAGGATATGGTTGACCTTCTACCTGATGAGTTTATACAAACGCATGTCAGCCTGAGCCGCATAGGGCTCTATGACCTGTGCAGCCGCCTAACACGCATTTTCGGGCTTGACAAGTTGCGGGATGAAGAACATTACCTGGAAGCCTTTCTAAACGAAGTACACCGTTACAGCCATGAAGAAAACGGAGGCCTAGGCGGTTTTCTGGATTGGTGGCAAGAAGAAGGTGCCAGACAAAGCTTAAAACGTGATCAGGCTCCAGATGCCATCCGAATCTTAACTGTTCATAAAAGCAAGGGCTTGCAATACCCAGTTGTCATCATACCTTTCTGTAACTGGAAACTTGATGTAGACACCCAGGGGAAAACCAACATCATTTGGGCAGATTGTAAGCCAAAAGGGGTTTCTGCTGCGCACGAAAGCTTCTTCCATAATTTGCCTCTCTCCGGAGTTCCCATTACTTATAAAAGTGAGTTGTCCTCTACTTACTTTAACTTCGAACATCTGCAGGAAAAGTTACAGGCCTATCTAGATAATCTTAACCTGTTATACGTTGCCCTCACTCGCGCAGAAGATGCCTTACTCATCACGGCTCAAAATTTAGATGAAAGAAGTAGAAGCCGCCATGTAGGCTGGGTGATTAAAGAGTGCCTTACCAGTATGCAGGCGTCCTTAGAAAAAATGAATTGCTCTATAGGTGAAAAAGAATTTACCTACACACAGGCTGTTTTCGGTCATCTAACCCCAAAAACAGTGATTGAAACAGTGAGTACCCCTGAAGAAAACCCTTACCATACGCCACTAAAGAGTTGGGAAAATGTGCTGCGCCTGCGCCGCCATGCCAAACCTGTTTATATTGAAGCTAATGAGCATATAGCTAAAAGCATAGACTATGGCACATTAGTACATGATGTATTAGCTAAAGTAAAATACTTAGACTCGTTGCCAACAGTACTAAAAAGCATGCAGCTTAATTCAGAGATCACTCAGAAAGATGCTAAGATCTTGAAAGGTAAAATGGATGTTCTCTTGCAAAATGCACAGATACAATCCTGGTTCAGCAGCGAATGGCAGGTACTTAATGAGCAATCCATACTAGGTGTAGGTGGTGAAGTTCATCGTCCGGACAGGATATTATTGAATGGAAATCAAGCAGTGGTAATAGACTATAAAACAGGAGATCGCAAGAATTCGCATCATACACAGTTGAGGCGCTACATGAATCAGTTGGAGCAGATGGGTTTTGAGGCGGATGGTTACCTTCTTTATATAGAAGAAAAAAATCCTGTAGTGAAAGTAGAGAGGGAAGTCATTCTTGTATAAACTGTCCAAAGTTTCATCATTATTTCCATCTAACGACACCTTTTTTATGAACATAGATTTTCTACAAGAGATAGCCAACACCCTATACAGAGATTATAAAGGATGTTTTCATCAGTTACAACTAGTGTTCCCTAACCGCAGAGCCGGTCAGTTTCTGCTGAAGCACCTAGCCAATGGAAGCCAAACACCTACATGGGCACCGCAGGTACTCAGCATGGGGGAATTTCTGGAGCAGTCTTCTGACCTGAAACGCGCTGACAACCTTCTGCTTTGCTTTAAGCTGTACCCGATATACCAACAACTAATGCCAGGAAACGAGTCCTTCGATCAGTTTTATGCCTGGGGGGAGATCATCCTAAAAGATTTCAACAACCTGGATCAGGCCTGCGCTGATGCTGAAAAAGTGTTTTACCACCTGAAAGATATAAAGGCGCTGGAAAGCGATGATCTGCTAAGTGAAGAGCAAAAGACTACTCTTCAGGCATTCTATGGTAGCTTTAATGAGCATAAAGCGTTATCCGGACATAAAGAAAAGTTCCTGGCTTTTTGGGAAGTATTACCTAAGCTCTACAAAGAGTTTAGGGAAACGCTACTGCAGGAAAAGATAGGATATAGCGGGCTTATCTCCAGAAGCGTAGCTGAAGAAGGTTTGTATCTTGACACGCTGGAAGATAAAACTATCCTGTTCTGCGGGTTTAATGACTTAACCAAAGTTGAAGAGAAAGTAATAAAGCAGCTGATAAAAAAAGGGAAAGCCCGTATTTTCTGGGATGTAGATGTCCATATACTGAAGTCAGAACAGGAAGCTGGAACATACATGCGCCGCTGGCTTAAAGATGATGTTTTAGGTCAAACTTTCCCAAGACAAATTCCTGACCTTCTATCTAAAAAACTACAGGAGGCTATACAGCTTACAGAGCTGCCACTGGAGCATGTACAGGCACGCGAGGCAGGCCGGCAATTACAACAGCAGTTAACAGAAAATGGTGTACCCGATAATAAGGAACTGACGCGTACTGCTGTTGTACTTCCAGACGAAAGTCAATTATTTCCCTTTCTATACCAGCTACCCGCAGCACTAGAAGATTCTACGGTAAACGTTACCATGGGTGTACCCTTGCGGGTAACCCCTGTGTACAGCTTATTAGATGCTTTACTGGAACTCCAAAAGACCTGCGAGAAGTCTGATATTATTCTGTTTTATTATAAACCAGTTATTAACCTTCTTCGCCATCCCTATGTGCGTGGCCTAAACCCGTCGCTTACGTACAAGGTACTCCAGAAGATTGAAAGGAACAGCAAAAGTTATATTAGCGAAGCTGAACTGCAGGTAGACACACAACTGGCAGTCATCTTTAAGTGCGCCTCATCAGGAACCATACTAGGGAAATACTTACTGGAAGTGTTAGAACTAGTTAACAAACACCTTCGAAAAGGACAAGCTGCACAATCAACCCTGGAGGAAGAGTATATATCTCGCACCAGAACACAACTGGAAAATATGCTGGAAACAGCAGAAGAAGCTGACATAACATTAAGTGATGATGTGTTGGAAAAACTCATGCGGCACCTTCTGCAACAGCTTACTATTCCATTTACTGGCGAGCCTTTGCAAGGCCTTCAGGTAATGGGTATGCTGGAGACTCGGTGCCTTGATTTCGATAACCTGTACATCCTCAGCATGAACGAAGGCGTACTGCCAGCCGCTTCTGATGAACCATCACTGATCCCTTACTTTATTCGCAGTGCATACGGCCTTCCTACTACAGACGAGCATGATGCGATTTATGCTTACCACTTCTACAGGCTTCTGCAACGAGCTAAAAAGGTTCATCTGTTTTACAGCAGTTACCGCACAGGTGGTAAGCAAGGTGAACTGAGCCGCTTTGTAAAGCAGTTACTCTACGAGCTATGGCCAGATGTAAAACAACAGCAACTTCATCTGAGCGCCAGACCAGCTGTCATTTCTGCGCTTGAACTTAAAAAAGCTGATCTGTCATCTGCCCTAAAAAAGTACACAGATAATGGTGAGCAAGCGAAACCCCTATCTCCTAGCGCCCTGAACACTTGGCTGCACTGCCGCACTCAGTTCGCTTTCCGATACCTTGTCGAAATCAAAGAGCCTGATGAAGTACAGGATGATGTGGATAGTTCAATATTTGGTAAGCTCCTGCATAAGGTGCTCCAGGATTTTTATGAAGAGTATGGAGAAGATTCTGAAGTAACCAAAGATAGTATAGAACAGAAGTTACATGAGCTGCCACTTCTACATAGAGTCATTAAAGCTTATCATGAGGAGTCTGGTGCAGTTCCCTTTCTGGGGCGCAATAGCATGCCATTGCACATGGTAGCTGAAATGGTAAAAAAAGTATTAGAAGTGGATATGGCCTATGCCCCCTTCCGTATTGTAGGTCTAGAAAAAACCTACGAAATGGCTATCGATGTACCTTGTGGGGATTTAACGTCTACCATGCGTCTGAAAGGCCACATAGATAGAATAGATGAGAAAAACGGAGAAATAAGGGTCTTAGATTATAAGACCGGAAAAGATGTCCGCGCCTTCACAACCATACCAGAGTTGTTTAACCGCGAAACGAAAGACAGAAACAAAGCAGCCATGCAGGTGCTTATCTATTCGTTGCTTTATACCCAAAACAACAAAGAAACTCTTGATAGCAAAAACGTGGTGCCTGCACTTTACAACAGCAAAGAGCTTTACAGTAATAACTTTGATGGTAAACTAAGTAAAGCAGACGAAAAGCTATCAACATTGACAGCGGTACTATCAAATGAAATAGAGCAGCAGGTTAAAAACCTATTAGAAGATGTGTTATCTGCAGATGGTGCTTTAGATCAGCGTGAGGATACTAAAGGCTGTGAGTATTGCGGGTATGCTGGTATTTGTGGGAGATAAAATAACAGGCGCAGCCTAAAAGCAGAGATAAAAATGCGCGAACTACTGCAGGGCAATTCACTCAGAACGAAAATTGGATACCAATTTATTTAAATCCCCGACTATCTTTCCGTTGATGCTCCCAAACCCGTTAGTCTAACACTCTCCCTACAATGCGGCCCATTTAGAAGCAACACGCTGTTTCCTTTCTTCGATTGCCTTGTACCGGAAGGTTTGTTGCTGGACATTGCCTAAAGAAATTGGAAACTGAATTCACGTGACATAATGGGATTGCTGTTAACCTGCTGTAAAGAATGTATATACGCCGAAAGTGAACACATGGAAACAGAGGAAATAGCATTATGAAATAAAGTTTTTAGTGTTACCAAACTACCTCAGCTTAAGACAGCTACACAACGGTGAACTACCTAAACTGGATGACACCACGATGCCCTGGCTGAGATTGGCGAGTATTGACACAGTACCGCATAGCCTGATCTGGCTTTGATATAGTTCATTTGACTATATCATAAAGCACATCAATTGCACATTCTAAACGAGACAACACATACTAGCCTTAAGCTACACCTTTCCTTGAAAGAAAGTACCTGATGTCGTAAATAGATAAAAGATGTTTCTCTACTTGCTCTAACCACTCATTTGAATTATCCAAACTAAGTATCCGGTCTCTTACCTGATTGTATTGAGGAACTCTACAATCAGGTAAATATTCTTTAAAAATCTTAACTTTTACTTTATTTGCAATCCTTGCACTTTTATACCTAACATAGAAATTAATAGGCCTGTTTCTTGCCATTAATTTCTCAATATCATCTTTTAAAAATGTTTCAACTTCAGATTCATCTAAATAATCGCTGAATACAGAAACTACTTCTAACTTGCTAAGTCCTTGTTGACTTTTAAAACACCCACTTAAACTAAAAAAGAGTTGGACTTTAGGCTTAAGTGTACTCTCAAAAAGAGTTAATATATCTAGCTCAGCATATTTGAAAAGAGCACTTGCCCAAGACTCCACCTGCTTTCCATCATTACCTCCTGGTTGAGCATGCATCAAACTATCAAGGAATTCATAAATACAGTTAATATGGTTTTCTTGATTGTTGGGCAACTCGTAGTAAATTTTAGAATGCAACTCATCTACAAGTTTAGGTTGTAGTTTGGATAGCTGAGCTACTGCACTAAAATAGTATTTTGCAGAGTCAGCTTCTACTCCATAAAGTTCGTGTACCTTTAATAATATACTTTTATATCCTTGGGGCAACTCATCCTCCCAATCGAAAAGCCCCCCAAAACCATAAAGGTAACAGGCGAATTCACCAGCAACTCTTTCCTTATTAATGTTACTCCTATTAATTGTGTTATATAAGTGCTCTTCATAGAAATTTAGCCAAAAATTAGAGCTACCTATTTCATTAATTTCATCCGTTATATGCTTAAACACATGTACAAAGGGTGAAGTGGTGTTGTTATGATCTTCGTGATCATCATCTTCATTGTGTCTATTGAAGTCATTTATCAATTCCGAGTATAGTTCCTGGCCTTTACCCCTAAATCTATCATTTTCTCTAAATGTATCTATAGCATCCAAAAACTCCTCCCGCTCTAAAAACTGCTCTCTATTGATTTTAGCCTTATAAGCAGTACTTTCCCTTACAGACGCCATATTCCAATCTTCCGGAAGCAGTGTATATAACGCCTTGATTAATGATTCAAGCTTAGGTATGAGATGTTTACCTGTTCGTGAAGTAAATACTCTATTCACATCGAATAGAATAGATTCTAATTTCCTCGTAAGCGCTATTCCGCCATGAGCTTTAAAACGAATTGAATTAGCTATAAATAAATCTTTTGTTACAGGTAAAGATGAAATTTTATGGCATATTGAAATTAACAGGAACACACCATCAAAATTGAAATTGTGCTCACTTGATTCTATTGATCTATTATTGTGAATAACAACTTGATTATTTTGATTAGAAATACCATTTTCAGGTTGCGAGATAAACCTAAAAATTAAATCTCTCTTTTTTGGCGCAGATCTAAATTTAACAAAAAATTCATCTCCGATTTTATTAGAGAAGTAAGGGTATAACTGAATGTATTCGATAAAAAAGTTTTTTATTCTTTCATAATATTCATTGTACATAAAATTAAATTCTGCTTTTGTATACTCACCATTCTCCCTAAAGAATGGTGAGTCTTTGTAGTCTTCACGCAGCGCACTATACTTATCCCAGAACTTGCTCATGTGTACTTCCGCTATTAATTAAATATTCAGAACTATCTGATCTGAAAAAGCCAAATAAATCATCTACTAATATTCTTCTATCCAACATTAGGTTTTGATACTCGCATGAAGTTTCACTCACATCAGCACAAGAAAAACATGCTGCTCCACTAAGCTTTTCATTTACTAATCCTTCAGCTTGCCAGCAAATTGGGTCAGATGGACAATCTGATGCCCTTACAAGTGCTCTTTCAATTAATTGAAAGAGCTTTTGAGGTTTAGCCTGAGATGTTAAACCACCCATACTGCCTTGGCTACCCTCTGTAGTATAAATTAAGAAACCTGCCATTCCTCCGTCTCCTTCCTTCACATAAATTCTTTCTGAAAGGGAAGCAGCAGGGTAACCGCAACTAAACTCAAACTCTTTTATAAGAATATGAGCTAATGTATGTACTAATAAAAATCGCAAGGAGAGATTACTTGCCTTACTTTGTAGATAAGGATTATCTATTTGGGATATAATTTGCTCTTTATCTTCAATGTCACTCCAAAGGTCTATATCTTGTACTTTTTTTTCCCATTCGGCAATTTTTTGGGTATCTAAAGAAACAAAAATTCCTTCACCAAAGCTTTCTACAGCTGGTAGTACTTGTACATTTTGTTTCTGTTCTTTATGAATCCTTATTGGTCTAACCTGATTACCATCTTCATTTAAATCTATCGCATCTGGATCGAGTGGAACTACACGTGTAAATGATAACTGCAGCTTTGTAAGTTTAAGATTATCAATTCGCCTCACCTGATCAAATTTATCTAGAATTATGAAATCCCCCGCTATAGCATTTTCATTACTATACTGCACAGCATCAAATACTAAATCGGGTTCTTCTTTATTGATAAATTGTTGATTTGTAAAGAAGGCATTAAATTCTTCTGCTTTTAACGCGGCACTATCTTTAGGATTATTATTTGAGACCACACCGTTTCTAAAAGCATTGACCGTATCCTTTCTAACTTTTGCATCTTTCAGTAAAACTGAGAGTAATCCTGAGTTACCTTTAATAAATTCTTCCTTCGATTGTGCAGAATTTGCATGTAACTGCTCCAGTTGATCTAATACTGTTTTATTAATAATAGGATTTTCACTAAGAGCATCTGGAATGTAGAGGCTATCGACACACTGCGAGTAATATAAATTATTAGCGGTTGTGATTGCATATCGCATTGTCGCATCACAGTTTTCATGTGTCACTGGAAACTCCCATGGTCTGTGCCCATTACACCTTGTACTTAGATCAGACAAATTGCCTATTGCTCTTCGTCTTTTGCAGTTGTTACAACTAATATTTATACCCTCAAAACCAGGATCTGAAAGATTACTACCTTCCCAAACCAGGTCTGGCCCTTCACAACAATTTGGCGCATTATGTAAATCTTGCATTAGTCCATCTTGTTCTCCTTTAGACATCGATCTCACATGCAGGAGCTTTGCCCAGGGAATATCAGTAATATGACCCCTATCACAAATAAAAATCAAAGGAACTGGAATAAGCTTTCGTCTTTTTTGTGCTTCGGTTATGGCATTCGTATTAGCTTCCCCAGAGCTTCTATGAGTTTTTGGTGGTACAAACAGTCTTAGGGCTTCATTATTGTCGTTTACAAGCCTGCCAAATGAATTTTGATAAAGTTGTTTCCATTCTGCATAGCTTTTTAGGTTAGTTTTTTTCCCTTTAAAATCTGGGTCGTAAAAATATTTAGGAAAATGGACCGCTGTGGCTGGCAGGTTTTCCCGCTCAGCATAATTCTGAAAGTAATTCGAATTATTTAGTTGTACTGCTGGAACAGATAAAAGACAAAATAAATTAGAATAACCTTTCTCATGTTTCAGAAATGAAATGAAACGATTGTCTTTAATTAGTTTTAATCCCGCATTTCTAATGCCTAATTGTAGTTCTTTTCTTCGGTCTTCCTCAGAATTTCCAGCAAGCTTATTGATATTCTCACGTACAAAGCGGATTGATCTCCACTGCTCAATATTTTGGGGCATAATAACACCCCATGTAGTGTGTTTTATAGCTCCAGGGCCATACTGCTGAACTAAATGTGTTCTACCGACTGCTTCGTTATATTGTGCTCTGTTAAACATGCTTACTCCTGATTAATGATAAATGCTGTACTTGCTTCAATTTCTCTGAGTGAGTTTGTTACTCGCCAAAAGCTACTGCTATTTTCTTCTGCTGCAGGATCTTTATACAAAGGATGATATGCTGCATGCCTATTTCTATTAAAAGATAATTGCTTTCCACTATCATTCGCTATTTCTTTAGAATTTTGCCAATCTGCTGCCCAGTTATCAATCCATTCCTTAATAGACACAAGATGCTGTTCTTCAAATAGCCAGTCGTACTCCCCATTTTGCTTTACGCTTAGATAACGTTGCTCAAAATACGTTTTATAATCGTTTGCAATTCTATCAATTTCAACTTGAGTTATAGTATTGGCAGATGTATTCTCAGCAAATCCATTTTCTTTTTGTCTTACCATAGCCGCAAGTGCCGTAGACAAGTATCTATTAACAGCTTTATTAGTGAATGGAGTGATAGAAATTGGTTCTACATAGCTATAGAGTTTCTGATGGAACTCCATAAAATGTTCGTAGTGAGATACATCTCTAACTCTAAAAGGATGATGGAGTACAAATACAACACCCGCTTCATCTCGTGCAACCCGGCTACTTGCTTGTATATACTCAGCGATATTTTTAGGCATGCTATTAATAATCATTGTATTGAGTCTTGAGATGTCAAGACCAACCGAAATCATATTTGTAGCCAATACCAAATCTGGAGTTGGGCGATAAGTATCTTTTCTATTAGATAACTTGTAAGGAGTTTCGATTAATGCCTGATTTTCTTTTACCTCATCATTTGTTAATCTACCTGTCAACTCGCGAGTAACAATCTTTAAATACGTTCTATGGATTTCACTAGATGTAAGAAGCTGATTACGCAGAATCGAATAGTTCATCCTAATGAAAGTTTCTACTTGTGAGGCAGTCTTACCCACTTCTCTTAAGCTACCAAAATAAGATACAGTTGAGAAGAAGTAATCCATTACCTTCTCAGGAGCGCTCGCATTTTCACTTAGTATTCTATGAACAAAAAGAGTTGCTAGGAGCTGAATTTGTGTTTTAATTTGAGTTTTACCCGTAGGGTTGATACCTATGTATCGCCTTGTTGAAATTAATTTACCTGTATCATCGCGGTCGTAAACAGCATAAAAAGAATCATCATGATACACTCCTGGTTTTGGAAATATCTGCAAATCACGATCATAAAGCGCTCTTATTTGGCCTGCTGTATTTCTAGTAGTGGCAGTAGATGAAATTATTTTTGGCCGTACTGTTAAACCATTTCGTTGACTAGTGGAAACACTATCAACAACTGTTTCAAATAAAGCTGTAGCAGAACCTAAAGGACCAACAAGTAAATGTAGCTCATCCTGAATTATAAGATCAGGAGGTAAATTATTAAGACCAAAAAGGCGCCTTGAGTCATTTCCAACAGCTCCACCTGTTTTATAGGCCATCTGTACAAACTTATCTACGGTACCAAACAATAGTGTTGGTGGAGTACTATAAATTTGCTCATCACATAATAAAATCGGCAAGGGCTCTTCATTATAAAAGCACTCTTGATTTAAGCAGAAAAAGTCAACATCATTATCATCTGTTATACCAGCATATGCTTTTTGCTCACTATCATAAAAAGAAGTACCGCAGCAAGGACAAGCAGTAATTGGTATTTTATTCCGATCTGCTATATTTTCTCCTGCTCTCTCTACAATATCTGCTAATCCAGAATTATTATCACCTCGCAGAGCCCCAGGTAAGAAGTTATTACCTACCCACAAGCCAATAGAAATAGGATCATTATTTTGAAGCTTCAGTTCTTTCCAACTTCTCATTATCTCTAGAGCAGCAATCAATCTAGTTGCCCGCTGAAACTGCTGTAATGTAAGTAACCGTAAGGTATAACGCATAATAACGTTGGTACCAGCACCCTCTTTCCCGTTTGTCAGTTTCCTCAACCAAATGCAAAAAGCAATGATGCCTAAATAGGCCTCTGTCTTACCACCTCCAGTTGGAAACCAAACAAGGTCCACAAGCTTATTCCGCTCGTACCATTCTTCACCTTGCACCGAACTCACACTAAAAATTTCTTCAGTTGAGTTTAGGTCAGGCTTTAAAAACCCATCAAGATTTAATAGAATAAATGCTAACTGAAACGGGCGCCAAGTAGCAGATTGCCCTTTCTTAAATAAGTCATCTTTCTGCTTCTCATAAAAATCATGCGTAAAACTATTACTACTTGTAACTGGGTTGTTCTCTTCACCAGGAGAATAAGATTTTTTATCAACCTTTCTAGTATGCCATAGCTGCATAAACATAGCTGTATTGGCTAGGCGGAAAGCGAGCATAGCGTTTTTATCACGAAGTAATGATACATTACGCATCATTCTTTTATAATCAGCCCTGCATTTTTTAAGTTCCTGTTCAGCTAATTGGCGTTCACCCTCTCCTAAATCCTCTTGTCCAATTTTAATTTTGGTTGAATTAATCCATTCCAGGTAGAAATTCAGAAAGTTCTTTAGTCCTCCTATAATGCCATCATCATTAACACCTGTATTTAAAGTTGATAACCATTTGAATTGTAAAAATGCCTCTTCACTAAAATCTATCTTGTTACCTGATTTTCCTTTGATTACTGGAACAGGAGAAATGCCAGGAATATCAACACTTGGAAGATATTCTGTTTTAACAAAACTGCCTTTATCATTCCAGGTAACTGATACACTATGCCCTATTCCATAGCTGTGTACATTTCGGTAAAGAAATTTTGTAGTCTCATCTTCACCAAATAGCCCCTTGGAATTTTTGCTGTATTCTTTAAAACCTTTAAAAGGTCTAATATCATTAGATTCAACTTTAAGACATGTACCAAAAATTGATCTAGATATAATAGTGTTGTTGTAAGGTGTGAATGGAGACTCGCTTTCAAATGGAGCTGAAGTGTTTTCGAGAAGAAGCTTGACAAAAATTACATCACTATACTTTCTGTCTCGCTTAAGCTGAACATGCAATTTAAGCCCCTTGTCTCCATTTGCATAAATTTCTAAGGGCGGGGAAATAAGTTTCTTTTTTAACGAAGGTTCTTTAGTGAACTCAACTATATTTATATATTGAATTACATGATGGCGCTCAGAAAGCCAGTATTCTGTACCATTCAAAAGAAGCATTTCCGCAGTTCTATAAAAATTAAGAACTAGTTGTTTATTTAAAATTTGAGCTTTTTTTTCTCTTATTAACTCTTTATCAGGACTTTCAGAATATTGAATTTGATCGAGCTCTTCAGTTAGTTTAGCAAGTTGAGTTAATTCATAATCCTTTTTAATTTGTCCCAAGTTTTGCTGCAACTGACGGATCTCTTCATCCTTTGGCTCCCTTTTTAATAACAAAAAAGTAGTATCTTCGCGTGGAACTAATTCTAAATATATACTCAATAAATCGTCTTCTAAGAATTTTGCATAAAATGAATTATCTTTAAAATCGAACAACTTAGCTGCAACATTTCCTTCTCGCTCCTTCTTACTTAGTCTTTTATAGGTTCTAAATGTTATATCTAGAGGTATATCTTCGGTTTCATTAGATAAGCAGAAGGTCATTCCCATATTGCTAAGGAACATTTGGTTAGAGCTCATCACCCTTTCTTGGTCTTCTTCTGTATTATCAGAAACGGTAGCTACATTTTCATTTTCTGCTTCGAGCCCAATCTCAACCTCATCTTCAGAATGAATACTTATTTGATCATCATCCTCTACGGTGTTATTAGAAATATTTTTAGGAAAAAGTATTCCTGTTGAATACAGAGATGTAGGCTTTTGATTAAGCACTTCCTGATCATTTGTGGTATTGCCTCCTAACCATACCAAGTTTGGTAAGGCTCCCTCTCCTAATAGCTGGCTTCTAACAAATTCAGTTAAGGAATTACGATTGTCTTCAAATGTTTTTATAACTGGTAGCATGTTATTCATTTATGATTTCAAGTTTGTTTACAGTAATAACTTTAAGCTTCCTAGTTATCATGGCACATAGCTCCTCCATCACTTCAAGTTTGTCATCATCGGTATCAGTAAAGAGTAAGTTTAGAGCTATATCATTAGAAAACTCTTTGTGTAAATCTTTCCTTTCGCTTTCATTACAAGCCCACCAGTCGGATTCTATCATTTTAGACAAAAGATTTTGTAGAGCCCTAGTGAACTCAGACTTTTCACTCTGCTGTTTGCGTCTTACTTTATCAAGTAACTCCATGTAACGAATATCGATACCTGTTACCTCACATACAATTAGCCTATCCGAGTACTTCTTTGGTATTCTAGAGTTGCCGCTATGCTTTAGCCAATTCTGAGTAAAATGATGTTCTCCAATACTAAGGCCTTTCTTCTCCATCTTCCTATAGAGCCAATCTGCTCTTGAATTCTCTCTCCTTAAATAATTTTGTAGCTCTACCTTCCAAAGCGGGACATCTCCTTGATCATAATAATCTTCATCGAAAATACCCTCAATTATTGATGAGTTTATAGCAGTTGGATCTAAGATTCTTTTCCCTTCAAGTTCCTGATTATTTAAATAATGCTTTCTGAATTTTAAGCTGCTAGATTCGCCATCTTTAACATAAATGAAAGTATTTAAACCCCTCCTTATACTATGATTTATTACTACCCATTTTTTAAGCCTAGTAGGATTATAACCAAATACATCATCTGTTAGATCGTCATCTTCTTCATCAAGTTCATCTGCAACACCTTCTTCATCCGCATCATCTGTAATACGTTCTTTATCTCCCATTTCAGAACCTGATACAATATCAGCTTTTATTGTTTCATCTGAATAATCAATTGGTGAGTTAACTAGTATATATTCTTTTAATCTCTCAGTTACAAACTGTAATAAACCTTCTAATTGGTCATTATCTTCTTTAAGGACAAAATCAATAGTTTTATTTTGCGTAATTAATCTTTTCTGGTCTTCTAGATAATGTTTTAATTGACTAAGAACCCTTTCTTGTTGAAGTTCAAAATTCAGATAAAACTTTATTGCTTGAGCTTTAGAAGTAATAAGGTGGTTAAAATACCGTTTATCAAACACTGTAGAAGTAACGGTATAATTCTGAACGTATTCAGAATTTTGCAAATCTCTATTCCTAATAAACTTTACGTATCGATATTTCTCTTTGAATATTCGAAACTCATCAGCTAAACCAGGGATATAGAATTTGTCAAAAAAAACTGAAGGTAATATCACAGTATTATTACCCACTTGTTCATTTAGATGATCAATTAATTTATAAGCTGGCTTTAGATTTATAAACCGCTCAATTATCTTAGATAAAAAAGATATCATTTCTGTCAGGCGTGGACTACCCTTCAACTCTTCTCTTTTTCTAACTATGATAAAATTCTTTATAATATCACCAGACTTATCACTAAAGATGTTATTAAGTAAGTTTACTGGTGTAGGATATATATAATCAAACCCATTGCTTTTTCTGTACTCGTTCTCCTCAAATTCAAGTTTAGTATATTCTTCTACCAGATTTTTCAATTGGTCATCATAAAATGATAATTGGCTAGTATTCTTAGGACTTTGTTCATCCTTATAAAAGATAATATCATCACCCTTAGGAAGAGTTATTTTGATACCAAATTTTACGCATTCTAAAGGACTAATATGCTTTGTGAATAATCCTAAGCCCTTTACTGTATCCTTCAAATAAAAACGTTTAGGAGAGAATGTTAAAACCAATAGCGCATGTGGCTGATATGCCCCTCTTTTCATTAACCAACTGTTCCCTTTCGGGTATTTATCAAAAAAAGCAACATATTTTATATCATATTGATAGACTTGCTTTCTTAACTCGGCTACTTTCTTAACCTTCGAATTGTGAATAATAGGACTCAAAGAATCAACTTCCCGACCCTCGTCAAGTGATAGTAAGTGATAATCGTTATTATTTTGCAATAACTCATTAAAATATTTTTTATATGAATTAATTATTGAGCAATTATTTGGGGACAAAGCAAATCCCCCTATAAAATCTGCACTTGAGCTATAAAGCTTTCTAAGGTTTTGATCGACTTCTCTTATATTGTATTGCTCAAGATTTTCTTCCTTTGTTAAATATATTACATTAGAGTCTAGTGGCAGTTTGATTTCTGCTGGTTCCATCTTTTCATTTTCGAAGTATAAAACGTCTCCACCTTTTTTCTTAAAGGTATAAAACGATCTATCCTTTGAGCCACCATGAAGAGGATTATATAACAATAATTTGTGATAATCTATCTCTTGCATCTCGAAACTCAACTTAATTAAACCTGCCTTTAGAGTTTCTCTATGGACTAGAGGAATTAAAGCTTTAAACACCTTTATCTTTGATTCCTGATCTTTAAAAGGAAAATGTAAGTGCAAAATATTTACACCAACAGCTTGATTATACTCTTGCTGGTCCAACAGCACTTCTACAAGATTTTTCATATTCTAAATGGGAGGCAAATCAAAGTAAATGTTTATAAGTAATTAAATATATTTTATCATTTAATTACTTATAAACAAAAAACATATATATCTAATAATAAATATATTATTAGATATTCAAGAGGTCAAAACTACATTACACCAAATTGCTAATTTTCAATTCTATGTACTACTAAAATATAAACCTTAAATAAAAAATAGAATCTAATAGGATTGGGAAAGTATAGCTCATTTTATTAAAGTTATGATGGGCAATGCAGCCTAAAAATTTTCAAGGTTATAATTACATACTTTTTGGTTCCTTCTCTAATAATAGCATAGCTAACCTGCTGATCTCTATGTTTTCATTGAGCAAATCTCGCCAATGCTCAGGAATACCAGTAGAACCATAATAAGCCCCTGCCAATTGTCCGTAAACAGCACCCGTCGTATCGGAATCATCGCCCAGGTTCACCGCCAAAAGGCAGCCGTCCTCAAAGGTGCTGCTATTGTAAAAGGCCCACAAGGCAGCTTCCAAAGATTTCACGACATACCCACTTCCCTGAATTAAAGGAGGGTTGCGGTGCTTGAAGGAGCCTTTAGCTATCTCCTCTATCTCTGGGGAAAGGTCATATTCCTTCCAAAATCCAAGAACAGGTGTATAGAGAGGCAGGAGCAGTTCCTCTTTACTTCTCCCCTGCAGTGCCCCCACCATCAAGCCTGCAAGGTACACACAAGCATCTACCGCTGCTTTAGCCCCATGGGTGGTTCTGGAACTGTCAGCGGCATATCGCAGCGCAAGTTCAGGAGTTTGATGGTAGAAAAGAGGCACGAGTGCCAGGCGCATGATAGAACCATTACCAGCTGTATTGGCGTTGGTAGAACCGCTGTATGGATTCTGCGTCTGTTCAAAGCAACTTAGAGCCTGGTAGGTGGCATTGCCGATATCAAAACAGGTGCCGGTGCTGCTCCTGTATCCTTCTCGGTACCAGCGCACATACCGTTCCATCTGGTCTTTGGCGTCAAACCCATTGCAGTGGAGGAGACTGTCGGCAAGACACAAGGCCATAGAAGTATCATCTGTCCATTGCCCAGGCTCCAGGTGAAAAGGGCCACCTCCGACCATATCTGTTAGCGGTTCAAAATCGCCAGGTTGCGTGAACTCAAGGGTGGTACCCAGCGCATCGCCTGCCGCAAGCCCCAACAGGCTTCCTTTAAATCTTTCTAATATTGAAATCATGCTATCGCAATGGTGACTTTCTATTATATGTATTTTTCCTAATACTGATTACCGCACCCGGCTCACTGCCTCTTATATAGATGATAGATAGTATAGATGATAGATAGTGGATATAGCATTTTTGCTGATGTCATCCCCTCTTTCATTAGGTCAATATTTGAAAAGTCAACACGAGCTAAACTTGGTTACAAAATCCAGCAATTCTTCATCAAAGCATATAAGATTGCTGGATCTCTGTTTGAAGACCATAATTGTAAAAACAGGCTTAAAACAAATCAATATTTTACCCTCAGAAAGCCATTGCTGGAATAGTGATAGCCAAGAATCTACTTTATACAGACTCTATATTGACATAGCCATTGTGATCTATGATGTAATCAAGCAATTTGCTATAGCTGGGACTAGCTCTGAGTACACTTTCACAGCCTACTATCACTACCTGTTTTTTAGCACGGGTTAAAGCGACATTCAATTTCCGGTCTACCAAACCATCATCGGTGAGAGACTCTAGGAACTGCATCTGCTTGCCGTGGTTTACCGCCAATGAAATAATGATCACATCCCGCTCACTTCCCTGGAAACGCTCTACCGTATCTATTTCTACCTGCTCCATGATTTTACCCTCCACATGACCACCTCTTTTTATGGTGGCGATCTGGGACCTGTAAGGGGTAACCACCCCAACGCAATCCGGGCAGAAATCAGGGCCATATACTTTGTGTACAGCTTTGATGAAGCCACCAACTAGTTTGGCTTCCACAGCACTTACCTTGGCCACTGCTTCACGGGGAGCCGGAACAAAGATGATCCTGGCCTTGGCCATTGCCCGCTCATATCTGTTTTCTGATTGAGGGCTAAAGGTAGTATGGTGGGCAAATTGATCTTCCCGGATAGGTTGCAATTTCCCTTGGTAATACTCCTGGCTCACGAAATCACAGATATCATTGTGCATGCGGCCTTGCTTGGTCAGCATGCCATAGGCATCATTCCAGCCATTTTTCTGGCAAATGACCAGTAAACGGGAGAACAAGGAGTTCTTGAGGGAGGTAAGCTGTATTTCTGCCAGTTCAGGAGACTGCACTTTTGTGTATTTGTCTGCCTGGGTAACTACCGCTGGTAATTGCTTTTCATCACCAATTAAAATAAAGCGCTCAAACAAAGGCAGAATTCCTACTAAGTGAGGCTCCAGCAACTGCGACGCCTCATCTACTATCACAGTGTTAAATTTCTTAAACTTAGTAAGCTGGTTAAATCCTCCAAAGGATGCCTGGGTACAGACAAAGATCCTAGTTTGCTGCACCAACTCATGCAATTCACCTACCGTTTTGTGCATAGCCAACTGGTGGAAGCAATTAGGCGCTGACCCGCTGCGAGACAAGCGCAGATGTGGCAAACCTGCCGCCGAGAGGTGTCGGCAAATCTCTTCCACGGCACTGTTGGTAAAAGACATCACCATGATATTTTCCTCTGTATTGCTGTACAGGTTATGCACCATATTCCGCAACATCCTGGAGGTCTTACCGGTACCGGGCGGACCTTGCAATAAAAAGTAATCTCTGGCACTTAAGGCTTGTCCCACCAACGTTCGCTGCTCCTCAGAAAGGTCACCGGTAATGGCATAAGAGACAGGAGAAAAAGCGGGTGTTGTTTTACCGAACAAAAGGTCTTTCTTCACCTTTGGTGCCTGCAGAAAAGAAGCCATGGATTTGGTCATGTCATCAAATCCCTTCTCCATCAAATCACGCTCTAAAGCCCAATAAGGATATTTTTTAAAATATCCTGTATCCATGGTTTTAGAACGCAACGCTACTATTACTTCCCGATCCGTTATTTTCTTGATGTTACATTTTAGGATTTGGGTTTTGATGGCCGCCTGCTCATCGTCCTCAATCAAGGGATATAAGATAGTGATGTCGCCTTCGCGCAGGTTGCTCATTTTATCAGAGAGCATCCCCCTGCTCAAATGTACCTCGCTGCTTTCCGTTAATTGGGAAAACTCCAGGTAATCCAAGATGGAGAAGTTATTGCGCTTGTCATTGCGGGCGGCGCGCCAAAGCGCGGCAAAACCTGCTACTCCCTCCACCTCGTCACTCCCTATTTTAGCAGTTCTCTGCTCCCGCGCAATAAAGCCAATGAATTCCCTGAAATACTTTAATTCATAAAGTGAGTTATTTGAAGCGGCATTTTCGAGTCCCTGCCTAAGGTTAGCCAATGCTTCTCTATCAAAGTCAGGTAACGGCCCAAAAGTGGCAGGATTCAACTTAGGCAACACTTTCTCGGGATTTTTTGCCAACATAAAATCATAAAGCACCACGTAATTACGCACCGTCATGAGCTCCTGCTTCAACTGCACCGACTCAGAATGATTGCGTAGAGGCATGCCTTCATTGCTGCTGTTAGAATATAGAATGGCACTATCCCCGGAACGGCCCGGAAAGGTTGATTCCAGCAGCATATTATAACACTGCACCTGCGCTTTGTTGTTGCCCCAAAGGCCTCCGTTGTAATGGATACCTGGCGCCTTGCCGCTTTTCAATTCGACAATATTTTTACGGCTGGAGTCCTCCGGGTCCTGCGCCATCATATCCAGACGACCGTGCAGACCATATTTGGTAGAGAAATAAGTGGGTTCTATCAGTAGGATATGTTTTTTGTATTGCTCCAACACACCCTGGATTACGGCTACTTGGGGAGCAGCGTCATGATGCATTTTGTCTAGCAACTCAGGTTTATGAACACCCATCTGTTGGGTCACACATAATAACCCGAAAGCTTGCTCATTCATGGGGTCATGCCGCACATCCATCTGCTTCGCTCCCGGTGATAAAGCCAATTTGTCTAGTATGCTGTTGACTACGTTCCCCAGCATCATCCTATCATTTCCCTCAGATTGCTTGAACTTTCCCAATAAGTAAATGTTTGGGTTGAGTCCATTCCGGTCAAAGCATTCAGCCAGTTTAGAAGCCTCAATCAGGTAATCTGGCTCCACCACCATGATGGTCTGCGGAGTGGTACTATATACATTCTCAGTCCCTTCATTCAGTTGAATATTGTAGAATGCTACGTGTAAGTACTTCCAGAGCTGTTTCCCCACGGTGGCAAACCAGTTGCGCATCAGGTCTTTTTCATCTTTGGAGTCATACAGGTTGACAAGTATATTCTCCTCGTTTTCCGCATCCCCAAACAAGGTGGTACGATAAGGGGTGGAAGGGTCATGCTCAACTTTAAGGATCGTGAGTTGAAGCTCCTGAACGTGGGTATGGTTCCGTTTTTTTGTTCGTCTAAAGGTAAGGTTAGGCCTACCCCCATAGACAGTGGTTAATTCTGTCGGCTCAGGTGTATTCCCGAAGTGACTCACCGCTAATGCCAGGGCACGCATTCCAGCCAGTACATCATCTTCTGACGCATTTGACCCGGCATTATGCACCATATCATTGGCTCTGATGCGTAACCCATGCACTTCTTCCCGCAAATCAGGAGCCACATCATATTTGTCAAAAATGAAATTTGACCGACTAAACGTGTTCTGGAAGAATTGCTGCTCCTTACTGGTAAGCTCCTTAAACAAAGAGTCAAGTACCCCCCGTAGCTCTATCAGTTTTCCTTTAGCCGGTTGCTCAGAAACATTATGTATGGAGGTTAACTTCCCAAAATAATAATGGGCTGAATCTGTAGAAAGTATACTCATCTGCTGAGAATCAAAAATTTGATGTTCTATTAAATAGGGTATTAAGATATTCTAATATTGCACTTTCTAAACCCATTGCCAAACCCTTATTAAGTGATTTATTCAGGTAAAATGTAACATCCTGATAGAAAGAGGGAAAAGTGCACATTTCCATATCAAGTCATAGTCTTCCTATAGATATTAAAGAAGCGAAGCATCCTTGAAGAATCTAGTTTAGGGCCCTGTTCAGGAAAACAGGC
The DNA here is from genome assembly GCF_001310085.1 of Rufibacter tibetensis. Taxonomy (GTDB): domain Bacteria; phylum Bacteroidota; class Bacteroidia; order Cytophagales; family Hymenobacteraceae; genus Nibribacter; species Nibribacter tibetensis. Next base: position 736,512 of record NZ_CP012643.1, read on the forward strand.
CTGAAATGCCAGCATGATTGGAGTTAAACTTTAATTACCCTCCCCTCCTGCTTCTTTGAAGGCAACCTTTACATTTATCCATAATAACCTGCTGAAGATAGCCTGAAACAAGGGGGTGGCTACGTGCTCTTCGTCAAGTTTTAAACCCGCTAACAGGAGCATCGTCTCTTTAAACTTCCTGGCTAGCCCTTGATCACTGATAGTTGTCAATTCTTCTCTGGCTACAGAAAACACTTCAGCAAAATGGACCCCGGTAGCCTCTATGTAGTTCATCACTTCCAACACCCTTTCAGGCAACTCCTCAGAAGTAGTGTCCTGCACAATAGAATTGAACTTAAACTGTTCAGGCAAGACTGGCCCGGTTACCTGCTGGCCTCTTTCAATATCTGACAATCTTTTAAACAGCAGAAGCGATAAGGCCAGCGTCTGGCTAAGATTCATTTGCTGCAAAGCCGAGTTTACTTTACCCATCACAGCAAACACATATTGAATGACCACTTTCTCAGCACTGCTCCACGGACTCAAATAGACAAAGTCTTGAAACACCGAGAAATGAGCCGGATTCCCCAACGCCTCTTCTTTGATTTGCGTTATTAGGTCTTCTCCGCCCTCCGCTGACACAACTTTGTTACTCAGCAGAAAATACGCCAGCTGAGAGGCAGTCATGGGGCACTGACGATGATGTAATGCTATCTTAATAGCTTCCGATAATTGCATAGGGAAAGTATTGGTTCGCTTTCCTAATGCCAATAAAATACCAACTTTCAAAACAGGCATTCTGCGCTGAATGCCCTACTCCACCATGCTCTTGTATATCAAATTCCTTTTTAATAGTATCAATTCCTGATACAAAAGCTTCTCACCTAGGTACCCTCTCTATTTCCTAGGCTTTGCAAATACCATTACTACTCAATTTGGCTTCCAAGCTATTAGGAACTATGCCAAGACTAAGGGCCGTTTGTCTTTGGTTCCCACAGTGCATTTGCAGCATTTTCAGAATTTACTCCTATTTATCCACATCTTTAAAGAACAGTGGGTGCTCAGGAGCAATCTCACGCATGCGTTTGCCCCCCCCGGCAAAGCACATAAAGCAATTTAATGAGGTTTTCCAACTCCCGGATGTTGCCCAGGTATGAGTACTGCAGCATCATTTGACGGGCTTCTTTGGATAGGCTCGGGCGGGGCATACAATAATATATGTTTATCCAATTTGCCTTCTTTCTAGAAATGCTGTTAGAATGGATAATGGGACACATTGCAAGCAACGTTTACAAGTGCACATTCAGGAGGTTTGATAAAGTCATTGTTAAACACAATCCAATAGATAAGAAGTCAGGCCATTTAGTGTAATTTTATTTATATATTGAATCTTCTATGTTTACTTGATCATACCCACATCTGGGTCCATCTATTAAGTTAATATAAAATAAATACATAGAATACCATCACCTAATAAGTGCACAAAACATGAGCTTATTTTATCAAAAATTTGAACAAATTTTCAATAACTGACACTCTTTCCCTTACAGGCTTTTTAGGCAAAATATTACAAATACTTAAATTACAGTATCTTATATAATCTATTTTAGAAGCACAGGAAATGGCACTAATATCCCTCATTTCAAACTAACCCTAACCTAATACTAATTTATCTATGATTTTATTCTTTGACACAGAAACTGCCGGATTGCCTAAAAACTGGAAAGCACCGGTATCAGACACTGCTAACTGGCCGCGAATGGTACAGCTGGCCTGGCTTGTTTTCACTCCACAGGGGCAGCAGATCTCAGGCGGAAACTTCGTTATCCGCCCAAACGGGTTCACTATCCCAGCCGAGGCCAGCAAGATCCACCGCATTACAACTGAACGCGCCCTGACCGAGGGAGTGGCTTTGCATGAGGCATTATCCCAGTTTGCCATAGAACTGAGCACCTGTACCCATGTGGTGGCCCACAACATCAACTTTGACAAGAACATAGTGGGCGCAGAGTTTCTGAGGGAAGGTATTACCCATCCGCTTTTCCAGCGGCAGCACATTTGCACGATGCAAGCCACTACAGACTACTGTGCTATCAGGAACAATTGGGGTTACAAATGGCCTACTTTATCTGAGTTATACCATAAGCTATTCTCCGAGTTTTTTGAAGAGGCGCATGATGGGTTTGCAGATGTAAGCGCTACCGCCAGGTGCTTCTGGGAACTACAGCGGAAAGGCTTCTTTAGTAATCTGCTCACTCCTTCGGCCATGCCCGTTCATTGAAATACCTTGGGTTTAAATCAGCAAAGCTTTTAAGACTACTTCACAAAAGGACAGGTTATTTTCTAACGTTGAAAAGCCTGTCCTTTCCTCCTTCTTCCCTTTACTTATTTTCCTATGAACCGCTACCAGGAGCCCGAATCTGCCGCTGAGAAACTCCACCAACTCTACTATTCCCTGGCACACATCGTATTACCGGAACTGCTGCAACTGTCAGACCAGGCTGCAAAACATTCTGATGGCACCGGCACTCATCCGGTCACGCCTTCCAGGATCTCAGATCCTGAAAAAGATGAAATAGACTGGACCAACTCATTCAAAGAAGAGGACGGTCAGAATTTCTTCACAATGCCCGGGATTAAATATACCCCCTTTGAGGGAACCGGTAAAGAGACAGAATATCCTGAAACTCCAGGTACAGCTGACAGACCCGACAACACTGATCCGTCTCAGGATTCGGATGCAACCTCCCTCCCATCGCCTGAAGATACTGATTGGATGTTCACGGAAGAGGAGGATGAAACAGACCCCGAACTAGCTCTCCTGATAGCTGAACTGGAGGAGGAAATGAACAACATAGATCTTTATGAGTCCGCAGAGCACTCCATTGGCCCTTTAGCATTGGACAGCTTGTCTGATGAAGAGCTCCTGGAGATAAGCTGGGATAGAGCATTGCTTGCTTCAGATGTAAAACAAGCACCTCCAAGCGACCACTTTCAACTGGAGCGGGTCATGAGAAAAGGACTTGAGATCTTACTGTTCCGTTTTCCTGATCCAATCCGGATGCCAGGGGCCTGGAGGGCAGCCGCGGTACGCCAGCAAGGCCAACCCTACCGGTATTTCACCCTTGAGAAAACAGCAGGCTTGGATGAAACGGAAACAGAATCTGCTATACTGGGTGAGTGGACCACCGGAACTATTCACCATAACTATGGCCGTTTCAAAGGCGACATCTGGAACAAAGAAGACTTTCTTGATGCCGCCTTAGCCCAGTATTTGGCAGACCGGAAGTAAACTCAAGGGCATACTTCCGGGAAGAGGATAGGATCATAGCAGATCCTGTCCTCTTTCCAAAAAGGAGGCCTGAAACATACACCTGTACATCCGTACAAAACTTCAATCTCCAAGCTTGTATCAAGGGTTGCGCAAGGGAAACGAATTCCCGCGCAACCCTTTTGCATTATACAGGCCTCCCTTCCGCAGTAGACCTCTCCTCTAAAACAACTCTTGCCTCTGGATTTGTCTCTTTAAAAAAACAACACCACCTGTTGCCCATCCTTATAGTAAGTATTGACATGCCATTTCAGAAAATGACACCTACAACCTGGCAAAACCAGTCATTCCAGGCTTTTTAGGCAATGGCACATCCTTTGCCTTCCTGCAGTCATCCACCAACTATCCTTCTATCTATGAAAAACGCTACTACCATCTCCTGCCCAAAATGCACGCATGAATTTCACCCCGAAGAGGCCATCGCTCTCAAGATAGAGCAAAAGCTGAAAGCTGAATTCGCTGAACAGGTAAGCCAGCTGCATCAGAAGGGTGAGGAGCAACGTCTTGCCCTGCAGCAGGAAAAAGATCAACTGGAAAGAATGCGCCTGCAGCAGGACGAGCTCATAAAACAGCAGGTAGCGCTTGAGCGGAAGAAGGTTAAGGACGAGCTACAAAAAGAGCTGAGCACCAAATTCAATGGCACCTTAGAACAGCTTATGGAGGAGAAAGCCGAAATGGAGCAGAAACTAAAAGCCCAGCAGCAAAATGAGCTTCAGTTGCTGAAGAAACAACGCAGCCTTGAAGAAAAGGAACGCGAACTGGAGTTGGAAACTGAGCGCCGCATCGCTTCCATGAGCAATGAACTGGAAGAGAAAATAAGAAAGACGGAGAGCGAGCGCAACGAAATGAAAATTCGTGAAAAGGACAAGCAGCTGGAGGACATGAAGCGCATGCTGGAAGAAGTGAAACGCAAGAGCGAGCAGGGTTCCGTCCAGCTCCAGGGCGAGGTGCAGGAGTTAGCGCTGGAGGAGAGTTTGAAAACTGCGTTTCCTTTTGATGTGGTGGAGGAAGTAGGCAAGGGCGTGAGGGGTGCCGATTCCATCCAGACCGTCAAGGGCCAATACGGTGAAACGTATGGCACTATCATCTATGAGTGCAAACGCACTAAAACCTTTGGCAATGATTGGATTGAAAAACTGAAAGCAGATGCGCGGGCAGTCAAAGCGGACATTATGGTATTGGTAACAGAGGTGCTTCCAAAGGGCATGCAAAGATCTGGTCAATATGAGGGTGTATGGGTTTGCACGTACCATGAGCTCATGCCCCTGATCTATGTACTCAGGGATTGCCTGATGAAGATTTCGGCGGCTACGGCAAGCCAGGAAAACAAAGGGACCAAGATGCAACTGTTGTATGACTACCTGACCAGCAATGAGTTCAGCAACCAGTTTGCGGCTGTTGCCGAAGGTATCTCCAGCCTAAAGGGTGGAATCACCAGGGAGAGGGCCCAAATGGAAAAACTCTGGAAAGAACGCGAAAAGCAGCTTGACAAATCCCTGCTTAATATCTGCGGGATGTATGGCTCCGTGAAGGGCATCGCAGGGGCGGCGGTCGCCGACATTAACCTGCTGGAGGACAAACCTGCCCCTGCTGCCCTACCCCATGCTTTCGAGGTAGTGGAATCATAAGATCACACCTGAACTTCATCCTTTGCAGTTGTAGCACAAACACCTTCCTATAGATTGCGCAACCCCTTACAAACCATTTAAACTGATCTTTATGAATAAGAAACAAATACACAACCTGATCATATTAGACGAAAGCGGCTCTATGGAGTCCATTAAACAGGCAACCATCAGTGGTTTCAATGAATTGGTCCAGACAATCAAGGGCTCCACAGAACTCTACCCGGACCAGGAACACTTTATCTCCCTTACCACATTTAATGGCTTGGGCATAAACACAAAACTGTCCAGGCAACCGGTAGCGGACCTGGAGCAAATAGACGAACGAATCTACCAACCCAACTCCCTTACCCCTCTGCTAGATGCCATTGGCCAAAGTGTCATAAAACTTAAGTATGAGCTGGATGAGAAAAGAGAGCATAACGTACTGGTGACCATCCTGACCGACGGGGAGGAAAATGCATCGAAAGAGTTCTCAGGCGAACAGGTCAGAAGGATTATTGAAGAGCAGAAAAAGCTGGGCTGGACCTTTACCTATATCGGGGCCAACCATGATGTGGTGAAAACGGCCTCCTCCATCTCTATCACCAACACGATGGTCTTTGAATCAACCGTAAAGGGAACAAAAAAAATGTTCGAAAAGGAAAGATCTTCCCGCTTGTCATGGCTTAAAAAACTGGACGACAATGAAGATGCCCAGCAGAACTACTATGATGAGGAGAGTAAATAGGAAACTACTTCTTTTAAACAGTATTTGCCCGGCCTCCAGTAAGATCAAACTAATGTGGTCTTATTTTGACCTACCAAGGCTACTCCTGATAGCCTGGCACCTGCATAAGATATATAAGTCCATTTCAATAAAACAGTAATCTATGAAAACCTACGAAGCAAGAATCACTCCCCGGGGAACACAACCATTCACGATCAGAGTCAACGCGGTTAATTCATTTGAAGCAAAGTGGATGATGGAAGGACAATTCCCCGGAGCTTTGATACAGTTCTTTAAAGAGATCAGGTAGATATAAAGGACTCAAACTCCTTTATGGTACTGTCATGTTCCTTATATGAAAACAGGAGCTAAACCGCCAGGGTACTCAGAACATATCTTCACAAAGGCAGGCATGACCTGCCTTTGTTTCTTGTCAAATCAATGTCATGGCAACAAAAGGGTAATGGGAGACCGGAAGGGAATTCACGGCACCGCCTCACCAAGGCACAGGAAACAAATGAGTGGAACTCCTAAAGGAACCGCTACCATGCAAACGAACAAAGTAATAATTACAATTACATTGAAATTTCACTTTACCACTTCCGCGTAAAGGTTTCCTGCAGCCCCGACCTGCAATCCTACAGGAGAAAGGCCATATTGCTTTGGTGCAATATGGCCTTTCCCTTAAGTTTAAAACATCCCCTTATTGACCCTGGTCGCTCTCATCATAATACCCGCTGCTTATGTCCTCATTTTCATTGAGCTTCCTTAGATACTCCATACGCGAGGTTCTCTCCTTTGAGAATATCTCTGCCGTACCCTCTGAGGTTGCTTTGAAGGTGATAGAGTTAGTGATTGAAATAGAGGTGGCGACATGCTCCACATCATGGTTGGCCCCGATATAGGTGAAGGTCCAGCCTTTCTGCTTCTGCTCATCTATCAGGCGCTTCACCTGGGTCCCCGTATACTCCCGAGAAGCATTCTCCCTTCCATCGGTTAGGATCGTGACCAATACATTCGTATCGGCCAGATCCCCTAAGTCATCCCTGAGTTTTGTAACACTGGTACCAATAGCATCAAACAGGGGAGTTTGGGCATGGGGCCGGTAGATCTTTCCATCAATCTCCTTTAGTCCCTTCACAGGTAATTTATACAACCTGGGCTTTATGCCTTCCCCGTTAAAGGTAAACAGCGAAATGAAATGCTCCTGCTCGGGGAACCTTTCTTTCATTCCTTTCAGGGTTTGCACCAGTTCATTGAAACCGCTGATGGTTTCCTTTTTGATTGAATTCATGGAACCACTTTCGTCCAGGATAATTAAATTGTGTATTTGCATATAGATATAATTTAGTGACGTTTATAAAAATCAAATAAAACAGAGGGCGTAAATGAAAACCGGTACCAAGGGGGCTTACCCCAAGTGAGTCCAGACGTGCCTTTCAGCCCCCTGCACACGGGGTGAAGGGTTAGCGAGGTATTTCCAAATCCAAACGATATGACTACAGTTGCCAGTGGCAGTACACAACAAAGGGGGATGGCTCCAGCACATGTACCAGTCCATCGGGGATGCGCACTTTGAAAAGAAAGAAGTTGAGGTCCGTAACGATCCTGCTGTCTTTGGAGAAGATGATTACCTGGGACAGTAAAACACTCCCCTGCCTCTTTTCCAGGGTAAAACCGTTTACCGCGTAGGAAAGCCGCCAGTCTTTGTTCTGCCGGAAGGAAACTGCTTTTACATCTCCCGTTTTCATGCTGCCCAGGGCATGTTGCACAACCGGGGAGTTTCTCACATAACCTGGCTCCAGGTACAGATCAGTCCCTTTTCCATACAGGTAATGGTGAAGCACCTCAGCTGCTTCAGGGTAAAATAGCCACCCCAGGCAAATCATACTGTTGTACATCACTTTGCATTGGAGCCTGTCCATAGAAGTCAAACTTCCTTTTTCCCGCCTGTCATTCATCTCACTGAAATGAACGCTTAACGCTTTGCCCATCTCTTTGCCAAACAGGAACAGGAGAAACAGGGAAACGGAAACAACCAGCAATAATTTTCTCAGGTATCTCAAGACAAATGATGTTAAGGGTAGAGACATTTCCCTGCTAGGGAAGCTCTCAGAAGTCAAAACTCCAGATTATTAAACAACAGAATACTAAGCTCTTATACCACTACTTCAAAACAAACCTAGTACTCCTATGGTATGTCGCTCCTGAAAGTAAAAGCCCGATTCCGCCACCATCCCAATCTCATCCCCTTCAACCCTGCATGGCACAGCATTGCTTTTGCCGGGCAAAACAACCAAGGCTAGTGCTATCTTGTTATTTAAAATATCCTTCATTTTTTCTCTTGTGGCTTTAGGACGAATGATCAGTTCAGGAGGGCTTGCAGGTCAAGGTAGCTGTTTGTGATGGCAGACACGTAGAGCAGGTGTTGCAAAGGCTGCAGCTGATGGGCCTCGTACAGGCTGTCCAGGGACTCAGCGGAGTCAGCATCTGCCGGAAGGGAGGCATACCAGGGATCAATGGTACGATTACCCTTCTGATCTTCCCTGACAAAGCCGTTGGCATGGCACCAGGCCAAATAGATCAGAAGCCTTGCCAATCGTTCATTCGAGGAGGTGTCAAAAAAGCGGCTTAGATGCCCGATTAACTTTTCTTTGATCAAAGGGGGAATGCCCTCATAGTCATAGTGCTTGTAAGCAGGTTCTCCAGGCTCCGGGACATCCGAGTTAACTACTGAACTACCCAGTAAGCTATCAAGATCCTGCTCCATCCCCTGGAGGAAAAGCCCGTTTAAAAAGTTTTCCTCCTCTAGCTCGCGGTCTGCCTCGGTCAGGTAGTCAAATGCAGTTAACTCAGATTTCGTCAAACAAGCATACTCCTCCTCAAAAAGACACCGCTGCCTGATACGGCAAGCAACCTCCTCAGGCTTTTTGCCTTTGTACTCCCTTATCTCACCGGAACGGGTTATCACTACAATCCCGGAGGGTGATAACACAAACAATCGGTTCCGCTGCCAGAAAAGGTAATCGCAGGTTTCCAGGTAAGCCCTGCCTTTCATGAATGTACCGGGATGAGAGCTAATGAAACGGGGCCTTGTTACCAATGCACCTTTCCCATCGCTTACCTGCCGGAAACATGGAACCTCCGCACACAGGGCTGGCTCGTACAGTACCCTGCTCTCAGGCATGGAGTAAATCCCAAACAAGTTGTCCTGCCTGAACCCGATCAGGTCCGGCGTGATCCGCCAAAGCTTGTTGTTGATGCAGGGAAGCACTTCAACTCCCTGATACGTCAACCCAAAATGATATCCGTTGGAGGTTACCTGGTAGTGGAGCGGCATAAGCAGTTTAATTAGGTATAGGTTATTCTATAGGTGTAGTAATTAGTGGACCAGGTTGAAACCAATGGTCAGTACAAAAGGGAGGAAATCAGTTTTATGCCAAAGCTGTTCCTGATACTTCCCTGGCCGCCACAGTATCGGCAACCTGCTTGGGTGTTGGTTCTCCTACAATTGCAGACGGAACTCTTGATGATGACAGAACGCCATGCCTCTTCTTCCTCTGTTGGGAGCTCAACCCGCCTTCCTTTCAGGTCAATGCCATAGTATTGCTCCAGCTGATCCACCACCACGAACTTCCCCTTTTGATAAGGAAAAATGTGCAGGAAAGCAGGCTCCAAAGACGTACCTCCCATGTTGATGTGCATGCCGTACAGGTCTTTTACGGTGTCGTAAGTCTTGAAAAATATGCTCCTGCCCACAGTGTGGAGCACCTCATCTACCAGGATCATCACCATAGGTTAAGCAACCTCCTTTTCAATTTGCAATGCTTCATAGGTCATCCTGCGCATCACATGAAGCAACCCGATCCCACGCATGAAAACCTGTATCCGATTTTCCTGCTCCAGGCTTTCGTCCTTCATCAGGTCCATCATGATTTTCATCTGGTCTTCCAGCTTACCCTTTAGCTGAGACAATACCGGCTTCATGAGCACCGCAGGCATCTTTACTGCCGTATACCCCTGCTGAAGCGCCTGAAGCAAAATCCTGGTGCACTCGCTGTGAAACCGGGCTCTTTTGCAGACATGACTGGTGCTTTCGCTATGATTAATAATCACCTCCTGCTCCTGCAGGGTTTTTAGCAGAAGCTCCTGCACCAACTCCGAATGCTCCTGGGTAAGTGTTAAAGTAATGGTGTCCATGTCTATGGGAATAAGAGTGAAAGAATGGTTTAAGGAAAAGAGGAACTATGCCACCTGGCTATAGTTTGACGGAAGCCTGCGGTGTGTCGGCAGACTATCCCATGCAATTCTTTCAGCCGCCCTGGCTATCTCCTCAAGCAACAGGATATCCACATATTCTTCGGAGGTATGTTCGCCCCACACCCCCGAAGACAGGTTCGTACACTCCGGGATCACATCCACGAAAACGGCTGTATCGGTAAAAACCCCATATGGATCGGCCTGGTAGTCTAGGCCTTGGTTTGAAAACTGGTGCGAAAGCGCATCGGCAAACTGCTCGCTGCAGCAACGCCCGCCTCGCTGATGGGTAATGATGGAACCAACCTTTCTGCGGTCAAACGCAACGGCACGTTTAAACTGGGCAAAAAACGAAGCATCTGCTCTCAATGCGGCACGGCTACCCAGGCAACCTATCTCCTCCCCTACAAAAAAGTAGTAAGTGCCTGGCACACCCTTGCTGATAAGGTAAAGCAGGATGGTAACACCCGCCTTGTTGTCGCCGCCCAGGATAGTACTTCCATCTGTGCGGATGATGTTGCCCTCAAACACATGGTTCACTTTCTCATACTCGCTGGAGCAGGTATCCAGGTGGGCCGTAAAAAGAGTGGCTGACTCACCAATCCTGATGAAGTAGTTTCCGAAATCGTCTTTCTGCACACCTTCGGGCAGATAAGGTTCCAGTTGGCTCTCGTACCCATAGGGCACGGTATATTGCGTCAGGTTAAGAAAGGTGTTTTTGAAATCGAAGGGATTGGTTTTGGTCATAAATTGTTTTTAAAGGTTAGATGAAAAAATAGGCACAGGTCTTCTGGGCAGCCGACAGGAAGCCACTGAAGCAACTTTGCGAAGGCAAAGCCATAAATAGGAATTTTTCTATAGGAAACACTTCCAGCCAGGCGAAGCCCAGGAGCACGATCCAATCCTGAGGACTTTGATCACAAAGAATTTGCAATGACCGTGGAAGTACTTAATCTTAAAAGGCAACACTGAAAAACCCAGTTAACCCATCTTACAAACCCTGCTGTTGAAGCATGATACAAAGGTAGGGCAGGCGCTCCAAACAGGGAATTTTCCGCAAGCTTGCAGGATTGATCATTTGCCCTGGTTACAACCGGCGGATCCTTTTCCGCATGGCATATAGCATGCCGCACATTGAGGTGATCGAATCCCCCTCCAGGACCTCATCAAGGGAGGAAATCTGCCTGGTGAACCTGACCCTGGCCCAATTGGTCCGTGCATCCATCACCCGGTGGTGGGAAAAGCCGGCTTCCATGGCAATTGCGGCAAGGTCCTTCCGGGCTTCAGTCACCATATCGTTCAGCTCGACGGCACTTCCCCCAAACACCAACCCTTGTTTCTCCCTCTCTGACAGTTCAAGCAGTATGACGGCATGTACCTGTATCATCAACTGGTAATTCACCCCCTGCTCCAGGCTGTAGGCAAGATCATGCTCCCCTTCGCTCCTGATGCCAGAGATGGCACTCACAGATCGATAGAATTCCTCCCTTAGGTTGAGGAGCCGGTAACTCTCCCTTTCTTCCAACGGTTTACCGGCCCTTATCTCTTCCACCACCTGTGACAAGGAGACCCCCAACCCTCTTGTGGGGTTAGCCTGAATAAATGCCCACATGGGATTTCGCATGCAGGAAGTGTGCAATTTCCCAACCGGGACATTTTTCACCAGCGTTTTATCTGCCAGGGAAAGCCCCAAAAACTTATAGATGGTGCCAAACATACCCGACCCGATGTACAGGGGAAGGATGGCGGGTTCAGGTGATTTCTGCAGGTATTGATGCCAGACCTCCACGTAGGCCCCCATGAACATATTCTGCTCATACCATTGCCCTCCCAGTCTCCGCGGATTCTTTATGGTCAGTCTGCTGAAGGCATAGGGTGCATAAGCCTTGATCTCCTCCCTATGCTGCAGGACCAGCTCAATGTTGTTACTCAGTAATGACAGTTCGCCCATTGATTTGCTTTAACGATTAAACATAGTTGACCAGGAACCCAGACTGACAGGCTGTAAAAGCCTGCCGGGATGAGCCATGGCACTTTTAAAAGGAAAGCTTTGGGCGATGTACCGCTTACAGCTTTTTTTCGGCAGAAGCCGCGCATTGTTTTGGCACCGATGGAGCTTAAACCCGGTTGCCGTACCTAAAGGCACTCTTAATGCTTCGAAAGAATCGTTCCCTGTGTACTTGAATACAGAGAACTTAAATAATAATACAAATATAGTGATTTAATATATATAATCAAAGTAATTTTTATAATTAATAGAGTCAAATAGTATTACCCGATGAATTTATTACTTTTTATATAGCCGGATAACACAGGTCCCCTATCCTTCAAAGAACTGACAAAGTGGTGGATCTCAGCCTCAGTGCCCAGTCTTCTGGCCTTGTTCTGTTCCAACAGGACAAGGTTACCTGCAAACTGCTCCCCCCATGCGCTACCGGCTGATGATGGATAAAGACAGCCCAACTTCTTTTTCTGCTTTGCAGCGTACCGTACCGATTCCATGGTGCCCCCAGCCAGGTCTGTCTCCAGGACGATCACGCCTCTGCTTAGGGCGGTCTGCAGGCGTCCCCTGGCAATATAGGTGCCTCTTCTGGCCTTCTCCCCGTAAGCATACTCACTCAGCAGCAATCCCCCCTCTTCCAGGATCCTTCGGGAAAGGTTTTTATTTTCCTCAGGCAGGATATCATGCAGGCCACCGGCCATCACGGCAATGGTTGGAGCATGGCTTTCAACTGCTGCCCTGTGGGCAATAGAATCACAGCCTGCCGCAAGACCGCTGACAATGGTGAAGCCTTCCCTGGAGACCAACTGCGCCAGTTTCGGCCCTTCTTCCTGGGTGAAAGCAGAGGGTTCCTTTTTCCCCAGGATAGCGATGGCCTGGTTGTTCAACACCTCCAGGTTTCCTTTGACATGAACCAGCAAAGGCATGTCTTCCATCAAAAGGAACGCCTTTGGGTAATCTGCATCAAAGCGGGAGATGATCCTGATCCCGTTCTTCCCGGACAAGGCCAGGATACGTTCACTTACTTTACGCGCCACTGATATGGCTTCCAGGGAGGGCACCATACAGGTTCCGTACCGGTTATAGGCCGCCGCAAACAGGCTAACCACTCCCCTGTTTGCACTCGGGAAGCCTCTCCGGTACTCGGTTAAGAACCTGATGACTGTCTCAATGGAACGGGACGTGATACAGGGAATATTCTCCAGAATTAATAAATCAGAGGGTTCTATCATACGTGTTATATAGTGTTTGAAAAGGCACTCAACGGATCAACCCTACTGCATTGCGCTCCGGCGCTTGCCGGACAAAGGGGTACAGGCCATTTTACAGAAAACCACCGGGCCTGGCCACCAGTTTACCCGCAAGCTTGCCAGGCCAGTTATAACCCGGAATAATTCCAGATCTTGCGTTCACAGACATTGCTTGGTGACAGCAGCTGTCGGCCTACTACAGGCAAAGGCCTCTTCAATCCCTTGGACAAAAACCGATATGGCGGATTACACAGATCAAATTTTAAAGGAAGCCCATCGCAGAAGCCTCGGAAACCTGAAGCAGGTAAAGGAGAGCAGTCACTGCGGTTGCTTCTGCTGCACTAAGATTTTTCCCGTCACAGAATTCCCCGAGGGGTGGCTTCCGGAGGAAGGCAGCAGGGGTGAAAAAACAGTTCAGTGCCCTTACTGCTGCCTGGATGCTGTTTTGGGTGATGCATCCGGTTTTCCGGTTACAGACCAGGGCTTTATCAATGCCATGAACAGGAGATGGTTCGGTGGGCGGGTGGGCTGAATGTGTTTACCGTATCGCCTGTAGCTTACTCGGTACTAGCCGTGAACAGTCCCCACCAACCTATTATCCAATCCTTTCTAAAAGGGCAGGTCAATACACTTTCTCTGGTTTGTGTGTTCTCGAGAGCTCTTTCTCACTTATGAAATAGTAGTAATCTGTTTTTTCCTTCACACATGATGCCCAGGTAGCCTCAATCAAAAACCGGAAACCCTCCACCTCCACCATATTCCAGGCATGGTTTGTTATGGGGCTATTGTTCGCCTTCCCTACTACCCGAAAGGCTTTGATTCCAGCCTTTGAGCACATTTCCTGAAAAAGGTAACTGAAACCGCTGCACACACCTTTGTTCGCCTTGAAAGTTGTCAGGCCATCATAAATACGGTAGTTATAATCATAGTGGATCTTGTGCACAATCCATATATAAATGGCACGTACTTTCTCGAAATCATATTTTAACTCCTTGGTTAAAGCCCAAGCCTGGTTTTCAATATTGGATTGTTTTTCTACCAGCAAAGCATTTCTGTCTACCTCTGCGTAATCATACTTCTTTATAAATCCCCTGAGTGCTTCTTTATTTGCAAGCTGCAGTAATTCTTCTTTAGTTGGATATACTTTCCAATAGGCCGGAACTGTATCACCCTGAAGGGCCAGGGCATCCACCAGCAGCCGGGAGAAGGCTAGTTGATTTCCTGCAATGCCTTTCTCCAGGGATTTCCTTATATGTTCCCTGAACTCCAGGTATTGCGGTTGCACCAGAAATTGCCTGGTGCTGTCCAGCACCAGCAACCTTTTATACAATCCTACTGATTCCTGCAACGAACCTGTTCTATTTGCAAGAAGCCGGCTTGATAATTTGTAATGGTAATACCGTACCTCGTTACGCATGGAATACTTCAGGCTGCCTTCTTTCCCAAATCTTCCTTTCTCCAGCAACCTGATTTCTTCCAGTACTTTTTCATATTGCCCCTTATCAAAGAGCCTTTCAACTTTTCTGAAGGAATAGCTTTCAGACGCTGCAGCCAACTGGCGATACCCTGCTATGATACCAAGCACCAGCAGCATGATCACTTTCAATTTTGGAATCGGTTTAGCCATGGATCTCGGTAGCATAGGTTAAGGTTTTATTTCAATAGGGGTGCCTATGGCAACGGAGTTATACAATTCCTCGATTTCCTCATTCGTCACCGCCATACAACCGGCTGTCCAGTCATAAAGAAGGTGTAGCTTACCCAGGAAAGGGGCTTTATTGGGTAGGCCGTGAATCTTGATACTCCCTCCTACCGACTTGCCCAGCCGGGCGGCCTCACGTCTATCAGAGGCATTAGGATAGGAGACACCCAGGTTCCTGTGGTATCCGCTGTGAGGGTTCTTATCGTTTATGGTATAGAGACCCTCTGGTGTTTTGTTATCTCCCTCAAACTGTTTATCGCCGACTGGCTTTTTACCCAGAGATATTCGGTACGTTTTCACCAGCTTGCCACCTGAATAGGCCATTAACCGCCGCTCTGATTTCACGACGACCAACTTGTCTATTTTAGTACTATTTGTTAAACTATTTGACGCATTGAGCCTACCTATCAAATAAAAGGCAAGAAGCACTGTAAGAACTACGGGAACAGATCTCTTCAATTGACAGAATGTAATGTTATAGTTACCAGATTAAGATACGACCAGGCCGTTTTTGAACTTACCGGGCAGGCTGATGTGGGAATATCCCATTTCCAAACACATCACTTTCACAGGTTATGAGGGTTCGGTCTAGTAAAACCCGCCTGGGCTTATTTCTTTCCCCCTGGATAAAGTAATACCTGGCTGTTTCCTTCCCTAATTCATCTTCAAACCTTTTTTTGATCCTGGAAATCTTTTCATTCAGGGAATTATCAAACCTGTTTGCCAGCAGATTTACCCTTTCTGCGAATTTAGGATCGTAATCATCAAGGGACTCTCCTTTGGGAGCATATACATTCAACCGACTATAGATTAATGCTATGTCTTCCCTGTATTGCTCCCTGTCTGCCAGTACGATACCTTCAGGATACTTAAGCAACAGGAAGTAGACTGTTTTCTCCAGCGGGGAAAGGTCTATCACTTTATTCTGATAGTCTACCAGGTGGATCACATTAGCACTTGTTATGTGCATGCGGCTGGGCAGCTGCCTGAATCTCTGGCGGAACAACATTTCCTTCCTGGCAAGCTCAAATAGGACAATTGCCTGGTTGATGATATCCCCCCTTACCCCTGCACCCATCATTTCATCGATACAATCAGGGCAGATATCAGCGGTCCTCAGCTTAAAAAGAATTTGCGCCTTCTCCCGGCAAAAATCATTCATACATCCCCTAGGCTCTTCATGAGATCTCTCCAATTTTCTTCCCACAGTGCCATAGAATAATTTTTGTAACACCTGGGACACAATCAGGTACGCAATAGGGTAGGCAGAACTACACGGCAGGTAGTTCCCCCATTCATCTGTATGGATGAAGATATCCTTTGATTGATCAGCAAAGGAACAAAACCAATAATTTGGATTGGGAATCGGGGTAAGGAAAATCACATAATCCTCCTCCGGAATATTGTTACTTCCTCTGTAAATAGTACACAGGTCAAAAAGGTCCTGCCATTCCAAAGAGATTCCTTCCTCCTCCCTTTCATCAAAGCTACAGGAGCCTGCCAACTGGCTCACCCTACCCTGGTATTCCTTTCTTAGATCAGCCTCTTTCCTCCACACATACCTATGGCCCGAATCAGGGCAGGATATGAAATTAAGCGGTCCGGACACGGCCTTCAAAAGCATCAGCACCTCTGAATAACTTTCTTTGGTGAAGGAACTGGAACGGATCAGGTGAATTTTCATATAAGCAGGATATTTAACAGGTTGAAATAGTAGAAGAAGTCATTAGTACCAGGTCAATAGGTGAAAAGCTAGAGTGCTTTTCTTCTGTTGAAGGACACCCTGGTAAGGGTCAGCTTTTCTGTTACATAAGGCACCTTCTTCCTGGAGAGGTAATTAGTGATGGTATACTCATTATAATGAGGGTAATACTCCAAAAACCCTTTCAAAGAGCTGAACACCTCTATGTCACCTGTTCCGTTCCAATTTGCTACAATCACGTTCTTCATAGTTAGTTATATGGTTTAAAGGTTAAAAAGACATTTTCGTCTTCCTGATTCTTGTGCAAAAGGCATAAGGATCAGGAACATAAACTCACGGTTGGACATCCGGTCTTTTAAAAAGAGGCTCTAAGACACCTCCCCAAAAGCACATAGATGTGCCGAGCACGGCCGCCGAATCCTTTAAAGCCTGGAGTGGAGGCTTTAGGATTAAACATGGTTTGCCTGGGACTAAACAGAAAGACAAAAGAGCCTGACTGCAAAAGCCAATGAAATCAAAAAAAGGAAAGCTTTGGGTGATGAAACACTAAAGCTTTTTTTCGGCAGAAGCCGCGCATTGTTTTGGCACCGATGGAGCTTAAACCCGGTTGCCGTACCTACAGGTACTCTTAATGCTTTTGCATGAATTGAATTCCGCACATTTAGCGGATATTATTCAATTATGATGCAAATATAGAGGATTTAAATATATAATCAAAGCAATATCAAGAATTTTATTTTATTCTTTGTAAAAGTCTTTCCCTGTGTCATCCATACCAGGCAATCATATATAAGGTACTGGCATGAAGGCTTCATACGTTGATTGTATTGATCTTTGGTATAAGATGAATGGCCTCCCCTTTGTACATCCTCATCAGCTTAGGCTAACTAAATAGCTCCCGTAGTACCTTATTGATAAAATGACAAAGTACAGACAAGTCATAGTGCGGCAATGGAGATTAAAGAAGCAAGTAGAAAACATTCGTTTACTCTTGACTACAATTCCGCCGGAAAACAAGACTAATAGTGGAGACACGCTGATCCCACAAGCTTGTGGAGAAATCAATTTTTCAGGGTTTTACTGCAACTTTGTATCACCCGAACGGAAGTAACAATTCTATTTCACTCCAACCATAACCCTTATCTATGCCAAGAACCTCTACCGAAAGACCTCAGCGCGACGTACATTCATTGACACTTCTGCTCAGGGAACGCCTGCAGAGCGGCCGCAACCTGGTATACTATGCCTCCGGAAGAAAAGTCAGGGATGCCTATTTCACACTGCCCTTCGACAACGTGGTTCTGGTGGATTACTGCTTTCCGCAAATTTTCCATATTGAAAAGAGGGTCATTACCATTGGCCTCACGGCACTCCAGGCCACAGCAGCTTTTAAGGAGGCGGACATCAGGTTTGACGCATTTGTGTGTAGCAATGAGGGGCTAAATGAAGGAGGCGGCTACTATCCTATCAATGGTAACTGGAGCATGGGCACTATCCTGCCTATCCTAAAGGACACGTACCTGCACATTGCCTGCCCAGGCTATTATGGCCGCACCCGTTGGCGTGAGAAGATGTTTAATTTGCCTCATCAGGTGTCTCTACTAAATGCTACCGATCCGGATTATCTAGACCCGTCCATTTTCTCGGAGTACAGCCGCTACGGCAAAGCAGCAGGTGTATGGCGCGTAACAAAGCAACCAGGCCTGGCTGTTTCGTTTAAAGCAGGCAACAGGACGGTCACCCTGCAGAGAAAGAACATCTGGGATGATTATGACAGACTGGATACCCTAATGGTGCGCTGCTCACCCGGTGAGGAAAGGCAACTGCAGCAAATAGTGCCGAAAGCAAAGCCTCTTTACCGTCCAAAGTACTACCGCGGCGACGAGCAGGACGCCAGCTTTGAGGCAATTCTACACTTTTGCAACTTGCACCGGGTAGGTAAACTGGGCCTTACACCCTGGCTGGGTGGCAACTATAACCGGTTTGTAAACTACCTCAAAGCCAACGAGGCTCGCTTTCCTTATCCGCAGGAGTTATACTTGTACCACCTGCACCACAATGATTATCAGCAATTATACCAACAGGCCGGCGAAATCACCAAAAAGGCACGTACGTTTGTGGAACTACCCTGACCTGCATCTATGAAGAAAAACATACTATACTTACATGGCTATAAGGGCTCTCTTACACCTTCCAAACAAATTATCCTGGAGGACTATGGTCATGTGGTAGCTCCTGCCATAGTGTATGATCATCCTGGCTACTTTAGAAAACTAACCGTTCTGGCGAGCAGTGCAGATATCATTATTGGATCCAGTTTTGGCGGGCACACAGCACACTTACTTTCCTTATTATACAATAAGCCAGCCCTTCTCTTTAATCCGGCTTTTGTAACTAAATCTCCTGTCCCTGACCTTAGCGGTTTGGCTATACCCAAAACTAAAACCAGCCATTCCAGCATTGTGCTGGGTAAACTGGACGATGTTATCATCTATAAAGACAACCTAAAGTTTGTAACCAATAATTTACACTTGGAAGATGTTAGAATAATAGAAGTTGATGATCTGGAACACCGCATTCCGGATGATGTCTTCGCTGAGCAGGTGGCCGTGTTTATGGAAGCCAGGACTTGACTACCTGTAAATCATCTAGGCAAATTAGGAAATGCCGGGTCGGTGGTGACAGCTTCAGCGGTTTGAAAGCCGCCATCTGTCTTTTCGGAACCTAAAAGATAAGCAGCCTGCCCGCCAATAGCCTTATCCACGCTAATGAACAGGGGCTCGGCTCTGAAGGAAGGGATTGGGATATTGCCTGGGCCTTAGGCCAATGCAGCCCCAAAAACTAAAAACTCATATTATCCCTGCACCCATCGCAGAGGTAAAATTTTGTTCTGTCAACGATGGTCCCTTTGCCCTTCGCGTCGTTCATAAAACAGGCGGTCACCTCAAAGGAACAGTGGTCAACTCCCAGCATATGGCCAACCTCATGTAAGACCACTTTTCTGAATCTGGCTTTCATCCTGAAACCGGACACAATGCCTTCATCACCCCCTAAAAATGCCAGGCCCATCACTCCCCAGTGAACATTTCCATCTTCTGTCTCAATGTCCTTTTCTGTTAATGCCAGCACCTTGTAATTATAGTGAAACAGGTCACCCGGATCCATGCCTTTAAGATGATCAAGGACGCGCAGGGCAACATATCTTTTCCGCCCTGAACAGTATGCCTCTTCGGGCAGTTTGTTTCCTCCAATATTCTTCACCCTGAATCCATAGAATTTCTCTATCACCCTGGCCGCATCTTTCACTTTCTCCGGTGAGACAGGTCCCATGGTGGTCAGGTAGAGAACCTTTTCCCTTTTATAAAAGACATCAAGTAAACCGGAGAGGCCTGGCTCTTTACAGGAGGTAAGGAAGGTAACAAATAGCAACACCAAGGGTAATAAATGCTTTATCACTATACTGTTTTGCAGTAATCTTTGAATATCAAGTTTCAAGGCAAATAAAATGGGAAACAACCTACCACCTAGGGTAAAGAATCACTAATCAGGTGTAATGAATTATTCCTGTTAAGATCAACAGGATCAGGGTGACTGTAACTAAAAGGCATCAAAACAACGCAAATCAAATGTTCGTCTTTCTCATTAAGGAGCACTTTTCACCCGTTCATTTCACCCCGTAATCAATAATCCCGTCTTTATTTGCCTTGTTTCAGATGGAGCAGGAAACTAAGATGAAAGGAAAAAACAATGTGCTAAAAGGAAAGGCACTAACCACCACAGGGGCTACCATTTTCTCCACCAAACCTAGATATTGAATCATTTATTTGCTTTGAAAGAAGAAACAAAGCACCTCGTTTACTGGCTTTTAAAACAAAGAATATCCTTCCAATTTAATGTGACCGCCCTGTAGGAACGTGATCTTTTAGTTGCCTAAAGTTCTGATTTAGTTAAAATTTCGTTTATGATTCTAGTACCATTAGCAGTATACAGGCTGCATCATAAGTGAGAAAGTATTTTGTCGCCTTTGGGCAGGAAATCGACCCTTCGTTTTTTTACCTGTCGGGGAAGCCACTTGCAATCAGGGTTACCTGGATATTGTCTTCAAGGGCCGGGTCATTTCCAAGCCCGAAAATAACTTCTGCTTCTTCCCCCGCTTTCCTCTGGATGAAATCTGTTATCTCCGTCAGTTCCTCCATCTCCAATTCAGTTTGCTCACCTGACACCACGGAGAGCAAAACCCATTTGGCACCAAACACCTTTTTGCTGTGATGACAATGAAACTCCATTGCCTCCTTTATCACCCGACTGGCGCGCCCCGGGCCAGAGGACCTGGAAGTCCCCATTAAAGTGATGCCCGCGTCCTCTAACACCGTGCGTACATCAAATAAATCAACGTTGATCTCCGAGCCTATCTCCAGAATGTTTACGATCGTTTTAACTAAGGTCACAATACATCCCACTGCCTGCTGAAATCCTCCTTTATTATACCCCGGAGTTTCTAAGGAATCCCCAGAAGACAGGACAAGAATGGCATCAGAACATCTTTTTATTTCAAGGAGGTTTTTGTCAGTAGCAAACGCGCTGGCACCATCCTCCAGAGAAGGGGATAGAAGAACGACACTAATGGTCAACACACCCCTGTCTTTGGCTTGTCTGGCGATCAATGGAGCTGCCAGTACTGCATTGCTGTCTTTCATGGTACTGACTACGAAAACTATATCCGTATTCTCCCCCAGAAATGCCTGCACTTCCGGCACTACTTTCGGGTTGACAGATTCACTGCTTTGGTTAGTGGTATCCCTGGCCTTAAGACCAGGCGCTACCCGGAGGATCGGGATACCTAAAGGTGTATTTTCCACAACCGATGCTGAGTCAGACCCTAAGAAAGAGGGTTCATCATTACCGAAAGGCTTTCTGTAAACGTCGGCAGCCGTATGGGCGAAAACGTCTCCCACTTCGATCAACCTGATGATGGGCTTCTTGAAAGGGATCATATGCTTGTCCCTCCTTTCAACGCCCGCCCGCCCTTCTGTTCCGTCAGGGAGCGCAGGCAGAAATGGCTTTTCTGTTCCTTGGATTCGGGGAAAGTTGTAAATGGTCTCATAGGCAGCAACCGGTATGTCCTGTTCAAAGATACCAAAGAAGGCACTCTGTATTCAGTTTTCCGCAAGCTTGCAAAGCTAAAGCTGCAGAAACCCGAACCGTAAATCAATGAACTCGGTCAAGTGCAAGTGCTGGAACCATGCAAGGCTAAGGAGTTTCCATCTGCAGAAGGGGCATAAAATGCATCAATTTCACCCGCAACTACTGGTCATTTGTGACCCGCAAGTTCACCCGCAAGGGACCACAAATTGCCTATAAAACTGATTGTGGACTGTTGTGAACCTTTGTGCAGGGCACAAGAAACCATAAATATTAAAAAATTGGTTACTGCCATATAAACTTTCCTGCGTAGTGTATTTAATGTGCTTTTTTGACCGTGATTTTAACCCAGAAACTATGGGGTCTGGCTATTTTTCCGGAGCAAAAGCAAAATTTTGAGTAATATTACGAGCTTAAACAGCGGCTTAACTTCCCTCGCCTTCTGCAAGTTCTCTCTTTTTGGTTTCTTTTACGCTGGTTATTTACGCCAGACTGCTACAAGAATCACCTTAGAAAGAACCCTGGAGAGGAAAGGCTCTGAACCTTAGGCGTTTTCAGTCGTTTTATGCAAAATCGGCGTAAAACGCTGCAGAGCTACTCAGCCGCGGCTAGTTTTCCTCTGCGAAATTAGCCCTATGAAACAGTTATTCAAATTAAATTACGCGTTGCGAAATGCTAAAGCGATATAGCCTGTGGCTACTGACGGTGGTGATGGGCGTCTGGTGGGGATTGTCGGGGTTTGGCCCTAAGGGCCGGGGCAATGTCACCGTTCAGGAGCAACGCTGGGTAGACAGTGTGTATCAAACGCTTACACCTGACCAGCGGCTGGGCCAGCTCTTCATGGTGGCTGCCTACTCCAACAAAACACAAAGTCACGTACGCGAAATAGAAAACCTGATTACCCAGTATGGCATTGGCGGAGTCATGTTCATGCAGGGCGGACCGGTACGTCAGGCCAACCTGACCAACCAGTACCAAAGCATTTCAAAAGTCCCGCTTTTAGTAGCCATTGACGCAGAGTGGGGCTTGGACATGCGCCTGGACAGCAGCATGCACTTTGCCAAGCAAATGACCTTGGGAGCCCTGCCCGATGATCATTACGTCTACCTTATGGGCCGTGAAATCGCGTTAAAATTAAAGCGATTGGGCATTCACGTGAATTTCTCCCCGGTGGTGGACGTGAACAGCAACCCTAAAAACCCGGTGATCGGCAACCGTTCCTTCGGTGAAAGCAAAGAGCAAGTGACGGCCCGCAGCATCGCGTACATTAAAGGATTACAGGACCACGGCATTATTGCGGTAGCCAAACATTTCCCAGGGCACGGCGATACCGATGCTGATTCCCATTTTTCTTTACCTGTGTTGTCGCATGACATGGCCCGCCTCACCGAGGTGGAGTTATATCCTTTCAAACGCTCTTTTGACGCCGGGGTAATGGGCGTGATGGTAGCACACCTGCACGTTCCTAAGCTGGATTCCATCGCGAACCGCGCCGCTACTTTATCGCCTTATTTGGTAAATGACCTGTTAAAAGGCCAGATGCGGTATGAGGGATTGGTGTTTACCGATGCTCTCAACATGAAAGGCGTGACCCGTTACCACAAACCGGGTGAGGTAGATGCGCTGGCCCTGAAAGCCGGAAACGACGTGTTGCTGTTCTCTGAGGATGTGCCTAAAGCCATTACCAATATTAAAAAGGCAATCGCGGACAGCACCATTAGTGAGCGCGAAATTGAGGTACGGGTACGCAAAATGCTACACGCAAAGTACTGGGCAGGCTTGAACCAGTATGCCCCCATTGATGTGGCCAACCTCTCCCAGGATTTGAGCCGACCAGTGAGCCAGGTATTGCAGCAGCAGCTCTATGAGCAGGCGGTAACAGTAGTGGCCAACAAAGATGATTTACTGCCTTTCAGAGCACTGGATACGACCCAATTTGCCTCGGTTTCTGTAGGGGCAGGCCTGAAAAACGAACTTAACCAAACCTTAGACAAATACGCCCCCTTCAAAAAGTTCGCAGTCACCAGCAGAATGGCACCCGATACGGTTTATGCCAGTATTATCAGGGAACTAGCCGGCACAAATGTGGTGGTGGTTTCTTTGCACAACCTAAACAACAACCCCAATAACAACTATAACCTGTCTGGTAACGCTTTAGGATTCATCAGGGCTTTGCAGCGTGACCCTACCAAAAAAGTAGTGGTGGTGGTGATGGGCAATGCGTACAGCCTCAAGAACTTTGAAGGCAGTGACTGGTTAGTCTGTGGCTACGAAGACAACGAAGTCACCCGTAAAGTCATTCCACAGGTGCTGTTTGGGGCGCTTCCGGCCAATGGCCGCCTGCCCGTTACTGCCTCTCCCAAATTCAAAGCTGGAGCCGGCATCTCCACCCCTGCTTTGAGTCGTTTAAAATATTCAATACCCGAGAGCGTGGGCATGGACTCCCACATCTTAAAGCAGATTGACAACATCGCCTTAGAAGCCATTGCGTACGCCGCCACACCGGGCTGCCAGGTATTGGTAGTGAAAGACGGCACAGTGGTGATGGACAAAGCTTACGGGTATTACACCTATGACCGCATTCAACCAGTCACCGAGAAAACCATATATGACCTGGCTTCCATTACCAAGGTAGCTGCCACGCTGCAGGCCGTCATGTTCCTGAAAGACCAGGGCCGCCTGAAGCTGGATGAAAAACTAGTGACCTATTTGCCTGAGCTGAAAGGCTCCAACAAAGCCAACCTGAGCGTGCGGGATGTGTTGTTGCACCAGGCTGGGTTAGTAGCTTACATCCCTTTCTGGACTAAAACCTTGAAGAACGGCAAACTGAACCCCATCTACTATGATAGTCTCCCGTCAGAGACATTCCGTAACATGGTAGTACCCGGCGTTTATAGCAACCAAAGACTGGAAGACTCAGTGTGGAAATGGATTGTAAAATCTGAATTGGTAGGAAAACGTTTGCCCACTGGCAAATTTGAATACCGCTACTCAGACCTGGGGCTGCACATCATGAAACGGCTTTCTGAGCGGCTGTTGAACCAACCCTTACCAGATTTCCTGGAGCAAAACTTCTACGCCCCTCTGGGTGCTGCTACGCTTACTTTCAACCCCCTAGATAAATTCCTGAAAGAGCAGATTGCCCCTACGGCCCTTGGTTCTCAGTTTAAGGCAGGCGTTCCTCTGCAGGGAACGGTGCATGACGGCAACGCCGCAATGTTGGGCGGCAAGGCCGGTCACGCCGGATTGTTCTCCAACGCCAATGATTTAGCTATTTTGATGCAAATGGACCTGCAAAATGGCAAATACGGCGGTCAGCAGTATTTTAAAGGTCCCGTTGTAACGGAGTTTTCTGAAAACGGCAGCAAAACCAGTCGCCGTGGAATTGGTTGGGACAAACCAGATCCGGAAGGCAACGGGCCTACCTCAGATTTGGCGCCTTTGAGCACCTTTGGTCATACTGGCTTCACGGGCACCGGCGCCTGGATAGATCCAGAGAATAATATTATTTACATTTTCCTCTCTAATCGCGTCTATCCTGACTCTGAGAACGATAAGCTGCTGCAATACAACATCCGTACCCGGATTCATGACGTAGTATATCAATCGTTAGCCCCGAAACTGTAACTTCGCGGTAAATCACAGACACGCGCATGAAGATTGGAATTGTATGCTACCCAACATTTGGCGGTAGCGGTGTGGTTGCCACCGAATTAGGGAAGGCCCTGGCGCAGAAAGGGCATAAGGTGCATTTCATCACCTACAGCCAACCTGCGCGCTTGGACCATTTCAACGAGAACCTGTTCTACCACGAGGTTAACATCCCCAATTACCCGCTTTTCCAGTATCCGCCGTATGAACTGGCCTTGGCCAGCAAGATGGTAGACATTGTGCAGTTTGAGCACTTAGACGTGTTGCACGTGCACTATGCCATCCCGCATGCCTCGGCGGCGTTCATGGCCAAGCAGATCCTGCTCACTAAAGGCATCCAGATCCCGGTGATTACTACGCTACACGGCACAGACATCACGCTGGTGGGCAAAGACGCTTCCTATGAGCCGGTAGTGACGTTCAGTATCAACCAGTCAGATGCAGTCACCTCGGTGTCTGAGGACCTGCGCAAGGAAACCTATGAGTACTTCCCTATTGAGAAGGAAATTGTAGTAATCCCCAATTTCATCAACTTGGAGCGTTTCCAGAAGCAACGCAAGGAGCACTTCAAGTCTGCCATTGCGCCGTCCGGCGAAAAACTACTGGTGCACACGTCTAACTTCAGGGCGGTGAAACGTATTGGTGATGTCATCAAGATTTTCTCAAAGGTTAGGGAACAGGTACCCAGCAAGCTGCTATTGGTAGGTGACGGACCGGAACGCCCTAAAATGGAGAACTTGTGCCGTAAATTGGGCATCTGCTCAGATGTACGCTTTTTGGGCAAGCTGGAGGCCGTGGAAGAATTGCTTTCTATTGCCGATGTTTTCCTGATGCCTTCTGAAAAAGAAAGCTTCGGTTTGGCTGCATTGGAGGCGATGGCTTGCGAGGTTCCCGTTATTTCCTCCAATGCCGGGGGGTTGCCAGAGCTGAACGTGCACGGAGTAACCGGCTTTGTGAGCGACGTAGGCGACGTGAAAGACATGGTCAAAAACACCTTGTTCCTGCTGCAGGACGACCAGCTTCCTACCTTCAAAACCAACGCCTTGGCCCGTGCCAAAGAGTTTGAGATAAGCAGAATCGTGCCTATGTACGAAGAAGTTTACCTTCAAGCCGCAGAGGCAGTACGCACGCAGGTATAATCACGCTTTCTTTCCCTGATACTAAACAAAAAGCTATTTTGGGGTTGAAATCAGAATAACAACCCTAAAACCAAGCTTCCTTCCCGGTACTTAACGCAAGATTCCATGAGCATCGAAAAACCGCAGCACTCCCTAGAGAACCCCTGGACTACCCTTGAGTCTACTCCTATTTACAGCAATCCCTGGATAAGCGTACGCGAAGAGCAGGTGATTAACCCGGGCGGAGGCAGAGGCATTTACGGTGTGGTTTCCATGAAAAACAAAGCCATCGGCATTATTCCCATTGATGACGAGGGCAATACCTGGTTGGTAGGACAGTACCGGTACACAGTGAATGAATACTCCTGGGAGATCCCCATGGGTGGTGGACCGATTGGAATAGACCCGCTGGAATCTGCGAAACGTGAGTTGAAAGAAGAAACCGGTTTTACAGCCGCTGAGTGGACCAACATTGGCCGCATTCACACCTCCAACTCCGTGACCGATGAGGAAGGCTTTATCTTTCTGGCGGAGGACCTGACCGCCGGTGAAACCGAGTTCGAGGAAACAGAAGACCTGAAGATCTGGAAGTTGCCCCTGCATGAGGCGGTGCGCATGGCCATGGACAGCGAAATCACCGATGCCATCAGTATTGCCGGTTTACTTAAAGCCGAGAAGATCCTTTTAACGCGTAGACCTAAATAAACGCGGGTAAGTGGCACTAAGTCAACTCATGCCGCGTTGCCGTTTTAGAGCATCTTTTCTGGAAACAGGTTAAAAAGAGGTGGACGGTGCGCACGTGTGGTGCTTTTCTTAATAATTCGTAATTTTGGGAAAGATGAACAGGTTTAAAGGAATCGGCAAGAAGGCGTATTCAGTATGGTGTACTGCCTGGTTTGTATTACCGTTTCTCACCTCGTACCCCCTGTTCAGGGTGCTGATCTCAAAGCCCAGCCGGTACAGGCACGCCCACATGCTTAACCGCCTTTGGTCTAAGTTTCAGTTGCGCATGTACCTGATGCCAGTGACGGTAAAAGGAGTGGAGCAGTTAGACCCAAACCAGAAATACGTTTTTGCCCCTAACCACAGCTCGTATATTGACATTCCCATGATCTTGGCGGCTGTGCCGGGGTTCCTTAACTTTGTAGGAAAGAAATCCCTGACCAAAGTGCCGTTATGGGGAAAAATCTACGACGCCCTGTACATTTCAGTGGACCGCGACAGCCCAATCAGTAGTGCCAAAGCGTACATTGCCAGTAAACAAAGCCTAGAAGCTGGTCGAAGCGTAGTTATCTTCCCGGAAGGCAAGATTTCACCGGAATCAGGAAGTAAATTATTGCCGTTTAAAGACGGTCCGTTTAAGCTGGCTATTGAAAAACAGGTTCCTATTGTACCTATCACCATGCCGTACAACCACCTGTTTTTACCAGATGTAAAGGGAAAGCTTATTATCCGGTATCATTCTTTGGAGATGATCATTCACCGCCCTATCTCCACCCAAGGTATGACTTTGAAGGATTTAGAATTCCTGAAAAGCCAAACCTTCAACATTATTCAAGAGACGTTAGACCAAAAGAATCATGAGCACGAACATAGAAACCCTACGACAGCTGGCGCACTTAGCCCGGCTTGAATTTGACGAAACCAAAGAGCAGGAGATGCTCAAAGACCTGAACAACATCCTGGATTGGGTAGACCAACTGCGCCAGCTGGATACCCAAAACGTAGAACCCCTGATCCATATTTCTGAGGAATTGAACGTAATGCGCGAAGATATCGCCCAGAACACGGTACGCCACGAAGACGCTTTGCGCCTGGCCCCGCGCAAAGACTCAGATTATTTCAGAGTTCCTAAAGTTCTGGAGTAAGCCTGAATGAAGCTTTTCCCTTTCTGGCCATTGGTGGAACCTGGCCGCCGTTTTCTGTACTTTCTTTTAGTTCTTTTGGTGCTGACAGCCGTGGCCTTTGGGGTTTACGGCTTTTTGCATGGCCAACAAACCGTTTTTCCGCTGGAGAAACAGGCGGAGTTGTTCCCTGCTGAAGCCCATCTGAACCCTTCGTCTCCCCTGCTCACGCCTATGCGCGTGGAAGTAAATGCTTATCTGGTGACAGAGCGCTACGTCATTGGCCCCATGCAGCTTCCGCTCTGGGCCACCTGGACCTACTTTGTGGGCTTGGCCGTAGCTCTTACCTTCTTCTGGACGCTGGCCAGCACCTTAAAACGAATTCCGTATTACGCGGCCGTGTTGTTGGGCATGCTTTGGCTTTCCACGCTAAACCTGGATTTACTGGGCATTTTCTCAGAAACAAGCCGAATCTTGCTGTTGACTGCGCTGGGTACTTTAGGCGCAGGTAGTTTCCTGTTTCAGGCTTTCTGGACAAGGGTTTCTTTTTTGGGGCGTTTCCTGTTCTTCGGGCTATTAATGCTGCTTTTGAGTTTAGCGCTGTTCCACTTCTCTCCCCTGCCAGGTCCGCTTACGGCCCTACACGTGGTCAACTACAGTACGCTGGCCAGCTTTGTGGCGTCGGTACTGTTCATGGTAGTGGTGGCGTATGAGAACCTGCACGGCTTACTATGGTTCAACACGCAGGCCCAGCAACCCCAGCGCAGGTTCGGGCTGGTGCAATTTGTGCTGATCAGTGTGCTGTACCTGGGCAACTTGTTGCTTTTGTACCTGCGCCAGACGGGCATGATTCAGTTTGACTTCACAGGTTTAGATGCCCTGCTGGTTTTCCTTTGCTCTACGTTAGTAGGACTTTGGGGACTGAAACAGCGGCAAGGACAATACACGCGCTTCTTTAGTTTTGAAACCGAGGCGGCACCGTTGTACCTGGTATTGGCTCTACTTACATTCCTGAACCTGGGCTACGCCCTCATGCTGGCAAACGATCCTTTGGTACAAGCCTACCGGAATGCCGTCATCCTCACCCATCTTGCCTACGGAGTAGCCTTCTTTATTTATGTGCTGGTGAACTTCGGTCCGCTGATCAAGCAGAAGCTGCGGGTATATAAAGTAGTCTATGATCCGCGTCAATTGCCTTATTTTACGGTGTACCTCATGGGTACGGTATTGTTGGTGATTATGCTGGTCCGGAGCCAGTATGCTATGTATTTTCAGCAACAGGCTGGATACTTCAACTACTTAGGCGATCTGTACCGTCAGACTGAAGAGAAACCTTTGTTAGCAGAGCAGTTCTACAACGAGGCCAGCATTCAGTCACGCAACAACCTGCGTTCCAGCTTTTCTCTGGCCGACATGTACCACCAGGCCGGTAGCCGAACCCTGGAGATGCACCGCTTGCAGGAAGCCCTGGAACGGAGACCTTCGCCGGAAGGGTATCTACGTCTGGAGAATTTGTTCACTTCTTCTTCTGACCTTTTTGACCATATAAAGGTATTGCAGGAGGCTGTCAAAACTTTTCCCACCCATGCACCACTACTGAACAACCTTGGCCTATTGTATGGGACCACGGCCTTTTCAGACTCGGCAGGCTTTTATTTAGACGCGGCCTTGGCGCAGAGTGAAGAACCTGAGGTAATCCAGGCAAACCAATTAGCGTTTTTGGCCAGCCATAAATTTCCGCAGCAGGCTAAAGAATTCTCGCAGCGGTATCAGGAAGGTACTTATGGTCCTTTGGTTACAAACCGGATGGCCATTTCTCTGGCGTTAGGGGCTCCTAAACCGCAGAACATTCCGCCTTTGCCGCAGGACAGCAGCCTCACTACGCAAACCTTCGCCAGTTTCTATAACCGCCAGCTTTTCCCGGGTAACCCGAAGGACAGCACCACTACCTTTGCTACCCTGAACACCTTGCTTCGGCAGGAGGAAAACCAGCCTTTCCTGGATGATTTGACTTTAATTAAAGCTTTGCAGCTTCATCAGGGCAGTCATTCCCTGCCAAAACCCGCACAGGCGAAAGCCACTTTAGAGTTCCTGGCTACCAACAGCGGAGGAGCCGCGGGCTATTACTTTGACATTCTGGGACAATGGATGATGCAGGGCAAACTATACCCACTTGCGGCAGAGTATTTCCAAAAAGCCCGGCAGGCGGGCTACCGTGATGCGCACTTGCACGCAGTGGTGGCCAATGCTTTGGCGGGTAATTATGGAGAGGCAACCCAGATTGCTTTAGGCGCTTCTGACTTCCCCGATCCCGCCCAACGGAAAGCGGCTACCCAATTGGCTATTGTCACGCAGATGTCTCCTGAGCAGGCTGTCAATGCCCCAGATTCTTTAAAGGTTCAGTTTCTGCAATTAAAGGCCGCTACCCTGCCATTGGACCAATTGGAAAATGTGGCGAATGGCATCACCACCCAAGCCTTGGCACCCGTCGCTGCATTGTCTTTGGTGGAACGGTACATACAGGAAGGAAACGCCACCACAGCGGGTAATCTGTTGCGCCTGCATTTTCCGGCTAGTTTTCCTAAAAACAGCCTTAAATCACAAGCCAATCTACTGCAAGCTGAATTGTGGTGGAGAACCGGGCAAGTACAGGAACTGAGCACTCAATTACCTAGCCTGTATTTTACGCCACAAGATGCCGGGGCTAAGCTTTACTACCAGGCTTTGGTGGCCCAGCGTAATAAAAACCCGAAAGCAGCGACTAATCTATTCAACCAGCTCCTGCAACGGGCACCATGGTTTGAAGCGGGGCACTTGGCTGCCGCCGATTTCTTCATCAGCCAGAAGCAACCTATGCGGGCGTATAACTTGCTTTTAGAAGCCATCGGGTACAACCCGTCTTCGGTGGTGCTACGCAAAGCCTACGTGAATGTGGCCCTGGATCAGGGGCTTCGGGAGTATGCCCTGCAGGGATTAGAACAGCTGGAGCCTTTGGTAAGTCCTCAGGAATACCTTACTTTTAGAAAAGAAATAGAGCCCAAATTGCAGGCCAGCGAAGCGCTTCTGCAGGAATGGCAATAAAACTAGCCGTATGAGCACTATCATCAAAACCGAGAATATCTCTAAGATGTACCAGATGGGGAATGAAACCATTCACGCCCTGAGGTCTATTTCCATTGAGATAAAGAAAGGTGAATATGTGGCGTTCATGGGTCCGTCCGGTTCCGGCAAATCCACGCTCATGAACATTGTGGGTTGTTTGGATACTCCTACCTCGGGCACCTATATCCTGAATGGAAACGACGTCAGCAACATGGTGGACAATGAGCTGGCCACAGTCCGTAACAAAGAAATTGGCTTCGTGTTTCAGACGTTCAACCTGCTTCCCCGTTCTTCTTCGTTAGACAACGTGGCCTTGCCTTTGATTTACGCGGGCTATGGTAAAACAGAAAGAAATGAGCGGGCCATGGAAGCGTTGAACAGCGTAGGCCTTGGCTCACGGGCCCAACACAAACCCAACGAGCTTTCGGGTGGTCAGCGCCAACGCGTGGCCATCGCCCGCGCCCTGGTGAATGATCCAAGTATTATCTTAGCCGATGAGCCTACTGGTAACCTGGACACCAAAACCTCCTACGAGATCATGGGTTTGTTTGAGGCCCTCCACGCCAAAGGCAACACCATTATTATGGTAACCCACGAAGATGACATCGCCCATTACGCCCACCGCATTGTGCGCCTGCGCGATGGTTTGATAGAGTCTGATGAATTGAACCAGAACATCACGGTTCCAGCCATGAAGGCGGCCGCATTGAATACCCCTGAATGAAAATATACACCAAAACCGGCGATAAAGGCGAAACTTCCCTCATTGGCGGTACCCGCGTTAAGAAATCACACCTTCGCATTGAAGCGTACGGCACCGTAGATGAGTTGAACTCTTTTCTTGGCGTGGTGCGTGACCAGGAAGTAAACCAGAACCGCCAGCAGCTTTTCTCCGAGATACAGGACCGGTTGTTTACCATTGGCTCTACCCTCGCCACTGATCCCGTAAAGGAAGGCAAAGTACAAACCCCTGATTTGCACCTAAGTGACATCCAGTTGCTGGAAGAACAAATGGACCTGCTCGATGAGCAATTGCCCCCCCTGCGTAACTTCATTTTACCGGGAGGTCATCAGGCCGTTTCCTTTTGTCACGTGGCCCGCACCGTTTGCCGCCGTGCTGAACGCCTGGTGATTGCGCTACAGGAAGAGTCTTACGTAGATGACTTAGTCGTGCAATACCTCAACCGCTTGTCAGACTTTCTCTTTGTGCTCTGCCGCGCCATGAGTTTTGAATTAGGAGTAAAAGAAATAACTTGGAAGCCTCGTATGTGAGGCTTTTTTTATTCAGAACCTTTAGAATTTCGTATACTACTTACCCTTATCATCAAACCTATGCAAACAGAATCCTCAACTATCCATACCACTGTTACCACAGCCAGTCAATTAGCTGATCTTGACCTTGAAAACCTGCAGTTCGGGAAAGTATTCGCGGACCACATGTTAGAGGTAGATTTCAAGGATGGCGCCTGGCAACAGCCTCGTATTGTTCCTTATGGCCCCATTGAAGTGAGTCCGGCTACGGCTGCGCTGCACTACGGTCAGGCCATGTTTGAAGGAATGAAAGCCTATAAAACGCAGGAAGGCAAAGTGGTGCTCTTCCGCCCTTTGGACAACTGGGCCAGAATGAACAAATCAGCCGCTCGGTTGTGCATGCCAGAGATCCCCGAAGAGATTTTTATGGATGGTCTTAAGCAGTTAGTGGCTTTAGATGCAGATTGGGTTCCTCAGCGCCCGGGTTATTCCCTGTACATCCGTCCGTTCATGTTCGGGTCTGAAGGATTATTGGGCGTTCGCCCCGCCACAGAATATAAATTCATCATCTTCTGCAGCCCTGCCAGCGGATACTACGCCGAGCCGGTACGCGTAAAAATAGAAGAGCATTACACCCGTGCCGTAGAAGGCGGATTTGGTTTCGCGAAAGCAGCGGGGAACTACGGTGGCTCTTTACTGCCCGCCAAACTAGCCCACGAAGAAGGCTACCACCAAATCATTTGGACTGACGGCCGCGAGCACAACTACATTGAGGAATCCGGCACCATGAACGTGATGTTCGTAATTGACGGCACCTTGGTGACTCCAGCGTTAAGTTCCTCCATTCTGGCTGGTATCACCCGCGACAGCGTGTTGCAACTAGCCCGTGACTGGGGCGTTCCTGTAGAGGAAAGACGCATCAAAGTACAGGAGATCGCTGATGCTTACCAGGCCGGCAAACTGGAAGATGCCTTCGGAACCGGTACTGCCGCAACCATTGCGCATATCAAGTCTATTACCTTCAGAGGTGAGGAAATGATGCTACCACCGGTGGCAGATCGCACTCTTTCCAATAAAATCGCTACTGAATTAGATAACATCCGCTACGGCTTGTCACCTGATCCGCATGGATGGGTAGTGCCGGTGATGTAATATTTATATACACTATATTAGATAGGAATTTTCAAGGTAATACTTGGAAATTCCTATTTTTCTTTTATATATTTGATATTCATAGTTAAAATATAAAATTATATAGAATACATTAACTAATCATGAACAGAATGACTGGAATTGCATTGATGCTATTTGGTGTATTTTTACTTACTGCAGGAATTTTCATTTACATGAGGTCACAGGAAAATGGCTCCAAAGTCATTGCAGCAAACGAGAATACAAAGATATCTTTTGTTGAAACCCGTCTTCAAGATAAAAGGACAACACTAGGAGATAGTACTGTAGAAGAAGATATCCAAGAAGTAGCAATTTCCACTGAAAAAGCGAGCCTGCCAACTAAAGTTTCTATCCAAGAAGAAGCTACAGCATCAATCATTACTCCAGTAGTAGCACTTGCTAAAAACTCGGAATCTAAAGTTGCGTCAGAAGCAAAAAGAAAGACACAGGGCAACCTGGATGATGAAAGCAAGAGAAAAGGTGATGATTTTGAAAAGTTTATCATCCAAAAGTTCAACAGGAAGTACTTTTCTATAAAAGAGTGGGAAGGGGACAAATACGTCAATGGGTTGTATGCTGAAACAACTCTAAACCCAGATATGACTCTTGAACTTAACTTAAAAGACGAAAAGAAACAGTTTGCGGTGGAATGCAAATGGAAGCAAAACTTCTATAGGAATGGTGTTGAAGTGGCATCTAATGCTCAACTGGCACGATATAAGAAGTTTGAAACAGAGAAAGGGATTCCTGTATTCATGACAGTAGGGATTGACGGAGAGGCAGCTTCACCCAAGAGTCTTTATGTTATTCCTTTAAAAGAAATCAAAGACAACTTCATTCATGTTTCCCAGTTAAAGAAATTTGAAAAAGATGTTAACGAGAAATTCTTTTTCGATCTTAAGTCAGAAGTATTACAATAGATGCATGCTTTAATTAAGCGTACATTTGTACATATTTAATTCACAATGACCCAAGAACAAGTAAAAGAATTGAAAGGCCGCGTAGAGGCGTTGAGGAGGTATCTTTGACTACGATACCAAGAGAGAACAGATAAACGCCATTGAGGCACAGTCTACCGCCCCAGATTTCTGGGATGATCCCAAAAAAGCCGAAACAGTTTTGAAAGAGGCCAAAAGCCTGAAAACCTGGACCGACGACTTCGAGAAGACCAACAAAGCGGTGGAGGATGTAGAGGTGCTTTTCGACTTCTACAAGGAAGGTGACGTGTCTGAAGAAGACATTAATGCTGAGTTCAAAGCCGCCGAGGCAACCGTGGAAGGACTTGAGTTCAAGCGGATGCTCAGCAACGAGGAAGACCAACTGGGTGCGGTGCTGGAAGTAAACTCCGGAGCGGGTGGTACAGAAAGCCAGGACTGGGCCGAGATGCTGTACCGCATGTACCTCATGTGGGGCGAGCGCAAAGGTTACTCCGTAAAACAAATAGACTTCCAACCGGGTGAAGGTGCCGGTATCAAATCCGCAACATTGCAGTTTGACGGGGATTTTGCCTACGGCTACTTGAAAGCTGAGATTGGGGTACACCGCCTCGTGCGTATCTCCCCTTTTGACTCCGGCGGAAGACGCCATACGTCCTTTGCCTCGGTGTTTGCTTACCCGGTAGTAGATGACACTATTGAGATCACGGTAAACCCTGGCGACATTGAATGGGACACGTACCGCGCGGGTGGAGCCGGTGGGCAGAACGTGAACAAGGTGGAAACCGCCGTTCGCCTGAAGCACAAACCCACAGGCATTACCATTGCGGTGCAGATTGAGCGCTCGCAGCTCATGAACAAGGAGCACGCGATCAGGATGTTGAAATCGCAGCTCTACCAGATTGAGATAAACAAGCGCAACGAGGAGCGGGACAAAGTGGAGAGTACCAAAAAACGCATCGACTTCGGCTCCCAGATAAGGAACTACGTGCTGCACCCTTATAAGCTCATCAAAGACATCAGAACCGGCGTAGAGCGCACCGATGTGCAGAATGTGTTGGACGGCGATATAGATGATTACATCAAAGCCTTCTTAATGCAGGCATAGTTTTAAGGGCTTTACAAGTAAAAGAGAACGCCTTTTCGCAACCATTGCGGAAAGGCGTTCTCTTTTACTTGTAAAGCCCATATTCCAGAAATCAACCTTAAACCTTTAGAGGCTTTCTTTTAACTTTTATAATGCAATTTCTTTAAAACAATTGAACGCTGCTGAACTGTACTTCAAGATCCTGCTTTTGCCTGGTGGTTGAACCGTTCAACTTGCCTGCATGTTCACAAAACAGAGCTACTCAATTTTAAAGTAGCAGATCCTCACGATTTTAGATATGAACCTGCAAACTTTGGCTTTTTTTTCCAAAGGGCAAAAAATTTACCCACGATGAGCAACAGGCTTTCCATCCTGGTTATGTCCCTTTTCCTGCTCCTGATGATGGGTGGGGCCGGGCAACCCGCGTCAAAGCAGGAGACTTTGGTCCTCAAATCAGAGCAACTGCCTTTCCAGACAAATGAGTTTTACATAGCCGATGTCATTGACGAGCGCCAGTCCCCTAACGCGATGGGCGTATTGGTCACCGGGCTTAACTCCATGGCAGTAACCAAACCCGTAGACTTCCAGGGCGGCAGCGTAACGGCTATTAAGAAATACATCAAGGAAAGCTTCTCACATAACCCCAAAGGTCGGCCCATTATCATGCGGCTGAAAGACTACCAGGTAACTGAGAAACAAGCCTCGGGCGGACGATCAGAAGGACAGATTCAGATCTCAGCGGCTTTTGAGGTCCAGCGGGAAGGCAAGAGGCTCCACTTGTTTGATTATAAGAGCGGGGCGCGGTATGCCCGTCCGGGTAATAACCTATCAGTGGTGGAGCCTACGCTCAGGAAGACCTTGTCTGAGTCTTTGCGCTACCTTACTATTTGGGTTGAAAAGGAAGCACCTTACAATGAGAAACTGACCCGGGAAATCAAAGTGTATTTTGAAGATTATAAAGTGCACCAGGACGATGACACCTTGTTCTATGACCCAGCCCGCCCATTAAACTGGAGCGATTTTCAGGGTGGTTCCAGAATCTCGGGCAGTTTCGCAGCTTCTGTCTTTCCAGGACTTTCCAATGACATCCAGTCTACGGTGCAAAATGGCGTGATTCACATTAGGGTATCTACCAAACCTTACATCCTCCGGAATCTCTCAAAGGTGCTACCTACCTCCAAAAACGAGTATACCCTCAACCATGAACAGCGTCATTTTGATATTGTAAAACTGGTGGCTGAGCACTACAAACAGCGAATCAGGCCTGAGAAACTGACTTTGGAAGATTACGAGAGTATCATCAAATACCAGTATCTTGAGGCGTTGTGGGAAATGGACAGACTGCAGAAACAGTATGATGGAGAAACCCGTCACGGCATGAACTCAGCTGCTCAAGAAACCTGGAATAAAAAGTTAGATGATGAGCTTAGGGCTTTGAAAATTAAACCTTAATCACGGTTCAAGTACCTATCAAAAAAGGCGGACACTCTTCTAACAAGAGTGTCCGCCTTTTTGATGCTGTTTTAGAAAATAAGGCTTGAAAGATAGGTTCCGGTTATCCGAAGATCTCATTCAGTACACCGGCCAAGCGCACGCCTCCTTTCAGGAGCTGCTCGTTTAAGGTCTGCACGTAATCAAAGTTGTAGCGATAGCTTAGTTTCTCTTCTGGCTTAGAGATGCCTTTGTACAACTGCTGGGCAATCTGGTATGACTCAAAAAACCAAATCGGCGCCAGTTGCTTTTGCCACGTTTTCACCTGGTCTTTAGAAGCAAAATTGATGGCTGTGGCATACTCGGTATAACTCAGTTGCTGGTATTCAATCAACTGCGAGTCCCAAACGCGGTGCAGGTTAGAAGGGTTGTTGAACCACTCCACCCTAATGCGGTTACCTCCTAGGTCTTCTGGACGGCCTACGTGCATAGGTTGGTGTACATCGCCGATGAAGTGGATAAGCAGGCGCAGGTTCATCACCTTCTGCTCCTGCGGAAGGTCCTTCTTCTTCAGTTGCGCCACCAGGTAATTGATGCGAGTATACGCATTAGTAGTGGTATCTTGCTTTAAATGGGTCTCTACCTCGCTCTGGCTCAATCCTTCTTTAAGGTTGATGTAGTGCCAGTTGTCCAGGTAATTGAAAGCCGGATCAGACTTGATGAAGTCGGCCCAGTTGCTGGCTATGGCAATAGACTCATTGCCCAAAATTTTCCTGATGTTCTTTCTGGCTTTGGAAGAAATATGACGGTCGGCTATTTCGCCTACAATGCGGTGCCCGATCATGCCCCACCCCATGGATTGGAACGGCAGGTACAGGAAAAAGCAGAATAATATCAGTTTTTTAAAAGCAGTCATGACGATGGTTTATAAACAGAACTGCAAAAGTAGAGCAAAAAAACCGCTCCCCCCACAACCAGTTCTGTTTACGGCTTGATTTCTGAAATACCGTCTTAAAACGCATTTCAAAAATCCCGTACCGAACACACTACTCCGCGTGCCAGGCTGGGTTTCTCCATTAGTTGGATGACTTTCTGCGCTACTTCCTCCGGAGACACCAACGCACCATTCGCTTTGTAGTCCCGGAACTGCTGCACGCTACTGAACTGCGCCGCATCTGACTCCCTGATTTGTTCCTGCATCTCGGTGTCAATCAGGCCCGGCGACAGAGAGAAAACCCGCACGCCGGTTCCCAACTGTTCCTGCTCCAGTTGCGCCGTTTGCGAGAGCATGTCTAAGGCCGCTTTAGAAGCGCAATAGGCCGCCCAACCGTCTTTGGCCCGCTGCCCCGCTCCTGAGCTAATGTTCACAATCATCTTCTCGCAGTTCTGCCGGTGCTGAAAGCTTTGCAGGAACATGTTCATGAGCATGGCGGGCACAATCACATTCACGTCAAAGACAAACTCAAAATGTTCGTTCTTGCTTTGCCCTACGTAGCCAATCTCACCAATTACCCCGGCGTTGTTCACCAGAACTATTTTCTGCGCATCATCAAACGGAGAAAATACTTTGTGCAGGTTATGCTCTACTCCCGCAATGTCTGAAAAGTCCAGCTGCTGGTGCCGGTACCGGTCATGTGTGATGGTGCTGTTGCGGGATACGCCCACTACGCAGTTCTGCTCGTCTTCTAACAAGGCCTCGGCGAGGGCTTTTCCCAAACCCCGGCTAGCACCGGTGATGATGTAGTTGTTCATGCTATTCAATTATGGGATAAGAATTAGAAATCTGGAATGACTGAAAGATTTAGTCTATCTAGGTCCATAGTGAGCTACGTGAAGTGTTTCATACAGTTTAGAGATGTGCTCCCTACCAAATTTATTATTGATTGCCAAGTACATCTGTTCATTGTAACACTCCTGGCCTAACATCGGCACACAATTGTAAAGATAGACGAGCTTCACTCCATACTCCTTTGATAGTTTTTGGTAAAAAGCATAAGGCATACCTGCTGTATCACTGTCAAACCCAGACATTACAATAAGTTGAAGTTCACCTTGCTCCACCTCCTTCAGCGCCAATTTCTCAGCTGCACCACAATCTTTGATTTCCTTCTGAAAAGCCCGAAGGTAACTCTGTTCTGTAGTGAAAGTAGGCCTAGCCCCAAATAAATAACCAATGACAATCCCTATCACCAATAAGATGGTGACATATTCTTCTTTATTTGGAAAATTCAGGTGTTTTCTGCTTTTCACTTTAGTGTATTATCTGTTTCAAACCAGCTGAATATAGATATTAATCATTTGATGATACTTTCAACCTATTTCCACAAAACACAGCAGAAACAAAATCTAAGGATTAAAAAAAAGAGCCACCACCTTTCGGCAGCAGCTCTTTCAATTTTTGATTCCTAATTTTTAATTTCTAATTACTCAAAGAATATACTGGCTTAAGTCGCGGTTCTTCACCATGTCCCGAAGGCGTTCTTCTACCAGTTCTGGCGTGATCATTAAGTGGGCGTTCACCGGAATGGTGTCTGGCACGTCAAACAGGATGTCGTTGAGCAGGCGGCTCATAACCGTTTGCAGGCGGCGGGCCCCAATGTTCTCTACTTCGGCATTCACTTCAAACGAAATCTCAGCCAGTTTCTCCAAGGCTTCGTCAGTGAAGGAAAGCTCCACGCCCTCAGACCGAAGAAGTTCTTCGTACTGCTTAGTAAGGGCATTTTTAGGGTACTTCAAAATCTGGTAGAAATCATCTTTGCTCAGGCTCTGCAGTTCCACTCTGATCGGGAAACGGCCCTGTAACTCAGGAATCAGATCAGACGGCTTGGCCACGTGGAACGCGCCGGCGGCAATGAACAGAATATGGTCGGTTTTAATGACACCGTATTTGGTATTCACAGTACTGCCTTCTACAATAGGAAGCAGGTCGCGCTGCACGCCTTCGCGGCTCACGTCTGGCCCACCGCTGCCTTTGCCGCTGGCACTGGCTACTTTGTCAATCTCGTCAATAAAGATAATACCGGCGTTCTCGGCTTTCTGGATGGCTTCTTCTTTGACTTCGTCCATGTCAATGAGTTTGGCGGCCTCTTCCTCTAACAAGATTTTGCGCGCTTCGGCAATGGTCACTTTGCGCTTCTTCGTCTTTTTGGGCATCATGTTGCCAATCATCTCCTGGATGTTCATCATAGACATCTCGTCCATGCCCGGCCCCACCACGCCTACACCAGATGAAGGGTGCTGCGAGATCTTGATATCAATCTTGCGGTCTTCCAGTTCACCGTTCCGGATTTTCTGTCTGAACCGCTCTCGCGTACGCTCATTCAGCTCCTGGTCTGAATCTGGCATGTCTGAAGAAGACGTATTGTTGTTGCTGTTCCCGAAGCCCAAGATGCCGTCTCTGTTGCCCGGCTGGTTGATGGGCGGAATCAGAGCATCTAAGATGACTTCCTCCACCATCAAAGCGGCCTGCTGTTTTACGTCTTCTTTTTTGCGGGTCTTCACCATGTTCACGGCCTGCTCTGCCAGGTCACGCACCATGCTTTCCACATCACGGCCTACGTAGCCTACTTCAGTGAACTTAGAGGCTTCCACTTTGATGAAGGGAGCATCCGCAATGCTGGCCAAACGACGGGCAATCTCGGTTTTACCAACGCCAGTGGCACCGATCATGAGAATGTTATTGGGCACAATCTCCTTTTGCATCTCAGGGGCCGCGTGCATTCGGCGCCAGCGGTTCCGCAAGGCAATGGCTACGTTCTTTTTGGCGTCTTGCTGCCCAATGATGTATTTATCTAACTCGGCTACAATCTGACGGGGGGTTAAAAACTTTGTTGAATCTAACATATGTATGGAGTGAATGAGAGAATGAGTGCTTGAATGAATGAAACCAACTCATTCCTTTAATTTAGTATCTTCCTTTTTAACGGTGAAACACCAGCTTTTTCATTTACACTAATCTGTTCAGGCGCTCACCTGCCTTAACGTTTCAGGCAGCAAGTGGTTGGTGAGAACTCCAATATCGGTTTAAAGGATTTACAGCTTCTTTTCCCGAAATCAGGTTTAAACAGCTTGTCCTTTTCTATCTTCAAATTACCACGTTGTCCAATCTCCACATTCTCAATCCAGCTTCTTTTTCAGAAACCGGTTCAAATCTGTGTTGAGGGTGAGGTAATTGCTGGCACCGGCTACGTGGTACTTGGCGTACGTGTACTCAAACCGAAACGCGTGCATTTTGACCGAAGCCCCAAACGAAATTCCGGCCATGCCGCCCACGTTCTCCACCACCAGTTCTTTCCGGCGGAGGTGGTTATAGCCAGCCCGCAACTGAAAACCCGGTCCTAAGATGAATTCGCCGCCCACTACAAAATGGCGAGCCAGCTTATCTCCGAAGGTCTTTTCCTCTTTTACCTCTTCGTTATTCTCATCTATAGTGCCCGGTTTAGTTGGGTCCAGGTACACAATGTCAAAGCGCTGAAGCTGGTGCGCCGTGAGCGATAACCGGAACGGAGCGTGCTCAGGCTTGTAACTTGCGCCTACTTGAATGTCCAGCGGCATGTCTTCTCGCTCACCGTTATCATACGGTTTTAGCATCACGCCCAGGTTCTTGATGGCGAGTCCCACCACAAAATCCCGCTCCGGGTGCTTGAAGGTTCCGCCAATGTCTACCAAGGCGCCAATAGCCTGATCACCGGCAATGCTGGAAACGACCAGCTTCGCGGTAGCGCCTAAAGTAAAATGCTCGATGGTAGCCGCATGCGACAAGTTTAGCGCATAATCCCGCACTTTGAAACTGCCCTCCTCCACCCCGGCATCATTGGTTTGAGTAAACGTGCCATAATCCAGGTACTGGATGCCAATGGCATTTCGGCCCCAACGGCTGCTCTCAAACGTGTAGTTCAGGTTGTTTTGGCTCACGTCTGCCAAGTAGTTGAGGTACGTTAAGCCCAGGTGGTTATCGGTTTTGCCGTGCATCAACCCCGGATTGGCCGTCACCGCATTCACATCCTCCAGACCAGAAGAAACGTTCACGCCGCCTAGCCCCGCCACCCGGGCGTGGGTAGGCACATCCAGGAACCGAAACACATAACGCCCTCCCAGTTGGGCAGAAGCTAGTTGCGCGGTGGCTACCAGCAAAAGACCCAAAAGGACAAGGCGTTTCTGCATTGTTTTTCTAAAACTAGGCTAAAATCAGCTTTCGACCCGGGCCGGAATGGCTTCCTCGCGCACCCGTAAATCCAGGGGCTTGGTCACTTTCTCCGGCAGCAAGGCGAAATCCAGCACTTCGTCCACGCGGTCCACGTAATGGATGTTCAGCCCCTCAATGTAGTGCGCTGAAATCTCGTTCACGTCTTTGCGGTTCTTCTGGCACAGAATCACGTCTTTGATGCCCGCCCGTTTAGCCGCCAGAATCTTCTCTTTGATCCCACCCACCGGCAACACTTTTCCGCGTAGTGTAATCTCACCGGTCATGGCCAGATGCGACCGCACCTTGCGTTGGGTAAACACCGAAGCGATGGACGTAAAGATAGCAATACCGGCACTTGGACCATCTTTCGGCACTGCCCCTTCGGGGAAGTGGATATGTAGGTCGTATTGGTCAAAGAGGCGGTAGTCAATGCCCAGTTCATCAGCGCGGGCGCGCAGGTAAGAAACCGCCGTAATCGCGGATTCTTTCATTACATCACCCAACTGGCCCGATAAGGTCAGCTTGCCTTTTCCACGGCTCAGCAACGATTCAATGAACAGAATGTCGCCCCCTACGGAGGTCCAGGCCAAGCCTGTTACCACGCCGGCGGTCTCGTTGTCCTGGTACAGTTCTTTGTCAAATGTTTCTGGACCTAGAATGCGGACCACGTCTTTGGGCTCCAATTTGGCGGGCCACTCCTCTTCCATGGCTTTGGATTTGGCAATGTTCCGAATCACAGCGCCCAACTTTCGCTCCAGGTTCCGCACCCCCGACTCACGGGTGTAATCTTCTATCACTTTCTGGATGGCCGCCGTAGACAAAGCTACATCCTTGGTTTGCAAGCCATGGTCTTCCTTCAGCTTGGAAATAAGGTGACGCTTTGCAATCTCGGTTTTCTCTTCAATGGTAT
The DNA here is from genome assembly GCF_001310085.1 of Rufibacter tibetensis. GTDB lineage: Bacteria > Bacteroidota > Bacteroidia > Cytophagales > Hymenobacteraceae > Nibribacter > Nibribacter tibetensis. Next base: position 779,898 of record NZ_CP012643.1, read on the forward strand.
AGCCCGTCACCTCAATGATCTCCATCCGGTCGCGCAAGGCAGGGTGAATGGTATCTAAAGAGTTGGCCGTGGCAATGAACAGGACTTTAGACAAGTCATATTCCACCTCCAGGTAGTTATCTGCGAAGGTGTGGTTCTGTTCAGGGTCCAGCACTTCTAGCAAAGCGGAAGAGGGATCACCACGGAAATCTGAAGTCAGTTTATCTACCTCATCCAGGATCATGACCGGATTAGAAGAACCTACTTTCTTGATCTGGCTAATGATACGGCCCGGCATGGCGCCCACATAAGTTTTGCGGTGTCCTCTGATCTCAGCTTCGTCGCGCACCCCACCCAAAGCAATGCGCACGTATTTCCGGCCTAAAGCCTTGGCTACGGAGCGACCCAGTGAAGTTTTACCAACGCCAGGAGGTCCGTACAAGCAAAGAATAGGAGCCTTCATGTCGTTCTTCAGTTTCAGAACGGCCAGGTACTCCAGAATGCGCTCCTTCACCTTCTCCAGACCGTAGTGGTCAGCGTCCAGGATTTTCTTGGTGCGCTTCAGGTTGAAGTTGTCTTTGGTGAACTCGCTCCACGGCAGGTCCAGCAAGAACTCGCAGTAGTTTAATGAAATAGGGTACTCGGCGGCCTGTGGGTTTAAGCGGCTGAGTTTGTCCAATTCCTTGTTGAAGTGTTTGGCAACGGTATCGGGCCACTTTTTCTTGGCAGCCGTGGCACGCATTTTCTCCACCTCCTGCTCAGGGCCGTCCATGCCCAGTTCGTCTTGCAACACCTTAATCTGCTGGCGCAGGAAATAGTCGCGCTGCTGCTCGTCAATGTCCGTATGCACCTTGCTATGGATTTCCTGCTTAATTTCCAGCATCTGGATCTCGCGCATCATCAGTTGCAGCAAGGTGGTACCACGCTCTACGCCGTCATTGATTTCCAATAGCTTCTGCTTCTGGGCCACTTCCACATTGATGTTAGAAGACAGAAAATGGGTCAGAAACGAAGGACTGTCAATGTTGTCCAACGCCACTTGGGCCTCCTGCGGTATTTCGGGGTTTAGCTTCAGGATTTTGGCGGCCGCCTCTTGAAGCGACTCTACCAAGGCTTTCACCTCTTTGCTTTTCTGGTTAGGGAACGTCTCTGGGCAATGCGAAACCTTGGCTACCATGAATGGTTCTTCCTGGGTTACCTCGTTTATCTTGAAACGGCTCTGTCCCTGAATAATGATAGTGGTATTGCCATCTGGCAGCACCAGCATTTTCAGGATTTTGGCCAGAGTTCCCACCTCATACATGTCCTCGGCCGACGGATCTTCGGCCGTCATATTCTTCTGGGCTACCACGCCCACGGTTTTGTCGCCACGATAGGCTTTGCGCACCAGGCGCACAGATTTTTTCCGGCTTACCGTAATAGGAATCACCACACCCGGAAAAAGGACGGTGTTTCTAACGGGTAAGATGGGCAAGGAATCTGGGGTATTTTTTTCAGCACCTTCTGAGTCATCTAGTTCTGAGGTGATAATGGAGATGATATCGCCATTACCATCGTCAGATAAATCGGACAACATGAGTTGCTGGAGTAAGTTCTCTTGGGTATAATTCATACGTCGTGTCTCTGAGGTGCCAATTTGACAGCAAACCTCCCGTCGGTTCTGTTGTTTGTCTTGAAGATATATACTTGTCAAGTCCTGTGCCAATATATGAGCTGAAATCTATATGCAGGGGTTAAATTTCACCCCAGAAAGAACTACATTTGGTACTGTATTCTGAAAAAATCCTTTTCAGGTGCTCTTTCTGATATGTTGCGTACTGGATCTCTTCTACTTTTCCTGTTCTCCCTGGCTTTGAGTTTCTCCACCTCAGGACAAACCAAGTCTCCTCTGCGTCTGAAACAAAGACCCGTTACTGACTCACTGCGTAAAAAAGCCCCCACAGCGGAGGTTGTCTTGGACTTCCCCAACATCAACCGGGTTCCTTATTACTACAATAAATCCAAGTACGCCTCTATTCTAAAACTGGAAAAGAAAAAGGCTTGGGACAAAGCGCTTCCGCTTTTGGCGGAATACGTGGGCAACTTTGGAGTTGACAATTTTCATAAAGATACAAAACTTCTTTGGCGTTTAGGGCAACTGTATGAGCGGATGGACCAAAGGGAAAAAGCGGTTGCCTATTACCGTCTGGTATTAAAGCATCATCGTACTGATATAAAGCAAGTTCAGCAGTATTATGACTCGCTGGAAGCGAAAAACAAAGACCTTTACGTGCCCCTCAAGTACTATTATGAGCTGGTGGAGTACCGCAAATCTGTGAGCACCTTCAAGCCTCCGCGCGGCGTGTACACCAACATGGGCGATGCCATCAATTCCAAAGTGGAAGATTACGGCCCGGCGGTGCACTCAGACGAAGACCTGTTCATTTACACCTCGCGCCGCAAAGGCGTAAAAGCCAAAGGCACCGATGAAGACCTGTACTTCTCCCGAAACGAGGGAGGCTTCTGGCAAGAAGGTCAGGCCTTTGACAAACCCATTAACAGCATTTACAACGAAGGATCTGCCTGCCTCAGCCGCGACGGCAAAACCCTTTACTTCGCCCGCTGTGAAAGCCCTGATGGCTTGGGCAACTGTGACCTTTACTCCGCTACCCGTCTGGCAGATGGCTCCTGGGGACAGCTGAAGAATTTGGGTGCCAACGTGAACAGCAAAGCCTGGGACTCGCAACCTACCCTCTCTCCTCAGGAAGACACGCTTTACTTCGCCTCTGACCGCTTGGGCGGCTTTGGTATGTCTGATATCTACTTCACCTATAAACAGAAGAATGGGCAGTGGGCCCCGGCGCAAAACATGGGTCCTGTCATTAATACCCGGGAAAGTGAGGTAAGCCCTTACTTTCACCCCTTGTATCAAGTGTTGTATTTCAGTTCACGCGGCCAGTTGCTCAACTTCGGGGATTTTGACATCTACAAGGCCTATCGGATCAACGGTCGCTGGCAGGAACCCCGCAACATTGGTCCTCTGGTGAACGGCCAGGGAAGTGAGTACTACTTTACCATCAACGCCAACTCCACCAACCTCTATTACGCCCGCTCAGAGCCCACTGACCTCAAGAACCTGGATCTGTTCTCGTTCCCGCTTCCTATGGAGGCACACCCTCTGGCGGTAACTAAACTTACCGGCGTTCTGATGGATTCTGTCACAAACAAACCCCTAAACGGCATCATCTCCATCATTGACCTGGACAATGGCATTGAGGTGGCCTCCAAATACCTGCGCGAAGACGGCTCCTTTGACTTTGACCTCATTGACAACAGCCGTTACATGATGCTCATTCAAAGTCCGGATTTTTTCTCTATTGAGAAGGAGATCAACCTGAAGGAAGACACGGTAATGAAAATAATGAGCAGCCTCATTGATTACAGCATTCCGTTGATCTTCAAAAACCTGGAGTTTGACGAAGGCAAGGCCGAGATCAAAGACGCTATGAAACCCATGCTAGACCGTATTGTGCTGTTCCTGGTAGATCACCCGCAGGTCCGGCTCAGCATTGAAGGCCACACTGATAGCAGCGGAGACCCGAACGCTAATATCGAACTCTCACAATGGCGGGCAGTTTCCATCCAAAGGTACCTGGAACAGAAAGGAAACTTAGCTCAAGGCCGGATAGATGCTATAGGGAAAGGCAGTTCAGAACCTATTAAACCCGAGGTGACGTTAGAAGACCGGGCTGTGAACCGCAGAGTTGAATTCAAACTGATCAGACCCAAAGAAGGAGCTACCGGTGTAGGCGACTGGTAAGCCAGCTACATAATGCATAAAAGCGTTGAGGTCTGTTTCAGTAGAAACAGACCTCAACGCTTTTATGCATTTAGAAAAACACTTAATCAACTTACCGAGAATCATAAGGCTGTGTTTAGTATGCATTTTCTGAAAACAGGCTCTAAACAGACTGCCTTTCATCAGCCTTATTTGGGGTAAGTTTACTCAATCCTCTCCAAAACAAAAGAGCCATTACTGCAGAAGTAATGGCTCTTTTGTTAAAACTTGATGGTGTTGTTTTTCTTATTCCATTTAGGCAGCGGCGGAATGGCCGGAGTTCTGTCTTCGGGCCTAGGTGCGTCCTGCTTGAGTTTCCTACCGCCCACATTCACAATAAACCCGATGCTGAAAACTGAATTACCGGCGGTCATAAAATCGCGGTTCTTCAACCCGAAGTTACTGCCGCTGGTGTACTGCAGTTGAATGGAAGGCGTCAACGACATACGCGTATAGAAAATAGGCTCAAAGAAGATATTATCCTCAGTTGGCTGCTTGATATCGTTCCGGACGAACTCACTCATGTTCAGGTAGCTTAACCGGAGGGCAGTACCGTAGTTCAGGAAATGCTCGTTCCCAAACAGTTTCAGCATTCGCTTTTTCTTGGAGGAGTAGTTCACCTGCATGAAATACTTATTGAAGGTGGTTTCCTGCCGGTCATAGGTGGTAAGTCCCTCAGAAGATTTGTCTTTGTAGGTACGGTCGCTGCTGCCATGGCCAATGCCCGCGTACACTTCCAAAACCCGGTTCTGGTTGGGCCCGAAGGTGGTGAAGTAACCGCCTCCCGCTTCCAAAAGGTTGTGCCGAAAGTCTTTCTTGCTGTTGTTATTATTCATCATGGCCCCGCTTAACAGGACCCCCACATGGTCTGTAACGGCGTAAGCGGAGTTGAAACTGGCATTCCCTTTTAAGGTGATGTGTCCGCTGGTACTCAATTCCCCTTTGGAGGTAAGCATGGGCGTGTTGGGAACGTTAGGCATGTACACAGAAGAACAGCTGCTGGCGCCTAAACCCATAAAAATTCCAACTGCCCAAAGAAAGCTTTTTCTCATATAGTAATCTTAAAACTCACCTTACCTGCGCCTCTCCCTGCTTTTTTCTCCCAACATCCCGTAGAGGCAAACAGCACTACTAACAAATTCTTTGCGACAAAACGGCGGCTCTGCACCTCCTTCTTGCCACTCCCTGGCTTTAAATTACCAAGGCAAATCTTACCGGGTGGTACATAACTCTACCCCAATAGACAAAGGTACTCCCTCCTTCCTGATTGAGAAAGCAGCCCGGCCATTTTAACTTTTAAAATAGATGGTAATTGCTTCCCCTACCCCTACAAGCCCTTCTATTTAATCTTATGGGTCAACTATCAAAGAGAGATGGTCTGCTGCGTTTCGCCGGGGCGGCAGAGAACAGAGCGTTTTTTACCAGCTACTTCCAGGTTCAGGATATTGGTCTGGTCTGCAAAGACCTCCGTAAGTAGTGCATTTTGTACCCACACCTGCCCTGCAGGAGCTTTTCCGGCCGGAATTTCCAGGTACAGCCAAATAGCATCTGCTTCTTCCTGGGCGCCAATAAATTTCTGAGTGGCCTTGGTTCCTTTCACCGCAGAAATGGCTACGTGCGTTTGCAGGTACTCGGCCATTAGTTTATTTACCCGCTCAGACCGGTCCAGCCGGATGGTGGTTTTATGGCGGCGGCTCAAGGCCTCCTCCAGATCATCGGCAAACACCCGCACGGATAGTTCATAAGTCTGGTTTTTCGGGTTGTACTTGGCGTCTGTGATGCTGGTATGGAATTCATGTGCCCAAGCCCCTTGCGGCACTCCCATACACAGCACTAGTATAAGTCCTAGCATGGCGCCAACTGCTCTCTTTTTCATCGTTTTTTCTCTTCTCCCCAATAAACAGCGAAAGACGCAATATTCTTGCGTCTTTCCTGGCAAATTTTTATCAACAAACCCGTTCGGGCTTTTGTAACTAGTTGAACAACAATTTAAAGAAGTCATTGAAGATGGCAAAACCCATTAAGCCCAATAACAGAACCATGCCTACTTTCTGGGCATTCTCCAGGAACTTGTCTGATGGTTTACGGCCTGAGATGATCTCATAAGTCAGGAACATCACGTGTCCACCATCCAGCGCTGGAATGGGTAGGAAGTTCATGAAAGCCAACACCATGGAAAGCATGGCTGTAATGGCCCAGAAGTTGATCCATGAGAAGTTACCGCCAAAGATCTGCGCAATACCTATAGGGCCACTCAACGCTTTAGAAGGAGAAACTTCTGCCCTAAAGATCTTCGCGAAGCCTTTGATGTTGGTAGTGATGACAGAAAAAGCCTTTTCAGCGCCTTCAGGGATTGCTTCTACCAAACTGTATTCGCGGGTGGCGCGGGGCAACAACAATTTAGGGTAAAAGCCGATGGTACCATCTTCATCTACTTTGGTTTTCAAGGTTACTGGCTTACCGCCCCGGTCTACCTGTAAGGCTATTTCCTTGCCTTTATTGGCCTGCAAGGTTTTCTGAAAATCATGGAAAAACTGAACGGGTTGGTTTCCTACCTGGGTAATACGGTCACCAGGCTGAAGACCAGCTGCCGAGGCGGGGCTTTTTGCTTTCACAGCTTCCACGGCAAAAGGCTCACGAGCCATGATGAAACCCACTTTATCGCCGTCGGCTAGTTTGTCAATCAGGTTAGTTGGTACGGGCACCTGCAATTGTTGGCCGTTACGCTCTACAGTGTAAGAACCGTTCTTCCCTAGCAAAACATCCGGACTATACACGTCCTGGAACTCCACCAATGGCTTCCCGTTGACGGCTACAATCTTGTCACCGTCGCGCAGGCCCATTTGTTCGCCTACCTCATTGGTTTCAATGCCGTATTGCACATCTTTCGCCAACAGGTAGCTTTCGCCATACAGGTAAGTAAGAGCTGCAAAGATGATGATACCGGTGATCACGTTGAAAATGATTCCGCCCATCATCACAATCAGGCGTTGCCAGGCTGGTTTGGCCCGGAACTCCCAGGGCTCTGGTTCCTGGTTCAAAGTGGCGGTGTCCAGAGACTCGTCAATCATGCCGGAAATCTTCACAAATCCGCCCAGCGGAATCATGCCAATCATGTACTCGGTCTCTCCTACTTGTTTGCTCACCAGTTTGGGCGGAAACCCGATGGCGTATTTCTCTACGCGCATTCCAAACCATTTGGCCGTGAGCATGTGGCCTAACTCATGTATTCCTACTAAGATGGTCAGGCCCAGAATCAACTGGCCGGCCATTACTAATGCTTCCATCTACTATGTTTATAAAGTCTCAACAGAGGTCATCTCAAGAGCTGCCTCTGTTACCAATTGGTCGTATGTGTTGGGTAAAGATTACGCCTGCATCAAGCTTAATGCGATCTGACGTGCCTCGCGATCGGTTTGCACAAAGTCATCCAAAGAAGGCTCGGCAATATACGCAACTTTAGCGAGACAGTCAGAAATGAGGTCAGACATCTCCAGAAAGCCCACCTCGTCACGTAAGAACGCAGCTACCGCTACTTCGTTGGCCGCATTGAGAACGCACGGGGCATTTCCGCCTTTTTCCATGGCTTCGAACGCCAAACCTAAATTGCGGAATGTCTCTAAATCTGGTTTCTCAAAAGTGAGTTGCGGATAATTCAGGAAGTTAAAGCGTGGGTAATCAGATTTAAGGCGGTGTGGATAGTTCAAGGCATACTGAATGGGCAGTTTCATGTCTGGCAGTCCCATCTGAGCCTTAATAGAACCGTCCTCAAACTGAACGAGCGAGTGCACAATAGATTGTGGGTGCACCACTACTTCAATCTGGTCGTTCCGCAGCCCGAACAGCCATTTCGCCTCAATCACTTCCAGGCCCTTGTTCATGAGCGAAGCCGAATCAATGGTGATTTTGGCGCCCATCTCCCAGTTGGGGTGCTTCAATGCTTGGGCTTTGGTTACGGTTTGCAGAAAATGCCGGTCTTTCCCCCGGAACGGTCCACCAGAGGCTGTTAAAATGATTTTCTCAATAGGGTTATGAAACTCGCCGGTCAAGCACTGGAAAATAGCGCTGTGCTCTGAGTCTACCGGATAGATGTTCACGCCTTTTTCCCGGGCCAGTTGGGTGATCAGCTGCCCTGCCACCACCAAGGTTTCTTTGTTGGCTAACGCAATGGTTTTGCCTGCCTCAATGGCTTTAATAGTGGGCTGCAAGCCGGCATAGCCTACCATAGCCGTGAGCACAATGTCCACGGTATCCATCTGCACCACGCCATTGACCGCGTTCATGCCCGCATATACTTTAATAGGATGGACTTCCAGCGCATCGTGCACCTGCTCGTACAAGTCTTCCTTGGTAATAACAACGGCATTCGGTTGAAAGGCAATGGCTTGGGCAATTAACAGATCAGCGTTGGAATGAGCCGTGAGCACCTCCACTTCAAATGCCTGAGGCTGTCCTTGAATCACTTCCAACGCCTGCGTTCCAATGGAGCCTGTGGAGCCGAGAATGGCTACTCGTTTCTTCATGTAGTAAAATCAATCCCCTTTTAGGGCAGTTTTGCAAAATTAAGGTAAAAACAGGAGTTTGTTTCTAGTGTAACCCGCCCACCTTCCAATTGTTACCTTTTACACCGCCTTCAAAACTTCCAACAGCCCATCAGCCAGGGTGCGGTCATTGCTCAGGCGGGGCACTTTGTTCTGGCCACCCAATTTGCCCTGGCGTTTCATGTACTGTTGGAAAGCATTGGGGGGCAATGCCGTTACCTTCAGGTTAGTCAGGATGTTGCCCGAGATTAGGTCATCATAATAGGTGTTCCGTTTGCGCAAGTGCCAGTTCAAGACTTTGGCAAACCTTTCTGCGTCATGCGGCGGCGAGTCAAAAGCGATGAGCCACTCATGGTAAGAGGCCCCTTCGCCCTGGTCTACGTAGGGAGCCACGGTAAATTCAGTTACCGCCACTTCAGGAAACTCCTGCATAGCATCGTGCAGGGCACCTTCCACCTCCTCGCCTATCACGTGTTCACCAAAGGCGGAAATAAAATGCTTTAACCGGCCACTCACCACCAGTTTGTGGGGGAACAACGACGTGAACTTTACGGTGTCTCCAATGGAATAGCCCCATAAACCGGCGTTGCTGTTGATGATGAGGGCGTAATTAACCCCGGCCTTCACCTCGGCCAGCGTAAGACGGCGTGGGTTGGGTTGGTGAAACTCCTCGGCGGGAATAAACTCGTAAAAAATACCGCTGTTGGCGAGCAGTAGCAAACCAGGGTCGTCCTGCTCGTTTTGAAACGCAATGAAGCCTTCTGAAGCCGGAAATGTTTCTATGGAATCAATTTTACGGCCAATGCTTTCAAACAACTTAGTTTTATAAGGGGCAAAGTTCACGCCACCGTACACAAATAATTGAAAGTCAGGGAAAATGTCTTTGATCTGCTTTCCGGTGCGGGACATGATTTTATCAAAATACATCTGCACCCACGGCGGAATACCTGAGATAAGCGTCATGCGCTGGTCAATGGTTTCATTCACAATGGCATCCAGCTTGGTTTCCCAGTCTTCAATGCAGTTGGTGGTAAAGCTCGGCAATTGGTTTGTGCGCAGATACCCCGGCACGTGGTGGTTCACAATGCCAGACAACCGCCCAGTGTTTATACCAGCTACTTGCTCCAGCACCGGGCTCCCGCTCAGGAAAATCAATTTCCCGTCCAGGAACTGGGACCGGCCTGTTTCATGAATGTAGTTGAGCAGAGCGTTTTTAGCCCCGTTCATATGGTTGGAAATAGAATCTGTGGTGATGGGAATGTACTTGGTGCCCGAGGTTGTACCTGAGGTTTTGGCAAAGTACAGCGGCAGCCCCGGCCAGACCACATCGCGTTCGCCATTCTTAAGCCGGTCAAAGTACGGGCGAAGGGCCTCATAATCACGCACAGGTACTGCCTGGGCAAAATCCTTTGGCGTCTGAATGTCCTTGAAGTAATGGTCTTTCCCGAAAGCTGTATGAGTGCCTGTCCGGATAATTGACTCAAACACCTGCTGTTGCGCTTGCCCGGGCTGATTCATCCAGCTTTGCTGTTGGGCAACCACCCAAGAGGCCATTGGTTTACTCAAGAACGCCTTTATACCCATATAGATCCTTTTCCTGTGAGAAACACCCCTTGAAACATAGCAGAGACTGACGCCACTGCATGTTTCCGGATGAAGTTGAGTAAATATAGCAATCTTCTTGAAGTTCCTTTTAGTGAGTACCCGTGCAGGGCTTTGGGTGCCTATTTTAGAAACTGAACAATAACAGGAAACGCCTTAAATTTTATGAAAAATTAAATAAGCAATTTAACAAAACCTTGTTTACTTAACCTTGTTACAGAATACAAACCATTCTAACTAACTACATCAACTTATGAGAAAGTTACTCTACGTTTTCCCAGCATTGGCCATGTCTCTTTTCTTAACCGGTTGCGAGACAGACCTGGTTGAACCTCAAATTACTGAAGCAGTAAGTAGCTCTGATGCAAAGCAGTCCAGAACGTACATTGCGCACCTTAGCCCGGAAAATGAAGTATCTGCCACGCCCATCATGAGCAATGCGAACGGACAAATTATCTTAAAGCTGAGCAAAGACGGCACTGAGTTATCTTATAAGTTAATTGCCGCCAACTTAACCTCCCCGCGGGTTGGACAACACCTGCACCTGGGAGCCGCTGGCGTAAATGGCCCCGTTTTGGTTAGCTTAATGAGCACGGCTGAGCCTACCGCTAACGGCGTGATTGCAGAAGGGATTATTACCAATGGCTCTTTGAGGCAGATAATTCCAGGGCAAGTATTAACCTTAGCCTATTTAATACAACAGATTGAGGCTGGAAACATTTACACAAACGTGCATACCACCATGTACACTGGTGGAGAAATCAGAGGCCAGGTTAAATAACCCATGCTGACATGATTATCATCAGATAAGGTTTGCCAGCACTTCAGGTTTATTCTGGATACTTATTTTCTGAGCTTATACCGCATTTTGTACCGTGACATAGCTTTTGAAAGACAAGCCCATGTAATGTCCCTTCGGCGTACATGGGCTTGCCTGTGCTTGTCTCTTCAGCAGGGGCGGTCTGTGGAGAATGCCTGCCGGGCTATCTTGACAGGTATTCTCTTGTTCCAGATTACAAAAACCAAATAGAGTGTATTGCAGTATTTCTAAGAACACAAAACCAAACACATAACACTATGGCAAATAACACAGGAACAGGCGTATGGCAAGGCGGCCTGAAAGACGGCAAAGGAACCGTATCTACCCAAAGTGGCACCTTAGACGCCCGCTACTCCTTCGGAACCCGTTTTGAAGAGGATGTCACCGGCACAAACCCAGAGGAACTGGTGGGTGCCGCCCATGCTGGTTGCTTCTCCATGTTTTTAAGCAGTCTTTTAGAAAACGCTGGTAAAAAGGCAACTTCAGTAAGAACCCAGGCTAAAGTTCATCTGGGACAGGAAAACGGACCGTTCATCAGAAAAATTGATCTAACCACTGAGGTGGAGGCCCCAGGCCTGTCAAATGATGAACTACAGGAGTTAGCCCAGAAAGCAAAAGAAGGCTGCCCTATTTCCAAAGCACTGGCTTCTGTGCCTGAAATGACGCTTTCTGCTACCTTGAAAGGTGCCTAATCCAAGGCCATGGTTTCAGGGCTAGTATCAAAATTTCACTATCTTTGCCCAATAACTTTATTGCATGAGATCATTGGCTAGGGTTGGGTTGCGGCCATCACGTGACCACAAAATTTCCTTCGGGGTGCAGTTGGCACTGGTTGCGCTGTGGATGACCTACAGTTTGTTCCTTATTTTCACGGAGCCCACCACTTCCACCAACGACCGCCACTTCATTCATTATGTGTTCCTGATTCTGGCTTTCGGGTACCTGCTGTTCATACTGGCGCAGAATACTTCCTTGTTTGGGAACCAGTCTTACCTGGAAATCACCCCAGCCTATGTAGTGGAAAAGCGCGGGCACTTCAAAAAGAAGACTGCCATTTACCTGCAAGATGTGACTGGCATCACCGTGAACAACTCCCTGGCTAAATTTGCCATGCGTGACGGCACTAAATGTCAGGTGAACCTGAAACTGATCAGCACCCGCAAAGGGCAACGCATCGCGAAAGAGAAACTTCAGGAAGTAGCCGATAAACACGGGATTGAAATCAAAGACTCCTCTGTTCCAACCAGAAGATAGATTTGTTTCAGAGCTGGTTTTCAGAAACAAGGCATAAAATAGAAAGGGCCCTTCTGCAAAGAAGGGCCCTTTCTATTTTATGCCTTGAAAAGACTAGTCTAAATTTGGCTGCGGAGTAAGGCGCAGGTAAGGCTTGATCACTCTGTGGCCTTTCGGGAATTTGGCTTCTACTTCTTCTTGCTTTACAGAAGGCAGAATCACGCAATCCTGACCGTTTTCCCAGTTGGCTGGCGTAGCCACACTGTGGTTGGCGGTTAACTGCAAGGAATCAATCACACGAATGATCTCAGCGAAATTACGACCTGTAGAAGCAGGGTAAGTAAAAATCAATTTCACTTTCTTGTCTGGTCCGATAATAAACACAGAGCGCACAGTGAAGGTATCGCTGGCGTTAGGGTGAATCATGTCATACAGGTCAGACACTTTACGGTCTGCGTCAGCAATGATCGGGAAGTTAACGGTAGTATTCTGCGTTTCGTTGATGTCCTGAATCCAGCCGTGGTGTGAATCAATTGGGTCTACGCTCAAAGCGGCCACTTTCACGTTACGACGGTCAAACTCTTCTTTGATGCGTGATACAGCACCAAGCTCAGTAGTACAAACCGGAGTATAGTCACGTGGGTGTGAAAACAGAACTGCCCAGCCATCGCCAATCCACTCATGGAAATTAATTGTGCCTTCAGATGTTTCTGCGGTGAAGTCAGGGGCGATATCGCCTAATCGTAATGCCATTGTTTTGTTTCTTAGAAATGAAAGGTTATTTACTAGCCTTGTTTCTTCTACTTCTACCCTAGAGCAGAATTTTGAAACTCTCTTAGAGAATCTCTATAGAAGAAGTAGACAAATTAAGAGAGCAATTGCTGCAAATCCAACTAAAAGATTAATTTATTGTTAAAGTTCTAAGCTTTCTATTATTAGGTAAGAAATCTCTTTACCTGAATTCTAAAAGTAGAAATCAAAGGCAGTTTAAGATAGGTTTTCAAAAAACATGCTTAAACTACTAAAGGAGATTAGATTTGATTGGCTTCTTCCTCTACCACCAAAGCGGTCACTTTAGAGAAGTCAGCCAGGAAGGTAGTATCTAGAATATCGCAAGTGGCGTCACGCACGCGTTTCATAAGCAGGCGAATTTCACAAGTAGCCTCATCTACGCACTCCTCACACTTACGGTAGTACAGATGACTAACGCAGTGAACCGGGGCCAACGGGCCATCCACCATCCTGATGACGTTGCCTACCGAAATCAGTGCAGGGTCCTTCACCAATGTGTAACCGCCGTTCTTGCCGCGGGTGCTTTGCACAATCTGCTGCACTTTCAGGTCTACCAGAATAGCCTCCAGGAACTTGCGCGGAATACGCTCAGCGGCGGCTATCTCAGAGATAAGTACCAGGCCGCGATCATGCTGCTTTGCTAAATACAGAAGCGCTTTGAGGGCGTACTTGGCTTTTTTTGAAATCATAGGGTAAGAGAAAACGTGTCTTTAAACCGCCTTCACCTTGAACTTCTTCTGCAGCTCCTGGATAGAAGCCTTGAATTTTTTGTCGGTATCAATCAGGTCAGAAACCGTCTGTACTGAGTGGATCACCGTAGAGTGGTCTCTGCCACCAAAATGGTACCCAATGGATTTAAGAGAATGGCTGGTGTACTCTTTCGCGAAGTACATGGCTACCTGACGCGCGGTCACAATCTCTTTCTTGCGGGTTTTGGCTTTGAGGGAGTCTAAACTCACCTGGAAGTACTCGGCCACGGTTTTCTGGATAAAGTCCAGGTTCACCTCGGTCTCCACATCTTCAATGATGTGTTTTAAAGCAGCTTTCGCCAATTCCAAGTCAATCTCTTTGCGGTTCAAGGAAGACTGTGCTATTAACGAAATAAGCACTCCTTCCAGTTCCCGCACGTTGGTATCTACGCTATAGGCCAGGTATTCAATCACATTGTCTGGAATGTGAATACCGTCTGACTGCATCTTTTTGTAGATGATGGCCATCCGTGTTTCAAAGTCAGGGCTTTGTAAATCAGCAGTCAAACCCCACTTGAAGCGGGACAACAGGCGCTCTTCCAATCCCTTCAGGTCACGCGGCGGACAGTCTGAGGTCATCACAATCTGTTTGCCGCTTTGGTGCAGGTGGTTGAAGATGTGGAAGAACATCTCCTGGGTTTTCTCCTTGCCACTCAGGAACTGCACATCATCAATGATGAGGATGTCTACCAGCAGGTAGAAGTTGGCAAAGTCCTGCACGTTGTTGGTCTTCAAAGATTCAATGAACTGGTTCACGAACTTCTCTGAAGAAACGTACAGCACAAATTTGTCTGGGTTGTTGCTCTTGATGTGGTTCCCAATGGCCTGTACCAGGTGGGTTTTGCCCAATCCTACGCCGCCATACACCATTAACGGGTTGAATGACGTGGTGCCTGGTTTATTGGCTACCGCGTACCCCGCTGAACGGGCCAAACGGTTACAATCTCCCTCAATGTAGTTCTCAAAGGTGTAGCTGTTGTTTAGCTGCGAATTGAAGAAGTGCCGGTCAATGGCTTTCGATTCAAACGGGTTCTTCAGGAAGCTGCGCTCAGGACTGTAGGAATTTGCCACCGCGGCAGGAACCTTCTTGGTAGGGATGTTGACCGTTTGCGGCTTGCTATGGTCATTGCCCTGGTCTACAATAATAGAGTATTCCAGACGGCCTTCGCTGCCCAGTTCCTGGAACACCACTTTCTTGAGCAGGCCCACATAGTGCTCCTCCAGCCACTCATAAAAGAATTGGCTAGGGACCTGAATGGTCAGAACGTTGTTTGTCAAAGACAAAGGCACGATCGGCTCGAACCACGTCTTGTAGCTCTGCTCTCCTATGTTGTCTTTGATAACTTGTAAACAGTTATGCCAGACGGTAGTACAGTCCTTTATCATTAACATCGCTTCTTCCAATCTGCCGTTTATTTGAGTTCTGAATTCTTCAGGGGGGTACAAAAATGGAAAAAAACTCGGGAGAAAAAAACTTGAAGATTACGAAATTCTGACACTTTGATTCAAAGGGAGCACAGAAGCCGTAGAAGCCGTTTTTGCCTTAGTTTTTCTATTGAAGATAAAATCTACCCGGCCCAGGTTAATGCCAGACCAGCCCACCTGATTCACCAAAGTCACATGTCCGTTGGCGTGGGTAAACTTCTCCGGCTCATCCAAAAAGGTGTGGGTATGCCCGCCAATGATGAGGTCAATCCCGTTCACCTGTTGGGCCAGTTTGCGGTCATCAATCCTATCGGACTCATATTTATAACCCAGATGCGACAGACAGATCACTAGATCCACGTTTTCTTTTTTCCGTAGCGTTTGAACCATGCGTTGGGCCGTGGCTACCGGATCTAAGTACTTAGTGCCCCCGAAGTTCTTGTCGGCGACCAGCCCAGCCAGCTGGATGCCTAAGCCAAACACTCCAACCCGCACGCCGTCTTTCACAAAGACCTTGTAAGGTTTGAATTGATCCTTAAGAATAGTATCTGAGAAGTCATAGTTCGCTACCAGGAAGGGGAATCCGGCATGGGGTAACTGCTTTTGAAGGCCATCTAAGCCGTTGTCAAAGTCATGGTTGCCCAGGGTAGCGGCATCATAGCCCATTTCCGTCATAAGCTTGAACTCCAGCTCTCCTCCGAAGAAGTTGAAATATGGGGTTCCCTGCCAGATATCTCCTGCATCCAGCAAGAGCACATTGGGCTCCTGGGCCCTGATCTGCTTTACCAGCGTAGCCCGCCGGGCCATGCCGCCCATGCCTCCGTTCTTGCGTCCATCGTTCGGGAACGGATCAATGCGGGAGTGCATGTCATTGGTGTGCAGAATGGTTAACCTGATAGGCGCAGCGGCCGCTTGCCCAAGGCTGGGAAGCCCCAACACCGCCAAACCAGCCGTGCCGGCCAAAGTACTTTTTATAAACTCACGACGCTTCATTTCTTTGGAGATTTTAGATGTCAGTAGTTAAATTTCAGACTGCTTCATTTGTTGAGCGCCCAAAAGTTTAACCTCCAGGACCTATTGTCTAACTTCTACTTCACCTCTATTACCCGACCGTCCTTTTCAGCGAGAACGGGTTTGCCCTGGGCGGTACGTTGTTTGATTTCCTTCATGATGGCATCACGGGCCAGAAGACCAGTCTGCTCTATTTTAAGGGCCTTTTTCAGAAAACCCATGTTATCTCCCCCATTCGCCAGGTAATCTGAGATGGCCAGCGTATAGGTTTTGCTTGGGTCAAAGGGTTTGCCTCCAATTGTGATGGCTTCGGCCTGCCCGTTGCGCAAGGTGTAGCTGGAGTTGGCTATGGTCAATATCTTAGTGCGGGCAGCAAAGTCAAACATTTCCTTCACGGTTTCGCCCGAAAGGGTAAGTACCAGCATCTCGTTCTCAAAAGGCATCAGTTCAAACACATCGCCCACCGTGATAGGTCCCTGGTCTATGGGGTTGCGCAAGCCGCCGCTGGTCATGCCTCCCATGTCAATGGTTTTGCCGTAGACTGCCATGGTTTGGGTACGGCACAGGTCAGCCACAAAATTCCCCAACGGGGACTCTACTCCTCCCCTTTCAATAGCTACGGGCGCCTGGCCAATGACCTCGTTCATAGTCTTATCCACGCGGGTGCGGTACGGGGTAATGGTTCCCTCTACCGTAGGGTCTGGACTAATCTGCGTATTAACCGGGATATCTGTTGGCGCAGAAAGGCTGGCCGTAGGAGTTAACTCCTTTTGGCACCCCGCCAGCAACAAGGCCAAGGCCACACTGAAAGAAACTCCCTGGCTACGGAAAGAGGAAATGAAAGACATGGATAAATACTGATTTTATCAAAGATACGGCCAGCGGATAAAATTGCCAACCCATGGTATAACGCAGCTAAGCCATTTTAATGCCAATCTCAGGGTATATTCTGAGAAACTAGCCTCGGAGCAGCGGCCATAACCTCTTGACTTTTAGCCCTTTTTTAGGTAAACTTGTTTCACTCATTTTTACAGCTTCAAACAAACGGTTTACAAGCACCCACACGAATGTCCCAAACCACCAGGAAATTTTTTCTTCAAGACGGGTCCTTTCAAAGGAAGCTGACACAGCCTGTCAGGCGTCTTCAGCCCCTTCATACTGCGCCGCCTTCAGGTGAAGAAAAAGACTGGGAGGCGGTTCATTCATTGGTAAACCAACTTTCTTCATCTGACCCGCTTTTTCCTTTCTCTCCGTCACTGGTCACGGCAAATGCAATAAACACCACCCTCAACTACTTCAATCGCTCTTTCCTGTACCTGTTTCTAAGAAGGCTGCTTACTTAGCCAGAAAGCACAACAGGTTTCTACTGCTTTGCTTTCCCTTTTCTCGTATAAAGGAAGGCATCCGTTTTTAAGTGCTTTTCCCAATAACCAAACAAAACCATCACCACCATGAGCACATCCTATTTACAGTACAGTAAATTCATTCTCCTAAAAGTTAGTTTTGACGCAGTATTGTTTGAAAAAGAATTCAGGAAATGCCTTCGGCTGTTGCTTATTCATGAGATCAGAGAGTTGAAACGTTGGTGCCGGGCTACTTTCCCTAAAAGGTTCAGAGGGATTATGGGCCGT
The DNA here is from genome assembly GCF_001310085.1 of Rufibacter tibetensis. Taxonomy (GTDB): domain Bacteria; phylum Bacteroidota; class Bacteroidia; order Cytophagales; family Hymenobacteraceae; genus Nibribacter; species Nibribacter tibetensis. The sequence continues at coordinate 797,498 of NZ_CP012643.1, forward strand.
TGTTTCAGGTATTTCTGGCGCAACAGATCAGCCGCCGCTGTTCAATCCAAATAGCCACTACAAAGCGCTACATAAGTAAAAGAATTTCTTCCCCCTAAATACTGAATCCCCGTTCCTGGCTGACCTAAAGTCTGGAACGGGGATTTTCTTTTTAAACCCTTTTTCCCAAAACCAGCCCCAAAGCTTCTTTGTTAAGCTGCTCACCTAATTTAATCCATAAAGGCGCTCCTTTTCTGCTACAGCGCCAAGTTTCTTTAATTGCCGTATCTTGCAGTGTTCAACAGACTGGCCCGTTCATGCAAACCGAAAACAAACTTCCTTCTTTCGCCAATGTTCCGCTGGCAACCCAGGTCCTGCTGGTGCGCCCGGCAAAGTTTGGCTCCAACTCTCAGACAGCCGCCACCAACACTTTCCAGCAGGAAGTACCTGCGGGCACAGAAGACAAGGTGCAGCAAAAAGCGCTGGATGAATTCAACCAGTTTTTACTGAAACTGTGGGCCGCCCGCATAGATGCCGTGGTACTGGACGATGTGGAAGACCCCGCTACGCCAGATGCCGTGTTCCCCAACAACTGGATTTCCTTCCATGAAGGCGGCAAAGTGGTGCTCTACCCCATGCTTTCTCCTACCCGTAGGTTGGAGCGCCGACCAGAGCTGTTAACCCAACTTCAGGAGGAGCATGGCTTTTCGTTTACTGAAGTCATAGACCTTACCCATTTTGAAAACGAAGGCAAGTTCTTAGAGGGGACCGGCAGTTTGGTGCTGGACCGCCAGCATAGAATTGCGTTCGCCTGCCTTTCTGAGCGCACCCACCAGGAGCCGCTGGAGGCCTTCTGCGAAAAAATGGATTACCGCCCCGTTGTGTTCCACGCGTTTGATGCCGATGGTCTGCCGATTTACCACACCAACGTGCTGCTCACCGTTGGCGCTGATTTTGCCCTGGTGTGCCTGGAAGCCATCCCGGACGAAGAAGAGCAGGGATTTTTGCTGGAAGCCTTAGTTGACTCCGGAAAAGAGATTCTGGACATCAGCCTGGCGCAGGTAAAGAAAATGGCGGGCAACATGCTCCAGGTCCGGAACAAAGCCGGAGAGCCAGTTTTAGTTATGTCAGAGAAAGGCTACAAAGCCCTCCGCAAAGACCAGTTTGAATACCTGAACACCCGCACCAAAATGGTACGCTCAGACCTGAGAACCATTGAGGCTCACGGCGGCGGAAGCGCCCGCTGCATGTTGGCAGAAATTTATAAGTAGTTGTTAGTTGCTGATTGCTGTTTTTAAAAAAAACAGCAATCAGCAACTAACAACTCATTCAAAGCTACTTTCTGTGGATGGCACCTAAACCGTTAAAGGTTCATGATCACCTCCCGCAGTTTCTGCGCGTCTGAGGTAGCATTGCCCCCGATGGTGTTGTTGAAGAAGCACCACACCGTTTTATCATCCAGCAGCCAGTCTTGCGCCATATAGCCAAACCGTTCCAGTTCTTCGTCGGGGTAAGCGCCTCTATACAGTTGTTCGTGGCCGTGCAGGCGCATGTACACTGTGTCAGTGGTGGCTGTGGCTAATCCGGGCCAGCGTTTGCCTGCGCTGATGACTACCAGGGAGATATTGAATTCCTCCAGCAATTCCAGCACCTCCTCGGTGTGCCAGGAAGCGTGCCGCACTTCCAGGGCGAAGACGGTAGTGGGGTATAAATTCCGTAGCAGGGTAAAGAAGTGCTTCGCGATAAGCTCATTGTAATGGAAAGAACCCGGCAACTGCACCAACACCGGCCCTAACCGCTCGCCCATGAGCAGGAACCGGTCCATCCACTTCCGTAAAGGGTCTTCTATGTTCTGCAATCTGCTTTCATGCGTGATGGACCGGTGCAGCTTGGGCGCGAACTTGAAATGGGCCGGCGTAGTGTCCAGCCATTTCAGAATGGTCTTCTCCATGGTGAAATGGTAGAAACTGCTGTTGACCTCGGTGCAGTTGAAGCGCTCGGCATAAAACGGCAGCATCTCCGCAGATTTGATGTCTTCGGGGTAGAAGATGCCTTTCCAGGCGTAGCTGAAACCGGAGGTGCCTATGTATAACTTGTCTTGTGCAATGTCCATGCTGCATACAGACGCAGAATCTGCCTGGGGAGTTATAGCGGTTTGAAGCCAGTTTCAGAAAACGGCCTCTAAAACAGGTTCAATTGCCTGAAAAGAAGAGGGAGAATCCGATTCAATGACAGAAGTCGGTTCCCGTTGCTTTTATTGTGCCTGTTTTGGGCTTTATTCCCGAAAACAGCCTTTAAAGGTCCATCGCAATTGGGGTAGAAGCCGTAGAACAGTTCAGGCAAAAAGCTATCTTTACCTCATCACACGCCTGCTCATTCTATGACTGACACTACCTCATTTGAGGCATTATTTCCGGAGTTCTCGCCGATCACGCCTGAGCAATGGATTGCCAAAATAAAACAAGACCTGAAGGGCGACAACCTTTCGGACCTGCACTGGCAGAGTTACGAAGGCATTACCGTTGCCCCTTTTTATACCAAATCACAGTTGCCGCAGAGTGGAACCTTAAATACCACCCCGGGGCAATACCCGTACCTGCGCACCGCCAAAAGGGACAAGAACAACTGGCTGAACCTGCAGCCCATCTATTCTTCAGGCAAAGGGCGCGAGGCGATTGACAAAGCCGTGGACGCCCTTACGCGCGGAGCCGACGGCATCCATTTCATCATGGAGAATGGTTATGACTTTGACGCCGATTACCTGATTGAAGAAATAGACCTGACCAAAGTACCCGTGTCCTATACCGTTTCTACGGAGGCGGCAAACTTTCTCCATCACCTGTACACGGGCTTATACCGCAAAAGAATCTCAACCAACGCGTTGAAAGGCTTCCTGAAATGCTCCCCTATTTTATCATCTGAAAGCTACAAGCAACTGGACGTGGAGCACGCCATGCATCTGCTGGAACAAACCCTGGATACGCCTAACTTCTACGCCCTTACCATCAACGGATCGCACTTCAGCAACAAGGGCGCTACCCTGGTGCAAGAATTAGGCATCTCGCTAGCCATAGCTGTTTGCTACACCAACAGCCTTACAGACCAGGGTTTGACAGCCGAAAGCGTTTTCCGGAACATGCAGTTTCACCTGGCTGCCGGCACCAACTACTTCTTTGAAATTGCCAAGTTCAGGGCTGTTCGGTTGCTTTGGGCCAAAATAGTGGAGGCTTATAACGTTCCCATTGAGATAGCCGGGGAGCTACGCATCCATGCCTCTACTTCCCGTTGGCACCAAACCACCCTTGACCCACACACCAACCTGTTGCGCCATACCACAGAAATGATGAGTGCTATTATAGGCGGGGTAAACTCAGTGGAAGTAGAAGCCTTTGACAGCACGTTCCGGGAAGCCAATGATTTCAGTGCCCGTATTGCCCGCAACATCCCCATCATCCTTAAGGAAGAATCTTACCTGGATGAGGCCATTGATCCGGCGGCGGGTTCCTATTACTTAGAATACCTCACCCGGCAAATTGCGGTGAAGGCCTGGGCATTGTTTCAGGAGATTGAAGCTAAAGGTGGTTTTATTCCGGCTTCCAACGCAGGTTTCATTCAGGAAATGATCAAAGAAACCAGCAGCCAGAAGTTTAAAGACATCGCCAGTGGCAAAGAAGTGTTGGTGGGCACTAACAAGTTCCCTAACACCAATGAGCAGCACGACTATGATCCTGAAAAGCTCATCCAGAGCCGGCAGTTTGACAATACCCGCGCCGCTTACTCTTATGAAGTGATGCGTCTGGCCACGGAACTGCATCTCCGCAAGAAGAAGCGCCGTCCGCATGCCTTGGTAGTGCACATGGGCCGAGGGCTGCAGGAACACATTCATGCCTCCTTCGCCCGTGAGTTCTTCACCTGCTCCGGTTTCACTACCCAGGTAGTCAAGTTTGACAATGTCTCGGCAGCGTTAGCAGGGGTGAAAGACATGGAAGCGCATGTGTTGGTGATGGCAGCCCCCCAGAACGCTTTCAATGAGTTTGCCGAGACCTTCGCCAAAGGAATGCGTGCTCAGCAGCGCCAAGGCCCAGCTTTGATTCTAGCTGATGACCCCATGCAACTCAAAGACGAACTCCGCAGCCATGGTTTCGACGAGTTCCTATTCCAAGGCTGTGACACCAAGGAAATCATCACCCGCATACAGGAGCGGTTGGGGGCGTAAGGTTCATTCATATCCCAACTAAAATCACTCAAGTAGCCCCCTACTTGACACATGATACCCACACACATGAAACCAGATTTCACTAATATACCATTTACGTTTCAGGGCTCTATTCCTCAAAACCAGCCCAAAGTAAATCCAAAGCCTTGGAAAACGGCGGAGCGACTGCCGCTGCAGAACTTCTACACCAAAGAAGACACGGCTGCTTTTGAGCATCTGGACTTTGCGGCCGGGTTACCGCCGTACTTGCGTGGCCCATACAGCACCATGTACGTGAAGAACCCGTGGACCATCAGGCAATATGCAGGCTTCAGCACCGCCGAGGAATCTAACGCGTTTTACCGTCGGAATCTGGAAGCGGGGCAAAAAGGACTTTCCGTAGCATTTGACCTGGCTACGCACCGGGGCTATGATTCAGACCATCCGCGGGTGGTGGGTGACGTGGGAAAGGCCGGCGTAGCCATTGACTCCATCCTGGACATGAAGGTTCTGTTTGACCAGATTCCGCTGGACCAGATGAGCGTGTCTATGACCATGAATGGGGCGGTGTTGCCTATTCTGGCGTTCTACATTGTGGCCGCCGAAGAGCAGGGTGTAAAACCGGAGCAACTGAGCGGAACCATTCAGAACGACATCCTGAAGGAGTTCATGGTGCGCAACACCTACATCTATCCGCCGGAGCCCAGCATGAAGATCATCGCCGATATCTTCGCCTACACCTCCCGGCACATGCCCAAGTTCAACTCCATCTCCATTTCGGGTTACCACATGCAGGAAGCCGGGGCTACGGCAGATCTGGAACTTGCCTACACCCTGGCAGATGGTTTGGAATACATCCGCACCGGTTTAGCCGCGGGCATGGACATTGACACCTTCGCGCCGCGCTTATCTTTCTTTTGGGCCATTGGCATGAACCACTTCATGGAGATAGCCAAGATGCGCGCTGCCCGAATGCTGTGGGCCAAACTTATCAAACAATTCAACCCGAAGAGCTACAAATCTCTGGCCTTGCGCACTCACTGCCAAACCTCCGGCTGGAGCTTAACCGAGCAAGACCCGTTCAACAACGTAGCCCGCACCACCGTGGAAGCCATGGCCGCTGCGTTAGGCGGAACCCAAAGTTTGCACACCAACGCCTTAGATGAAGCGATTGCCTTGCCTACAGATTTCTCGGCGCGCATTGCCCGTAACACCCAAATTTACCTGCAGCAGGAAACGCACATCACCAAAACCGTAGACCCGTGGGGCGGCTCGTATTACGTAGAGGCCCTCACTCACCAACTCGCGCATCGTGCCTGGGACTTGATCCAGGAAGTGGAGCGACTAGGCGGTATGGCCAAAGCCATTGAAACAGGCTTGCCTAAAATGCGCATTGAGGAAGCCGCTGCCCGTAAACAAGCGCGCATTGACGCCAGCAAAGACGTGATTGTAGGCGTCAACAAATTCCGGCCGGAAACAGAAGAGAAACTGGAGATACTGGACATTGACAACACTGCCGTACGCGAGTCTCAGTTAGCCCGCTTGGCTCAGCTGCGCGAGAACCGCGATGATGCTGCTGTCTTTGCTGCCATGGACGCCTTGACCAATGCCGCTGAAACTGGTGAAGGAAACTTGCTGGAATTAGCCGTGCAGGCCGCTCGCGTGCGCTGCAGTTTGGGTGAAATCTCTTATGCGTTAGAAAAAATATACGGCCGTCACCGGGCCACCATCAGATCCATATCCGGCGTGTACAGTTCAGAAATATCAGACGACGAGAACTTCGGCAAGGCCCAAGCCCTTGCCGACCGATTTGCGGAACAGGAAGGCCGCCGACCAAGAATCATGGTCGCTAAAATGGGCCAGGACGGTCACGACCGTGGCTCTAAAGTAATTGCCACCTCTTTCGCCGACCTTGGGTTTGACGTGGATCTTGGTCCACTGTTCCAAACCCCGGAAGAAGTAGCCCTGCAAGCCACCGAGAATGACGTGCACGTGGTAGGCGTGAGCAGTCTCGCTGCTGGGCATAAGACGTTAATCCCGCAATTGATCTCAGAACTGAAAAAGCTGGGCCGTGAGGATATTCTGGTGATTGCCGGAGGTGTGATTCCCGCCCAGGATTACCAGTTCCTGTATGATGCCGGCGTGGCAGGCGTGTTCGGACCGGGCACTGTGATTAGTGTGGCGGCTCAGGAGATTCTGGAGAAGTTGATGAAGGGATAAATTAACTTATCAAAATTCACTTAACTCTTGAACAGAATGACAAGCGTAAAAAGATCAAGAAAATCCATCTTCTTCTTGTTAGGTATTTGTCTACTATTTATCGGTTTTCTATTAATACTGTATTTCCAAAAAAGTATACTTGGACTAGGCATTCTTTTATTAAGCATACTCCTTGTTATTTGGTCTAACGAAAATTGGAAATACAAACTGTTCACCATAGCACCGGCCACATTGCTGATGCTTTTCACGTTAGCTAACTCCTATGTTTGGCCAGAGATCTACCTTATACCTGAAGGTTTCAAAGGAAATATTTATGTGGTATTCAATCAGGAGCAGGGGAAACCTAAAGAATTCACTGGATTAACTAGGGTTTACAGAATTCCTGAAAATGGAATCCTTTTTACAAAATTTAGCGCAAACATGAGTGCCGACCTCGGGGAATACTATTATGTTTCCAAGTCAGGTATAAAAACAAAAATTAGTGATTTTTCATACAAAAACCTTTCTTCTCCACATCTAGGTGAATCTCCATTACAGGATAACATCGTAGTATTTTCTCCGCCTTTTCTAAATTTGGTTAATGGAAATGAGAATTCAGAAGGTCTTACATTCAAGATTTCGGCTGTAAATCATTGGGGAAGTATTCAAACCTCTGGCTTCACCAGCGCAGAAAGGATTGATAGTGTAGTTCAACTATTAGCGGAAGCAAGAAAGCAATTCAGGTATTCTGAATAAGCTTTTTTGCCTCCGCTAATAACAAGCGGCGTTATCAAAACAACTTGGCAAGCTTCATCACTTCCCTTTTCCCCTTCTTTTCCTAAAATACTCCCTTAAACTACCCTCTTTAATTTTCTAATTTTTTTCTTTATTCTTCATTAAACCTTCCAGTTGTTAGTTTTGTCTAAGGCGCGTGTACTATACACCAAACACAACCCTTTACACAACTTACAAGCAAACCTAGTATGAAGAAATTCTTATTGACGCTGGGGCTGGTTTCCTCTTTTGCCGGAGTAGCCATGGCTCAGGGTCGCACACAACCCGCCGATTCTACGCGTCGGGTAGCCGGTGCCGCTGGCATGGCAGGTAATGCCGCCAGAAGTGCCAAACCAAAACCTTACGCTGAGGTCATCACTGACAAAGCCCAATCCAAATCTGGTTTTTTCAAGACCCACAAAGTAGAAGACAAGTACTTCTTTGAACTGGCAGACTCTGTGTTGGGTCGCGAAATTCTGGTGGTAAACCGTATTTCCAAGGCTGGTGCCGAAGTACGTGCCTCTTCAGGTTATGCCGGTGACCAGATTGGTTCTGCCGTAGTTATGTTTGAAAAGGGTCCGGATGACCGTATTTTCATGCGGAAAATCTCTTACGCCACCTACAGCCCAGACAGCACCAAGTCTATGTACCAATCGGTGCAGCGCTCTAACGTGCAGGCTATTGTGGCGGCGTTCAACGTGGCTGCCTATGGCACAAACAACAAGAGCAGCGTCATTGACGTGACCGATTACATCAAAGGTGAAAACGAAATCTTCTCGTTCAGCTCAGCGGCCGCCAAAACCCGCATCCGTTTGGGTAACTTCATCCCAGACCGCAGCTACATCCAGAACGTGCGCAGCTTCCCACAAAACGTGGAAGTAACCACCGTAAAAACCTACGTGCTTACCCCTCCAACTACGGGTTTCGGGGCAGCACCTTCCGGGGGAGCCGCAGCCAACTCTAACCTGAACGGTTCTTCCACCATTGAGGTGAACACATCCATGGTAGTACTGCCTAAGAAGCCCATGCAACCGCGTTACTTTGACCCGCGCGTAGGTTTCTTCACCGTTGGTTACACAGATTTTGATGCCAATCCGCAAGGCGTAAAGGAAATCCAGATGGTGAAACGCTGGAGACTGGAGCCGAAGGAAAAAGACATGGCCAAATACAAGCGCGGTGAACTGGTAGAGCCTAAAGAGCCCATCGTGTTCTACATTGACCCGGCTACGCCGAAGAAATGGGTGCCGTACCTGATAGCCGGCGTGAACGACTGGCAGAAAGCCTTTGAGAAAGCAGGCTTCAAAAATGCTATCATCGGGAAAGAGGCTCCTTCTGCCAAAGAAAACCCGAACTGGAGCATAGACGATGCCCGTCACTCGGCCATTGTTTACAAGCCCTCTGAAATCCCGAATGCCAGCGGCCCAAGCATCGCTGACCCACGCAGCGGCGAGATCATGGAAAGCCACATTAACTGGTACCACAACGTGATGAAACTGGTGCATGACTGGTATTTCATCCAGACAGCAGCTATTGATCCACGTGCCCGCAAAATGGAGTTCTCTGACGAACTCATGGGTGACCTGATTCGCTTTGTGTCTTCGCACGAGGTAGGCCATACCATTGGCTTGCGCCACAACTACGGTTCCAGCTCAACGGTGCCGGTAGAAAACCTGCGTAACAAGAAATGGGTGGAAGCCAACGGCCACACCCCTTCTATCATGGACTACGCCCGTTTCAACTACGTGGCACAGCCAGAAGACAACATCTCTCCTAAAGGCATCTACCCAAGAATTGGCGATTATGACCTGTGGGCCATTGAGTGGGGTTACCGCATCTTGCCAAACGCCAAAAGTGCCGAGGCTGAGATACCTCTCCTGAACAAGATGACGGTAGAAAAACTAAAAAACCGTCGCAACTGGTTCGGAACCGAAATCAACCCTGATGATCCGCACTCTCAGAACGAGGACTTGAGTGACAACGCCATGAAAGCTTCTGAGTACGGCATCAAAAACCTGCAGCGAATTCTGGCTAAACTTCCTGAGTGGACCCGCGAAGAAAACGAAGGCTATGAGAACCTGGAGAACATGTATGGTCAGCTGACCACCCAGTTTAACCGGTACATGGGCCACGTAGCCAAGAACATTGGTGGTATCTACGAAAACCCGAAAACGGTTGAAATGGAAGGCTCGGTATATGAGCGTACGCCGGCGGCCACGCAGAAAGAGGCTATGACGTTCCTAGACAAGCAGCTGTTTACCACGCCCACCTGGTTATTGGCACCTAACGTGCTAAACAACACTGGGTCTAACCCATTGGTGGTGGTTTCCCGCAGCCAGCAAGCCGTATTGAACCGCCTCATCAGCAACGCCACCCTGACCAAACTGATTGCCGCCGAAGCCTTGGACGGAGCCAAAGCCTACAAGGTGACCGACTTCTTCAATGACATGAACGGTTCAATCTTCAAGGAGGTAAAAAACAAGCAGGCCATTGACGTGTACCGCCGCAACCTGCAGAAAATGTATGTGCAGGAATTGATTGACATCGTGAAACCAGCTCCGGCTCCAACCGGTGCCCAGGCAGCCCAGCAAGGTGGCAGAGGTGGTAACACCGCTCCAACCATGGATGCCCGGACGAGCGATGTGGTTTCTGTGGCTAAAGCCGAGTTACGCAACATCAACAACATGATCAAAGCATCGGCTGCGACGCAGTCAGACTCATTGAGCAACTACCACTTGCTGGATCTTTCTGACCGCATCAACGAAGCCCTGGACCCAAGAAGCTAATTTCTTCGGTTTGTATCACGCAAAAGAGCGGCACCCCAACAGGTGCCGCTCTTTTGCGTTTACAGGATTCCTGTTTCTGTTTACAGGTTCTTTTCCAGAAAGTCTTGCCAAACAGAGGAACAATATTTTGCCCCCCAATTCGCTTATTAGATACAGACCAACGGTTGAAAGATAGCTTGAAACCTGTATTTCAGAAGATTTCCAGTTGATAATAAGTTTATTTTCAACCTCTTGCCTTTTTTCAGGAAAGAAGCCTTTTTTCCTGAAGAAGCGGAACCTAAACGCAGCCTTGATTCTGGCCCAATCTTTGAAATCGACACAAAAACTGAATTGCTTACGTGAAGATGAAGAACACATTAAAACTTTTGCTTCTGCTTCCACTATGGTTTCTTTCCCTGGCAGCCACGGCTCAGAAGGAAGCCACCACCTGGTATTTCGGAAACAATGCAGGGTTGTCTTTTGCTGATCCTGCCAACCCCCAGCCCCTAAAAGACGGAAACATGTTTAGCGAGGAAGGCTGCGCCGTGCTTTCAGATGCGTTAGGCAACCTCCTGTTTTACACCAACGGCATGCAGGTCTGGAACCGCAACAAGCAGATCATGGCCGGCGGCGATTCCCTCAAAGGTCATGAGTCCTCCACCCAGTCGGCGGTTATCCTGCCTAAACCTGGTTCTCAGCACCTGTACTACCTTTTCACCACCGATTTTCAGGGCCAGAGCCATGGCTTGCAGTACCACCTCATTGACTTAAGCCGGAACGGAGGCCTGGGCGAAGTGGTATCTAAAAACAACCTCGTCTTTGCGCCCGTGACCGAAAAACTTACCGCCGTGAAGCACCGCAACGGCCGTGATTACTGGGTGATTACGCACCGGTGGAACAGTTCGGCCTTTTATGCCTATCTCGTTAGCTCCAACGGAATCACCTTTAAACCCGTGGAAAGCCACTTGGGCAGCATTCACGCCGGTGATAACGGTGCCACCATTGGTTACATGAAAGCCTCGCCTACCGGCGAAAAACTGGCCGTAGCTACCTGGGCTGCCGTGAACAAAATAGAGGTATTCAGCTTCAACAACGAAAACGGGAAACTAGCCATAGCGGTAGATTTGGGCAAATTTGACGAAGCCTACGGCGTAGAATTCTCTCCGGACGGCACCAAACTGTACGGCGGAAAGAACGGTATTGCTGGGGGCGAAGCCCGTATCTTCCAGTTTGACCTGGCAGCCGGAACCCCAGACGCCATCATCCACTCGGGAAAGCAAGTGGCCAAAAGCGTCAGCCGCAAGATTGGCGCTCTGCAATTGGGACCCGACGGCCGGATTTACGTGGCTCGCAACAACAGCAACTGGCTGGGCATCATCCGTAATCCGAATGCCTTAGGCCCGGACTGCGACTACAAAGACGCTGGCATCAATTTAGGTACTCAGAAAAGCGCCTTGGGCCTTCCCAACTTTCCAGGGTTCTATTTCCAGAACCTGTCGCCCTCTACCACTTCATTGCTGCCTACCAAGCAGTAACCATCCGCCCATTCGTACTTAGTGATACAAGACCGTCTCTCCTTTGAAGGTAAGACGGTCTTATTTTTTAGTCACCACTTTCCAGAAACAGCGGCAGAAGACAGGACTAATTTCTATTTTTCGCGTACTTTTCTGAAAACAGCCCCATAACGAGTGCCGAAACGATTTACCCCAGACGAGTATGCCGCCGGAGTTTTATCCGGAAACCGGGTACTCCTGAGCCGCGCCATTACTTTAGTGGAAAGTACCTTGCCCTCTGACCAGGCATTGGCCCACGCGGTCATGGAACAGGTACTGCCGCAGGCGGGAAAATCGGTGAGGGTGGGCATTACAGGCGTGCCCGGAGTGGGCAAGAGTACGTTCATTGAGGCCTTCGGGAATCACCTGTTAGAACAGCACGGCAAGAAACTAGCGGTGCTGGCCATTGACCCTACCAGCCAACGTACCGGGGGCAGTATTCTGGGTGATAAAACCCGAATGGAAACTCTGTCTGCTAACCCGAACGCGTACATCCGGCCTTCACCGGCGGGTAAGACCTTGGGCGGGGTGGCCCGCAGTACCCGCGAAAGCATCTTGTTGTGCGAAGCCGCCGGTTTTGACGTGATCTTTGTGGAGACCGTAGGTGTAGGCCAGTCTGAAACAGCGGTGCACGAGATGGTGGATTTCTTCCTGCTCTTGATGCTGGCCGGCGCCGGAGATGAACTGCAGGGCATCAAGAAAGGCATCATGGAAATGGCCGATGCTATTGCTATCACCAAAGCCGACGGCCCTAACCTCCACCCTGCCACCAGTGCCCAAGCCGAGTACCAGGGCGCTTTACACCTCTTTCCGCTGGGCAAGTCGCAATGGAGCCCTAAAGTAACCGTTTGCTCTGCTTACGAGAAAAGCGGGTTAGGCCCTATCTGGGATTCCGTTATGGAGTACGTGCAGCTAACGCAACAGAACGGTTACTTTCACCACCGCCGGCAAGAGCAGAATCTGCATTGGCTTCGGCACAGCATCAGGCAACAACTGGAGGAGCGCTTTTACCAGCATCCGGCCGTGCAGGCGCAATGGGAAACTATCTCCAACCAGGTGACCCAGGGGCAGAAATCTCCTTTTGCCGCAGCAGCGGAGTTGTTCCAACTGCTTCCATAAGGCTGCGTTCTTGGCTTGTTTTCCCAAGAAGACATCAAAAATGCGGAGACAAAGCAATGCCTGGTTTTTACGGAGGCAGATGTAGGGGCAACCACAAGGGATTGCCCCTACTGGTTAACTTCTGGGGTGAAATTCCTGAATAACCTGTTTCAGGTAATCACGGTCTAAGTGGGTGTAAATCTCAGTGGTGGTGATGGATTCGTGGCCCAGCATTTCCTGCACGGCACGCAAATCTGCCCCCCCTTCAATGAGGTGCGTAGCGAAGGAGTGACGGAAAGTATGCGGGCTGATGCTTTTCTGTAAACCCACTTTGGCCGCCAGGTCTTTGATGATGTTGAACACCATCACACGGCTGAGGCTGGCGCCCCGGCGGTTCAGGAACACAAAATCTTCGTGGCCTCTTTTAATGGGCTGCCGGCGGCGAACCCCATCCAAATACAGCCTGATGTATTTCAAGGCATCACGACCGATGGGCACCAGCCGTTCTTTGTTTCCTTTTCCGGTAATGCGCAGAAAACCCAGGTCCTCATATAGGTTGCTAATTTTGAGTTCAATCAACTCGGTGACGCGCAGCCCTGAACTGTAGAGCGTCTCCAGCATGGCTTTGTTGCGGGTGCCTTCCGGAGTGCTTACATCAATGGCCTCAAAGAGCGTGACAATTTCGTCATAGCTGAGGGTATCTGGGAGCTTACGTTGCAGCTTGGGGCTCTCAATGGTTTCAGTGGGGTCTGCGTCCAGCACGTCTTCCATGATCAGGAACTTGTAGAAGGCCCTGATGCCGGAGATGGTACGCGCCTGTGAATGCGCCGTCATGCCCAGGGTATTAATCCATTCCAGAAAGCCTTGCAGGTGCTTGGCTTCCACTGCCAGAGGCCCTACTTCTTGTTGGGTAATCTCAAAATATTGTACCAGTTTGCGCACATCCCGCAGATAGGCTTCTACAGAGTGACTGGACAGGGATTTCTCCAGCTGGAGGTATCCCTGAAATTGGGTTAAGCTTACGGACCAGTTCATTGGGGGAGGTAAAAACTAAATATAGTAAAATCTCCGTATAAGTTGCAAATGGAAGAAAAGGACATAGCTACCCAAAGGTAGTAATTGCGTACATTTGGACATGATCCTGGGTGCACTTTCAGGGCACCGCGCAAACTACTACCGCTATGAAAATACTGATTCTCAATGGACCTAACCTCAACTTATTGGGTCGCCGCGAAAAATCTATTTATGGGTCCCGCTCCTTTGAAGATTATTTGGAAAAAGACCTTATTCCCGGTTTTCCCAACATGGAACTGGAGTTTTTCCAATCTAACATAGAGGGTGCTCTCATAGATAAACTACACGAGGTGGGATTCCATTACCACGGCATTTTGCTCAACGCCGGGGCTTACACACACTCCAGCCTGGCTTTGGCAGATGCCATTGCGGCCATTGAGACACCCGTGATTGAGATTCATATCTCCAACGTGTTCGCCCGTGAGGCTACCCGGCACGTGACCTATATTGGCGGAAGGTGCGTAGGCAGCATTAGTGGATTTGGCCTGGAAAGCTATCGGCTTGCCTTGCAGTACTTTGAGCGGCAGAAGCCTAATAAGGTAGGATTTACATACACCAAAGCGTAACCAGCATACGTTTTTCCCGTGTAGGTCATATCAGGCAGGGGTGCCTGTGATTGTTTTGGGCATGTTTTCAGAAAAACAGGCTTAAAATCTTTTCTGCTCCTCCCCTACGGCCAAGTACAATTGTTCCTTATTTTTACACTACGTTCCACCACAACCACCCCCAGCTCATGCTCAATTTCTATCCGGGTCCGTCTCAGGTTTACCCCGAGGTTCGGGATTACCTGACCTTGGCGTATGATGAAGGAATGCTCAGTATTCCGCACCGCGGAGAGCGTTTCGTTCAGATGATGCGGGACCTGGTAGGCCTGATGCGAACCAAACTCAACATTCCGCAGGACTACTACATTTACTTCACCTCTTCTGCTACGGAGTGCTGGGAGATACTGACCCAGAGCCTGACCCCGCACAAAAGCCTGCACCTGTACAATGGCGCGTTTGGGGAGAAATGGTACCAGTATGCGAAACGGCTTCGGCCGGATTCTTACGGACAGTCTTTTGGGTTGGAGGACGTACTGGATGCCCCTAACCTTCCGGTGGAGGATGATACTGACCTGATTTGCGTAACCCAGACCGAGACCTCTAATGGAACGCAGGTGAGCATGAACACGCTCCTGAAACTGCAGAACCAGTTCAAGGACCCCTTGTTAGCGGTTGACGCTACGTCCAGCATGGCAGGCGCCAACCTGAAATTCATAAGAGCCGATATCTGGTTTGCCTCGGTGCAGAAGTGTTTTGGGCTGCCGTCTGGGATGGGCGTGTTGGTTTGTTCACCGCGCACCATTCAGCGGGCCAAAACCCTTAACGACCGGAAGCACTACAACAGCCTGTTGTTCCTGCACGAGAAAATGCTCAATTACCAGACGGCCTTCACTCCCAACGTGCTCAATCTGTTCCTGCTTAAGAAAGTGCTGGAACAGCGTCCCATTATCAAGAACATTGACCAGCATCTGTCGCAAAGGGCGCATGACCTGTACACGTTTCTTGATGAACTCACGGAGGTACACCTGTTGGTAGAGAACCCCGAGGTGCGTTCCCCAACCGTCATCGCCGTGAAAGGAACCGACCGTTGGGTGCAGGAAGCCAAGCGTTTAGCCACCGCCCAAAACATCACCCTGGGCAACGGCTACGGGCAATGGGCCAAGAACACCTTCCGGATAGCCAATTTCCCCGCCATCTCAGATGCTGAATATGATGTGCTCCGGCATTTCATATCTAGCCATTATCACTAATTTCGCGGCTGAAACAACACGCTAACGTTGTTGCCTCAGCCCACATGGTTCAATTCAGCTTCAAAGAGATCGTTTCCGTCAGCCTAATCCTGTTCGCTATCATTGATATTCTGGGATCTATTCCGATTATCATTGACCTGCGGCGGCGCGAAGGAATCATCCAGTCTGAGAAAGCGACCTTAGTGGCCGGAGTGCTCATGATTGTGTTCCTGTTCCTGGGCGATGGTATTCTGCGGCTCTTCGGGATTGATTTTGCTTCTTTTGCTTTAGCGGGCGCCATCATCATTTTCCTGATGGGAATGGAAATGGTTTTGGGCATTCACCTGTTCCATTCCAACCCTGCGGTGAAGACCGGCTCTATTGTGCCCCTGGCTTTCCCCCTGATTGTAGGCGCCGGTACCATGACAACGCTTCTTTCTTTACGGGCTGCCTACGCCCTGCCTAACGTATTGGTGGGCATTCTGCTGAATCTGGTGTTTGTCTACATTGTCCTGAAAAGCTCTAACTGGCTGGAGCGCAAGCTGGGCCAAAACGGCACCGAGGTACTGCGGAAAGTGTTTGGGGTAATTCTGCTGGCCATTGCCATTAAGCTTTTCAAGACACACGTCAGTATCTAACTGGTTTCAGGACTGTTTTCTGAAAAGGTCTCAAAAAAATAAAAACAAAAGGCCGGCACCTCAGAAGAAACTCTGAAGTGCCGGCCTTTTTGTTTAAGAGCTTTTTATTTTACCAGAACAAGCCGCTTGTATTCTGTTTGCCCGTTAAAGGTAAACCGGCAGATGTACACTCCACTGGTTCTACCTGCGGCATCAAACTCAAAGCTGTACGCTCTGCCAGCGGTAACCGGTCCTTTGTATAAGCTGTTTACCAAAGTACCTGCCGGTGACCATACTTCTACTACCAACTCGCCACTTTCTGAGGCGCCGAATTCAATTGCTGTTCTATCCATGAAAGGGTTAGGATAAGCACCTACCTGCACAAAGCTGCCTTGCCCGGCAGGTCCTACCCCTGCCAGAGTAGTGGTTTTCAAACTTGCAAGGGGTTGGTACACCTCAAATTCCTGAACTACTTCAGGAGCCCCCATATAAAGACCATTTCCGTACTGGGCTGCTTTGATCCTTACTTTTCCGGTTCCTTTTAAAGTTAGCATGTTCCCTGAAACAGTGGCAGGTCCCTGTAGAACTGTGTAATGAATAGGCAAGCCTGAGGTAGCAGTCGCCTCCAAAGCAATTGGGGTACTGGTAAGCATCATGTCTGGAATGTCGGCAAAACTGATGGTCTGGGTTGCCTTACTCACAGTAAAGGACTGCGTTATAGGTGTGGCCGCTTCATAGACAGCATTGCCCTGCTGGGTAGCCATTACCGTTAAAGTGCCGGTTCCTGTCACTGTGAGCATGTTATCAGTGATGGTCCCCGACCCAGAAACTAATCTGAATTGCACCGGCAAGCCTGAAGAGGAAGTAGCTACCAGGGGAATAGGCCCCGCTCCGTAGGTGATGTTGGCCAGAGGCGAAAAAGTAATGGCTTGCGCTACCCCTTTTACTACCATTTCCTGGATTACTTCTGCCGCCGGGTTAAATTCAGGATTACCCCACTGCATGGCTTTGATTCTGATCACTCCACGCCCGGTGATGGTTAAAAGGTCGCCACTCACCGTAGCCGGCCCCTGCAAGACCATGAACTCCACCGGAAGGTTGGAAGTAGTATACGCTTCCAATCTAATGACCCGAGGGTCTAAAATGCTTCGGTCTGGGATGTCAAAAAAGGTAAGGGTCTGATTGGCTTTGGTGGAAGAAGCCTCTACTGCCTTGTCTGCCTGCACGAAACCCCAACCCGTGCTGGAGTCAAACCCTTCGGAAAAGCCCTCTGAATAAGGATTGTCCATGTCAATGGCGGTAGAGATTAGCTTGTCCAGGACAGCACCCGGAGACATTTTACCTTTTTGCTTTTCCTGCATCAAAGCTGCCACTGCTGCCACGTGCGGGGCCGCTGCAGACGTCCCGAAGAAGTTAGGAAAGGTGTCTGGGTCAAGGCTGGTATCGGCGCCAAAGAAGGTGGTATTTCCTCCGTCCGGGCCTACCAATTCGGGTTTCCTTCTGATTCTCTGATTAGTGAATGCTGCCTCTTGCCCTGTGGTTGAAATAAACACTGGGGTTCCGCCGCCGGAAGAAAAACCATTGATTACTGGTCTGCTCAGGCTTGGGTTGAACTGGGGAGTATTAAACCAAGCAGCGGCACCTACCGCAATCGCTCCCTGAGCGTTGGCGTGGCCATAGATGGTGGAACTGTTAGTGATGTGTTCCAGAGGAACAGCAGACCCAAAATCTATCCATTTAATCATCTGGGGGTCTGGACCTTCAAACTTTACCAAAGCGATCTCAATGGTAACTGCCGAAGCACCAGTGTTTGAAATGGCAATGGTTTCCCAGGGATCTCGACCAATATTCCCCTGCGAGGAATTAGCAAACAGCGTATTATTAAAGTACACCAGCACGTCCATGTCAGTCTTTGCACCTTCTCCCCCGCTAGTGGAAAAAAAGTCGTCTGACCACTGGACCATAAGCTGGATAGAACTTCTGGCCGGAATACTGATAGATTGCCGGGTGTCACCTCCACCAAAGTCATGAGCCACTCCCCAGCCCGGAATCACCAATCCGGTATTCTTGAAAGGCGCTTGGTACGATTTTCTGGCCTGGTTGCCTGCCGCACTGAAATACGTCACGTTCCGCTTGGCAACCTCATCTACCGCCTGGGCAATGATTCCGTCCTGAAACATGGGCTCAGCCAGGTAAATCACATCATCTACCACAATATTGCATCCGGCAGAAGCCAACCCCAAGATACCATTGGCAAAAGCAGCCTGACCAGGGCTGGAGGTATGGAAAGCAATCTTTGCCCCTGGTGCTACATCATGAATGATTTCAGCCATGGCCCTGCCTTCATCTGTTCCCCCCGGCACATCTGCTAAAACCTGAACATCGGCGGGAAGGTCTCCAGAGGCCACCCCAGCGGCAACCCCGCCCCCTATAGAACCATAGGAATCAGAGATGACCCCTATCTTAGAGCCCAGCCCCGTTACCCCATATTTAGCCGCCGCCAAGTCTGCTTTAAGTGAAACATCTCCCTGTGAAGACACCTCACCTACTTTTCTTTGGGGAGTGTAAGCTGGTGAAGCATGGTTCAGATTGTTGATTCCTTCCAGTTTTTCAATCCGGTCAATTGGAAAAAAACCAGAGACCACCCTTTTATGAAAGGTGCCATTTTTTAGCCCCAACCGCTGAAGCTGCTCTAACAAAACGTTGCCATCTGCCTCATTAGAATAGGCATCAATAGCCACGTATCCGTCCATGGTTTTAACGTGCTGAAGCACCTGCAGGGTAGAAGCACTTCTTGCTCTTGTAGCCGATTTAACAGCAGCTGGGATAGTAGATAAAGCGCGTAGTGCCTGATCTGCTTTATGAGTTTCCTTGTTAGCCAAACTCTGCCCTTGTACTATATTGAGATTAAATAATAAAAGGTTAGCGCAGATGAAGAGCCGAGCCATACTGGGTAAAGAGTGTTTCATATATTATAGATTATTAATATTTAGTTCTGTTCTTATCCTAAGTTAAGAAGTAAAAATCTGAAGCACCATGTAAAAGCCTCATTTTTTGCATGTTATAAACACTGTAAAGCAGCAGTAGTGAAGGGCTTGTTGCAGGTGGTTTCTTAAGGATTTTAAAGCACTAAGGAGTAGGATTTTTCTTCTTGAGCCTAATCAATAGGAGCGCTTTTTTGCAGCTAAATCTGCAACGAATCGATTTCGCTTAAAAGTGGACTTTGGACAAGTATAAGTAAAGTCTAACTGGCGCTAACTACATAAAATAGAGGTCAGGCACCTAAAAGCCACCTTACTCTTCCCCAATCCTGAAAAAATATTTTTATCCTTCCTTTTTGAAAATGGCTTTGAAACGGCAACATCGTTCTTCCAATACCAAGTTGAAATGCCTAAGGAGATGCAGGTTATGACCTATTCTCTCCTCTATTACAGCGATTACTCCAGGAAGAAAATTTAAGATTTAAGGCCAAAATAATGATTAGAAATAGCTACTTACATTTGTCTTAGACTTAATAACAGTTTTCCTCCTGTTAACTATTCTAAAAAATAGATAAATTAATATTTGCACTTTACAATATAGCTTTAGCTGGACAAACACCTTTTTATGTAATCATAAGTGGCCAGCAGGTTCTAAAAAAGAGGGCAATTATGTCTTCATTTTTGAATTCATACTGCTGGAAGAACCAGTTAGCCACGCTTAGTTTTCTTGGGCAAGTACTGGCCAATAACAAAGGAAAAAACGCTTGTTGCCATTCTGAATGGGAAGTTTTATTCTATAAATATAGCCTTTTATTTCCCCCAATAATATACTCGTGTTTCAACTCAGGGATAGGAAGAAATTTAGATGAAGCATTTAACCACCTCCTACTTATATATGCTGGGCTTTGAAATTGGGTGTTGAATGCCTAGGCACTAAAAATATTCTTAGCCTTTAACGCCGCCGCTTGCCGCATGATGGGTAATTTTGCTGAAAACTAACCGCATACATTTTGATAGAAGTATTTACCGATGGTGCCTCCAGGGGCAATCCTGGCCCAGGTGGTTACGGCGTTATTCTCCGGTACGGCCCTCACGTGAAGGAAATTAGCGAAGGTTTCCGGAAGACTACTAATAACCGTATGGAACTGCTGGCGGTCATCGTCGCTTTGGAGTCTATCACCAAACCGGGTATTCCAGTGACCATTTACTCGGACTCTAAGTACGTGGTAGATGCGGTAGAGAAAAAATGGGTTTTTGGCTGGGAAAAAAAAGGCTTCACCGGTAAGGCGAACCCAGATCTTTGGCAGCGTTTTCTGAAAATCTACCGAAAACACCAGGTGCGCTTTGTCTGGGTGCGGGGTCATGCCGGACATGCCGAAAACGAACGCTGCGACCAATTAGCCGTGGCGGCGGCCCTGCAACCCAACCTTCCGCCAGACAAAGGCTTTGAGGCAAACCCCACTGCTGGTTAAACCATGCCCAATTCTTATTTCCAGTTCAAGCAGTTTCTGATCAGGCAGGACAAGTGCGCCATGAAAGTCTGCACAGACTCCTGCGTATTAGGCGCTGCCGTGAACGTAGCCGGTGCCAAACGGATTCTGGATATTGGTGCCGGAACCGGATTACTGAGTTTAATGGTGGCCCAACGCGCGCCGGAAGCATTGATTGAAGCGGTAGAAATTGACACTGCCGCCAGTGAGCAAGCACAAGAGAATATTGCGGCTAGTCCTTGGGCGAACCGCATCAGGTTGTTTCCCATGTCACTGCAGGAGTTTGCCCAATACCAACCTGCTCCTTATGATATAATCATCAGTAACCCACCTTTCTTCCAGGCTTCACTGAAATCACTTGATTCGGCAAAAAACCAAGCCAAACATACAGAGACCCTTTCCTTCACAGAAATCATCTCTTTTGCCCAACACTTCCTGTCTCCTGATGGAAAACTGCATATTCTGCTTCCTACGCATGAAGCCAAGGTGTTTGAGAATGAAGCCCTTCAAAAAGGCTTTTTCACCAATTCAATTCTTTGGCTGGAAACAACCCCTCAGGGTAAATTACTCCGCGCTATCCATACCTATTCACGTTACGCTGTATCTACTACTGAAAGCACATTAGCCGTGCGGGAAAAAGATCAAACTTACACCAAAGCATTCCAGGAACTGCTGAAAGAGTACTACCTGATCTTTTGACACTGCTTATGGGTTTTGAGCACTATGGCTCCACTCCAACATAAGAAATATGGTGCAAACTGCTTCTACCATGCAGGCAGGCGTAGGGGATGCGGGGGTATTGGTTGTCTGATTTGCAAGGACCAAACCAAGCGCTATGCAAAACCCTCTACGTTTCTTTCTCCTGGCAATCGCAATTTGTACGCTATACATCCTTCCAGCCAAAGCCCAAAAACTTACTGACCAAGAGAAGCTGTATGGCCTCTCTAGTTTTTGGAAGGAAGCCAGCTACAACTTTGCCTACTTTGACAAGATTCCTACCCTTAATTGGGAGAGCACCTACCAGGCATTTGTACCCCAGGTTCTTGCTACTAAGACAGACCTGGAGTATTACCGTACTCTACAACGCTTTAGCGCCCTTTTGCAAGGCGGACATACCAGCATTGGATTACCCCAACACCTCGCTCAGCAGCTTGGCTTTCCAGCAGTTGAGATAAAGGCCATTGACCGTAGAGCCATTGTAACGAACGTCTCTACCACACTGAAAGACAAACTTCCTTTGGGCTCGGAGATCATTGAAATTGAAGGGATTCCTACGCAGGAATATGTCACAAGAAATGTATTCCCTTACATGACTTCCTCTACTGACTATGTAAGATGGAGCAAAACCATTCAAGTCTCCTTGGTGGGTGCCAAGGGAACTTCTGTTCAGGTAAAGATCAAATCACCGAAGGGCCAGTTTTCCCTGGTAACTTTAGACAGACCAGATGGAAAAGTGGAATGGGTAAAATCTTCGCCTAAACTGCCCCCGGTAGAGTTCAAGTGGCTGAAGAATGACATGGCCCATGTGGCTATCAACACTTTCGGCGATAAGATTATAATAGACCAATTCAGGAAAGCACTGCCAGTGTTGCATAAAGCCAAAGGCCTCATCATTGATCTTCGGTACAACGGCGGTGGCTACAGCAGTTTATCGCAGGAGATTGTGAAACACCTTACAGAAGCGCCTGTTATCTACGGATCTGTCTGGAAGACCCAGGAACACAAGGCTTCCTACAAAGCGTGGGGAGTGTTTGTGGAAAAAGAAGACACCACCCAATGGGGAAAGAAGCCCGTGCCTACCTGCAAGGAACCAAGTGGCATGTAGGAGACACCATGCAAACAAAAACGACCTGACTGCGCCAAAAATCAAAGCTCCAATAGTCGTACTCACCAGCTACCAAACGGCTTCCGCGGCCGAAGATTTCCTGATTATGCTGGATAACCTGAACCGCGCTACCAAAGTAGGGCAGAAAACATACGGCAGCACCGGTCAGCCCTTGTTCTTTGATTTACCGGGAGGCGGTAATGCCCGGATCTGCACCAAACGTGATACCTATCCAGATGGCCGCGAGTTAGTGGGATATGGAATATTGCCACATGTAGAGGTAAACCCCACGGTAGAATCCTTCCTAAAAGAGGAAGATATACTACTGGAAAAAGGAATCATGGTGCTGAAAGACAAGATAAAAGCAGAAGCCAGAAAAACAGCACTGCGCTAAATTTCCCCTGAGCTCACATAAATACGCTTTGTAGAAAAAGGACTTCTACTCTCCTTTTTCTACAAAGCGTATCCCATTTTGCTCCAGTTCTTCCAAAATAGGTTGATAAAGTTCAGCTTGCAGAGGCACCACTACTCCTTTGGTTTGCAGCCTTCCCAGCAGTAAGTGCTTCACGGCTATCCCCACTGGTAAGCCCACCGTTTTCGCCATAGCGGTATGTACCTCATCATCTCCCAGCACCACAAGGGAAGAGGTAAGTTTCTTTTGCGCCCCGTTCAACTCATATTCAAATTGGTGCAGCATCACAATCATGTCCTTGTCACCGGGGCTGAGCTTCCATTTAGGCACTAATAATTTCTCTAAGGCTTGAGCAGGCGTGGCTTTATCCAGCCCAATGGGAACTTCCTCAAACAACCCGGTCCACTCTATCAACTGCATCTCTTCTGCCTCTGGGTTCAAGCCAACGTAAGCGGCCACTTGCTCTTTCAAGGACATTCCCTGTTTTGGAGCAGTGGGCAAGCAACTTTCTACCAGCTCCCAATACGTCATATGAGCAGAGTCTTCCAGAGAGTAAGAATCATCGGTGAGGCCCAGTTGCACCAACACATGCCACGCCTGGCAGTACCCCGGTCTACGCAGGGTGCCGCGTAGCATGGTTTGGATGTTCTGTAACCCGTAAGGCTCCACGTACCCCAAAGAATCACGGTTGGCATAGCCGTCAAAGTACCCGAAGCCTTCCACCAGAAAGGTCTCGGTGCGTCTGAACAATTGAGGGTACGGGATGTATTTGTAAGCACCATCCTGCTTGTATTTGGCAGTGCCCTGACCAGCCAAAATCACATTACGAGGGTTCCAGGTAAACTTATAGTGCCACGGATTGTTTTCAGACTCCGGTGCCATCAATCCGCCGGTGAAGGATTTGAAAGAGGTAATGTTACCACCCTGTCCTTGTATTTGGTGTATGATGCGCATGGCAGACATATGGTCTATACCGGGGTCTAGCCCGCACTCCATCAGAAAAGTTAACCTTTTAGCTTTCGCCTCCTCGTGCATTTCCTTGATCTGCGAAGGAACATACGAGGCCGTGACCAAATGTTGTCCAAGCTCCAAACACGTCTGCGCCACCAACGGGTGAAAAAGAGCCGGAAGCATGGAAATCACGACATGGGCCTGGCCAATCTCTGTCCTACGTTGCTCTTCATTTTGCACATCAAACACGAACGCTCTTGCCTGGGAATACAGCGCCAGCTTCTGGGTTAGATGCTCCACTGAAACGTCCCCTATTGCCAGTTGCCAATTATGAATGGTGGCATTTGACAGCAAATAGTCAATAAGCACAGTGGCAGAGCGACCAGCGCCCAGGAGCAGGATCTTGTTCATAGTTTGGCAGATGGAGGTGTAACTATGGGGTAAAATGGGCAAAATCTACCGCACAGGCAACCCATTCTTGCATTTTCAAGCCAACTTATTAACTTTGGCTCCCGTACGTGCTCGTGCGGAAACCGCACTTTATGATAGAACAAGTACAACTCAACATTACCTATGAGGTAGTGTCTTCAGTAGAAGAATTAACCCCACAGGAACGGCAGGTTTTCCTCCTCGCCCAAGAAGCCACCAATAACGCATATGCTCCATACTCAAATTATCTGGTAGGTGCCGCTTTGCTTCTTTCAGATGGCAGCATTCACCAAGGTACAAACCAGGAAAACGCGGCCTACCCTTCTGGCCTGTGCGCAGAACGTACCCTGTTGTTTGGCGTAGGATCTAACTACCCAGATAAAAAGATGGAGATGATGGCCGTTACCGTTCGGCGGAGACATGAAACCCATTTCCTGAAGGCTTGTCCCTGCGGAGCCTGCCGGCAAGTGATGGCCGAATACCAGAACCGGCAGAATGCCCCTATCAAGCTGCTTATGCAGGGCGAAGACGGAAAAGTTATTCGCTTGCAATCAGTAGAAGATTTACTGCCCTTCATGTTCACGAAAGATCAACTGTAATTGGCTGCCCTCCACAGAACCATACAGGTACCTCGTACCGCTCACCTCTACCAGGCAGGCCTTCTTTCTACAGATACCAAACACCTTTGGATAGTCCTGCACGGGTACGGCCAATTAGCCCGGTACTTCGTCCGGCATTTTGAGGGAATGGCAGATGAGCAGACGGCCATCCTGGCTCCGGAAGGACTCTCCCGTTTTTATCTGGAAGGTTTCTCTGGCCGGGTTGGTGCTACCTGGATGACCAAAGAGGAACGGCTCCACGAAATATCTGATTACATTTCGTACCTGAACCTGGTACGAGAGACAGCTCTGCAGGAAGCACCAAATGCCACTCTTCACGTGTTAGGCTTCTCTCAGGGAGGAGCTACGGCTTGCCGATGGCTAGTTCAGGCACAGTGGCCAATTGCTCAGTTGGTGCTTTGGGCCGGTGTATTCCCTGATGATATGGAATTGGCTTCTATGGGACAGGCCCTGGCTCATGCCAGACTTACATATGTTTATGGCCTGCAAGACTCCTTTGTAGCGGAAGATAAAGTACAGACGCAGCTCGCCCGGGTTCAGGTAGCAGGCCTACACCCAGAGATCATTACATTTGAGGGAAAGCATGAACTCAACAAGGAAGTTCTATTCCGATTAAAACAAAGAAGCCTTTCTTAGCCACCACATAAAGATTTGGGCTTGTTTTCCTGAAGGAAGGTCTAAAGTAAAGCGGGAGTAAAAAAAAGAGAGCCTGTGGTATACCTACCTCTCCCAAATACCGGGCACCACAATCTCCAGCAGGTGCTGATCTGGGTCTCTGAAATAACAGGACTTGCGTTCATGGGGCCAGGTCTGCTCGTGCTCAATGGATACATCGGCTTGGCGCAATTTATCTTTCCACGCCTCGTACTCTTCGGCAGTACATTCAAAAGCCAAATGCAGTTGCCCTTCCCCGAAGTGTGGCGGAAGATCCTTGCTCTCCCTCGTTTTCTGGGCATTGAAACACAACAGCACCGAACTACCTACCCTGAAAAATACATGCCGGTTAGCTACCTGGCCTATGACCGGCAGCCCTAATACGTCAGTATAAAATGTGGTGGTACGGGTAAGGTCCTGTACATAAAGACACGTTTCCTTTATCTTGGTGAATTCCATTTGCCAGCTCTTGGTTTCCCCTACTGCAACGGAATTAGGCACTTGAAAGATGTTTATTTACAGCCTGGTTTCTACAAAACTGCCCATAAGCAGCAAGGCCCGCTAGTTCTGGAACTAGCGGGCCTTGCTGCTTATGGGAAGAATATCTTATTGCTTGTTAATGATGGTAGCCGCCGCCTGGGCTGCTGGTAGAATAAGCACCTCGGCTAAATTCACGTGTTTAGGACGAGTGACCATGAACGTAATCAGATCGGCAATGTCTTCTGCTTTCAAGGGTTCATAGCCTTGGTACACGGTGGCTGCCCGCTCTGTGTCTCCTTTGAAACGTACCTCAGAAAACTCCGTTTCCACGGCACCAGGGTTCACTTCAGACACTTTAATTCCTTCGTGCACCAAGTCAATGCGCATGGCTTTGGAAAGGGCATCTACCGCAAATTTACTGGCGCAGTATACGTTTCCGTTGGCGTACACCTCTTTTCCGGCAATAGACCCAATGTTGATGATGTGGCCGGTTTTGCGCTCAATCATGATTGGCAGAACGGCCTTGGTCACGTACAGTAAGCCTTTCACGTTGATGTCCAGCATGGCATCCCAATCGTCCAGGTCTCCGCCTTGTATAGGAGAAAGACCGTGGGCGTTTCCAGCGTTATTTATCAAAACATCAACAGAACGCCACTCGGCGGGTAGTCCTGCAAGGGCATTTTGTACGGCCTCTTTGTCCCGCACGTCAAACTCAAGCGGATAAACGTTCTCCTGCCCCAGCTGTTGTATTAATTCCTGCAAACGCTCGGTACGGCGACCGGCTACAATGATTTTGAAGCCCTGCTGGGCCAACGAAACAGCGGTTGCTCTGCCAATGCCGGAAGTAGCCCCGGTCACTAATGCAATCTTCTGCGCCATGGGAGACTTATTCAAAATTGAGGTATAGCGTTATAGTATTGGTATTCAACTGCTGAATGCTGTTGTTGAACATGCCAGGGCTTGGCTTATGAATGTTGCTGATGCCTCTTGAATACCTGATTTCCGGGGCGAATTTGAAAAACGGATAAAACATATCCAACCCCACACCATACTCTACCGCAAAGTCCAGGCTTTTTACCTGCAAGTACTCACTTCCTTTTTTCTGACCGCCTACTACCAGCGAAGGCTTCACACCCGCAATAAAATACATTTGGCTGTTCTTGCGGCGTTTTGATTCATATTTCACCAGCAAAGGAAGCTCGCCGGCAAAGGTGTTCATCTCCTGCGTCACATCCCCTCCCGCAATTCCGTTATCATCGTCAGCAGGCATGCCTTTGTACTCAATGGCTCGGCTATGATACCCAACTCCAGGTTGCGCTCTCAAAACGAAATCAGGAGAGAGTCTATAAGAAGAAATGAAGTTCACATTAAAACCAATTCCTGTCTTTTCATTTACAGAAAAATCTGGATTGCTTTTAATGGCTTCTACATACAGTTCTGAATGCTCTAACTGATACCAAGAGGCATTTACCCCCAGAGAAAATCCCCAGCGTAGTCTTTTGTGTTCGTAGCCAGGCAGGTTTTCACCTTTGAGTTTGCCCTGAGCCAGAGTTTGCTGGCCAGAAGAAAGCAAGGCAAGAAGAAAGAAGCCAATTATTTTGTGCCGATGTAAATGGAGCTGATGCCGAAGGTAAGTGAGTGCCATTCTGTGTTTTTAAACCCGATTCTGTTGAAAATAGCCAGAAAGTCATTGCCATCCGGAAACGCCTGCACAGACTCTGGCAGGTACGTATAGGCGGCGTTGTCTTTTGAGATCATTTTCCCGAAAACCGGCAAAATATGTTTGAAGTAAAAATTATATCCTTGTTTCATGGGAAACTGCTGCGGCTTGGAGAACTCCAGAATAACAGCCATTCCGCCAGGCTTCAGAACCCGACGCATCTCTGAAAGGCCTTTCTCCAGATTCTCAAAGTTACGCACCCCAAAAGCAACGGTAATTGCGTCAAAATGATTGTCCGGAAACTGAATGTTTTCAGAGTCGCCTAACTGCAGTTGTACCAGATGGCTGAGTCCCCGCTTGGCAATCTTCTCCCGGCCTACCTCCAGCATGCCCTCAGAAATATCAATGCCAATAATCTGTTTGGGTTTAAGCCGAAGGGTCTCCAGGGCGAAGTCTCCCGTACCGGTGGCAATGTCCAACACCAATTGGGGCTTTACCCGCGCCAACAGTTTCACAGCTCTTTTGCGCCAGTAAATGTCTACTCCTGCACTAAGGAAATGGTTTAAGAAATCATAGCGTTTGGCAATGCTGTTGAACATTTGCGCCACCTGCTTTTTCTTACCTTCTTCCTGGTCTTTGTATGGAACTACTGACATGTACTATTTATTGTTAAAGAGGGCAAAGCTACTATGCTTTAACTACATTTCCTGCATTATGTTGTGAACTCAGGCCGTATAAATAACAGAGCCCCGACCTGTTGGTCGGGGCTCTGTTTCATTTTAGTTTTCTGAAAACAGCTCAGAAAACGCTCTTATCTTATTGCTCAGCGCTTCTGATCACGTTGAACTCAGTACGACGGTTCAACTGCATGTTCTCAGGAGTGTCATTTGGAGCAGCCGGACGACGCTCACCGTAAGACACAGTGATTAGACGGTTGCTAGGAATGCCTTGCTGCAACAGGTAGTTGTAAGCGGCCATGGCACGATTCTCACCCAAGGTCACGTTGTACTCATCTGAAGCACGGGCATCTGTGTGGCCATCAATGGAGATACGCAAGGCTGGGTTGGCTTTCATGACACGTACAATGTTATCCAATTCAGCGATAGACTCAGGACGCAGGGTGTATTTGTCTGTGTCATAGTAGATGCGTTTGAAAGCGTAAGCGCCTGTTCCTACGCCAGTAGTATCTTCAAAAGCGATATAGAAGTCTTTCTCAAATACAGTGGTGTCGCTTAATGACATTGGCACTTCATACTGCTCAGTAGCTAATGTTTTACCGTCTTTGGTCAGGGTCACCTGATACGGACGAGATGAAAGCACACTTACCTGGTAGTTTCCTGAATCTGGCTTAGTAACATCACGGTATTCCAGCGGCGTGTTGCTGGCGGTTTTACCAGAGAACACCAGCTCAACACCTGGGATAATGGTTGAGTCACGAAGGCTGTACACATGGCCACGAACGGCAGCGTTACGGATGTAGTTGATGGTGTAAATGTCTTTTTCACCGTAACCGCCCATACGGTAAGAAGAAAGGTACGCGTAAGAACCATCTGGGCTTAAGCGGTAGTAAGTATCATCATCTGGCGTGTTCACCGGATACCCCATGTTGGTAGGTCTGCTCCAACGGCGAGCAACTGTATCAAAAGTCATGGTGAAAACGTCATAACCACCCATGGTAGAGTGACCACGTGAGCTGAAATACATGGTTAAACCATCTGGCGTGAAGTAAGGGCTGTCTTCATCATAAGGAGTGTTTACCCCGTTTCCGAAGTTTTTCGCTTCACCCCACTCACCATTTGGCTGGCGCTTAGAGTAGTAAATGTCCAAGTCACCGTTCTGAGAGAATTGGCTTGTAGAGAAGTAAAGGGTAGACCCGTCTCTTGAAATAAAGGCATCACTTTCAAAACCTTTAGAGTTGATGTTTCTGCCTAACTTCTGTGGCTGGCCCCAGTCACCACCATCACGGCTGGTCATGAAGATGTCACCACCTTCATCCTGACGGTACATTAATAGTTTGGTGTCGTTGTCAACCAATTGAATAGAAGCATCGTGACCGGTACCGTTCAAACGACCGCTCAAAGATTTTGGAGTCTCCCACTGGTCCTGGCCCAAACGGCGGGTCTCAAAAATATCTTCATAATACTCACCGTCTGCTGCTTCTTTACCACCGGTAACACTGGCGCTACGAGAGGTAAACAACAGGTAGTTGTCATCCGAAGAAATAACCGGGCTGTGCTCAGAGTAAGGCGTGTTTACAGTAGGTCCCAGGTTTTTCACGAAAACATCTTTGGCGTTAGCCACTTCTTTTTTGGCGTTACGGGCATGCTGCAAAAGCAAAGCAGCCTGCTCTTTTCCATCATCGTCACGCTTGCCTAGAGTAGCTTGGTAAGCCTGTGCATTCTTGATGGCATTGTCAAACTCATAGTTCACCAGGTCAACGCGACCTAACCAGTAAAGGACATCATCCCCAACTTTTGGTTTTGCTCTGTATGCTTTGTAGATGTAATCACTTGCTTTCTCTTTGTCAAAAGCAATTAAGCTGATACCTGCCCGGTACATTGCCTTCGCATTTTCAGGGTCACGCTCCAGGGCACGCTCATAATAAGGAAGTGCAGCACGAAAGTTTGCTTGATTAAAGAATTTGTCTCCGTTCCGGATAAGCTTACGCGTGCTCTGCGCCATGGCTGAGGAAGCAACCAAGCACAGAGTAAAAATTAAAAAAGAGTTTCTAAACAATCGCTTGTCTAAGTGATTCATAGTGTAAAAGTTAAGGTATAGTATCTTCTGTTATAGGTGCAAGAACAAAAATAAAACGACGCTTAAAGGCTCTAATATCAGTATCTCTTCTATTGTCGTTTGCATGAAAGAGCACTACAATAATATTTAAAATTCTTAAGATAGTAATTCTTTAATAAAAAATTATTGCAACGTTTTTATTAGCAAAGTGCCGCAATATAGAAAAACTATCTTAACTCATAATTATATCGGGTTTTACTTATCCGCCATACGATACTTGAAATTGACTTAAATAGTTACTTATACTAAAGGATTTTGCCTTAAAGGCTGCGTTTTGTGAGATTATGAAAGGGTTAGGTGTTTATTTGGTACCTTTGTATTTATTAATAAACGTATGCAGTAATTATGGTCATCAAAGAAGCAAAGTTCGTTACCAGTAATACCCGCGCTGACTTGTGCCCGCAAACTGAATTGCCGGAGTATGCGTTTATTGGGCGGTCAAATGTAGGCAAGTCGTCGCTCATCAACATGCTTACCAACCGGCTCAAATTAGCCAAAACGTCTTCGTTCCCGGGCAAAACCCAACTTATAAACCACTTCCTGATCAATGACAACTGGTACCTGGTAGACTTACCTGGGTATGGCTGGGCTAAGGTAAGCAAAGATTCACGGGAACAATGGAGAAAGATGATTTTGCACTATTTAAAAAATCGTCAGAATCTAGCATGCGTGTTTGTGCTGATAGATTCCCGCCTCCCCCCTCAAAAACCGGATTTAGAGTTTATAGAACTTCTGGGAACCATGGGTATCCCATTTGTGCTTATCTTCACGAAGACTGATAAGCAAACTGGCACGAAAACTGATGCCAATATAGCGGTCTTCATGAAAACACTTCAGGAAACCTGGGAAGAGTTGCCTATGTACATGAAAAGCTCCTCCTCCTCTAAAGAAGGACGGGAAGAGATTCTTAATTTCATAGCCAGCGTGAACCAACGGTATCAGGAAGAGCATTAAGCACCGTTTATTCTTTATTAGTCTAAATTTTTCCCCAATGAAATTTAAACACTTTGCGGCTGCGGCCCTTTTCACCTTCTTTGCAGCAGGTACGGTTTCGGCACAAACCACCAAGCCTGCGGCTGCCACTAAGGCTACAACTCAGACCGGCAAATTGCCGGTAGCGGACCATTATCCCGGAGGACAGGATTCCTTGATTGCTCATATACAGCGCAACATTCAGTATCCGGCTCTGGCAAAACGGAACCGCGTCATGGGCACCTGCCTCATCCACTTTACATTAAAGGAGGACGGGGCCATCACCAATGCTAAAATCCTGAAGGAAGTAGGCGGCGGTACCGGCCAGGAAGCCTTAAGGGTGGTAAAACTGCTTAAATTCAAGGCTCCCGGGTACAGCGAACAATACAGCGTGCCCGTAAACTTCAAACTCTAATCATTCATTAAAACTTAATTTACCTCTATGCCATTTGACCTGAAAGAGATCGCTTCTATTTCCGGTATGCCGGGCCTCTACAGAATTGTAGCTCCTACCCGCAATGGAATCATTGTAGAAAGTCTCACTGAGAAACCAACCCGCAGCGTTGCGCAGGCTAGAAACCGGGTGTCTATTCTACAGGAAATCTCCATGTACACCAATGATGAAGAATCTACCGTGCCGTTAGCTGACATCTTTGACAGAATCAGAAAACAGTACGGCTCTGAACTGCCGGTGACACCAAAATCAAGCACCCAGGAATTATCTTCATTCTTAGAATCGGTTCTTCCAGACTATGATCAGGAGCGGGTATACGCGTCTGACATGAAGAAACTGGCCCAGTGGTATCTGATTGTAAACCAATTTGTGCCATACACAGAAGAAGCTGCTACAGATGCTGCTACCTCTGGAGATTCCCAAGAAAGTGCCTCTGCTGCAGAGTAATTTCTTTTAACAGTAACAGTCCCTAAACACCGCGGCCCTTGTCATTGACAAGGGCCGCGGTGTTTAGGGACTGTTTTACCAAATTAAAGGTTAAACCAGCATAGAAGATCTAACGGGTCTCTCTCTAGCGACCATTAAATTCTCTACTTCGTCTACCATTTCTTTAGACCCGATGTAGAAGGTGCAGCGCTGGTGCAGTTCTGAAGGCTGTATCTCCAGAATGCGTTGGCTTCCGTTGGAGGCTTTTCCGCCAGCTTGTTCTACCAGGAAAGCCAGGGCATTGCACTCGTACAGCAATCTCAACTTCCCGCCTGGTGATTTCAGGGTATTGGGGTACAGGTAAATACCCCCTTTTAGCAAGTTGCGGTGGAAATCAGCCACCAAAGAACCAATGTAACGGGCGGCGTAATTCCGTACGCGGCAAAGCTCTACATAGTGTTTAATGCTTTCAGGGAAGTGGTTAAACCCGCCTTCGTTCACTGAATATATATTACCATTTTGAGGCGTGGTGATATTTGGGTGCGAAAGGAAGAACTCGCCTAATGAAGTTTCATAGGTGAATCCGTTTACACCGCAACCGGTGGTATACACCAGCATGGTGCTGGAGCCATAGATCACGTAACCAGCCGCTACTTGCTCGGTTCCTTTCTGGTAGAAATCTTCCATGGTGGCTTCAGTGCCTATTTCAGAAATGCGGCGGTAAATAGAGAAGATAGTCCCAATGGACACGTTCACGTCAATGTTAGAAGACCCATCCAAGGGGTCAATAGCCACAATGTATTTCCCGTTGTTGTTTCCGGTATGAATCACCTCTTCTTCTTCCTCAGAAATGATGGCGCAAACTTCGCCCCCGTTCCGCAAAGCGCGTATGAACCGGATATTGGCTACTACATCTAATTTCTGCTGGTCTTCTCCCTGCACATTCTGCTTTCCGTATGCTCCACCTATATCTGTAAGCCCTGCGTGGTTTATGGCCCGGTTTACTATTTTTGCAGCCAACGCAATATCACGTAATAACTGAGATAATTCACCAGTGGCATATGGGAAATCCTCTTGTTTCCGCATAATAAATCTGTCTAGCGTAGTGCCAACTGGAAGGGCTAAATTCTCTTTTAGTGTCATAGGATTAAGTAGATAAATAGACGGAGATAATTCTGGTACTTATAAAATAGATTACAATAATACTAATAAAACAGCAAATTACAGTAGTAGCTTTAACAGTTTCTTAACCCATAACTTTATAAATGATAGTTTACAAATTTGGAGGCGCCTCCGTAAAAGATGCCGTGGCATTCAGAAACATCTTCCACATCTTGTCCTTATTACAAGATCAGGAAAAGCCTGTGGTTGTAGTATCTGCCATGGGCAAGACTACTAATGCGCTGGAGCATACCTTCAAACTTGCCCATCAGGGACTAAGCTATTCTGAGCCTTTACTGGAAATACAGCAGTACCATCAAAGCAATGTGCAGAATTTATTTCCTTCAGGTAATCACCCGGTATATAAAGCACTGCAAGAGCAATTTTCTTCTTTGGAAAACACGCTACAGCAGGTCAGGCCCCAGGAAGATTTTGATCAACAATATGATCAGGTAATCAGCGTGGGCGAGCTTCTGTCAAGCGTGATTCTTCACCACTTTTTAAGCAGCCAAGGATATCAGAATCACTGGCTAGATTGCCGGGAGTACGTCCGGACAGATGCTACCTGGCGTGAGGGTCGGGTAGACTGGGAACGGACCGAAAATCAGATTTCCCAACACTTGCCTTCTATTCTGGAGAACAGCCCCGTTATCACCCAAGGATTCATTGGCGGCACTACAGACGGAAGCACCACCACACTAGGCCGCGAAGGCTCTGATTTTAGTGCCGCCATTTTCGCGTACTGCTTGCAAGCTGCCTCCCTAACCATCTGGAAAGATGTGCCCGGCTTACTCAACGCTGATCCTAAGCTATTTAAGGATACCATAAGATACGAAGAAATTGCGTACCAAGAAGCAATTGAGATGGCTTATTATGGCGCTTCGGTCATTCATCCCAAAACCGTTCAACCCCTTGCCAAGCGCTGCATCCCCCTGCACGTGAAATCATTCCTGCACCCAGATAAGCCCGGCACCGTCATCTGGAACTGCCAGCACGACCGTATTGCACCCTCTTTTATCTTAAAGCAGAACCAATGTTTGCTCTCCTTCCACACCAAAGACTTCGGGTTTATCTCTGAGCAACACTTAAGCAGCATTTTCCAGGCCTTGAGCCAGCACCGCCTCAAGATTAACCTGATGCAGAATTCAGCTATTTCCTTCTCTACCTGCGTGGATGCAGACAAAACCCGAGTGGAAGCAGTGAGAGCACAGTTAGCAGATGAGTTTGTCATTTTATATAATGAGCCACTGCATCTGTTCACCATTAAGAACTACGACCAACCCAGCCTGGAAAAACTAACCCACGGCAAGGAGATTCTTCTGGAGCAGCGCAGCAGACAAACGTACCAGTTCATCTGCCGGCCTACCGGGGACTTTCCTCACTAAGGAAAAAGGCCTAAACAGCAATAATGGTCAAGGCAAAGCAGGTAGCCGCCTTTACGTTAAAAGCTGAAAGTGGTTTTATTGAAAGCGAAGGCCCGTCTTTTCCTTGGTGCTTTTCCAAAGGAAACTACTTCCACCCTAAGTTTAGCGGTTCTGTTTTTTTCTTTATTGCAGGGTTAAAAGTGAGGCAGTACCTTTGCACCCGCAAAAGCCTTTCTGGTTAGAAAAGCTTTGCTGGACAGTAACATTTAACATTCCCCGTAAAACATGGCAGTATTAGTAGGTAAAAAAGCACCATCTTTCAAAGCTACTGCGGTAGTAGATTTAGAGTTTGAAGAGGACTTTTCTTTAGATCAATACATTGGAAAACAACACGTATTGTTCTATTTCTATCCAATGGACTTCACGTTTGTGTGCCCTACAGAAATCATCGCGTTTCAGGACCGTTTAGAAGAATTTACCCGTAAAGGCGTAGCCGTAGTGGGTTGCTCTACTGACTCGCACCAATCGCACTGGGCTTGGTTGAACACCCCACGTGAAAGAGGCGGTATTGAAGGCGTAACGTACCCATTAGTAGCCGATGCTACCAAAACCATTTCTGCCAACTATGATGTGCTGGCTGGTCATTATGACTACAATGAGGAAGGCGAGATGATCTTTGTAGGTGAGCCAGTAGCTTACCGTGGTCTGTTCCTGATTGACAAACAAGGCATTGTGCGCCACCAGGTAGTAAATGACCTGCCACTTGGCCGTAGCATTGACGAAGCCCTTAGAATGGTAGACGCTCTGCAGTACTTTGAAGAAAAAGGCGAAGTTTGTCCTGCCAACTGGGAAGAAGGCAAAGAAGCCATGCAAGCTACCCACGAGGGAGTTTCTACTTACCTGGCTAGCCACTAATTCACTCATCTCATCAATAAAGAAAGGCTCCTGCATACATCAGGAGCTTTTCTTTTTATACCCCAGCCCTTGCACCAACCTGTTTTGAACGCGACTTTCTAATCTCTGCTGCATGCAGTAACCCCTTTCAGGCCTGTTTTCCCAATAATCGCCCTGAAAGAGCAACTTCAAAGCAATTATTTTGCCTGCAGAATAGAAATAAGTTTTACTTTTTCACCTGGAAAAGTGGGTCGTCCTGTAAAGAAGGCAGTATATTTACTTCAGAGGCTATTCTTGGGTATGAGTGCATCTGTTACTACCCCCCTGTTTTACTTGATATCAAACCCGGTAAGAAATGTCAAAGATTCTTTATGAAGTAGGTGTGCGGGCCTATGGGCTAGGAGTACGTTTGGCAGCTCCCTTCCACCCTAAAGCAGCCCAGTGGGTAAATGGTCGCAAAGGAGTTTTTGAAGAAATAGGGCTAAAACTGCAGAACAACAAGGCCCCAGTGGCTTGGTTTCATTGCGCCAGTCTAGGTGAGTTTGAACAGGGCCGACCATTAATAGAAGCTTTCCGGGAGCGGTTTCCTGAGCACAAGATTGTTCTTACCTTTTTCTCCCCATCTGGGTACGAAGTCCGGAAGAACTATGCTGGGGCGGATTTCATCTTCTACCTACCTTTAGACACCGCCGAAAACGCCCGCAGGTTTCTGCACCTGGTAAAACCACAGTTAGCCGTTTTTGTAAAATATGAGTTCTGGCATCACTACACCCATGCCTTACGGAAGCGCCACATTCCTTTATTTTCCATCTCGGCTATTTTCAGATCCAATCAGGTTTACTTCCAGAAAACGGGAAGCTTTTACCGCCGCATCTTAGAACGCTTCACTCATATTTATACCCAAAACCTGGAATCGGCTCAGTTGTTGGCCAGTATTGACTTTACCAGGGTAAGCATGGCGGGTGATACGCGCGTAGACAGGGTTCTGCAAAACGCCAAAAACGCGGCACCTATTCCTATTGCCCAAGCCTTCAAAGAGAATGCCCCCGTTATGGTAATTGGCAGCAGTTGGCCCGAGGACCTGAAAATACTCCTCCCCTTCATGCAGGACCAACTGCCTAACCTCAAGTTCATCCTGGCCCCGCATGAGATCAAGGACAAGGAATTAACAGAGATTGAAGAACAGTTTCCAGGAAAAGCCATCCGGTACTCACAGGCTGATCCTGCCTCAGTGGCTGGGTTCCGGATTCTGCTGATTGACAACATCGGCATGCTGTCCAGTTTATACCAATATGCCACCTATGCCTATGTGGGTGGCGCCTTTGGGAAAGGCCTGCATAACACCCTGGAACCGGCGGCCTTTGGGCCTCCCATTTTCTTTGGGCCTAAGTATGAAAAATTTCAGGAGGCAATTGATCTGGTAGAGGCAGGTGCAGCTTTCTGCATTCGTTCCTCCCAAGACCTCAACAAGAAGGTGTCTAAATTCCAGGAACACCCCTCTTCTTTGGAAAAAGTTCGGTCCATAACTCAAAACTACTTGAAGAAACAGGCTGGGGCTACAGACCATATCTTAACATCTTTAGAATATTGGTTACCTTCGCGCAAGGTATGACAGGGACAGTAGTAAAATCAACGGGCTCTTGGTATTTGGTTCGCGCTCACGCAGAGGGGCAGCTGTACAAATGCCGCCTGCGCGGAAAATTCAAGAACAAAGGCTTAAAAGTAAGTAACCCAATTGCCGTAGGCGATGAAGTTACCCTGGAACCCGAGGGAGGCGAGCACCAAGGCGTCATCACCGATATCAAACCCCGCCGCAACTACATTATCCGGAAGTCTACCCACAAGGCGCACCATGCCCATATTGTGGCCTCTAACCTAGACCAGGCCTTTCTGGTAGTGACACTAGTGTCGCCGCGCACGTCTTTTGGTTTTATAGACCGTTTTCTGGTCACCGCTGAGGCGTATAGTATTCCGGCAACACTCCTCTTCAACAAACTGGATCTGTACGATGGCGAAGCTCTCGGTTATCTGGAACAGGTCATGGGCCTGTATAAGCAAGTGGGCTACCCTTGTTTTCCTTGCTCGGCACAAACTGGTGAGGGCATTGCTGAAATTGAAGGCTTGCTCGCCGATAAAACCACCTTGTTTACGGGCCATTCCGGGGTAGGGAAAAGTACCTTGGTCAACTCCTTGGTACCCGACCTGGACATCAAGACCTCAGAAATATCGGCATTCTCAGACAAAGGCGTGCACACCACCACCTTTGCTGAAATGTTTGAAGTGGGTGCCAACACGTACCTGATTGACACGCCTGGCATTAAAGAACTGGGCGT
Organism: Rufibacter tibetensis; assembly: GCF_001310085.1. GTDB lineage: Bacteria > Bacteroidota > Bacteroidia > Cytophagales > Hymenobacteraceae > Nibribacter > Nibribacter tibetensis. Next base: position 835,425 of record NZ_CP012643.1, read on the forward strand.
GGTGGAAATGAAGAAGGAAGAAATTGGTCACTATTTTCCTGAAATGCGCGAACGGCTGAACAAATGCAAGTACCACAACTGCGTGCACATCAATGAACCCGGATGTGCGGTGCAAGACGCCGTTAAAAAAGGAAAGATCGCCCTTCCCCGCTACGAAAGCTACCTAAGCCTCCTCCAGAACGACGACTCGCACCGGTAACCTCTGCTTCTGAACTGGTTTTCAGAAAAATACGCTTATAACAAGGCTATCCTGCCCTGTTCTGGTGCTCTTCCAACAGCGATAGAATATGCAGAAAGTGTTCTTGTAAAGGAATATAGTTCCTGCTAGGCGAAGTGCTTTGCAGGTCAGCCCGTAGCTTAGGCATTGAGAGATATTCCACCTCTTCCACTTCCTCCTGCTGAACGGTAAAATCTTCTGCGTTTAAGCTGGTATGGTAAAGAAAAATACCCGCGTGCTCCCTGTCCAGCAACCCCGCTTTTTCATCTTTCCCATCAATAGTGACTACTTTAACAAATTCAAGCTTCTCGGGCTGTACCGCAATTCCTAATTCTTCAGACAACTCCCGCACGGCACAGTCCAGATAGGTTTCTTCCGGGCCCAGGTGACCACCAATGCTGATGTCCCAGAGCGAGGGAAACAAGTCTTTAGATGAGCTCCGCCTATGGCAGAGGTAACCCTTTTCTGGGTGCAACACGTAAATCTGCACTGTTCTGTGCCAATAGCCTATTTTATGAACTTCACGCCGAGATAGGTTCTGGAACAAAGGCTGGTTGAGCTGGTCAAAGGTGGCTAAATACTCCATGGTGTATTGTAAAGCGTAAAAATATTGTAACAGAACGTTCCACCTTTTCTTTCAATGAATTGAAAGTAGTTTTGGTGCTCTTTTTAGAAAATACCTGCTAGAGAGAAAGAGCGGCTGTAGTCTGGCATCGGCCGTGGGCTACAAAATTTACGTATCTTTGCAGGAAACGCTGCCACTATTAGCTGTAGCAGCGGTTTATTGAACCACAAAAGTACTTTTATTACTTATGAAAACTGCAGAAATCCATACCCAAAAGGGCGTTATGAAAGTAGAATTCTACGAGAAAGATGCCCCTAAAACAGTTGAGAACTTCACCAAACTGGCAAAAGACGGCTTCTATGATGGCCTTACTTTTCACCGTGTTCTTCCTGATTTCGTGATACAGGGAGGTTGCCCTAACTCTCGCGAGGGCGCCAAAGGAATGGCCGGAACTGGTGGACCAGGTTACAAAATTGACTGCGAAATCTCAGGTGGAAACCAGTACCACGACCGTGGCGTGTTGTCAATGGCCCACGCTGGCCGCAACACCGGTGGCTCACAGTTCTTCATCTGCCATAGCCGCAATAACACCGCCCACTTAGACCGCAACCACACCTGCTTCGGGAAAGTGGTGGAAGGTTTGGAAGTAATTGATGCCATCAAAGCCGGTGATAGAATTGAGAAGATTGTAGTGAACGAAGCATAAAAAGGTATTGGCAGTCGGAACTTAGGTCCTGAGTTTGCCTCCTCCTTCAATAATTTGAATGAATGGCCGGAAGACTTCTGTTTTCCGGTCATTTTTCTAAAAAGTACCTTAAAGCCTTTAGGCTGACACCCCATCAAAGCAAAAGCAGAAGAACCGAATAGGCAGTTGCGCCAATGAGAAAAGCGGAGAACTTGCTTTCCCGCTCTTCGGGCAGTTCTTCCTTTAACACATTGAGCACGACTCCTCCAGCCAGAAAAGCTAACAGCAAAGCGGTGGCTGCATCAGAGATTTCCAAAAGCAAGCCCATCACCCACCCTACAGCCAAGGCGGTCACCAGCAACCAACGGCCTACGTGTTGGTAGCGTTTTTTGTGATGCTCACGCAGCCCGAAGTCATTGACCAGGAAATGCAAGGCCATGGCTACCCAGTAAAACAAAATTTCTGCTGCTGGTTGTTCTTCGCGTTTATGCAGAAGGTAGCCAATCAAAGCATTGTACAGCGCAAAGGACCCCATGTGCACCCAAAACACTGAAGCGGGTGTTTCATCACTATCCCCCTTTCCTCCTTTTCTGGTTTTGATGGCCATGCGCTCAATGCCGTAGAACATCACCAGCCCAATCAAAGACATGAGATACATATGGTGCTCTAAAAAATACAAGCCTTGGTTCTGGGCGGCTTTCTGCACATGCTCCTGGCCTTCCTGCAGTTCAGGGAAAAGGTGCAGGAACACATACGCCACTGATACCCCGCCAGCCCCAGACAGCCAGACACTCCTGGGCATCCCCTCTAAGAACTTTAGACGGTAGCCTAATAGGTGCACCATCATCAAGCCAAGCAAAGGAAGTAAGGTGACCAGAAAATCAGGCATAGCGCAGGGTTATGGTGAGATTATTAGTTACGTTGTACTTGAGACACCGCTAAAAAGTTAAAGCGCCCGTGACTGGTAGGCCACGGGCGCTTTAACTTTTTAATTTTGATCTGATTTTAGAAAAACAGCTTAGAAGCGGTCATTATCGTCATCATCGTCCTCGTCTTCGGTTAAGCTGAAGTCACCACCGGAGAACATGCTGCTAAGTAGGTCTTTGAACTGAAGGCCAGCGATGAGACGGTTACGGGAGATAAGGCTGTACTCGGCCAAACCGTGTAGGCAGAACTCCATCCAGAAAAGGTGCTCCGTATCGCTTTGTGGGGTAGGCTGAAATTTATTCACTACTTCAGAAAGACCCGGCACCTGGTTCAGCTCGCGTTTGTATTCCGCGTCTGAGGCATCATTGAGCAAGTCAAGCGTATGTCCGTCTGAGAACCAGGCCGTCACTTTCTTGTAAGGATCTTTCTCTTTCTGCTTTTTGAACTTGTCTGGGTCTGGGAAGTAGTGCAGGAACTGGGTTCTGATGGCTTTCCCCATCAATCGGTACGCCACTCCGCCAGCACCTTCCTGCTCACCTTCGTATACCAACTCCACTTTACCTGTCACGGCTGGTACCGCGGCCAGGAAATCAGCAATGCGGACGTGGGTTTGGGAATCAGCGTTAAGGAGCACGCGTCTTTCGGCAGCGCTTACCACGTTTTCATAAGCTGAGATAGTTAAGCGAGCCGACACGCCACTTTTGGCATCTACGTACTCGCTTTCACGGGCCTCAAACGCAATTTGCTCCACCAAGTCATGGATGAGTTCATGGCCAATTACTCGCTCTTTCTGCACCCGGGTAATACGCGCCTCCTGCTTGGTGATGCGCTTACCCGTCTCTATGTTTTTAGGATAGTGGGTGATAATCTGGCTGTCAATCCGGTCTTTGAGCGGCGTTACAATGGAACCCCGGTTGGTGTAGTCTTCAGGGTTAGCCGTGAATACGAACTGGATGTCCAGCGGAAGCCTGATTTTGAACCCTCTGATCTGTATGTCGCCTTCCTGCAAGATATTGAACAACGACACTTGGATACGGGCCTGCAAATCGGGTAATTCGTTGATCACGAAAATACCGCGATGCGCTCTCGGGATCAAACCAAAGTGGATCACGCGTTCATCTGAGTAAGGCAGTTTCAAAGTGGCTGCTTTGATGGGGTCCGCATCACCAATCAAGTCCGCCACCGATACGTCAGGAGTGGCCAATTTTTCGGTGTAGCGTTCATCGCGGTGGAGCCAGCTAACAGGCGTGTCATCACCGTGGTGGGCAATCTGGTCCAGGGCGAAACGGGATAGCGGCTGCAACGGATCATCGTTCAACTCAGAACCAGCGACTACGGGCACGTACTCGTCTAAGAGCTGCACCAGAAGCCGCGCAATACGGGTTTTGGCCTGACCACGCAAACCCAGCAGGTTTATGTGGTGACGGCTCAGGATAGCGCGCTGCAGGTCTGGAATAACCGTTTCCTCGTACCCGAAGATGCCCGGAAACACTTCCTCGCCGCTGCTCAGTTTCTGAATGAGGTTGGCGCGCAGTTCTTCTTTCACACTTCGCGGCTCATAGCCGGCGGCCTTTAGTTGGCCCAGGGTCTTAATCTTGTGCAGTTGCTCTGCAGGTATATCGGTATAAAGCATGTGTACTTTTGGTTGGTCGTTACGTGTAGTTTTATGATCTGTCCTTGCTCTGCTTTCAGGGTGTTTCTTCAAAAGCAGGGCTGAAACAGCTACTTCTGTCTAAGTTTATTTTTCTATTTTGCGCCGATGAAAACCTCTTCGCTTCTTTACTTCCTGGCCACCGTCCTAGCCATATTAGGTGCCGTGCTCCGGATCTCTCACGTCATTGACAAGTATGCTTTTTACGCGCTGTTCGGCGTGAGTCTGGCACTAGGTATTTGGGGCAATGAACTGCGGCGGCGCGAGGTCAAATAAGGTCAACGCTAGCGACTTTAAAGCTCTTTTTCTAAAAACGGCTGCAAAATGCACTACGGCTACATGCGCTTCTTTTTGTTTCGGCCGTAATCCTGGAACACCAGGTCACCCAATCCTTTGAGACTGCTGTAATAAGCTTGCCCGTTATTTACCTGGGTAAACTCTTCTACAAACTGCTTAAGGTACGGATCTGAAGCAATCATAAATGTGGTGATGGGAATGCCTAATCTTCTGCACTGCGCGGCCAGGTTCAAAGTTTTGTTCACCACTTTCCTATCCAGCCCGAAGCTGTTTTTGTAGTACTTCAGGCCTTCTTTGAGACACGTTGGTTTCCCGTCGGTGATCATGAAGATCTGCTTGTTGGTGGTCTTCCGGCGGCGCAGCAAATCCATGGCCAGTTCCAGACCCGCCACGGTGTTGGTGTGGTACGGCCCTACCATAAGGTACGGCAAATCTTTCACCGTAATCTGCCAGGCATCGTTCCCGAACACAATGATGTCCAGGTTGTCTTTGGGGTACTTGAGTTTCACCAATTCGGCCAGGGCCATGGCCACTTTCTTGGCGGGCGTGATGCGGTCCTCACCGTACAGGATCATGGAGTGTGAGATATCAATCATGAGCACCGTGCTGGTCTGCGATTTATGCTCGCGCTCTGTTACCTCCAAATCCTGCTCGGTGAGGAAAAAATCATCGGCAATGCCGTGCTGAATCTGCGCATTCCGGATAGACTCCGTTAGCTCAATCTGCTCAGGCGCATCCCCGAAGCGGAACTCGCGGCGGTCTGCCGAGGCCTCGTCGCCAATACCCGTTTTAGGGGTGGTATGGTTTCCGCGGCCGCCTTTTTTCAGTTTCCCAAAAATCTCTTCCAGCGCGCTTTTCCTGATCTTCTGCTCGCCTTTGGCCTGCAACTTGAACTGCCCATCGGGGCCTTTGTCCTCTATGTACCCGTTTTTCTTAAGGTCTTCGAAAAAGTCACCTAAACCGTACGAATCGTCGGTGAGGTTGTAGCGTTTGTCTAACTCACTCATCCAGGACATGGCTTCGGCCACGTCTCCGGCGGTAAGGGTAATGAGTTGGAGGAAGATCTGGAGCAAAGATTCAAAGCCTTTGTCCTTGGGTTCCTCCGGAACGAAATTGGTAAATCTATATCCGGCTGCCATGGGTTCTTCAGTATCTATTCTGTAACAACGTGTAAACGCAAATGTTCTTGTGAAGGGTAACCTTCTACCGCAAAAGGAGTAAACACTATAAATAAGTGCAATAAAATTATAATAAAAATACTATTTCAAGAATGCGCGCCATCTGGAAAAACACCATACTTGCAGAAAGTGACACCACAATTGAGGTGGACGGAAACCATTATTTTCCACCCTCTTCTTTACGTTGGGAATTTTTCAAACCCAGCTCCAGGCATTCTGTCTGTTCCTGGAAAGGAGAAGCTTCTTACTATTCTGTACAGGTGGGCCATTTTGAAAATCCAGATGCCGCCTGGACTTACCCGCAACCCCAGGAAAAAGCGAAACAGATTGAAGGGTTTATCGCTTTCTGGAAAGGCGTGCAAGTGGTAGGCAAGAACTAACCTCTACTGCTAAACTAGATTCATGGTATCACAATTCATATAATGGTGATGTTGGAAACACAAACGCCCCGCAGGATTCTGCAGGGCGTTTGTGTTTTATTTTATGGAAAAGAGGCCTGAACCGGCTTTTCTCTTAGGAGTCAATCCACTTAAACTTGTACTGCAGTTCTGGTACACGCAAACGGTCTGCCACACGACGTAAACGGTTTGGCAAAGCCATTAAGTAGTCACGAGCACGTTCACCGGCTTCGTTCAAGCCTGTCATGCTAGAGATTTTCCACTCTCTGATGAGGGTTTCCATGATCTCCACGTAGTCTGAAGAAGTGTACACGCCAATACGCTGAGCGGCATCAGTGAAGTGACCGAAAGTTTGGCCTTGGTCAATTCCTAATTCACGCAGGTAATGGGCAGGCATTACAATCTTCTTGCGCATCATGTCTTCAAAGGCAAGCATCATTTCTGATGGGTCTACCTCAAAGATTTTCTTCACGAAGGTTTTATATGCCTTAGCATGGCGTCCCTCATCAGCGGCAATGTAGTTACAGATACGCGACAACGTAGTTTCACCAGCTTGTTTGGCCAAAGCACCTACGCGACGGTGAGACACGTTCGTAGCCGTTTCCTGGAAGGAGGTGTACACAAAGCTTTTGTACGGATCATCATCGGTCTTGATGTCCATGCCGTCGGCGATGAGGTACTGGGTGGAAGCTTCCATCTGACGCATGTCAATGCGGCCAGACAGATAGAGATAGCGGTTCAGCAAGTCACCATGACGGTTCTCCTCAGAAGTCCAGCCGCGGTTCCATTTCATCCAGGAACTGTCTGGGTTGGTGTTCACTTCCTTGATGCTCATGATCCAGCTCTCATATGTAGGCAGGGCCTCTTCAGTGATGGTGTCACCAATTAAAACGGCAAGCAGGTCATAAGAAAGCTCGCGGGCACGCTCTTTCAAATCACGCACTTCGTCAAAGAAGGAGTCCATGCGGGCATCTGGCAGAAAATCAGCTGGTTGCCAGCTATCTTCCACTGATTTCAGGAACTCAGGTAGAGCTGTGTCCAGGAACTTCTCCACATATATCATCACCTCTGAACGAGTGGCTAAAGCATTATTAATCATATATTCTTTGGATATGGAAGAACAAATATATTACTTTTTAAGAAGAATGCCCGGTGGTGGCGTAACTCTTAAATAAACCACCTCTCTATTGCACCTTTTCAAGTAGTTCCATACGTAAAAGTCCCCTTCAAGGTGTCAGTATTTGTAGCTCAATGTAAAAACAGTAGTTTTATTTATCTTTGGAAACACCTTACTAGCTTCTATGCCACTGCCGTTGTTAAAGAAAGTGCTTCCGGCGAAGGCCCGGCTTTCTTTACGAAAGTTTTTCTGGCTTTCCAGAAGCTGGTTGTACCTGGGTGGCAAGGTTTATTGCCCTTTGTGTGAGACCACTTTCAGAACGTTTTTACCCTTCGGAAGTGAGCGCCGCCCCCAAGCCCTTTGCCCACGTTGCCATACCTTGGAACGCCATCGCCTGTTATGGCTCTACCTACAGGAACAGGTAAAAATAAAGGAACGTCCGCTAATGGTGCTACACATGGCTCCGGAGCCGATTTTGCAAAAACGCCTCAAAAACCTCCCAAACCTACACTACCGAAGCGCAGACTTGACCTCTCCTGTTGCCATGGACCTCGTAGACATCCAGGCCTTGCCCTACCCTACCGCTTCTTTTGACCTGATTCTGTGCTCCCACGTGTTGGCACACGTGCCAAATGACAGGCAAGCCTTGCAGGAATTGAGGCGCGTGTTAACCCCAACTGGACAGCTGCTGCTACAAGCCCGTCTGCACTCCCATGCCACTACAGTCGAGAATCCCAATGCCAAAACTCCCCAGCAGCGTTTAAAAGCATATGGACAGGCAGACCGTTTCCGGAACTACGGACACGATTTCGCCCAACGGGTGGCCGTCCAAGGTTTTAAAGTGAAGGCGGTTGAGTATGCTAATTCCCGAACTCCTGAAGAGCAGGCTTGGCTGGGCTTGGGCAATCATGAACTGATTTTTGTAGCTACGCACTCTGCCCATGGAGTTGCTTAAGAAAGTCATCCGGACATTTCCTTTTCTTAGGGCGGTCTTCCTGAAAACAGCGGGTCCGCTCCGGCATTTTGCCTGGCGCCTAAAACCGACTCCGCGCCTGACTATAGATGCTGTAACCCCTGATATGGTGCCGCAGCCATTAGAAGGGTACACAGACAAACCTTTTTACCTTCCGGGAGAAACAATTGGTTTCCACCTCAAAGCGGAGTTGCCACAGAACCAATTACAACTTCAGAGAAATGTTGGAGATCAACAATGGGAGGAAGTAGCGGTACATGCTTTTGACACCTTCCCCCAACCAGATGTAGTAGAAGAGGCACAAAACGGCTGCGGTTGGCGTGTAGGCTGGCAATTTCAATTACCGCCAACTGCCAACGCTGGATATTACTGCGCCTTGTTGACCAACCCTGCCTTAGAGAAGCCCGCTGAGATTCATTTCCTGGTAGGGACTGCCTCCCCCATCTCTACTGTAGCAGTATTGGCCCCGGTGACCACCTGGTTAGCGTACAATGCCTATGGCGGACAGTCCTTGTACCGAAATGCCATCAATGAAGGCCTTGCTCCTTTTGTCTCGGGACTTCGGCCTAACTCAGCCCTCACCTATGAGGCCAATCACCCTTTGCAGCACAACCTCCGGATTGAGGCCAACATTTTCCATTGGTTTTACCAACTTTACGAAGCAGACCTGTACCCCGATTACTACCTGGAGGTGCACCCAAACCTGTTTGAAAAACATCAGGTCCTGGTTCTAGCCTACCACGCTGAATACTTCTCCCAGAAAATGTATGCGTCTCTAAGAAACCTGATTTTTCAGCAGCGCAAGTCTTTGTTGGCCTTAGGCGGAAACCAAGTGTATTGGCAGGTAAGATGGCACCAGAACTTTACGAAGCTAGAGTGCCGCAAAAATGGGGAGTTTTTCCAAAATGAGACCCAAAGAGGTTGCCTCTGGCGACATACACCTTATCCGGAAGCACAACTTCTGGGTGCCCAATTCTCAGAACCCGGCATGGGAACCTTCGCCCCTTATCAAGTTCTTGAGCCAGACCATTGGCTTTTTGCAGGAAGCGGAGTAAAAGAGAACGAGACCTTTGGTGAAAGAGGGCTAGACCAGTTGCCCATTTGCGGAGATGAAACAGATAAAACCAGCTGGAGTACTCCGGTCAATACAGTAATTTTAGGGAAAGGGTTAAATAAAGAAGACGGAAAAGGCACAAACGTCTATTCAAGAACCGACACTGATTGGAACGGGATTGGCGGTGGTGAGATCACGTTCACAGAACTTTCTCCTTCTCATGCGGTGCTAAACACAGGCTCCATCCAAAGTGGTTCAGGACTGGGAACAGATACTGTTTTCACCAGCCTCATCCAAAATTTTATGCGGAGGTATGTCCGTACCGCCACCTGTGGTACCACCGCCGAAGAAACTGCAAAGGCACCTTCTGCTTTGTAAGCATCCGGAGAAGTTTATAGACAGCCGTCATTCCGCCTTCTTCCTGCAGGATTTGTAGCAACTGAGCTGCTTCTGCATAGTTGGCGGTAAGATATGCATGGCGGGCTTCATACTTAATTCTGACTTTGAGCGCCTCCCTCTCCAATGGAGTCCTAACTAATTTCTGAGCCTTTTGAATCACTTTAACGGTGGAAGCCAACTGCTTATCGCCTTTCTGGTACACTCTTCTAGATAAGGAATGAGGATGCATCCGGCGCTGGCACAGCACCTGATCCAGAAAATGATACTTCCAATTACGGGAAGAGCGCACCCAAAAATCAAAGTCTTCATATGCCAACTCCGGATCATACCCCTTCAATTCTTCCAGCACCAGCCGCCTAATCATCATGGTAGGCGGACAAATAAAGTAACGCCCCAGTACCTCTGAGAACACATCTCCCTGAACCGGCTTCGGGAATAGTTGACCCGAAGCATTACGGGCGTAGAAAAATCCTAAGGAAGTCGATTGCTCATCTATCAGCTCAGCATCAGTATATACTACTCCGTAAGTGGCACCCAGTTTTTGGAACGCCTCCACTTGTAGTGCCACCCGGTCAGGATACAACACATCATCAGTGGCAAAGTCTATGATGAACTCGCCTTGACTGAGTAGCAAGGCTTCATTAAAAGAGGCGCAGTTACCTTGGTTCTGGGTATGCCTGATGAATCTAATGGCTGGAAAACGATGTACGTAGTCTTGTATGATCTCTACACTGTTATCAGTACTTAGGTCATCCACTATCAGAATCTCTATCTTCGGATACGTTTGATCCAGCACCGAGTCAAGGGCCTCTCTAAGGAACGACGCATGGTTGTAGCAGAGGCAGATAATGGAGACGAGCGGTTCGGTCATGCTTTAAGAAAATAAGACCGGAAAAGGTACAGGTGAAAAACTAAAAAAACACCGTAGCGCACAGCATAGGCAATGGGCAATCCCTCTATCCCAAGCAGGGGCATAAGGCAAGCCACTAATGTGACATACAAAAGGCCTGAACCCAACTGTGTGAGTATGTACAGTTTTACCCGTGCCTGAACAGTAATAATGTAGGAAAGCACCCAAGCAGTCATCTTCAGGAAATCGCCTAAAACCTGGTAGTTCATCAGGTCACGAGCGGCTAGGAATTCACGGTGAAAAAGCAACTGAATGAAAAAGTCGCGCTGCCACCAGAAGATAAGCAACCCCACCGCTAACGCTGGCACTAATAGGTAGAATATGCTTTTCACGTAAACCTGCAGTGCCTGGGGCTGAGGCAGCAACGCGGCTATTTTAGGATAGTAGACCATTCCTAAAATAGAAACATACACCATGGTGTAGCTGTCTGAGATTTTCACCACCGACTGCCATAAGCCGGTTTCTACCATGGAAAACTGCTGGATGGCCAGTTCCCGCACCACAAAGTCAATCAATTTAGCGCCTACTAAGGTGGAAAGGGCCATCACCAAAAACTTCCCTAGATTACGGACAACGTCGGGGGACCACCCCCACTGCCACCTGGGTACAAGGCCTTTGAAAATCACCACCGCCATTCCTACCAAGCCGCTGATACTTTGCCCGGTCAAAAACAGCACCAAAGCTGAGGACAATTCTACCCGGCCAACAGCCCACCACGTAACCCCAATACTGATAACACTGGTAAGAAGGCTTAAGTACACATAAGCCCGTAAGGCCTGCTTGGCTAATAGCACTGATAACCAGAACAAGTGCAACAGAAGCAGTACAAAGAGGCACAAGAAAATCCAGAACTCCGTAATCCCGGGTTGCACTGGTATTTCTTGGCTGAACCGCTCAAGGAAAAAAGCAGGAAATAGAATAATAGCCGCAATGCCTCCCAAAAAAGTAAGGAGATTTAAAGACAGGCCCATCCAGAAATAAGATCTGTAGGAAGCACTATCAGGCTCATGTTGCGCCAAGTGCCTGATCAACCCCACGTTGATACCGCTGTTAGGAAGCGTAGTGAGTAAGGCAATAAGATTCTGGAAGTGCGCCAGCAACGTGATTCCCTGCGGCCCATAGTACACGGCAAACAACTTATTAATCATAAGCGAACTGCCCGCCCTGGCAACAGTTGAAAGCCCTGACCACACCGAATTACTTAAAAATTGCCGCAAGTGCTGCTTTCGCGCCATGGTGCAAACTACAAAGAAATTGTGGCAATACCGGTTGTAAAGCGCTAAGGCCCTCTGGAGGAAGAGGTCGCTTTAGCGTCATTATCTAAAAACCAGCTTTAAAATAGGCTGGTAAAAAGAAGGCTTCTTAGGGGAAGAAGGATTTCAATTGCTCCACCACATATTCCTGCTCTGAATCTGTCATGCCCGGGAACAATGGAAGGCTGAGGCTGGTGGAAGCTAATTCTTCGGTAAGCGGAAAGTCACCTTGCCTGTAGCCTAAGTGTTGGTAGGATGGCTGTAGATGGGGCGGGACAGGGTAATGAACCAAGGTCTGAATGCCTTTCTTCTGCAGGAACACTTGTAATGCTTCCCGGCGGTTAGTGCGCACAACGTAGAGGTGGTAAATATGGTCATTCGGTCCAGCAGGAGCCACTGGCAAAATCAAATCACCAATGCCTGCCAGAGCTTCGTGGTATTGGCTAGCTAAGCGTTTTCGCACTGCATTTAACTCATTCAAACAGGAGAGCTTCACAGATAAAACAGCTGCCTGCAGGGAGTCTAAACGAGAGTTGATGCCCACTTGGGCATACTCATACCGCCGTGACTGCCCATAGTTATGGTACTGGCGTACCCAATGAGCTATAGCAGCATCTTGGGTAACCACAGCTCCCCCATCTCCCACGGCACCTAAATTTTTGGTAGGGTAGAAACTGGTAGCATTTACTTTCCCGAACGTGCCTACTGGCTTTCCTCCATATAAAGTTCCCTGCGCCTGCGCGAAATCTTCTACCAACTCCATGCCATGGTTACGGCATAGGGTCAAAAGCGCATCTAACTCACAACTCTGGCCATACAAATGGATGGGTAACACTACCTTGGTTCTTGGGGTAATCACTGGCCCAACGGTTTCAGCGGTGATGTTATAGGTGTGCCCGTCCGGCTCGGCAAATACAGGTTTGGCTCCCACTTGCTGCACGGCATTGATGGTGGCGATGTATCCATTAGCTGGAACCACCACTTCGTCACCAGAACCAACTCCCAAAGTACGAAGGCTAATCACCAAGGCATCGTATCCGTTACCAACGCCAATGACATCTCCCCCACCCAAATACTGTCCAAATTCTTCTTCAAAGGCGGTAACAGAAGGACCCAGGATCAACTGGTTTTTCCGCAATTCTGTTAGAAGTGCTTCCTCTATCCGCTGCTGAAGCCCAACCGGAAAATCACGAAATGTAAAAAAAGGAACGTGCATACCTCAATGACTTGTTAGTAACTCAGCTTTAGTTAAAAGAAAGCAGGTACTGTTCCTGCAACATAGCCCGGGCACCCATGCTTTCCTTAAAGTAATAAAGACTTTCATTGATGTACGTGCCGTCCTGTGAAGAACCAAAGCTGAAAAAGTGCTTCGTCCCGCGGAACTTGTTAAAAATAGAATCTAACAAAAAAGGAAGCGCGCGAAGCTTCTTTCCTTCTGGAGTCATGCCTAGATATTGCGCATGTACCACCTGTCCAGAAATATAGAGAACAGCCCCTCCCAGAAGCTTTTCGTTTTGATAGACCCCGTACAAGAGAATGTTTTCTGGGAACAGGGTAGCCAGCTTGATCATTTCAGCCGGACTGTGGGCTGGTTGCAGTCCATATTTTTCCTGAAGCAGATCTTTCATGATGCCCATAAATCCTTCCCATTCCTGACATTCACGTACCTGAAGCCTATGGGTGTGCGCTTTTTTAATAGACCACTTTACCCCCCGGTAATACTCTACCGGAGGAGCTGACAAGTTAATTACGCTTATTAAATCACGCTCTACCATCTCTGATCCTAGTTGGGTTAATACCGCCACATCTTCACAAGCCGGTATCTGGTGGTAACAGGAAGGAATGGCTTTATAAAAAATGGTGCATACTTTCTGCTCTTTCAAAAAGTGCTTCAGGGCGTCAAAAACTTCTCGCATAAGAGAGAAGGTCATAGCAGCATCACATAAAATGCCGCCAAACGTAAGTCCCTTGTGGCTGGACAGACAGCCCTCCTCTAAGTGGGCAGGCAAAATAGCCATTAACTTCTGGTTCTTGAAAAACAACAAAGACGCATCCTGGAACCGGTGCTTATGGTATTCCATGTAACGCCTTTTGAACATGAAATGCCCGTTCTTCGCCTTTTCTACAAAGGCATCCCACTCCATTTCATGCGCTGCGTTATAAGGAAGAACCAGCATGTTTTCTAGATTACTTTGTGGCAATTAGCGGTACGTTGGGTCAGTAAATGCACCTATTCAGAAATCAGGTTTTGAAACTCTTCATAACTTCTGATGTAGTCCGCTTCCTCAAAATGAGTGGAAGTGCTACAGCAAAGAAGCGAATTAGGTGCCGGGTGAACAGTAATCCAACAAAAGGGAGGTATGTACAGCCCTTGGGCAGGAGAAGTTAACACAAAGGTGTTGGTTCCTTTGGCCGTTTCCGTTTCTACCCGTACACTCCCTTGTAAAACCACCAGCAATTCCTTTGTGGTGCGATGGGCATGGCCGCCGCGTTCCGCGCCCTGATCAGAGGCAAAAACCCAGAATACCCGTTTTACATCAAAGGGCAACCCAGTGGCATCTTGGGTAGAAATCAGGGTACCGGCGCTGTCAGGCAGGTGCAGGAAGGAAAGCAGGTATGGTTCTGAAGGCAACATTATCTGCGAAGTTACGCAAAGCAGAGCAATTCCGATTGCCCTGTTGCGGTAGCCGCCGTTGCCTTGCCTCGGGTTTTGATATTTTGGAGCCCTTTTGCTAGATACACGCATGATTTACCTGCTGCTTTGTATTCTGTTTAACACCCTGCTGGTCTTTATCTTCAAACTGTACCACCGGTTTGGAGTGCGCACCTTCCAGGCCATTGTGGTCAATTATGTAGTGTGCCTGTTCACGGGAGCAGCTTTCGCGGTTGAGGACCTTAGAGTATTGGTGCAAAACCTGGGTGAACCATGGATGCTGGCCAGCTGGGCTTTGGGCAGCTTATTCATCGGTTCCTTTTATCTGGTGGCGGTGGCCGCACAGAAAATCGGCGTTGCCGCCACTACGGTGGCCATGAAAATATCGCTGGTAATTCCGGTGCTGTTCAGTTTATTAATGCTACAAAATGGCCTGAAACAGTATACCCTCCTAAACTACACAGGAATGGTCCTTGCGTTGGTAGCCGTGGTACTTACTTCCCGCCGAGCCAATTTAGAAGATGCAAAAGAGGCTACAAAAAGGGCTTGGGTCCTTCCGTTAGTGGTTTTTCTGGCAGCGGGACTAGGCGATGTGATTATTAATTTTACCAATGACCAGTTGTTGCAATCACATCAGGCAGGGGCATTTACCATTTCTACGTTTCTAGCCTCGGCAGTGATTGGAGTGATCGTGCTTTTGTATAGCTCCTTTGCACAGAAGGTTCCGTTTGAAAGAAAGAGCCTGGTGGCCGGAGTAGCACTAGGTGTTCCTAATTACTTTTCCATCTTCTTTTTGGTACAAGCGCTTTTTGCGTTCCAGAACGATGGGGCGTTTCTGTACCCGGTCAACAACATCGGTATTATCCTGCTGGGCACATTGGGCGGCATCTTGTTTTTTGGTGAACGGCTCAGCCGAGTCAATTGGCTGGGAATGGCTCTTGCCATTGTGGCCCTGCTCTTAATGTCCTACCAGGAAATCAGAAACGCACTGTTTTAAAGGCGTTTTTCAGAAAATCGGCTTTAAAACAGTGCGTCCTGCTTATTCCAAATGATTCGTACTTTTGTTTTCCATGAGCGAGGACACCTACCGCACCATAGCCGCGCCCGTAGAGGGTTTGTACAAAGAGAAAGGCAGCAAGTTCATATCCAAAGCTTACCCTGTACGCACCGAGGAAGAGGTAAAAGAGATTCTACAATCCCTCAAAAAAGAGTACTTTGATGCCCGTCACCATTGTTATGCGTACTTACTGGGCGCAAACCGGGCCACGTACCGCGCCAATGATGATGGCGAGCCCAACCATTCTGCCGGAGATCCTATTTTGGGCCAGATCAGATCAGCGGGGCTGAGCAATGTACTGGTGGTGGTGATCCGGTATTTTGGTGGAATTAAGTTGGGAGTTGGCGGTCTCATTCACGCTAACAAAACCGCTACTGCCGAGGCATTGGAACAGGCGCAGGTGGTGGAACGCCACGAAACCACTTTCCTAATCGTTGAGTTTGGCTATGAGCAAATGAATGAGATCATGAAAGTGGTCAAAGACTATGATTTGCCTGTGCGCCAGCAGGACTTCAACGTAGATTGCCGCCTCACCGTAGAGGTGCGT
This sequence comes from Rufibacter tibetensis, assembly GCF_001310085.1. Taxonomy (GTDB): domain Bacteria; phylum Bacteroidota; class Bacteroidia; order Cytophagales; family Hymenobacteraceae; genus Nibribacter; species Nibribacter tibetensis. The sequence goes on from NZ_CP012643.1 coordinate 851,306, forward strand.
ACTGGTTTGGCTCCGCAGATAGAGGCGCTATTCCAGAAGAACGGGCGTTTGCTGGAGCTATAATCAGGTTTCTCCGGTTCGTTTAAATCCTGTTTTCAGAAAATCAGGCACAAAACAGGCTTATCATTATCTTTCTGAAATTCGTATCAGGTGAGCCTCTTGGGCTTCTTTCAATTTAGCACACCAAACCCCATGCGCATCCTTCCCAACCTAAGACAACCTACCAAGAACATTTTAGACCGGAAAGTGGGTCAAAAACCCGGCTCCCTGACTATTTCAGCCGAGGCGCTTCCTCCGCGTCTTTTCCTGGTTTCTTTCGATGACAAGCATTGCGACATCAGGGAATTTGAAAGCTATGATGCGCTTATGGGAGCCTTTCACGCGGCCCCGGAGATTAGGCATTGGATTGACGTGCGCGGCTACGGGAACCAGGCATTGCTGGAACGCATGATGGTAGATTTTCGCATCCATCCGCTGCAAATGGAAGACGTGGTCAATGACTACCAGCGCCCCAAGGTAGAAGAAGATCACAACCGCCTGTTCATAGTCTCCCGAATGATTGCCTTTACCCCGCAGCATGAATTGGATGATGACCAGTTGTCCATCTTCACGGGTCCCAATTATGTGCTCACGTTTCAAAGTGATTACGAAGATTGCCTGGATCCATTGCGCGAGCGCATTAAAGCGGGCAAAGGAGCCATCCGGAAGAAAACATCCATGTACCTGGCCTACGCCATGATGGACGTGGTGCTGGACCACTACTTTCCCGCCATGGCTTCCTTAGGCGAATACGCCGAGGAACTGGAGGATTGCCTCTTTGAAAACCCTTCCAAAAAGCTTTTAAGCCAAATCCTTGACCTGAAACGCGAAGTAGTTAAAATACGGCGGATTGTCTGGCCTGAGCGTGATAAAATAAACGAGATCCTCAGGATGGACGAGAGCATGGTGCCCCATGAACTGAAGATTTACTTTAAAGACATTTACGACCACGCCATCCAACTCATTGACCTGGTAGACAATTACAAAGAGATTACCAGCAGCCTAACCGACCTGTATTTGTCTAACGTGAGCAACCGCATGAACGAGGTCATGAAGGTGTTGACCATTATCTCCACCATCTTTATTCCGTTAAGTTTTATTGTGGGTCTATACGGCATGAACTTCTCCCGCGAAAACCCCAAAGGCGGCATCAATCCCTTGAACATGCCTGAGTTGTACCATCCCTACGGCTATGTCTCTCTTCTGTGTTTTATGGGCTTGGTAGTATCTGGAATGGTCTATTACTTCTACCGCAAAGGCTGGCTCACCAAGGTGTAACTTATTCTTATCTGGTTTAAAGCTTGTTCCAAAGAACCTGGCTAAAAACCATTGACAAGGCTACTCTACCCAGTTTATAAGGGCAGTTCTAGAGCCCGTGAACAAGAAAGAGCAAAACTTTACCGCATGGAAATTCCTGCCATATCAGAACCGAGGTTTCCGGCGGCCCACTGGAGGTAGTATTTGGCTTTCCCGTATTTGCTTTTAAGTTCGTAGAGTTTGATCTGTTGGGTGAGTAGGTTCATTTCGCGGGTGTTTACTAAAAACAGGGAGCTTTCCCCGCTTTCAAACCGTTGCTGCTCGCCGTTTCGCAGGAACTCATTGCTAACGATGATCTGCTCCTGCAGAGTAATCTGGTCTTCCAGCATGAGGCGCTCGTTGTAAGCAGCCTGCACTAGGTTTTGGGTCTCGCGGGTGGTCTGCTGCAGTTCCAGCCTTGTCGCGTTTAGCTTGAGGCGTGTCACCTGCAGTTTTCCCCGCTCCTGCCGCAGGAAAAGAGGAAAACTGAAACTGGCTCCCAGTTTGTAATTGTCAGAAGCATACCGCTCCTCCAGCCAACTGCGGCTCATAGAGCTGCCGGCCCCAATCAGGTTGTACTCCAAATTAAGTTTAGGGAGCAGTTTGTTTTGGGAGAACCGCCGCTCTACCTCCAATTGCCTTACTTTTACCTGCAGTTTGGCTACCTCCGGATGCCGGTCCCGGGCATTGCCCAGAAAGAACGCAAGTTCCCCATCCGTAAGTGGTTCCGGCTCTGTGCCCAGCAAAGAAGGTTTCACCCCTTCAGGTAATTCCAGAGGAGTGTTGTTTTCGCCCCACAGGAAGTTGGATACCAGCAGCGCAGCGTTCTGGCTTTCTGTACGCGCCTGAAAAAGCAAAGCTTGCCGGTTCTGGACCTCCATTTGGGCTTCTACAGAGTCAATGGCCGCCAAGTCTCCTTGCCGTACCCGTTCTTTCACCGCTTGTAGCCGCACCTGGGCTAACTGGAAGCCTTGTTCCAACAAGGCGCGGCGCTGGTAAGCGTAGGCCCAGTCCCAGTAAGCTTTGGCTGCTTCCAAAAGTAATTTGTTAATGGTTTTCACCCGATCCGCTTCGGCTAACTCCTGGGCCTGCCGGGCAAGAGCCAACGTAGCCCGCCGTTCATCCATCAACAAACCCTGGGCCAGCGGCACAGAAATGCCCACATAGGAAAGTCCATCGCGGGGTGTGATGTTCTCCCCGTTCACATTCACTCCGCTGTTGCGTTCATAACCGGCCTTCAGTTCCCCAATCCAGAGAGGCACTTTCAAGACGTTGTCCCAGAGCGTAAAATAGTTTTTACCGCCCAGCTCCTTTTTGTAATACTTGGCGGCCAATACGGGGTCAAAGGCTCCGCGGGCCATGAGGATCTCCTGCCGCGCCTGCTCTGATAGCTGCTCAGCTTGCCGGGCCACCGGATGGCGCCAGGCAATCTGCTCCATGAAATCATGGATGGTAAACACCGCTGTGCTGTCTGCTGCCTGCGTTGGAAAATACCAAAGCAGCAAACCACATAGTAGGGCACTATAAATCATTCGGCTGCTTTTCATTTCTCTTCTTGCCCCTTTGCTGCCTTCTCTTTCTTTCCTTCCTTAGAGCTGTTTTGAGCCCCGTTTACATAATCAGGCGGGAAAGCATTCAACTGCCGCCAGAGCTCATACCAGATGGGAACATCGTTGAGCATGGCCCACCCGTACGCTCCAGATCCTACCAGAATGGCCTCAGGCCAGGGAGTTCCCTCAGGGTCTGGCACCACCAATATCCGGTAGTTACCCTCGCTGTTCATGTTGTCTATCACGGCCACCTTGCCCCCGAACGTTCCGAACCCAACATTGGGCCATCCGGAGAACACCAAGGCAGGCCACCCTTCAAATTGTAAGCGCACGTTTCGTCCTACCTCCAGCAAGGGCACATCCATGGCTTTCATGTACAGTTCCACGGCCAGTTGTGGGTTGGCCGGCATAATGCTGCAAATGGCCTCTCCTTCTTTGATGGTTTCACCAAGCCCGGCTTTCAACGTTCTCACCACTACCCCATCCTGCGGCGCGGTCACTTGGTAAAAGGAATTCCTGATTTCAGTATTGGCATATTCGTTTTTCAGTTTGGAAAGCTCACCCTTGCTGTCATTCACGTAAGCCAGGGTGGAATTCAGGTCTGAGCGGGCTTTGGAGATTTTATCCTGGTACTCGGCTTCCAAAGAGGAAAGCTCCAGACGCGCGTTCTGCTGCTCATTTCGGCTGATGTTGAGCTTGTTTTGGGTGCTCTGCAACTTGGCTTGCATTTCCTGAAACTTAAGACGCCGGCTTTCTAGCTCGGTCAACGATTTAAGGCCTTGCTGAAAAAGCTTTTCCTGACGCCCGTATTGCGCCTGTGCAATCTCAAACTCAGCTTTGATAGCCACTAAGTCTGCACTGTCACTCTGTACTTTTAAATACGCCTGGCGGGTTTTATTGCGCGCTTTTTGTAAGCTGAACTGTAAGCCCTCCTGCAGGGCCACAATCTGTTGGGAGAGCGCAGCGGCTTTGTTTTGGGTGGCTTCCAGACTTCCCTCCTTGGCCTGCAACTGTTCCTGCATCCGGGTGAGTAACTGAGGGTCAAAGTATTTCTCCTTCACCTCAGAGAGTATCACCAGCGTATCGCCTTTCTTTACTTTCTGCCCTTCCTGCACCCGCCACTGTTCAATGCGCCCGGCAATGGTACTCTGCACCGTTTGGGGCCGATCTTGAGGTTGCAACGTGGTCACGGCCCCGGCCGACCGGATGTTTTGGGTCCAGGGGAGCCAGCAGGCAATGAACAGCAGGACAAAAAAGCCCAGGCACCAATACGCCATTACTCTGGCCAGTTTTGGTTTACTCACGTGCCTAAAAGAATCATATTGTTCCCAGGCAAGCGGAAGTGTGGAAGTGGAGGTTTGCTTCGCCATTACACAAACTGGTTTAATTCCTCAACTGAGGCTTTTTCACTTAAAATTTCTCTTTTCACCTTTCCGTTTTCAAGTAAAATCACCCGGTTGCAGAGGCGCATCATGGCTGGATCATTGGAGATCACAACCACGGTCCAGGGCAACTCCTCCCCTAACAACCGCTGTCCAATACGTTCCCGAAGGGCTTTGTTGACAGCGGGCAGAAAGTGGTCCAGCAAAAGTAGTTTGGGTTTTCGCGCAATGCTTCGGGCCAAGGCAAACCGCTGAGCAACCCCTTCCGGTATGGTAGGAGAATGGCTCCGGATCACCGTATAAAGCCCATCTGGCTGGGCCTGCACATAATCAGACAACTCCACGGTCTCTAATGCCCATAACACGTCATCCAAGGTAACTTCAGGCTGGCCCATGGTAATGTTTTCCAGGATGGTACCTTCAAACAAAAGGCTGGGCAACAAATACACCCCGGTTTGCTCCTGAATGGCCTCCGGATTATAATCCTGCAGGGACAGACCATTGTACACGACAGTGCCTTCATAGTCCGTCAGGATACCTGCCATTACCTGCAGTAAGGTAGACCTACCCGCCTCATGGGTACCTGCCAGGCAGATCTTGTCACCGGGTGCTCCTGAAAAGCTGATTCCCTGTAAAGCATGTTTTCTGGCACCAGCATAGCGGAAAGCCACTTCCTTTACCTGAATGGCAACGCCTTGCTGGCTGGAAGGTGTTTCTCTTACCTGAGCTTGGGTTTCCTCCATAGGCAGGTCTGTCACGCTCCCCAACTTTTCCAGGCTGGTCAATACATCATATACCACATCCAGCTTCACCAGCAGTTTTTCCACGGCACTAATGATGAGAATGATGATGATTTCTGAAGCTACAAACTGGCCCAAGTTTATTTCCTGGTTCACCAGCAGCAAACTGCCCATGAGCAGCAAGCCCGCCGTAATAATCGTTTTAAAACCCACAAACCCGATGTACTGTGAGATCAACACCTTAAAGTGCGCATCTCTGGCTTTCAAGTAGCCACTGGTATAGGCATCGGTCTTGGTGAGCGAGAGCCGTTCATGTGATGCAGACTTGAAAACGGTGATATTGCGCGCCATCTCCTCCAACCAGTTCACCAACCGGTATTTGTATTTTGACTCTTCCAGGCTAGTGCGCATTCCGCGGGGGCTGGAGAGCCTAAGCAAAAGCACCAGCAGGGTGATCAGCACCAAACCGAAGAAGATAAAATAGGAATGGTAAAAGGAGAGCAACACCAGCCCAAACAGAATCTGAATGGCCGCCGCCGAAAAATCGGTCAACATCTTGGCCAAGCCTTTCTGCAAGGAAATCACGTCAAAGAACCGGTTCATCATCTCGGGTAGGTTGTGCGATGCCAGCTGATTTCCCTTGATTTTGGTTAAATGGGTTGTAAACTGAAAAGCTTTAGTAGCAAAGATGCGCTGCTGAATATGCTCTACCAAGGAAAGTTGCATCACCTGCAGGCCGCCTACCACCACCACACCCAGTACAATAAATATAATCAGCACTGTCACGGAGGTCACTAATTGTCCGCCAGACACAAACCCGATCAGGCTTTGGATGCCCAGCGGCAAAGAGAGGTTCACCAGACCAGAGAAAATGGCATAGAGGTAAATGTACCCGATCACCTTCTGTTCAGAGGAGAGCACTTCCAGCAAACGCTTGAAGGGAGTTGGTTTTAAAGTTGTTTGAGTCGCCATTACTTACTATTGGAGGTGGAGGATACGGCAACGTTCCCAATGAGGGCAAAGGCCAGATGGTTCAAGAAGGTTGTCAAACTGTTTTCTTCTCCGTTGTTCAGCTTCACCTCTGTAAGGCGGGGAAGGTGCTGCGCGAAGAACAGATGCTTACGTGCCGCTTCAAAGAGCGTGCTCACCAAAGCATGCGGAAAAGGATAGTCTGGGTTAATCTCCAGCACCACCAGCGCCATCTTGTGGCACAAGTTTTTGTAATCCTGGAACAAGCCGTCTTTGTTGTCGTTGTCCACTTCCTTGGTGAGGTAGGCCTTAGAAGCTTCCAGTACTACAATGCGGGCCAGGGCATGTACGTCATTGTACATATCCAACGGTTCTCCCTCCCTGTTATCGGCAAGAATAGAAATGAAGATTCGTAGCCTCTCAACCGGATCTTTCACGTTGTGGGTCTGGTAGCTGATGCGGTAATCCAACCAGTTCCAGTACCATGATACCAGGTAGAGCAGCAGTTTGTGCTTGTTCTCAAAGTACCGGTACACCGATGCCTCTGTGGAGTTTATCTGCTGCGCGAGCTTTTTAAAGGTGAATAACTCAAAACCCAATTCATCTATCAACCGGATACTTTCCTTAAAGATAGTCCTACCCAATTCGGTCTGTTCCGGGTCTCGCAGGAAAAGCTTTTCATTTAACCTGATTCTGATGGTGGCGCTCATGGTTCCCTCTTTGCTGACTTGCTAATATTACCCTCAAAGTTAATAGTAATACTATCAACAGCAATACGATTACCATCTCATTTTTCTATTTAGATCGAAATTCATGAATGACACCGAAGCAAAGCTTACTACTTCTCTGCATTTGAAACCTTTGTAATCAGGAAAAGAGGAGTTTTTAGGAAAACAGCCTATAAAAAGAAACCCTGCAAACGGCTTTCGCGCATCTGCAGGGTTCTCAACATGAAAAACGGGTGAGATTATTTTTTAGCTACTTGGTCTCTTTGGGCTACCAAGTCAACAGTCAGGTCGAAATCGTTGCTGATGGCTTTGTCACCTAAGTTGTCAAAGAAAGAACCTGAACCGTATTTGATGTCATATTTGGTTCTGTCTACTTTGATGTTGGCTTTGGCTTTGATCTGGTTTCCAGCGTGAGTGATAGTAGCTGGGAATTGAACCGGGTTTTTAATGCCTTTGATGGTTAAATCACCGTTCACCAGGTACTGACCTTTGGTTTTAGTAGGAGTCACTTTCGTGATTACCAAAGTAGAAGTTGGGTACTTGGCAGTTCCGAAGAAATCATCAGACTTTAAGTGACCTACCAGGTTGCCGTTCATTTTGGCATCAGTGATGTCAGTACAAACAATAGAAGCCATGTCCATGGTGAAAGAACCACCTAAGATGTTCTTGCTGTCGCTGGTCAGTTTGCCATCGGCAATGCTGATCACGCCACTGTGCTCGCCAGTTACCTTAGTACCTTTCCAGGCAACTTTAGACTGGTTCTTTACTACTTTGTACTCAACGCCTTTGCCAGCGAAGGCGAATGTAACCAACGCTACCAGCGCTGCTAATACAGTGTTTCTAAGTTTCATTTCTGTTTTGGGTAATTGTTTAACCTGTGCAAATGTATAAACAATTAATGTATATACATACGTTGGGTGAAAATATTTTTAAATTATTTTTCAAAAAGGCCCTAATTCCTCTGTAGGACACTTTTAAAGCCAGTTATGGAAGAAATATATTTTCTGGTGGATTGAAAAGCTCTTACTGTTTAGAAGCTATTTTCTGTAAACAGTCCTATAATAGAGGAGCCGCAGATGCAGTTCTAGTTTCGGCCTTGCACAATGGTTTTCTTGAGAGCTTTGTTGTACGTGGAGAAAACGGAGTATTGGTTCTGCACTTCATTGAACCGCACCTCTACCGGGAACCCAGTGTTGATTGGATCCTGACCCAGGGGTTGGGCATGCACATCAAACAGGTATGCCTTACGGGGACCTGTCTCCCAAATGACGTACAGCTTGCGGTCACCCCCAAAGTGAAAGTACTGCACCTCTTTTGGCGAGGAAGTTACAAACCTGCGGTCCAGCAAAAGTTTTCCGTCCTGCCCGAACAAAGCCACCCGACCTGGATCTGAGCGGGCAATAATAAAGGACTTCCCTCCTGCTTCAGGTACTAATTTAAAGGTGCTTCGGCGGTCTGGCCGCAGAAGCTGTTCCCTTTTGGTTACCTCACCCGTCAAGTCAAAGGTGATGATCTCACCGTTCTGGGTGACAGTGGTGAAAAGGGAGCGCCGGAACGAGATGCCTAGTTTAGGAAAGAGACCTGAGCGAAGATTGGTGTTCAGGTTGATGGGGAAGCCCGGATACGGTTCTCCCTGCGCCCCGAAAGCGTGGACATAGCCATTCTCCAGCACCATCAGCAATACGTTGCGCCCGTTCACTTTTACATGCTGCGGCGGCGCGGCCAACCTTCCATCCAAGCGCATGGGCGACCAACCCGGCAGCATGTTGCCCTGCATGTCCAAAATGAAGACATTGCCCAAGTTATCATCGGCCACCAGGTGATAGTCCCCGGTTTTATCGTAGTCAAATACGGTCAGGCGCTGAAGTCGCAGGGAATCGCCTAAGCTAAAAGGGAAGTTTTCCTGCTCTGTCCCGTTCTTATCAATGCAGTGTATGCCGTTGGTAGTAGCGAAAAAGTACTTCAGGCGTTTGTCTCCGCCGTAGGGCAACTGGTGCACAGGCCCAACAACCCGAGCGTTCAGCGAATCAGTCCAGTTGCGGCGCCCTTGGGCAGCCCCAATCCCGTACAAGACCAACGAAGAATCCTGTACCACCAACTCTTCGCTGTTATCAACGGGGTAATGGGTTAGGAAGGGAGGCGAAATCAGACGGTTCTTGAAGTCAAACGTTTCTTCGCGCCGGATGCCTTGCCGCGCAATCACCGTTTTCACCGTTGACTCTTCCTGGTGCCGAAGGATGATGCTGGTGTAATACTGGCTCTCTTTGGCGCTGAACTGAACACTGAAGAAGTTGAATTTCTTTACAATGCTGCTGTTGCTTAACAGGCTGCCCTGTTTCTGGGGGTTCATGGAGCGCAACAACAGGTTCCAGGCATTGCTGGTATTAATGAAAATTCCCAGGTTGTCTTCCTGCTGCGATTCATTTAGCTTAGGCTCCAGCGCCGCCGATTTGCTCCAGACTTTTCCGGCCTCTACTTCGGTCAGCAAAGACCGCATGGTGGCAACATCATCAGTGAAGAGGATGTAGTTGCCCAACGTGGTGTAATAGGTCTGCTCAAAGCCCTTAAAGATCTCGCCGAACAGTTGCTGAGGCAGCTCCCGTGCCGTTAACAACCGAATGATGTTTTTGCCGTGCTTTTCCTGCGTGCCCGCGGTTTGGCCGGGCTGCAGGCGGTTCAGCATTTGTTGGGTCACTAGAGGGTTGGTGGTCTGGGCGAAAAGGATTTTCTCAGCACTGGTTTTAGTGTCATAGGCCTCCAGGTAACACAAGCCCAACTCCCCCGCAAAAGAACTTGAAAGTGAATCTAAGAAAGAGCCGCCTACGGGGCCGGGTTCTTTTCTGAGGGTGCTCATCTGGTTCAGGCCCATGTGCAACACCACTGCCGCCCTTTGAGGTATAATCTCGCGCAGGTTAAAAGTCTTGGCAGGATGTCCCTTGATCCGGCTGTACAAAGAGCCTTCCACAGTCTCAGGGTGTGAGAAGCCGTTCAGAAACAGGCGGTTGTTGTCCAGCTTCAGTTCCAGCATGCTGTTCTTGCACAAACTGCTCAGCAGGTTGATATCGTCCCGCAGATCCTTTTTCAGGAAAACGCCTAATAAATCGGGAACGTGCTGGTAATTGATGAAGACGTTAGCGTAAACGTCGTTCTGGCTCAGGTAATTGGTGTTTTTGTACTCTTTGGCCGGAGACTCCAGTTGGCCTCGGTTTATCTTTCTAATGGTCTCCTCCACCAGCACCGGGCTTGGGCTAATGATCAGGTTATTATGGAAGCTGAAGTATGAGAGATTGCTGTTATTACTTTTATGAATGATGTCTGTGATCTGGAAGCCCTGGTACTCCCTGCTTTCCTGGCGGTACTCCCCTATCTTTCTGAGGTTCTCCATGAGCGTGCGGATGTACCGGTGCTGCCCCACGGTACTCACCGGCACATAATAAATCATTTCAAACTCTGAGCGACCCAGCACGTGCATGGAAACCAGCACATTCTTTTTGGTAAGGAAGTTGCGTAAGGAAGAACGCCCCGTTGAAAGGCTGTCTACCAATGCCAGTTGATCATCTAACCGCAGCACGAACGGCATCTGGGAGACCGTCGTCCACAAATCGGTTTCCTGCAGGTGATCCAAAAACCGGGGAGCGTTGTTTGTTTCTACCACAAAAACGGCATCGTCGGGTACCAGGGTCCAGAGGCTCACCTTTTCGCGCGCCTCCGTCCATTTAGAAAACCCATAGAAGCCCAGCGCCAACAGCACTAAAACACCGCACAGCCAGTAAATCGTCTTTTTCGGCATCCTTAAAGGGTTAGGAAATACAAAAATAACGGAAAAACTGCCGCTTCAGCGATATAGGGGTATAATTTGAAGATTGAGCCCTAAACAGCCCGGCCTGCCGCTTTTCTTTTTATCTTGCCGTTTTCCTGAAGCGTGAAACAGGGCTGCTGAAAAGGAGAAGGAAGCTTCTTTCTTCTATAAACTTGTACTTCAGCCCGATTCCCGCTTAAAGCTACTCTTTTCTATTTCAATATGCGCGTTGTGATTCAGCGGGTGTCTCAGGCATCTGTGACCATTGAAGGAGCCGTGAACGGACAAATTGAGCAGGGGCTTCTGGTGCTGGCAGGCTTCACCGCTTCTGACACTCCCGAGGACCTTGCCTGGACGGCCAAAAAGATAGTCCAGCTCCGGATATTTTCTGATGCCGAAGACAAAATGAATTTGAGCGTGCAAGACGTAAACGGCGGAATTTTGCTTATCAGCCAGTTCACACTCTATGCCCTTACCAAGAAAGGCAACCGTCCCTCCTACATCAACGCCGCTCCTCCCGCTGTGGCCATTCCGTTGTATGAACAGTTTCATGGGGTTTTAGAAAAAGAACTCGGAAAACCCGTGCCCACCGGCATCTTCGGTGCAGACATGAAAGTAGCCCTACTCAACGATGGACCTGTCACCATCACCATTGACTCACAGAACAGAGAGTAGGTAATTGCTGGTTGTTCATTGTTGGTTGTTTTCAACCTGTTTTCCTGAAAATGGTCTGAAAACAACTTCAGCCGCAATCCCGGATTTCTACTCCTAACTCTTCCACAAAAACAACCAACAATTGACAACCAACAACAAATAAGATGACCTTAGAAGAAGCGCAACAAGCCGTAGACACATGGATCAAAGACGTGGGCGTGCGGTATTTCTCAGAACTGACCAACCTGGCAATTCTCACGGAGGAAGTAGGCGAAGTGGCGCGCATCATCGCGCGGCGGTACGGAGACCAGTCGTTCAAGAAAAGTGACGAGGAGGTGGATCTGGGGGCTGAAATGGCCGATGTCCTATTTGTGCTCATCGCGCTGGCAAACCAAACGGGCGTCAACCTCACCGAAGCGTTCGCGAAAGGCATGGAGAAACGCACCTCCCGCGACAAAGACCGTCACCAGAACAATCCTAAACTGAGATAAACCCATTTTAAGAAAGAAGCCTGCTTTGGGCGTGTTTTAGGTAAAACACGCCCAAAGCAGGCTTCTCATTTCTGTATTCTCTTATGCTTATTCTGCAGGCACCAGGAATTCGCCTTTTAGAACAGGCACCACGGTGTACGTATCTTCCTGCAGGCAGAACTCAATGTCTTTCAAGATATGCAACCGCTCCAGACGTTGCACGTGTGATGATTTGGAAAGAAATCCTAGCTTATCTGCTTTGGCAGCCTTATACAAATGATAAGCTGCCAGGGTGGCGTCATGATTTAAAGTAAAGTCACCTTCTAAACGTTCAGCCAAAGCTCCGGCAAACAGGGTATCTTCCAGATTGAAAAGCCCCTTCCAGCCAGCGCACACCACAATTACATCTTTTCCGGCTTTACGCACATACTCTGCCACGGCTCCCACGTTCAGGAAAGCGCCTACCAATACTTCATCAGCCGCCCGTGAAAGCCGGATGGCTTGGGTTCCATTGGTAGTGGTAATGGCCAGCATACGGCCGGTTCTGTCTTCCTCTAGGTAATGGAACGGGGAATTGCCCAGGTCAAATCCTTCAGCCTTAATCCCGTCGCGCTCGGCAGCTACCAGATACCCTAAATCGCGGTATGCCAGGCAGGAATCCAATTCGCTTACGGGGGCAATGTGGGTAATGCCATGCGACAGCGCAGTAACCATGCTGGAGGTAGCGCGCAACACATCAACCGCTACGGCAATCTTTCCGGTTAAATTATACAAAGGCAACAGCTCCGGGCTGAAGCAAACGTCCATTGAAGGCATGATGAAGTAAGTTCTGAATTATGGGTTCTGAGTACTGAGTTGGGCTAAAAAGATTGGCGTTTAGGGACTGCTTTTCTAAAGCGGCCCCTAAACGCCAAAACAGGTTCTGAATCTTGAGCTGAAGAAGTTTACGTGTGTAACTCAGGACTCCTGACTCAAGACTCAGAACTCTTTATACAGTTGGTTTGTAGAAAGGCAGTTTTACTACTTGTGCTTTCAGTTGCTTGTTCCGGACTTTGATGAAGATCTCAGTGCCGGGAGCGGTGTATTCGTTTTGCAGGTAGCCAAGACCCACGCCTTTGCCTAAAGAAGGAGACATGGTACCGGAGGTTACTTCACCAATGGTAGCGCCCTCGGCGTTCACAATCTCATAGTGGCTGCGCGGAATGCCTTGCTCCATCATCTCGAAACCAATAAGTTTGCGGCTCACGCCTTGCTCTTTCTGAGCTTTCAGCGCTTGGGCGTTGGTAAAGTCTTTGTTGAATTTGGTAATCCAACCTAAACCAGCTTCCAACGGAGAAGTAGAGTCGGTGATATCATTGCCGTAGAGGCAGTAACCCATTTCTAAACGCAGGGTGTCACGGGCGCCCAAGCCGATTGGCTTGATTCCGAAGGCAGCGCCAGCTTCCATGATTTTCTGAAAAACCTCTTTTGCGCTTTCGTTGGGTACGTATATCTCAAATCCGCCGGCACCAGTATAACCGGTAGCAGAAATGATCACGTCTGGCTGACCAGCGAAAGTGCCTTTGTCAAAAGTGTAGTACACCATTTTGGTCAGGGCAACCGGGGTGAGGCTCTGGAGAGCTTCGGCAGCTTTAGGTCCTTGCACGGCAAACAAAGACATCTCATCAGAAATGTTCTTCATTTCGACGCCGTTGGTGTTGAATTGGCTTATCCAGTTCCAGTCTTTCTCAATATTAGAGGCATTCACCACCAGCATGTACTCTTCTGGCGCCAGGCAATATACCAGCAGGTCATCTACAATGCCGCCTTCAGCATTGGGCAGGCAGGAGTACTGTATCTTGCCGGGAGTTAGTTTAGAAGCATCATTGGTAGTCACACGCTGAATCAGATCCAGGGCATTAGGCCCAGAAATAAGAAATTCGCCCATGTGCGATACGTCAAAAATACCTACAGCCTTCCGCACCGTGTGGTGCTCGTCTAAATCTGAACTGTAGCGTACGGGCATGTTGTATCCGGCAAAAGGCACCATTTTAGCGCCCAAGGCTTCGTGCACATCATTCAGGGCTATTTTCTTTAATTCCATATAGAATTGGTCTTATGATAATCAAGTGTTAGTAAGGCAAAAGTAGGAAAATAAGGCGGGTTTCTAAACCTTGCCAGCGACCTCTTTCCCTCCTGGTTAGGTCTTTAAACAAGGAAAGGGATGTGTTCCACCGTGAAACCCTCCGTCATACCTAAGGGTACGCATGTTCCTGACATAAGGCAAGCCCAATTGAAGGTGCAGCCACTTGCGGTCTTTGACAAAAGCTATCAGGAACTGTTCAAACTTGTGGTGTATTACCTGCGGGACTGTGCCATGCCATTGGGTTAGGTGCCGGTTGAAGAATTCACTTTCAAGTCTTTGCCTGTGTAAGTACTGCAAAACCCGTACTTTTGCCTGCCGGCTTTCTTTTACAGGAAAGAGCGGCTGTTTCAGTTTTTATCCTGAGCTGCGCTTTGCGTGGCTCCTATCGCACACTCCATGAAGCTATCAACCAAGCTCTTCGCTGGCTTTGTTCTTATTTCATTCCTGTTTACCTCGGTGGCCATTGTCAATTATCGTTTGTCTGAAGACGTGATTGCCAACTCCAAATTCGTATCTGACTCGCAGAACATCACCCGTACCTCAGCCACTTTGCAAAGGAGCCTGATTGACATGGAAACCGGAATGCGGGGCTTTCTCCTGACCGGGAACGAGACCTTTCTGGAACCTTACCACTCTGCTGCTGACCTGCTACCCAGCCAGTTCAACCTGCTCAAGATTTACATGAAAGACAACCCCGAGCAGCTGAAGCGTATTAAAGAAATTGAAGACCTGCACCATAAATGGCGCAATGAGTTTGCAGAACTTCTGATTGCAGAAAAGAAGAAAGAAGTAGCTAAAGGAATTGGCAGCAGGGGAATCACAGCGCTGGAACATGGCTTTCTGGTGTTGAACGAGGAGGGCAAGCGCATCACAGACAGAATGCGGATCTACTTCAAAAACTTCAACTCCATTGAGTACGAGGTGCGGACAGAAAGAAATACCCGCCTGGAAAAAAGTATCGCAAACACCCGCCGTATCTCCACTACTTTAACCATCATTTCAGTGTTACTGGGCCTGGGTTGGGCGTATTACATTACGCGCCTCATCTCACGCCGTATCATGAAAATGGTGAACCTGGCCGACCGGATCTCACACGGCGAATACAAAACCCAGATTGAAGATAACGCCAATGATGAGCTTACCCGCCTTTCAGACTCCCTAAACCGCATGTCCTCTACCATTGACAAAACCTTTACTGAACTGGACAGCAAAAACAAGGAACTGGACCAGTTTGCCTACGTGGTGTCTCATGACCTGAAAGCACCGTTGCGCGGCATAGAGAATGCCTCCCGCTGGGTGGAGGAAGACATGGGCAAAGAACTTCCACCGCACATCCATGAATACCTTATGATGATGCGCATACGCGTGCATCGCATGGAAAACCTGATCAATGGTATTCTGGCCCTAGCCCGGATTGGCCGGTCACGTATTGAGGAGGAAATGGTAGATGTGCAGGTGTTGCTGTATGAAATCATAGACATGCTCAATCCTCCGGCAGGGTTCAAGATCCACATTCCGGCACGGCTGCCGGTAGTAGAGGCTGCCCGGGTAGAGTTGCAACAGGTATTTTCCAACCTCATCAGCAACGCCATCAAGTACCATCATGACACTTCAGGCAACGTGACGGTTTCTTATGAGGAGCAGCAAGACCTGCACGAGTTTTCAGTTATTGATGACGGCCCAGGGATTGAAGAAGAGTACCATGACCGCATTTTTGTGCTCTTTCAGACCCTGCAGGAGCGTGATGCCGTAGAAAGTACGGGCGTGGGGTTGGCCATTGTGAAAAAGATCATTGAACGGCGCGGAGGCACCATTAAGGTTGCTTCTACCTTGGGCAAAGGGTCTGCTTTCACCTTCACCTGGCCCAAGTTTAAGTTGGCCGAAGCTTAAATTCCCTTTATATTTGAACTTTACCCGTACCTAAACAAGAAACTATGAGTGAGTCGCAAGCAAGTATTTTGTTAGTGGAAGATGATTACCTTGATGCTATGAGCGTGGAGCGCGAGTTGAGGAAAATAAAGGTAATGGTGCCCCTACACAAAGCCAAAAACGGACGTGAAGCGCTGGCCATGCTGCGAGGAGAACCCGGGACCCCCAAATTGACTCCTACCCCCAACATCATTCTCCTGGATATAAACATGCCTAAAATGAACGGGATTGAGTTCTTGCAAGAACTTCGCAGTGATCCTTTTCTTTCAGATGTGAGCGTGTTTATTATGACTACTTCTAACGAAGACTCTGACCGGCACGCAGCCCAGAACCTGAAGGTAAGCGGCTACATTGTGAAACCCCTTACCTTTGACACCTTCAACGACGGGGCCTCCAGCCTGGACAGCTTCAGCCTCTTCCTCGATCTGCTGAAACTGAAACCCCAATAATATCTCCCCATTTTCTAAAAAGCCGCGAGGCGCTTTGGAGGTCCTTTTTAGAAAGAGACTCCAAAACGCCTCGCGGCTTTTCAATGCAACCTATACTCCGTTTCTCTTTCACTGATACTGGCTAAACTGCTGCTTCCAACACGGTAGTCTCCCCTTCAGGCAGTAACCTGAAGGATACCCTGTGGTGGGGCGATACTCCATGCTCTCTGATGGCATTTCTATGGGCCTTGGTAGGATAGCCGGCGTTCTGCTCCCATTTATAGTGCGGAAACTCCGTTGCCAAGGCGCACATCAACTCATCACGGTGCGTTTTAGCCAGAACAGAGGCCGCTGCAATGTTGAAGAAGCGGCTATCACCTTTCACCATGCAGGTGTGCGAAACCTCTTTATAAGGGGTGAACCGGTTGCCATCTACCAACAGATACTCTGGTAAGATGTTCAACATATCTGTGGCGCGGTGCATGGCCAGGAAAGAAGCGTTCAGAATATTGATCTCGTCTATCTCCTGGGGGCTCACCTCGGCCACGGCCCAGTACACTGCTTCCCGGCATATTTCTTCCCGCAGCTGCTCTCTTTGTTTGGCGGTCAGCAGTTTAGAATCGGTGAGCAGAGGGTGAAAATAATCCAGGGGCAGCACCACGGCACCCGCCACTACAGGACCAGCCAGGCAGCCCCGCCCGGCTTCATCTAACCCTACTTCCAACAATTTGCCGCTATGATTTGCTATGAGCATGTCAAGACTCTTTTATCAATTTCCAATACAAAACAGGCAAAGAAGGTAAATAATTCTCTCATTGTATAGCTCCTTTTAGATATATCTCATTAAATTAACCGGTCTGTTACAGATTATTTCTGGATCAGACCAAGGCTCCGGCCTTACTTTCTTTCTGCTTTCTACCGTACCAAAACAACAAACAAAACATGAATCAACACACCCAAAAGCCCCATGAAATCCTGGAAAGTCCTGATTTCAAACAACTGGTCAAGAAACGCTGGTCGGTTTCGCTTATTCTCACCTTTACCATGTTGGTAGTGTATTTCGGGTTTCTGTTGGTGGTGGCGTTCAACAAACAGGTGTTGGCTACCCGAATTGGCGAGTACACCACGCTGGCCATTCCTATTGGGCTAGGCATTATTCTGTTTGCCTGGATTTTGACCGGCATCTATGTCTTCTGGGCGAACAATCACTATGATACCGCCGTGGAAAACCTGAAAAAGAAAATTAAATAGCCTTCTCTTCTAACCAACTAACTGACATACACCAGCACTATGCTCCTGTCTCTTCTGCTGCAAGCCAGCCCTAGCGCCTCCACGTTGGGCACCGCCAATCCGGTTTCCATTGGCATGTTCTTTCTATTTGTGGCCGTTACCCTTTACATCACCTACTGGGCGGCAAAAAAAACAAAAACGGGTTCTGAATTCTACGCCGCTGGCCGAAACATTTCGGGTTTCCAGAACGGCCTGGCCCTGGCCGGTGACTACATGAGTGCCGCCTCCTTTCTGGGCATTGCGGGAATGGTAGCCACTAAAGGCTATGACGGCCTTATTTATTCTATTGGCTTTTTGGTAGGCTGGCCACTCATTATGTTCCTGATTGCCGAACCGCTCCGGAACCTGGGCAAATACACCTTTGCTGATGTGGTGGCTTTCCGCTTACGTCAACGCCCTATCAGAATTGTGTCTTCCGTGGGCTCGCTCATGACCATCGCCTTTTACCTGATTGCCCAAATGGTAGGAGCTGGTGGCCTGATCAAGACGCTTTTCGGCTTGGACTATGAGATTGCGGTCTTAGTAGTGGGCTGCGTAATGACCTTGTATGTGTTGTTTGGGGGCATGATTGCCACCACCTGGGTGCAGATTATCAAGGCAGTGTTGCTACTAAGTGGCGCCACGGTTCTGGTGTTGCTTTCCCTGGCCAAATTCGATTTCAGGCCTTCTTTCTTGCTGGAAGCAGTAAGCACCCAATACGGGCAAGAAATGCTGGCTCCAGGTGGTTATATCACCAATCCGTTTGATGCGCTTTCTTTAGGTTTAGCGCTAATGCTGGGTACTGCCGGCCTGCCGCACATCTTAATGCGGTTCTACACCGTGCCAGATGCCAAAGCCGCCCGTAAATCGGTGTTTGTGGCGACTGGGTTCATCGGGTATTTCTATTTACTTACCTTCCTGATTGGTTTCTCGGCCATGGCGCTGGTAGGCAAACCGGCCATTGAAAGCATTGACAAAGGGGGCAACATGGCCGCCCTGCTGTTGGCGGAACAAACCGGCGGTACGGCTTTCCTGGGTTTTATTGCCGCCGTAGCATTTGCGACCATTCTGGCCGTAGTAGCTGGGTTGACGCTTTCAGGGGCTTCCAGTATTTCGCATGACTTGTACGTGCACGTGTTCAAAAATGGGGTTTCCAATGAGAAAGGCGAAATGAAAGTAGCCAAACGTGCTACGGTGGCTCTGGGGATTCTTTCTATTATACTGGGCTTGGTGTTCAAAGGCCAGAACGTAGCCTTCATGGTGGGTCTAGCCTTCTCCATTGCTGCCAGTGCCAACTTCCCGGCCCTGCTCATGTCCATTATCTGGAAGCGCTTCACCACCAAAGGCGCAGTCTGGAGCATTGCCACCGGCGCAGCCCTTTCTTTGATTCTGATTGTGCTCAGCCCTACCATTATGGTAGACATTATGGGCTATGAAGAAGCCATCTTCCCTTTGAAAAACCCAGCGTTGGTGTCTATGTCAGGGGCTTTCCTGATGGGGATCGTGGTTTCCCTGCTTCAGCCGGAAGAATCTGCCGCTTTAAAGTTTGAGTCTGAAAAGCTCAGAACCTACCTGGGTGTAGGTGCAGAATAACTTGCTACAATAAAGGAATGCGTTTTGGGGTTTCTTCGGATAAACCAGCCCCAAAACGCATTTTTTATTTTTTACTCGTATTTATCTTTTTAGCTTCTTTTCAAGAAACAAGGCGCAAAAGGGGCAGCAATTTGCCTTGACTAGCCTCTTTTCTTGACTGCTTCGGCAGAACTTCTATATTTAAGCCTTCAAACCGAACTAACAGACAAAATGGATTACCGCATAAAATCTTTTGAAGAGTACCGGGATACCTACCAGAAAAGCGTGGAACAACCAGAGGAGTTTTGGGCCGGGATTGCCGAAAACTTCACCTGGCGTAAAAAGTGGGACAAGGTGCTGGACTGGAATTTTGAGGAACCCAACGTAAAATGGTTTGTAAACGGCAAACTCAACATCACTGAAAACTGCCTGGACCGTCACCTGGAAACCCGGGGTAACAAACTGGCCCTTATCTGGGAACCCAATGACCCCAAAGAGCGCTACATCCGGTTTACCTACCGTGAACTGCACGAGAAGGTCTGCCAGATGGCGAATATCTTGAAGCGCAACGGTGTGCAGAAAGGCGACCGCGTTTGCATTTACATGCCTATGATCCCGGAGCTGGCATTTAGTGTGTTGGCCTGTGCCCGCATTGGCGCCGTGCACTCGGTGATCTTTGCAGGTTTTTCTCACACCGCCATGTCTGACCGCATCAATGACGCTCAAGCCAAAGTGGTCATGACCTCTGATGGCCTCAACCGCGGCGCAAAGCAAATCCCGGTAAAGCGGGTAGTAGATGAAGCCTTGGAAACCTGTACCTCGGTAGAAAAAGTAATAGTAGTGGACCGCGTAGGCTGGGCCGTGAACATGGTAGAGGGCCGTGATGTCTGGTACCACGAGGAACTGCAGCACGTTGATAAAGTCTGCCCAGCTGAGGAGATGGACTCTGAAGACCTGCTCTTCATCCTGTACACCTCCGGTTCTACTGGTAAACCCAAAGGCGTAGTGCATACCTGCGGGGGGTACATGGTCTACACAGACTATACCTTCCGGAACGTGTTCCAGTACGAGGAAAGCGATATCTACTGGTGCACCGCTGACGTTGGCTGGATTACCGGTCACTCTTATTTGCTCTACGGCCCACTTCTTTCAGGTGCCACGTCGCTTATGTTTGAGGGCGTGCCTACCTTCCCAGACCCAGGCCGTTTCTGGCAGGTAATTGACAAATTTGGGGTAAACATCTTCTATACAGCCCCTACCGCCATCCGTTCTCTGATGGGTGCTGGTTTGGACCACGTTCTGTCGTATAGCCTTGATTCGCTGAAGGTACTGGGTTCCGTGGGTGAGCCTATTAACGCAGAAGCCTGGCATTGGTACCACATTCACGTGGGCAAAGAGCGCTGCCCGGTAGTAGATACCTGGTGGCAAACCGAAACGGGTGGCATTATGCTCACCTCTCTGGCTGGGGTGACTCCTATGAAGCCTAGCCATGCCGGCTTTGCACTGCCAGGCGTTCAGCCGTTGCTGGTAGATCAGAACGGAGACGAAATCAAAGAAAACGAACAGGAAGGTTATCTCTGCATTAAATTCCCTTGGCCGGGCATGATTAGAACCACTTACGGCGACCACGAGCGCTGCCGTCAAAGTTATTTCAGCACCTACAAAAACCTGTATTTCACCGGCGACGGGGCCAAACGTGATGCCGATGGTCTATGGCGTATCATTGGTCGGGTAGATGACGTGATCAACGTATCTGGGCACCGCTTCGGCACCGCCGAGATCGAGAACGCCATCAACAAGAACAGGCACATTGTAGAAAGTGCTGTGGTAGGGTATCCGCATGACGTAAAAGGACAGGGCATTTACGCCTTTGTAGTCTGCGGAGACGAGGCCCCAGGTAACCCTGAGAACCTTCGGGCAGAGGTGATTGAAACCGTAGTAGACCAGATTGGTAAAATTGCGAAGCCAGACAAAATACAGATTGTGAGTGGACTGCCTAAAACCCGGTCAGGGAAAATTATGCGCCGTATTCTGCGTAAAGTGGCCGAAGGCGATACTTCCAACCTGGGAGACACCAGTACGCTGCTGGACCCACCTATTGTAGACGAGATAATTCAAGGGGCCTTGTAGGCCCCTTTTTTCTTTCCTGCTGGTTGGGTTTCAGGCATTCAGCTCCATTATTTTGTCGCGTTACAGGATTAATCTTGACAGGCATCAACCTTTTATGCAAGGATAAGTAAGAATAATGGTTTCACTTTCAGGAGCCCATACATTTTACTCTAATTCCTTCTACCATGAACCTAGACTTTGAGCATGACCAGGACGCCCAGCAGTTTACTGCTCTGCTGGAAAACGAAGATATTGGCGAGCTTGCTTATGCGCTCCCAGATGAAGACACCATAGATTTCCAGCATACCTTCATAGAAGAAGAGCATCGTGGAAAAGGGTACGCAGACCAGCTTATTAAACACGGCTTGGAGTACGCTGCCTCTAAAGGATTGGAAGTGCGTGCCACCTGCCAGGCCGTAGCAAGTTATCTGGAAAGACATCCTCAATAAGCGACAGCCCTACGGGACTATCATTTACTTTATTAGAACAACAGGAGCGGCGGGCATAGACCTGCCGCTCCTGTTTTGAAGGTGTTTTGGCTAAACTAACCCCTAAAAATAAAAAAGAGCCTGTGCTAAGCGCAGACTCTTTTTCCTACTAAAACTAAAGTGATTATGCCTTAGGTATTTTCAATTGCCAACCCACATCAATGAGGTTAGGGTCCTTGATTTTATCCAGGTTAGCCTGGTGAATTTTGTGCCATTGTGAAGCATCACCGTAAAAGTTCTTGGCAATTTTTGATAGTGAATCGCCGCTCTTCACGGTGTAAGTGTCAAAAGCAGGCTGAGCCGCCGCTGCTGGTTGAGCAGCAACAGGTTGAGCCGCCGCAGCAGGCTTAGCCGCAGGTTGAGCAACAGGCTTTTGAACCGGCTTCTCCTCCCCTTTCTTTAGAAAATCAAATAATCCCATAGTTGTATTTTTCGATTAATGGTCAGATTCTGCTAATTGTATCCAATTGGTATACAGGCTAATTTCTACGAACCCTCTTAAGATAAGTTTGTTTATTTTCATATAACTGTGCATAAAAACGCACGTATGAAAAGCGTGTTTGCCTCGGCAAATACGCAGAAACCTGAACCAAAAATTAAAACTATGAAAATGAAAATTGTATCTCCGGCCACTCGTCTGTTCACGCTTGTTTGCCTTGTTTTATTAAGCGCCTTCTCTTTTAGCTGTAACAAGAAGACAGAAGCAGGTGGTAATTCACAGATGATTTCTGGTACCGCCAGCAAAATCTGGAAGGCCAGTAGAGAAACCACTGCTTCCGGTGACAAAGACAAACTCACCTCTGATGAGAAAAAGGAGCAGATTCAGTTCTTTGCCAACGGCAACTTCACCCAGACGTCAGAAAGCCAGTCTGCCAACGGTACCTGGACCTACAGTGCGCCTAATAAAACCCTGAGTTTAACCTATGCCAACAACAACGTGAGTGAGAACTTCACCGTGGCTGAGTTAGACGAAGACGACATGAAATTACAGGCCCCGGACGGCTCTACGCTTACCCTGAAAGCAGAATAAGATTTCCCTTTTGAAGGAATACTAGCCCACTCAAATTTCTTTGGGTGGGCTCTTTTTTGCCATCAAACTTCTTTTCCTGACTGCGGCGTCTCCAGAGCTTCACGCCCTTGGTTTGCGCCTAATTTTTCAAAAGCGTATCATTAACGCATTAACCTTATCTACTGAACCTGACCATGAAGTTTCGTCTGCACTTGTTTGAACTGGAAGACCAGGCTTGGTTTCCGCATGTGGTGCGGCAAGGCATGATGGATGTGCTACGCTTTATGATCACGGCTATTGGCATCTACAAACCTATTGTGCCGTTTCTCGCCAAAGGACTAGCGCACAGGCAGCACAACCAACTGGTAGACCTTTGCTCCGGGGCCGGAGGCGGAATCCAGCAGGTATGGAGGGAACTGGAAAAGCAGATGGGTCAAAGCGTCACCATTACCCTCACCGATAAATTCCCTAATCTGGAGGCATACCAGTACCTTGCCCATCAAAGCAACGGTGCGCTAAGGTTTGAGGAAAGATCAGTGGATGCCACTGCGGTTCCACCATTTATGCCTGGGTTCAGAACCGTTTTCTCTGCTTTTCACCATTTCAGACCCCAAACCGCCACCGCTATCTTAGCCGATGCCGTACGCCAAAACCAGGGAATTGGGGTATTTGAAGGAGCAGGGAAACGCTGGCATGAATTACTTCTTGTTTGGTTCGTGTTCCCCTGGATCATTCTGCTCATTACGCCTTTCATCAGGCCGTTTACCTGGAGCCGGCTTTTCTTTACGTATCTGGTTCCGCTTATTCCGTTAGGCACTATCTGGGATGGCACTGTTTCCCTGCTGCGCCTGTACACGCCAGAGCACCTGCAGAAAATGGTCTCTACCTTGAATGCGCCGCATTACACTTGGCACATAGGCCGGGCGAAGCACTGGAGCGGCACCAATGTTATCTATTTAGTCGGATATCCTTCGTAAACTGCACCATGAACTCCTACTGGTCCGATGCCTGGCGTTTGCTCCGCATCCCTTTTTCTTTGTTCCTGATGCCCATTTTCTGGTTCGCGCTGAGTGCCGCACCAGACATATCGCCGTGGAAAGCAGTGGCCGTGTTTCTGATTTTGCACCTCTTGGTTTACCCGGCCAGCAACGGATACAACTCTTACTACGACCGCGACGAGGGCAGCATTGGCGGCCTGAAACATCCGCCTAAAGTCACTGAGTCGCTCTACTGGTTGGTCTTGACATTTGATGTGTTGGCGGTGGTGCTCTCGGCGTTTCTTTCCTGGTTCTTTGCCGCCATGGTGCTTTTGTATTTGTTAGTTTCCAAAGCGTACAGCTACGAAGGCATACGGTTGAAAAAGTACCCTATCCTGAGCACCATAGTGGTAGTGGTATTTCAGGGAGCGTTCACTTTTGCCATGGTTCAGAAGGGCATGAACGTACCAGAGGCAACTATACTAAGCACAAACAACCTACTACTGGCCTTGGTAAGTTCGCTGTTTCTGTGTGGCTCCTACCCGCTCACGCAGGTGTACCAGCACGAGGAAGACTCACGCCGCGGCGACCAGACGTTGAGTTTGAAACTGGGGTTATGGGGTACTTTCCTCTTTGCCGCGGGCAGCCTTCTCATTGCTACTGCCCTTCTTTTCTACACCTATTGGCGCCGCGATGAAAACTGGCACAGCCTCTTTTTCCTGATAGGTACCGGTCCGGTTTTATTTGTGTTCACGCAATGGCTTTTGAAGGTGAGGCGAAACCCATCTGCCGCAAACTTTGAGAATACCATGCGCATGAACAAGGTTTCTTCTCTCAGCATGAGCTTTTCATTTGGTTTGATTTTGCTTTGGCAACTCTGGAAAAATTAAATAGGCTGAACTATGCCCGTCACGGCACGTACATCGATTTTAAGGCCAATTCTCTGAAAATATGTCGAAAATCTATTGGGTAGCGGTACTGGCCTTTTTGTTCAGTTGCCAATCTTCCGGATCAGAAGAAGCTACTACATCCACCAACTCCAGCACCTCTGCCACTTTAGACAAGGGAAAATCACGTCAAACGTTCAAAGAACCAGTGCAGCACATTGTACAGCGCACGCATCAGTTCTCGTCTACCCAGAAACCCGATTATTTTCGGCTCGCCCTGCACGGCAATTCCATTGCAAAAGGCGAAATAGAATTCACCATTACTACCCAGGATGGGCAGACAATTCACGAAGAGAACTTTCCCGCCGCCGATCTGGAGGCTAGCATGGCCTACGAGATGCAAACTCCTTCTGCCACTGAATCTGAGCGCGAGGCCTACATCATCAAACGGATGGATGACTTTGTTCAGGCTTCTGACTTTGTTTCGCCGGCCATAGCGCCTAACGCCCCGGTTCAGGCTTCTTTTGTAAATGAAACCACCTGGAAACGCATTCAGTCTAACCCAAAAGCCATTGGGTTTAAGTACCTGCTGGGCAAAGAAGACGGACGATTATTGGTGTATGACCCAGAGAAGAAGAAAGCGGTGCGGTACGGTAGCTTTGGAGGGTGATGGGTTTTACCCCTCTTTTCCTGAATACCAGTCATAAACAGGAAGCTCTATAAACAGGAAGGCCCCGCAGTTCTCTGCGGGGCCTTCCTGTTTATGACTGTATATTAAAAGACTAGCTGTTCATGGAGATCAGGAACTCGTCGTTGTCTTTGGTGCCTTTCATGCGGTCTTTCAGGAACTCCATGGCTTCCACTGAGTTCATATCTGACATAAACTTGCGCAGGATCCAAACACGGCTGAGTTCGTCGCGATCCATAAGCAGGTCCTCGCGGCGAGTACCGGAAGCCGGAACGTCGATGGCTGGGTACACGCGCTTGTTGGCAAGCTTGCGATCCAACTGAAGTTCCATGTTACCGGTTCCTTTGAATTCCTCAAAGATCACCTCATCCATCTTAGAACCAGTGTCAATCAAGGCAGTAGCGATGATGGTCAAAGAACCACCGTTCTCTACGTTACGGGCTGCCCCGAAGAAACGCTTCGGTTTGTGCAAGGCGTTGGCATCCACCCCACCAGATAGGATTTTACCGGAAGACGGAACCACGGTGTTATAAGCACGGGCCAGACGAGTGATGGAATCTAATAGAATAACCACATCATGCCCGCACTCTACCATGCGCTTTGCTTTGTCCAACACAATGCTGGAGATCTTCACGTGGCGTTCGGCTTGCTCGTCAAAAGTAGAGGCAATTACCTCGGCTTTCACGCTGCGGGCCATATCTGTTACCTCTTCTGGGCGCTCATCAATCAACAAGATCATGAGGTACACTTCAGGGTGGTTTTCAGTGATGGCGTTAGCAATTTCTTTCAGCAATACAGTTTTACCGGTCTTCGGCTGGGCCACAATCAAACCACGCTGTCCTTTTCCTATTGGGGCGAACAGGTCCATGATACGGGTAGAATACTGGCTGGAGCGAGTGGTCAGTTTTAAGCGTTCTTCCGGGAAAAGAGGCGTTAAATGCTGGAACGGGATACGGTCTCTAATTTCTTCAGTTGTACGGCCGTTCACGGAGTCAACCTTCAGCAAAGCGAAATATTTTTCGCCTTCTTTTGGCGCACGTACAGTTCCTTTTACGCTGTCACCGGTTTTCAAACCAAACAATTTGATTTGTGACGGTGATACATAGATATCATCTGGGCTAGCCAGGTAATGGTAATGGGCAGAACGCAGGAAGCCGTAGCCGTCTTGCATTAATTCCAGAACACCTTCGTTCGCGATAACACCATCAAACTCACGGTAGTTGACACTGTTGTTCTGCTGTTGTTGCGGACGATTTTGGTTAGGGTTCTGGTTAGGAGTTTGCTCGCGGCGGTTTTGCCAGTTTTGGCCATTTTCGCGGGGCTCGCGGTTGTTGTTCTCTCTGGTGTTGTTTTCCCGGGGCTCGCGCTGCTCACGAGGCTCTCTGGCTATATTTTCTCTAGGCTCCCGAGGCTGGAATTCTCTTTGCTCTCTGGGCTCTCTAGATTCACGCGCCTCTCTAGGCGCATTATTTTCTCTTGGTTCTCTGGGCTCCCTTGGTTGAAAATCGCGTGGTTGTGGGCGGTTTTCACGAGGTTCTGGTCTGTTCTCACGGGGCTCAGGACGATTTTCGCGGGGCTCACGGGGCTCAACGCGGGTCTGTTCTCTTTCCCGTACATCCTCACGTAAAGCACGTGGGGCACGTAGTCTGTCTTCGCGCACCGCAGGCGCCGGGGCACGCTCTGCTCTTGCCGGGCGCTCTGCGGTGTTTCTGGCCGGTCGGGCTGGCGCAGCGGGTGCTTCCTGAACAGGGGCTGCATCAAACGGCAGGGTTTCCTGTACTGCAACGGGCGCAGGTGCTACCGCTTCCGCTTCTAGGGCAGCAGGGGCTGGTGCTTCTTCAACCGCTACAGCGGCAGTATCCTGTTCGTCTGCTTTCCGTGACGTTTTTTTATATTTCTTGGGGAGATTCTCAAGGGGGGTAACAGCCTGCTGATCCAGGATTTTGTAAATCAGGTCTTGCTTGCTGAGCTTCTTAAAGTTCGTGACGCCGAGGTTCTCAGCAATTTCTTTGAGTTCTGAAAGAAGAGAATCTTTCAACTCGTCAATGTTGTACATAAATAGATAGTATTAGCTATTCGGTTTAAATGCATAGCAGTTGCAGAGCGCAACGGGCAGACGGATAAAAACAGGAAAAAGGTGTGTAAGAAGTAATGAAGAAACCGATGGCGGTCGTTCAGAAAATGTACTGCAATGTTAGACAGCCGCGTCCTTATTTACAAGCAATACGAGTAATTTTATATATAAAGTTACACAAATTCTTATAAAAAAGTGCCTACTGCCGCAGCCTATTCAAAATATTCTATTTTTGCGTACAGATAAACTGACGCACCATGTTACAGATACCCGTTTTACGCGAGCAAACCGATCTTGTTTTAGCCGGTTTACAGAAAAGAAACTTTCCTAACGCCGCCCAGGAAGTACAATCTTTGTTGGACCTGGACCAACAGAGGCGCTCCCTGCAAACTGAGCGTGATGAGCTCCTGGGCCGGGCTAACGCTTTAGCCAAAGAAATTGGCGGACTCATGAAAAGCGGCCAGAAAGAGCAGGCTGAGGCTTTAAAAAGTGAAACTGCTGAACTTAAGCTGAAAACCAAGGCGTTAGATGAGGAAGTACAAAACCTGGAGCAGGCCCTGCAACAAGCTCTTTACAAACTGCCTAATATTCCGCATACCAGCGTACCCGCCGGCCGTTCCGCCGAGGACAACGAAGTGGTGTTAGAGCATGGGACTATCCCGCAACTACCTGAAACCGCGCAGCCGCATTGGGACCTTATTAAACAATATGACATCATTGACTTTGATTTAGGTAATAAGATTACAGGCGCTGGTTTTCCGGTATACAAAGGCCAGGGAGCCCGTCTGCAACGTGCGCTTATTAACTTCTTTCTGGATGAAGCCTTCAAAGCGGGTTACACTGAGGTACAGCCACCCATTATGGTGAACGAAGCTTCTGGTTATGGCACCGGTCAGCTCCCCGACAAAGAAGGCCAGATGTACCACGCCACCGCCGACAACCTGTACCTGATCCCCACCGCTGAGGTGCCCATCACCAACCTGTACCGTGACGAGATCATTGCTGAAGGCAAGCTGCCCATCAAAAACGTAGGCTACACGCCTTGTTTTAGAAGAGAAGCAGGTTCCTGGGGGGCTGATGTCCGTGGCTTAAACCGCCTGCACCAGTTTGACAAAGTGGAGATTGTGCAAATTCAAGCCCCTGAAAAATCCTACGAGGCACTGGAGGAGATGAGCCAGTACATTCAGGGCTTACTGCAGAAACTGGAACTCCCTTACCGCGTACTCCGCCTCTGCGGTGGCGACATGGGCTTTACCTCTGCCCTTACCTATGACATGGAGGTGTATTCTGCCGCTCAGGGCCGATGGCTGGAAGTGAGTTCTTGCAGCAATTTTGAAACGTACCAAGCCAATAGATTGAAGCTTCGTCAGCGTACTGAGGGTGGGAAGCCGCAATTGCTGCATACCTTGAACGGCAGTGCCTTGGCATTGCCACGTATTGTAGCTGCCTTGCTGGAAAACAACCAGACTCCTGAGGGCATCCGGTTGCCAAAGGCGTTGCATGCGTATACTGGTTTTGAAATGATCACTAAGTAAGGATACCTCTTTCCTTGTAATTGCTCAGAAGCGTTTGTGGCTTGTTTTAGGAAAGCAGGCCACAAACGCTTTTTCTTTAAAATGCCTTTTTTGGACATTTAGCAGTGCATGCAGTTTGCCTTTACTGGCGTGGTGCCTGGTTGATGCGGAGCCCTTATGCTTGGCTGTTTCATCTTCAGCGAAAAGCGCTCACGGCCGCGGGGGCCCGTCTTGCCTTCTCGCACTGCCCTTGCGGCCCGAGTTGTCAGTTACTCTTAGATAAAGCTTTTCTATGGCCAAAAGCGAGGCGCTCGATGGAAAGACTGGAAAAGGGAAAGTAGCAAAAGGCTTTTCCATCTTAATCCCTCTACATGGTTCAAGTCTGTGACTTGGACCTATAATTACCGGAAGTTTGCAAATCAGTGGAGCGACAGCTCCAAACGCAATATCGAAAAGCCCATTTAGAGCAAAGCCTTATTATTTACTGGTTTTCTGCTAGTGCGGCATCTAACTCTTCAGGAGAGGGGTTTTTCATGGGCTTCTGCTCTCCTACCACTACCATAGGGAAGCGGACTTTGCTGCGGTTCATGTCCTGGATGGCCTGCATGGCTTCGTCACTTTGCTCTACGTTGATGTAGTCGTAAGCCAAGTCATGCGTTTTGAAGTAGTCCTGAATGGCGATGGTTTTCTTGCACCAGTCAGCGCCGTAGAGAATGGGTTTAGCAGCCATAAATTCGTTTGTTAGTCTGCCGTTTTCTACGGCTTTTCTCGAAATCAGGCTAAAAGCGGCTTCAGGTCAGAAGCACTTAAGTTGTCTGCTCTACTGTGGGCAACTGGAACTCAAATTTGATTTCGCGCATGCACCGGAAATGGCGCTCAGGGCATTTGGAGTAACCTATTTTGGAACAGGGCCGGCAATACAGGTTTTTTACTTCCATGACCTCAAAATCCTGCGTGTACGGGTACATCCCGAAGGCAGGCACCGTGTTTCCCCAAATGCTATAGATCTTCTTTTTGAATGCGGCGGCAATGTGCATCAAGCCGGTATCATGGCTGAAGATGGCTTGGGCCTGGCGCACCAAAGAGGCAGAGCCATTTAAGTTATATTTTCCGCAGGCGTTGTAAATGACCGTTCGGTGATTGGGGTAAGGAGAGTCTTTGGAAAAGTAAGGCTCAGAAGTGAAATAAATTTCAATCATGCGGGCTACCTCCACGTCTTCCTTCCCGCCCAACAGCACTACTGGTTTGTTTATCTTTTCACAGAGTTCAATCAGCCGATCTACCGGTAGCCTTTTGGTGTAATGCTGCGCCCCAATGGCGATGGCATAATACCCTTTTTGGTGCGATGCCGGCAACGTAGACAGGTCTACCTCGTCTTTCTCCGAAATGAAATACTCCAACCCTTGTCCGTCGTTTTTCACGCCTAGAGGAGCCGCGGTAGCCAGGTAACGGTCTACAATGTGCACATCGGGCATGCGGTTAATCTTGAACTTGACCAACAGCCATTTGCGGTAATTTAATTTGTTAAAGCTTCGGCTAGGGCGGCCCAGACGGGCTTTCAAAATACGGGTACGCAGGTTGTTGTGCAGGTCCAGCACCAGATCGTACTTCTCGGCTTTTAGTTGGCCTAGCAAATCCTTCAGGGAGTTCTCCAGGCAGAACACCTTGTCCACGTACGGGTTACTGGCCAAGATATTCCGGAAAGCGGCCTTCGTGCAGAAATGTACTTCCGCCCCCGGCACCTGCTCTTTCACACACCGGATCACCGGCGTGGTCAACACAATATCGCCAATGGACGAGAACCGGATGATGAGGATTTTTTTCAAGCGAACACTGTTTGAACTTCTTGCAAAGGTACAGGTCTTGCCGGAGATTTCCTGCGAATGGTAGTAGCTGCCGTGTCCCCTTTTATTTCAACGCTGTTTTCTGAAAAAGGCCACCAAAATAGCCACTATTGAAAGTGCTACTGCGAGATAAGAAAGATAGTACGGTCCACTGGCTTGAGGTTCCTCTACCTTCCGGTGATTGTTGCGGTAAGCGTTTAGCAAGGCATATTCAATCATCCAGTTTTTGAGGAGGAGGGGCGCAGAACTTGCCTCACCTTTATCTACTAAATCCACGGTATTAAAGTCTAGCTTTCCATCTAGTAATGAATGATTGGGAATTGAGCAAGTATAAAAATTATTAATGCTTCTAGTTATTCCACAAGAGGGGATTTCGATTGTGCTATCATTCTCATATCTAGCGTAAATAATTGCTAATCCTTCTTTTGGCAGACTAATACAGCTACTATTCATTCTGTATTCAAAAGTTAAGTCTATTCTCAACTCTCCTTTAAATACATCTATAATCTTTACTGAGACAACCTCTTGTTTAGAAGGTGTGATTTTACCAATGAAAATTATAGATGCTCTGTCAATGTAATTTTCAACTACAGGTGCCCAATTTGATAAATTTGGAAGATGACACTCACAGGCGTGCGAAGGAACCGCACCAATTACAAAAACAATGATCAAGACAACTTTTAGCACTTCCTTCATAAGTGATTTTCTTAGATGATTCTCCTGCTCTCCTACTTTTGATGCACTTTAACCCGCGTTTCCATAAACAAGCGCATTACACACTTGCAGAAGTAGTAAGTGACGGAAGTAACTTGCGCGCCATAGCTATATTAGTTGCCTTTATTTTAAATTAAACCTGCCTTCTGAAAAACACATCAAAAAAGCCCGCAGCTTTTGCCGCAGGCTTCTCTGTTCCATAGACTGGATTCCTTACAATCCATACTTATCCAGCAAATACACCAATGCGGCCATAGACGCACCGCCTAGTTCCAGTTCGCGGCGGTTTACTTTGTCAAAGGTGTCGTTGGCGGTATGGTGGATGTCAAAGTAGCGCTGGGAATCTGGACGGAAGCCGATAAGGGCAACTCGGTCATCCTTAAGCGGACCAATATCGGCACCGCCGCCGTTGCGGTCAATGTCGTGGAGGCCGTAAGGGGCCAGCAATTCTCTCCAGGCAAGGGCTTTCTGGTAGGCCGCCTCAGTGGTAGTGGCAATCCCGAAGCCGCGAGGCGTGAACCCACCAGCATCTGATTCAATGGCGGCAATGTGTTTCTCGCCCTGCTTTTTGGCTACCTCGGCGTACTTGGTGCCCCCACGCAGGCCGTTCTCTTCGTTCATGAATAGCACGGCCCTGATGGTGCGTTTGGGTTTGTAGCCCATCGCCTTCATCAGGCGCAGCACTTCCATAGATTGGACGCAGCCGGTGCCGTCATCATGGGCTCCTTCGCCAATGTCCCAGCTGTCCAAGTGACCGCCTACCACAATGATCTCCTCTGGTTTCTCAGAGCCTTTGATCTCGCCAATCACGTTGTAGCTGAGCACATCGGGGAGCCACTGCGGGTTCATGCGCAGGTGGAATTGCAGCTTTTCGTCTTCTTTCAGCAATTTGCTCAATAAATCGGCGCCTTTGGTGCTGATGGCCACGGCCGGGACTTTAGGTGCATCTTCAGCGTAGCGCAGGCCGCCCGTGTGCGGGAAGTCATCGTTGTTAGACGCCATGGAACGCACTACTACGCCTACAGCTCCTAACCTACCTGCTTCTGAAGGTCCGCTGGAGCGTTGGTCTACGGCGCCACGGTACGCATGGCCAGTGATGATGTGGGTCTGGTCAAAGCCCCGGTTAAAGAACACAATCTTGCCCTGCACTTTTCGCTTGCCCAGTTTCTTCAGTTCGTCCAGGCCGTTTACTTCTATCACCTCGGCAGTAAGCCCCAAGGCCGGGGTAGACACTGATCCGCCCAAAGCCAGTACGTTTACTTCGCGGGTGGGCGTGATCTTAGAATTAACAATGGCCGCGTATTCTTTGTCGCCGCGTACCCAGTGAGGCACCATTACTTCTTGCAGGTACAAGCGGTCCAATCCCATTTTCTCCATCTCCTGCCGAGCCCATTCCACGGCAGCGGCGGCCTGCGGAGAACCACTTAACCGGGCTCCAATACGGCTGGTGAGGTAGCGTAATTGTTCATAGCTCTGGCCCTGGGTAAGCGCCAGGTCATAAATCTTGCGAATGTGCACAGAATCCTGGTTTTGGGCATTGGCCACCAACGGAAAGCAGAGAGCCGCAGCCAGGGTTATCTTTTTAAGTGAGCAAAGCATGTTGGTTGGTTGGTTGAATTGTTTTGTGTTCTGAGCTGCGAGTTACAACCCACAGCTCAGAATTTGAAATTTAGGTTTAGGGAAATGTTGGGGCTTGGGGAGTGTTACTTCGTTTCAAGGATCTTTTTCAAATTTGCCGCTGAAACGGTTAACAAGCCCACTGGCGGGAGACGCTCGGTTAAGGTGCGCCAGTTCTTATCGGCTTTGAAAACAGGTTGCAGTATTTTGATAGCCTCGTCTACTTTGCCGGTGTTGGCCAGCGTGATGCCATGCCAGTACTGCATCTCCAGGTTGTTGGGCTGGAGCCGTTCGGCAGCGCTGTATTCTTTCATGGCCAGTGCCATGTCATTTTTCTCTACCGCCAGGTCGCCGTTGTTCATGTGTTCGTAAGCCCGCTGCACGGTAAGCAAACGACGGAGTTCCTTTAAAGGCACTTCGTGGTCATCTACGCGCAGGTCTACCAGTCGCTCGTTCCAGGGCTCTTTGTTGCTTTTACCAGGCACCACCAGCAGCGCTGCCGATTGTTTTCCCCTGATATCTCCGCCTTGGGCTTCGGCGGCATCCAACACGGCCAGCATGCGTTCGGCTAACGGCAAGTGGGCATTTTGCTCGAAAGCCTTTGCCATGGCGGGCCACACGGTTTCATTCAGCATCATGTTGGCTTGCACTGAGAAGTTTTTGCCCGTGATATGCCCGGCATACGTGATGCATTTTTTACCGGTGTGCGTGGCTACTCCACCTTTTGCATCCAGAATAGCAACCTGCCGCACCTCGCGTCCGGGATCATTGGAAAGCAAAATCTTCAAGGTTTCCTCCGCCGATTTCCCTTGTTTCATCAGCGCCAACCCGCGTAGTCCGAAAGATTTATTGGTGAACGACTGGGTGGCCACCACGCCAACTCCGGCCTCCCCCCAGCTTACAGAGGTGCCCACGGAGAACCAGTGGCTTTGCACCGCCACGGCCATTTCGCCGGTTTTAGGGTCTCTGGCCACAATGGAATAGGTATGGGCAAGAGGTTCCTGTGGTTTATAGACCTGCGCCGAAGCCGGACGGGCAACTGCCAAAGCACCAAGCCCAAGCAGGATAAGAAGCTTTTTCATGAAGTAAATTCTAGGTAAATGGATGTGAAAGATACAGAATTTTGACGAGGTGCTTTCTATTTTACCTACCTGAGCGCTGACAAAGCCAAGGCTTACCAATGGTTTTCAGAAATCAGGCGCTAAACAGGTTTTGGCCATCGTTCCTGGAACTCGCTTTATGGCTGCTTTTAGCAAAGGGAGCTAAAAACAGGCTTCATTCTACCATGCTTCCGAACCTGCGGTTTGTTGCTTACATTTAGAGACCCAAACCAACCTACCCAACAAGAAAACTGACTTATGATGAAACATTTACCCAAGCTCTTCTGCCTGTCTTTGCTGGCGTTGGGGCAAGCGCAGGCGCAAACGCTGCCCATGGCCCAATTCAACCAAATGAAAGCCCGCAGCATTGGCCCTGGTGTGATGAGCGGCCGGGTAACAGCCATTGACGCCGTGGTGAGCAACCCAAACATTATGTACGTGGGCGCGGCCTCAGGCGGCGTCTGGAAAAGCGAGAACGGAGGCACCACCTTCACTCCTATCTTTGACGAGCAGCCCAACATCAACATTGGCGCCATAGCGGTGCAGCAGAGCAACCCCAGCGTGGTATGGGTAGGGACTGGTGAGGGCAATCCCCGCAACTCGGTGAACATGGGCAACGGCATCTACAAAAGCATTGACGGTGGCCGTACCTGGAAACACATGGGCCTGGATAAAACCTTTAACATCCACCGCATTGCCATTGATCCTACCAACCCAGACGTAGTGTACGCGGGCGTGATTGGTTTGCCTTTCGGCGACCATCCGGAACGGGGCTTGTACAAGACGACCAATGGTGGCCAAAGCTGGGAACGCGTCTTGTTCACGAATGAAAGATCAGGCGTGGCCGAGATGTTCATGGACGTCAGCAATCCTAACAAATTGGTAGTAGCCATGTGGGAACACCGCCGCACCGGTTGGGATTTCACCTCTGGCGGACCAGGTTCCGGCTTGTACATCACCTATGACGGCGGCAAAACCTGGCGCAAGAAAGGCGCAGCCGACGGCTTACCCACCGGAAACTTCGGGCGGTTAGGATTGGCCCAGAGCCGCAGCATGCCTAGCCGCATATATGCCCTGGTAGAAGCATCTAAAAACGGGTTGTACCGCTCAGATGACGGTGGCGAGAAATGGGCGAAGGTAACGGAAGACCCGTCTATTGTGACCAACCGCGCTTTCTACTTCAATGAGATTTATGTGGACCCTAAGAACGAGAACCGCATCTACATGCTGTACCAGCCGGTGTCAGTGAGTGAAGACGGAGGTAAAACGTTCACCGTAACGGCGTCTATGGATGCAGTGCATGCCGACCACCAGGCCTTCTGGATTCACCCGGAGAACCCGAACCTAATCATTGACGGAAACGACGGTGGTTTGGCCATCAGCCGTGACCGCGGCAAGACCTGGAGCTTTCCGGAGTCATTGCCTTTGGGGCAGTTTTACCACATCAATGTTGACAACGAAGTACCCTACAACGTGTACGGTGGCTTGCAGGACAATGGCTCCTGGACGGGTCCGGGCTACACCTTTACCCGCGGCGGCTTGCGCAACTACTACTGGAAATCGGTACAGGGCGGCGATGGCTTTGACGTGGTGCCAGACCCGGAAGATGCCCGCTTTGGCTACGCCATGTCGCAGGGCGGTAGCCTTGCCCGGTATGACAAAGAAACCGGCCGTTCGTACATCGCCAAACCCACTGCCCCAGACCTGAAGACTAAACTGCGCTTCAACTGGAACGCGGCCATTGCCTTAGATCCGTTCAACAAAAACGGGGTTTTCTACGCGAGCCAGTACCTGCACCAGTCGGCAGACGAGGGACTTACCTGGCAAACCATTTCACCGGACCTAACCCGCAACAACCCGGCTCAGCAGAAACAGATGGAAAGTGGTGGACTGAGCCTGGACATCACCTCGGCTGAAAACCACAACACCATTCTCACCGTTGCGCCCAGCACTTTAGAAAAAGGCGTGATCTGGGTGGGCACCGATGACGGACACGTACAACTGACCCGCGATGGCGGCAAAACCTGGACCAACCTGCGTGACCGTCTGCCCGGCTTACCCGCCGAAGCCTGGATTCCGCAGATCACTGCTTCCCGCCACCGCGCCGGCGAAGCTTTTGTGGTGGCCAACCATTACCGTTTCGGGAAAGACTTCAGCGCCTACGTGTACCGCACCACTGACTTCGGGAAGACCTGGAGCAGACTGGTAGATGGCAAGAAAGTACGTGGCTACTCCCACTCCTTTTTGCAAGATCCCGTTCAGCCGAACCTCATGTTTACCGGCACCGAACATGGCTTATGGGTGAGCATTAACGAGGGCAAGGACTGGACCCAGTGGACCCAAGGCTTGCCCTCAGTACCGGTACTGGACTTAGTGATGCAGGAACGGGAGGCTGACCTGGTGATTGGCACGTTCGGCCGTGCCGTGTACGTGTTAGACAACATCCGTCCGCTGCGTCAATTGGCAGCTACTGGCGGCAAAGCGCTGCAGAAGCCATTGGCAGTGTTTGAACCTGCTGAAGCGTACCTGGCTACCTATGCATCGGCACCTGGGTATGGCTCTGAAGCAGACAACCTTTACCAGGCAGCCAACAAACCTGCCGGTGCCACGGTGACGTATTATATCAAGCCGAAAGCCTCTACTCCGGCCCCGGCACCTGCCAGAAAAGCAGCGCCTAAAAAGAAAATGGCTGCCTCAGAACTAAACAAAGAAACCGGCGAGAGAATGGCTACCCGATTGCCTTCCCGTGATACCACTGCGGCCTTGGCTGCAGGCCGCGTGAAAGCTGATTCATTGACGCTAAGAGTATTTGATGATCAAAACAAATTGATTCGGACCCTGCGCCAGCTACCTGATTCTACCCTTGGTTTCCAGCGCATGACCTGGAACCTGACCGAGCGGGGCATTCGCCAGCCAGTTGCTAGCGGTGGCGGTAACCGTGGCCAACGCAGCGGCGGCGGGGAACCAGCCGGAGGCCCTGTTTTACCGGGCACTTACAAACTGGTAATGCAGTATGCCGGCAGCAAAGACTCTACGTTTGTGACCGTGAAGCCAGACCCCAGGTTCCCGTTCCAGAAAGAGAACGTAATTGCCCGCCGTCAGCAAATGGAGCGCCTGAATCAACAGACGCAGCAGTTAACCGAGGTTCTGGACCGCCTGCAGGAAGCTTCTGACGCTACCGAGGCCATCAATGCCCAACTGAAACTGGCCAGCGGAAAAGAGAAAGCTGAATTGCAACGCAGCACCAAAGCCATGCAGGACTCCATCAAAACCTACCGGGAGTTAATCCAGGGCCAGCAGCTTTCCCGCCAAGGCTACGGACGCCTGAACCAATTGACGCCTATGTCTAAATTACAGGAGGCGCGTTCATATGTGATGGGCCGCACTGAGCCGCTTACCCAAACCGAGACCCAATTGGTAGAGCAGGCAGAAACGCTCACCAAAGAAGCCGTAGGAAAAGTAAACAGCTTCTTCTCCACTTCTTGGGCAGGTTTCCGCCAGAAGGTGCAGTCTGCTGCGCTGAGCGTGTTCAAAGACGAAAAGAACAAAGTTGTGCTTTGATTTGATTCGATCTTTTTTCTTACAACTGGAAGCCCTATCACATATATGGTGACGGGGCTTCCATAAATTACTTCCTTTCGTTATAGATAAACTCAGCAATCAAAAAATGAGAATACGCATACAAACAAGCACCTCTTTGCTACTTAAATTCTTTTGCTCTTTTCTTACCCTCTTCACCATTCAAACTAATTGTTGGGCACAAGAAGGAAATTGGGATGTGTACCTAGCTCAATATGAAAAAGGAGCTGGTTCAACAACATTGGACATGTCTCTAATAAAAACTGCTCCGCATCAGCAGTTTCCATTTTTGGTTATTACAGGTGTAACCTATAGCGAATGTAGAAATGATGGATTTCCAGAGAAACTAGAATTTGATAAGCTATATGACATCTCAGATAATGTGGAACAGATTATCAAATCAACTACCCTTAGCAGAATGGCCGGAACTTTTACCTACAATTGTGAGAGGCTAGATTACATCTATGTTCAGGACACGCTGAACTTAAGAGAAAAATTAACCGAACTATATGCTTCTAAATTTAAGTCTTATAAGCCATATATAAACATCAGGCTGGATCAGGCTTGGGAGGCTTATACAAGCTTCTTGTATCCTAACCCAATCATACAGGAGTACATGTCTAATGAGAAGGTGTTAAACCAATTAAGATTAGCTGGAGACGCATTAGATAAACCCCGTCCAATTGATCACTGGCTATATTTCAACAACAATAAGGAAAGAGCCCTATTCATTAAGTATGCTCTTGAGGAAAAGTTTAAGATTGTGAATAAAGCAACTATTGAGGATTCAAAACTACCTTACCAATTACATATTTCTAGAACAGATAGTGCAGATTCACAATCTATCAATAATATAACTATACAGTTAAAGAACAAGGCATTAGAATTAAATGGGAATTATGACGGATGGGAGTCCGTTGTATTGAAGGACTAGCTTTACCTATTTTTAAACATCCTTTAAATAGAAACTCCCCACCTGCCATAAGGCGGATGGGGAGTTCTCATATATAAGTAAGGCAACTTAGTTGGCAACTGCCTTCCGCTCAATCTCTCTAAGGTTCTCCATTTTCTTGTTGCGCAGGAAACCGTTGATGTCTTCAAAGTGCTCTCTGATACGCTTGTTCCCGAACTCAAATACTTTCTCGGCCAGGCCATCCAGGAAGTCACGGTCGTGGGATACCAGGATGAGCGTTCCGTCAAAGGCTTTGAGGGCGTCTTTCAGGATGTCCTTGGTTTTGATGTCCAGGTGGTTGGTGGGCTCATCCAGAATCAAGAGGTTCACCGGTTGCAGAAGAAGCTTGATCATGGCCAGACGAGTTTTTTCCCCACCTGACAGCATCTTCACTTTCTTCTCAATGGTGTCACCGCTGAACATGAAAGCTCCCAGAATGTCTTTGATGCGGGTCCGTACATCCCCCACGGCAATCTGGTCTATGGTCTGGAAAACCGAAAGGTCCTCATCCATCAAAGAAGCCTGGTTCTGCGCGAAGTAGCCAATCATGGAGTTGTGCCCTAACTGAAGTTTGCCCTCATAATCAATCTCGCCCATGATGGCTTTAATAAGCGTAGATTTACCTTCGCCGTTCTTGCCCACAAACGCCACTTTCTCGCCGCGTTCAATGGTTAATGACGCATCTTTGAATACGGTATGGTCGCCGTACTTTTTGGTGAGTTCTTCCACAATCACGGGGTAGTTACCAGAGCGGGGTGCGGGCGGAAACTTCAGGCTCAATGCCGAGGTATCAACTTCGTCCACTTCCACCAGCTCCATTTTCTCCAGCATCTTCACGCGTGACTGCACTTGCAGCGTTTTAGAGTAGGTTCCTTTAAAACGCTCAATAAACGCCGTAATGTCAGCAATTTCTTTCTGCTGGTCATCGTACTGGCGTTGCTGCTGTTCGCGGCGCTCTTTGCGGAGTTGCAGGTACTGGGTGTATGGTACTTTGTAGTCGTAAATACGGCCCATGGTCACCTCAATGGTACGGTTGGTGATGTTGTCCACGAAGGTCTTGTCGTGGGAAATCACGATCACCGCCTTGGCGTTGTTCACCAAGAAATCTTCCAGCCACTGCACCGATTCAATGTCCAGGTGGTTGGTAGGCTCATCCAGTAAAATCAGGTCAGGCTTCTGCAGAAGGATTTTGGCCAGTTCAATGCGCATGCGCCATCCGCCGGAGAACTCGCTGGTGGGGCGGGGAAAATCCGCACGCAGGAAACCTAAACCCAAAAGCGTTTTCTCTACCTCGGCATCAAAGTTGATTTCCTCAATGGAGTAGTATTTCTCGCTCAGCTCAGACACGTCCTCGATCAGCTTCATGTACTCGTCTGATTCGTAGTCGGTGCGGGTTTCCAGCTGAGTGTTCAGCTCGTCCATTTTGGCCTTCATTTCCAGAATCTGCCCGAAAGCTTTGGACGCCTCCTCAAACACGGTGCTCTCATCTTTGGTGAGCAAGTGCTGCGGCAGGTACGCGATCACGGCATCTTTAGGGGCCGACACCTTGCCTTTGGTAGGCTTGTTAACTCCGGCAATGATCTTGAGGAGGGTAGATTTTCCGGCTCCGTTCTTTCCCATGAGGGCGATCCGGTCGGTTTCATTGATGTTGAAGGTAACGTTACTAAAAAGAGCCGAGCCGTTAAATTCAACGGCGACCGAATCAACTGAAATCATGGTGCGTTTTACAATTAGAACACAAAGATACTAGGAATTCCCCGATTGCCCTGAATTTCAAAAGCATCAGAAAATATGCTTCTTCAGGGTAAATTCACTAGAAAACAGCACAACACCCATAGGAGCAGATTCGCTCCATTTCAGGCCTACTTTCAGAAAATCAAGCTGAAATCAGCCTATTACCTAGCAATAATTTGCCTGCGGCAAGACTTTGAGTATCAATTCACTCCCTACCTATATTCTTCTTGCCTACCCCATCGTTCTAAGGGCATTGTTGCAACCACCTCGGCAAAGCAGTTACGAATTCATAATTATCCTAAGCAAAACGAGGAATAGGAATACCAAAAATTGTGTACCTTTTCAAAACGAACCAACCCCTTAAATCGAAAATCATTGCCTTGTTTTGTCGCATGGAATGGTTTTTGCCCTGATGCCCATATGAAAATTCCGAATCAAAAGATAGTAAGAACCTCGGCTAGCCTGCTGTTGGCTGGTTTAACTGTGTTCCCGGCCCTGGCGCAGGATGATCCGGCACCATCGGTTTCAGCCTTTGACCAAACCTATGTCAATTGGTATAACCTTGACCCGGTACAGGACAAAGTGCAGGGCGCCAGTGTGAACAGAGCCTACAAAGAACTGCTAGCCAACAAAAAAGCCAAGAAGACCGTGGTAGTGGCCGTGATTGACAGCGGCATTGACATTCACCACGAAGACCTGAAAGGCAAAATCTGGACAAATAAGAAAGAAGTGGCCGGCAACGGTCAGGACGACGACCAGAACGGCTACGTAGACGACGTGCACGGCTGGGGTTTTCTAGGCAATGCCAGCGGCGAAAACATCAGGTATGAAACCTATGAGTACGTACGGTTGCTTAGGAAACTGGCTCCTTCTTACCAGAAGGTTAATGCTATTTCTGAGGTGCCGGTAGCCCAACAACCTGAGTACAAAACCTACCTGCTTGCCAAACAAACCTATGAAAAGGAACTGGCCAAATACCAGCAGACAAAGCAGAACTTAGCGGCGTTTGAGAAGGTCCTAATCCAGGTGCAGAACGTACTGGCAGATCACTTAAAAACCAAAGAATACACCCTGCAAGACGTTCAGCGCATTTCCTCCCCAGACCAGAATGTGATGAATGCCCGGGCATGGCTGCTAAGCAAATACAGCCAGGGCTTAACGGTGGAGTCTTTCCTGAAGTACAAAGAACACACAGACACCTTCCTGGAAAAACACCTGAATCTGGACTTCAACCCAAGAACTGTTATAGCAGACAACCCAGAGTCTATTGCTGACACAAAATACGGCAACAGCGACGTGATGGGTCCCAGGCCAACGCACGGCACCCCAGTGTCTGGCTTAATTGCAGCTCTGCGTGGAAATAACCTGGGCATTGACGGCATTGCCGAAGACGTACAAATCATGGCTTTGCGGGCTGTGCCCGAGGGCGACGAACGTGACAAAGACATCGCGTTGGCCATCCGCTATGCGGTAGACAACGGCGCTAATATCATTAACATGAGTTTTGGGAAAAGCTTCTCGCCGCAGAAATCGTTCGTGGATGAGGCCGTGAAGTACGCTGAGTCCAAGAACGTACTGCTGGTGCACGCTGCCGGAAACGAAGCCACTGACAATGACAAAGTGACCCACTATCCTAGCCGGGTGCTTGATAACGGAAGCCAGATAAAAAACTGGATTGAAGTAGGCGCCTCGTCCAGAATGCTGGGCAAAGACTTCGTGGGCGTGTTCTCCAACTACGGCAAGAAAACGGTTGACCTTTTCGCCCCTGGCGTGGACATAATTTCGTTGGCTCCCGAAAACAAATATGCCAAAATGGACGGCACCAGCTTTTCTAGCCCGGTAGTAAGTGGTGTAGCGGCTTTAGTTTGGTCACATTATCCAGAGTTGACCGCAGCAGAACTTAAGGACGTGATTCTGAAATCTGCGACTGTGTACCCCAAAGAAACTGCGCTGTACCCAAATGTAGAAAACGAGACCAGGAAAAAAGCGAAGTTCTCAGACTTGTCCGCTACCGGCGGTATTGTCAATGCCTATGAAGCCTTGTTGCTAGCCGAAAAAGTGGTAAAACAGAAAAGCGCAAAAAGCTAAGCGTTGTTCTGCTAAAATATAAATCAATCCGCATACTGCCTCTGATGAATACATCAGAGGCAGTTTTGTTTTTAAGCCTTTTTTCTAATACCACAGGTAAAATCCTCCCTTCCTATCGCTTCTAATTTCGCTTAAAAAAACTCACGAGGAGAATGGATTTTATTTTTAAAGACAAATCAGCATTTTCGTAAAATTCAAACAATGACATGGCTTAAACCAATTGAAATAGTCCAGTTTTATCTTCAATCATCCAGATGAAAATATGAAACCCTTTTTCTGCTAAGGAAGCCTTCTTTCATTCAAATTCTAGGCTTAGCCTTCCATAAAACTAGTTTGGTTTCTCTAATGATGAAAGGAAGGAGTAAATATATTTTCAAAGAATTGCTAAAGAATATTTTAAATAACTAAAGAAAGTCTATATTTGCTATACACACCTTTGATACAACTAAATAATATAATTATAAGATGAAACGTCTACTCAAAAAAGCTATCAAACCCTTCCTGCCTTCTTATCAGGTAGTAACTACTACTTACCAGAT
The DNA here is from genome assembly GCF_001310085.1 of Rufibacter tibetensis. GTDB lineage: Bacteria > Bacteroidota > Bacteroidia > Cytophagales > Hymenobacteraceae > Nibribacter > Nibribacter tibetensis. The sequence continues at coordinate 894,169 of NZ_CP012643.1, forward strand.
AATCCCGGGTCTGCCAATCACCAAAAAATTATCTACCCACTCTTTTGAAAAAGGAGAATCCAAAGAAGCGAAAGCCTTTTATGGCAAAGTGGTTTCTTCTGAATTTACAAGAAAACTGGCTCCGGTGGAAGTACAGTTAAGAGTTGCTGGCATTACCATCAAGAAAGCCCAGTACGGCCCTATCCAAAACTTCGACAAGAAGAAAATAGCCTTTCAAGCTTAGTTTCCTCTAAAGTAGAGCTCACGAGAAGAAGAGAGTTTGCCAACCCAAGTTTCTCTCAGCCTACAGATGAAATACTCAACAAAGGAAAGAATAACAAAAGCCCCGAAAACGATCTGCGTTTTCGGGGCTTTTTGTTTAAATCAGAGGCAAACTAGTTTACCCTTCGGCCAATCCGCTCTCAACGGTTTTGGTGCCTACTGGTGGTTTCACGCCAGGGTTCAGGTCCCAGTCATTGTTAAGCAAGCTAATGGCATGGCTGGCGGTCATATCAAATTGACATGGCACTACTGACACGTAGTTCTGGGCCAAAGCCGCTTCATCAGTGTCATCGCCTTTGTCAAAATTCACGAAGTTACCCGTAAGCCAGAAGTAGCTTCTGCCGCGGGGGTCCAGGCGTTCGTCAAACTCTTCTTCCCATTTGGCACGAGCCTGCCGGCACACCTTGATGCCGGCAATAGGTTTGTCTGACTGTTTCGGGAAATTCACGTTCAGGGCTACTCCGGCCGGTATGCCGTGCTCCAGCGCCTGGCGGGTAATCAGCTCCACGTACTCTTCGGTGTGGGAGAAATCAATGTCATGCCCGTAGTCACATAGCGAAAACCCGATGGCGGGCAAGCCCTCAATGGCTGCTTCAATGGCCGCCGACATGGTACCCGAATACAGGACGCTGATGCTGGAGTTAGAGCCGTGATTAATGCCGCTCACCACCAGGTCTGGGCGGCGGTCTTTCAGGACATGGTGCTTTGCCAGTTTCACGCAGTCTGCAGGGGTACCGGAGCACTCGTAAGACTCTACTTCATCAAAAACTAGCGATTTATCTAACCTAAGGGTGTTGCCAATGGTGATGGCGTGTCCCATGCCAGACTGCGGACTGTCTGGGGCTACTACCACTACCTCTCCTATCCGTTGCATCACTTTCACCAAGGCATGAATACCCGGTGCGGTGATGCCGTCATCGTTGGACACTAATATCAAAGGCTGCTTCTTCATAGTCAATTGTAATGTTTGGGCCAATTTAGGTTGTATACGGCCCACCGCCAAATTGAAACAAGGCAACTTCAGGTAAGGGCTTGCGTTATGCCGGAAGAAGCTGTACCTATGCCGTGCTAAACCACCTATGGCGATGAAAAAGACCACTATTCTGTTCGGAGCGCTACTGGCCCTGGCCTCCTGCAAGCAAGACGCCTCTACTGTAAAAGACAGCAACGAAACCCAACTGGAAGAAGCCGCCGGCGATGTCTCTACCGAGGCCACTGAAGCCTCTGCTGAAACCCCGGATGGTGGAGCACCTGCTCCTGCTTCCACGGAACCTATGTCGCCTGAGCCGTTGCCCGGCGCTCCGTCTACCGCCTCCACGCCTCCATCTTCCAACAACCCGCTCTTTAACTTAACCCTGCAAAAAGGCCAAGCGGGTATGGTGAAGATTGGCATGTCCATTGACGAACTGAAGCAAGCGTACGGGCAAAACAAACTCCAGCAAATTGAGCACAGTATTGAAGGCATGACCACTACTGCCTATGAGGTCTTAGGCGAGCGCCGCCGTCCGGATTTGCGGGTGGAACAGGAATGCGCCGGCACCACTTGTAAAGTGTCCCGCATCACGGTGTTGAACCCTGCTTTCAAAAGCGCTACCGGCATCGGCATCGGCAGCACCTTCGGAAACGTGAAAGACAATTTCAAAATTACCAGGGTAGGCACCGGCGAAGGAAACTTCGTGGCCATTTCAGAACCAGATAGAATCAGCTTCGTGCTGGACATGCGCGGCATCCCTTCAAACCGGTGGGGCAAACTAACGGTGAAAGACGTTCCTAATTCTACCCTCGTCTCTGGCGTGATGATTTATTGAGCAACCTTTCTTTCTATAAAAAGTCCTCAACCTTGTAAAACCGAAGCCGAAGCCAAAACCATATCCCTACCTCTTCTCTCCATGAATCGTCCCCGCAACTTCTACCGGTTTCAAAACGAAGGCCTTCTATTACTCCGCCTGGGCATTGGCTTTATGTTCATTCTGCACGGCTGGCCCAAGATCACGGGCGGCATGGAGAAGTGGGAACAGGTGGGCGGCGCCATGTCAGCACTGGGCATTACGTTTGGAGCGGCTTTCTTTGGGTTTATGGCCGCCTTTGCCGAAACCGTGGGTGGTCTGTTTTTGATGCTGGGTTTCCTGTTCAGGCCCGTAACGGTGCTGCTGCTGCTTACTATGATCGTGGCCACCCTTCGGCACATGGTAGCCGGCGACGGCTTCGGAGGATATTCGCATGCCCTGGAAGCGGCTATTCTGTTCTTGGGCCTCTTTTTCATCGGCCCAGGCAAATACAGTTTAGATAACAAGATGCTGGGCGACTCTACCAAAAACCGTTTGTATTAAGAATGCTCTTAAGCAGGAGTACTCTACCCTTTTGAGCCTGCTTTTGGGAAACTTGCTAATAACCCCTTTCTTGAAAATTGCCTGATCTATAAACAAGAAAACATCACCTGTGAAGAGGCCCTCAATCCGGGGCCTCTTTTTATTTTCTCCGCCAGATTACCTAACATTACTTTCTCAATTTACCTCGTTTCCATTTCCATGCTCCTACCTCTGCTCACCACCTTAAGTACCCTTTTTCTTTCGTCGCCTGCGCCGGATTGGAAGACGCCTTTCGAGAAAAGCAACCGCAACCAAACGGCCACTTACTACGAGTGCATTGACTACTACCAGCGCTTAGATGAAGCCTACCCTGAAATCAAGATGACGCCTGTTGGCATGACCGATGTGGGCAAACCGTTGCACACGGTAGTTATTTCCACTGATGGGGACTTTGACCCAGCCTCTATTCACCGGAAAGGCAAAACGGTGTTGCTGATGCAGAACGGCATCCATCCGGGTGAGCCCGAGGGTATTGACGCCACCATGATGCTGGCCCGCGACCTGGTGCAGGATAAGAAATTACGCAAGCAGCTGGACAACACGGTGCTGGTGATTATTCCTATTTACAACGTAGGTGGGGCCCTGAACCGCAACAGCCACACCCGTACCAATCAGAACGGCCCTGAGAGCTACGGTTTCAGGGGCAATTCTCGAAACCTGGACCTAAACCGCGATTTCATCAAGGAAGACTCCAAAAACGCAAAAACCTTTGCCACCATCTTCCGCACCTGGGACCCCGAGGTGTTCGTGGACAACCACACCAGCAACGGCGCCGACTACCAGTACACCATGACGCTTATTCCCACCCAGCACAACAAACTGGGCGGTGCGTTGGGTACGCTTCTGAAGCAGCAGATGCTGCCGGCGCTGTACAAAGGCATGGAGAAGCGCAAGTGGCCGCTGGTGCCGTACGTGAACTCGCGTGGAGAAACCCCGGAGACCGGCATTTTCGGCTTCGCCGATTTACCCCGGTACGCAAGCGGTTATACCACCTTGTACCAGACGCTGGGCTTCATCCCGGAGACGCACATGCTCAAAGCCTTTGACAAACGGGTGCAGTCCACGTATGACCTCATGCTGGAGTTCCTGGATTATACCGCCAAAAACGGGAAAACCATTCAGGCAGCCCGCCAGAAAGACCGCGCCGCTTTGCTTACCCAGCAGGAATTCGTCCTGAACTGGGAACCTGACACCACCCAGGTAGAAACCATCAACTTTAAGGGCTATGAAGCCAAATACAAACCCAGTGAGGTAAGCGGATTGGAACGCCTATACTATGACCGCAAGGCACCTTTCACCCGGCCGGTGAAGTTCTTTGACACCTTCCGCCCTACGCTCACAGTGACTAAGCCTGCTGCTTATATTATTCCGCAAGCCTGGACTGAAGTTATTGAGCGCCTGCAGCAGAACCAGGTAGAACTGAAACGACTGAGCAAAGACACCGTGCTCACCCCCGAAACCTATTACATCACTGACTACAAAACTGGTCAACGTCCGTACGAGGGCCATTACCTGCACACTGAGGTGAAGGTGCGCACCGCCCAGCAACCCATCCAATACTTCGCGGGTGATTACGTGGTGTATTTAAACCAGGTGAGCAACCGCTTTCTGGTAGAGACCCTGGAGCCGCAAGCACCAGACTCTTACTTCGCCTGGAATTTCTTTGACTCTATCTTAGGGCAGAAGGAGCACTTTTCGGCATACGTGTTTGAGGATTTGGCCGCCCAATATCTCAAACAAGATCTCAAACTGAAAGTCGCTTTGGAGGAGGCCAAGGCTAAAGACCCTGCCTTGGCCAAAAGCGCACAAGCTCAACTCAACTTCATTTACCGCAACACGCCCCATTACGAGAGCACGCACATGCGCTACCCGGTAGCTCGTTGGAAAGGTGGCGCGTTGCCCATCCAGTAGTTTCTGTTTCAAAGATGATTTCCTGAAAATACCTCCAAAAGAGTTAAAGCAGAAAGCTCCTTTCCGTTCAGGAAAGGAGCTTTCTGCTTTACAGGAAAAAATAATATCCATATGACATACACTTAATTACGAACTTTTCGTATAATTACGAAGACATCGTAATAAAGAACATCATGGAAAAACTGACACAACAAGAAGAAGATGCCATGCAGGTGATCTGGGAAACCGGGGGCGGCTTCATCAAAGACTTTCTGGAGAAACTACCTGAGGCCAAACCGCCTTACACTACCTTGGCCTCTACGGTGAAGAACCTGGAGAAAAAGGAATTTGTGCAGGCAGAACGCCTGGGGAACACATACCGGTACACGCCGCTCATCAAAGCCGAAGAGTACAAGAAAAAGTTCATGAAGGGGTTTGTGGGAGACTACTTCCAAAACTCCTACAAAGAGCTAGTGGCCTTCTTCGTGAAGGAAAAACAACTGAGCCCCGAGGAGCTGAAAGAAATCATGGACATGATTGAAAACCAAAAATCTGAATGATATGCCGGCGCTCCTCCTCTACCTCCTGCAAGTGAACGTTGGTCTGGTTCTCTTCTACCTCACGTACCAGTTGGTCCTTCGGCAGATTACGTTTTACAGCCTAAACCGCCTGTTCCTTCTTACCGGGCTTGTGCTTTCCAGTTTATACCCCCTGGTAGATGTGCTGTCTTTGTTTGAAGAAAAAAAGCAGATTTACCAAACCTTCCAGACCTTTTCTCCAAACTGGGTAATACATCAGATGCCTACGCCGGAAGCCTCTGGATTTGATTTCTGGCTTATCCCGGTGGGAGTCTTCTGGCTGGGCGTAGGAGTGATGACGCTGCGCTTTCTAGGACAATTGGCCTCGTTATACACCATCCACCAAAAATCTAAGAACGCCTCTTACAGAGGATTCAAGTACCGGAAGATCCAGGCCAGTTTGCCTCCTTTCTCCTTCGGAAAAACCATTTACTTTAATTCAGGGCAGCACCCAGAGAGAGATTGGCTGCCTATTCTTCAACATGAGCATACCCACGTGCGGGAATGGCACACGCTGGACATTCTGCTAGTAGAGATTACCACGCTCTTCCACTGGTTCAACCCAGCAGTGTGGCTGTTGCGCAAGTCTCTGAAACAAAATCTTGAGTTCCTTACTGATCAGCAAACCCTGAAGGCTGGCCTGGACCGGAAACAGTACCAGTTCTCGCTTTTACAAACCACAGAGGCCTCGTCCCTTTCATTTACCTCTTCTTTTAGTTATCCATCTTTAAAACACCGAATTATGATGATGAACAAAGCTCCTTCTTCCCGTGCGCAGCACCTGCGTTTTGTGGTTGCCTTGCCATTGCTGGCGTTCTCGCTTGTTTCTTTGCAGGGCATCGCCACAGCGAACTCCACTCCTCTCTGGGAAACTTCCCCTCAGGATGGTCCCGCTAAGAAGACCATCTCTCCTCAAGATGATTATGATGTTTTCCTGCGCAGAAACCCTAGCATTGACAAAGTGGGCTGGAACCAGAACACGATCTACATCCACCTGAAATCTGGAAAAACTGAAACGTACCCCCGCACAGCGGAGGGCACCGCGGCGGCTGAGAAGAAGTACGGCACCCTACCCCCACCTCCGCCGCCACCACCCGCTCCTCCTGCCGCGCCAGATGCTGCCTTGGCACCACCTCCTCCACCTCCTCCCTTAAATGTGGAACTGAACTCTGACTTCAAAAAGCGCAATCCTACTATAAAAGGACTAAGTGTTGGCGATGAAAGCTTGTACGTGATTTTTAAATCCGGGGAAGTGGAGAGTTTTGACACTACCCCAACTGGCTTGGCTGCCTTTGAGAAGAAATACGGCAAGCTTCCTCCGCCTCCGCCACCCCAAAGAAAATCTGCTCCTAAAACGAAAACAGATAATTAATTCGCCCCCGTTTCAGGCCTGCTTCCTAAAAAGCAGGCCTGAAACGAGTTCACCCAGGGCATCCACTTTCCCCTGCACCTTCTAGCTGGTTAGCTTTTCAGGTAAATCCTCCTAGCTTTGCAGGATACCCTTTTCAACCTACCCAGATTTGGCAGACATTTTAACTATTCAAGGGCTGAGCAAACGTTATGGCACGGTGCAGGCCTTAGACCAATTGAGCATTAACGTACCAGAGGGCAGCATCTATGGCCTTCTGGGACCCAATGGCAGTGGCAAAACCACCACCCTGGGTATTGTGCTGGATGTGATTAATGCCAGCGCCGGCACCTTCCAATGGTTCGGGCAACCTATCTCTAAAAATACTAAACGTCGCATTGGCGCCCTGCTGGAAACCCCTAACTTCTACCCCTATCTTTCCGGCGAAGAAAACTTGCGCCTTTCCGCTGATGTAAAGGGAGTGGACCACGCCCGCATCCCCGGCGTGCTGCAAACCGTAGGCCTAGCCCAACGCAAAGACAACAAGTTCAAGGGCTACTCTCTGGGCATGAAACAGCGGTTAGCCATTGGTGCTGCGCTTTTGGGCGATCCAGAGGTGCTGGTGCTGGATGAACCAACCAATGGCCTAGATCCTGAAGGTATTGCCGAGGTGCGCCAGTTGATCCTTTCTATTGCAAGTCAGGGCAAATCCATTGTATTAGCTAGCCATTTACTGGATGAGGTAGAAAAGGTATGTACCCACATGGCGGTTCTGCGCAGCGGCAAACTGAAAGCTGAAGGACCGGTCTCTTCCATCCTGGCCACCAATGACCTGGTATTTATCAGTGGCGGAGCACCGTTGGAAGCTTTATTACAGATAGCCTGTACCCTGCCCTTCGTTTTGGAGGCCCGCCAGGTAAAAGGACAAGTACAGTTGGCGCTGCAACCTGCCACCGATAGCTCAGAACTCAACCGTGCCTTCTTCAACCAGGGCATTGCCTTAGGTCAAATAGTGGTGCGCAAGAAAAGTCTGGAAAGCCAGTTCCTGGAAATCATTAAAGCCGACCACGCATGACCTCCCTTCTTCGCATAGAACTACGCAAAATACTGCCTTATTCCACCTTTTGGGTACTGCTGTTGTTGCAGTGCAGCCTTCTATTTATCTTCTTTTATGCCCGCGGCAATGTAATGGTCAATGGGAAAATGGCTGGCGCCGAACTCTACCAATTCCCCAAGCTCTGGATGCACTTGACCTACGTTTCCAGTTTCCTGAACCTGATTCCGGGTATTTTGATCATCATTCTGGTGTCTGATGAATACGCGTTCAGAACCCTTCGGCAGCAAATCATTGACGGCTTCTCCCGGGCAAACGTGGTGCAGAGCAAATCTGCTGTCATTCTGCTGCTGGCGTGCGTGCTGGCAGTTTATGTGTTTATCTTGGGCCTGGGTTTTGGGTTGTATCATCGTACTGGTGAGGGCACTTCATCCGTTTTGACAGACGCCCAGTTTGTTCTCTATTATTTAGTACAACTGATTGGCTATATGGCCCTAGCCATGCTAATTGCGTTCCTGCTCCGGAAAACCGGATTAGCCATTCTGGTGTTCATGGCCTACACCTTGGTAATTGAACGACTCATTCACTGGCAAACGCCTGATACCTTAGACAAGTACTTTCCTATGAAGGTTTTAGGTTCTTTAACGCCCAGCCCACACAGCGAGGTGGAGCAACTCATGTTAGGAATCACCGATTCCCTTACCGCCTTGCAAGCCCTGATCCCGGCGATGCTATACGTGGGTCTCTTCTGCTTTCTTTCTTACCAGTTGCTAAGGACAAGAGATTTGTAAACATTCGTTTTTGACTGTTTTCTTGAAAACAGCCCTAAAAGCAGAACGCCCCGCTAAAGTTTAGCGGGGCGTTCTGCTTTTAAAACATTTATCTTGACCTACTGCATAAGCTTACATATCTACAGAACTGGTTCTAACCTCAGGCTGAGAAATGGCGCCTAGATAACTCACAATCTTGGCTAAGTCTGGCAGGCTAGTATATTTCAGTTTGTTCTGCCGCACGTATTCTTTCATGACATTGCTTTTCTTGCCATAGATCATCTCCAGGTCCTTTTTCACATTACGGAGCTCTTTCACTTTCCCGTTAGGCAGCAAAACAAAGAAATTCTCTAAGCGCTGCTCCACGTACATAGGCCCACCCATCGGATAACCGCCATAGGGGTTATAATATCCACCACGGTAATAACCGTTACGGTACATAGGGTCACGGCTGATGTCTCGGCGGGTCATGGTTTCGCGCTTGAGCAGGCCATAGTTTCCAATCACAATCTGTTCAAAAAAAGCCGGAGCCAGAAAATCACTGTAGTCGTTCCCGAAGTTCCAGCGCTGGGTCACAAACACCCGGCGGTAGCGTCCTTCGTTGTCAATGGCCTCAAAGCCGCGTACAGCCACTGGGGCGTAAGCAACCACAGAACCATCGGTTTTCAGAATCCTTACCAAGTCCTCTGACCGGTGATAAGTAATCTTCCCGCTCACTGAGTCCCCTGAGGCCAGGTACACTCTTCCCATGGGCCATTCATCCACCAACCCTGAAGATTGCCCCATGGCAGTGGAAGCCCAAATACACAGTACTACTAAAAGCCCATACACTCTTCTTACCATCGTCTTCATCTTATAAGCCTCTTATAAAAGTAACATGCCCTTCTTAAAAAAATATACTTCAAAAAACTGAGGAAGGTTGTCTCATTCCCAGTACATTATAACGCATACAGAGCAATTTTCGTGCATAACTTTTGAGCCTTTGTCCAAGCCATTTCTACTGTCCCTTTTCCAAGTACAATTTGACGGATAAAGACCTGTTTCACAACTACGTTATAGGATATAAAGCAAAAAGGCGGAAGAAATCTTCCGCCTTTTTGCTTTATTTTTTAAGAATCAAATGACCCAACTTGTCTCTTTTGGTAGTGAGGTACCGCTGGTTGTGGGCATTAGGCGTAATCTCAATGGGCACCTGCTCCACAATCTGCAGACCATATCCTATCAAACCTGTGCGTTTACGCGGATTGTTAGACAGGAGCCGCATTTTAGTTACACCAAGGTCTCTCAGGATCTGGGCACCTACGCCGTAATCACGCTCATCGGTCCCGAAGCCTAATTGCAGGTTGGCCTCAACGGTGTCTAAGCCCTGCTCCTGTAATTTATAGGCTTTGAGTTTGTTTAGAAGCCCAATGCCTCTTCCCTCCTGGTTCATGTATACAATCACCCCTTTGCCTGCCTGCTCAATCACTTCCATGGCCCTGTGCAGTTGCGGACCACAGTCACAGCGGCAAGAGCCGAAGATATCACCCGTCACACAGGAAGAGTGCACCCGTACCAACACGGGCTCGCCTTCTTCCCAGGTACCTTTCACCAGGGCGAGATGTTTGGCGTTGTTGCTGCGTTGCGTGTAGGCATACAAATCAAAGTCGCCCCAATCGGTAGGCAGTTCTACGGCGATTTCGCGCTCAATTAAGCTTTCCTTTTGCAGGCGATAGGTGATTAGGTCTTTGATGGAGATCAGCTTCAGGTCAAAGCGTTCGGCTACTTTCTCCAGGTCTGGCATGCGAGCCATGGTGCCATCTTCGTTCATGATCTCCACCAAAACCCCGGCCGGCGCCAACCCAGCCAACTGGGCCAGGTCAACTGCTGCTTCGGTGTGGCCAGCTCTTCTGATCACGCCTTCTTTGCGAGCACGCAACGGGAAGATATGCCCAGGTTTGCCTAAAGAAGCAGGATCGGTTTTTGGGTCTGCCAAAGCCAGTATAGTTTTGGCTCTGTCTGAGGCCGAAATACCAGTGGTACAGCCGTGCCCCAGCAAGTCAACAGAAACCGTGAACGGAGTAGAATGCAAAGCGGTGTTGCGGCCTACCATCAGTTCCAGACCTAGTTCATCGCAGCGCTCCTCAGTAAGCGGGGCACAGATAAGCCCACGGCCGTGGGTAGCCATGAAATTGACAATCTCGGGAGTGATTTTCTCCGCGGCACAGATAAAATCGCCTTCATTCTCGCGGTCGTCATCGTCTACCACAATCACTACCTTACCGGCTTTTATATCCTCAATTGCGTCTTCTATTTTATCTAACATGATGTTGTCTTCTTCAGTAAAGCAAGCCAAACCAAACTACATGCCTGCTTTTGGATGCGCAAAGATAGCGGTTTTTGAATGGTAAAGGTGCGCATACCTGGGCATAGCATTAACACGCGTTATACTTACCTTCTGTATAACAACCCTACGAAAGAATTAGTGACGAAGCAGGTAAATTTTCCGGCGAAACAGCAGAATGATCTTTGAAGGACAAAATATTTAGATCAACCAAATGAAAACCGATGCGACAGTCTCCACAAGAAAAAGGCGCTTTTAGCCTGTTTTAAAAAAATCAGGCTAAAAGCGCCAAATAAAAGAAGGATATTTTAAGCTGATTCTCTGGAAAACAGCCTTTAGACAAGAGGCAGATGGGATACTAAGTAGTGCTAGTTCATGGAAACAGGCCACAAACCCAAGGGCTTATCATAAAGAATAATACTATACCCTAAGAAGAAACTCCTTTAGACAGGACGGTTTAAGAGTAAAACAACTTGGTAAACTTTTCAATTTGCGCCTGAGACCCTAATAAGATGAGGATGTCTCCGGCCTGAAGGCGCATATCACCGTCTGGACTCACCAGAAATTCACTTCCGTTACGGTTAAGTCCAATGAGGGTGGCACCCGTGCGGTTGCGAAGGTCCAACTCACGGATGCTGAGGCCACGCAAATCCTGATGAAGCTGGTCAAGGTGCACTTCTTCCAGGTGCATTTTCTTTGGGCCTGTCCCATTCAGCAGTTCCAGGAAATGAATGACCTCTGGCTGGGTGATGAGACTTGCCATATGACTACCGCCAATTTCATCAGGCATGACCACGTAATTGGCGCCCGCTCTTTTTAGTTTCTGTTCGGTGGTTTTTTCTGAGGCCCGGGCAATGATCTGCATATCTGGGTTCAAGCCACGGGCCGTGAGCGCCACAAACACATTATCAGCGTCTTTAGGCAACGTGGAAATAAGGGCTTTCGCTTGCTGCACCCCTGCTCTTATGAGCAGTTCATCATCGGTGGCGTCGCCGGTCAGGCAGTTCAGCTTGCCGTCGCCTTCTGGTTTGCTGTTAAAGAGATCGGCATTTTGCTCAATGACCACAATGCGCTCGCCACAGGCTAAAAGGTCACGGGTGGCTTTTGATCCGTTTCGGCCGAAGCCGCACACAATTACATGGCCAGTGAAGCGCTTTATTTCACGTTCATTCATATAGTTTTTCCAGATGCTCCTTAGTTCGCCTTCAAACAGGTACGTGGTCAATACTGAGACGGTATATGTAATGATGCCCAGGTTCACGAGCAAGTAAAAAGCAGTAAACAACCGGCCTCTGGTTGAAAGCGGATGCACTTCCTGGAAACCGGTGGTGGAAATGGTGATCACCGTCATGTAAAACGCCTCTTCCAGCGTGTACCCTTCTAAAAGCTGAAACCCAACTACTCCGGTAACCATGCTGGCTACAATAAGCCAGAAGGCCCAGATAAACCGGTACAGCTTCAGTTGGCGCCACTTCATCTGCTTACCACTATGCCCAGAAGATCTGCTATTTGCTTTTCAAACTCTTTCAGGGCCTTGATGGTGCGCAGGGTTTTGTCTAGTTCCTGGGCCTCTGTCAGGCGGGGGAGCGTATCCATTTGTTCCTTGATCATGAGTTGCACGTTGCGCCACTTCAGACGCAGCACCTCGCGCTCAGAGCCATAAGAAACCAAGTCGCTTTCGTGGGGAACAATAATTTCATGGGTGGCCCAGCCTTTGCTTAGCTCGTACTTTTCACTGAGCAGGTCCACCACCTCTGTGCGTATTTCCTTTTCTTCGTGCTGCATGAATTCTGAAGCGGTAGGCAGAAATCCTTGCTCCAGCTTGAGGCGGCACAGATCAAACAGCTTTTTGTAAATAGGGGTCTTAAATTCAATGTCTTCCAACTCGCCCAACATGAATTGGCTGGCAGTGAGGCCCTCCTCCACTTCTTTGTCGGCGTAGTTCAGGATAAACCTAATGACCTCCCGCTCACGCGTACGGAGCACAGAATTCTGGTCGGTCTCCTGCTGGTCTTCCTCCTCGTACATGGCTGCCTCGGCAGCTGCCGCGGCCTCCGCTTCCGCGGCCATTTCCTCAAAGGAACCGGGAGCGTAGGAAGAGGACGAAGAACCGTAGGAAGATGGTTGCGAGGGTTGAGACCGGGAGTTCTTTTGCTCCGTGAGGTGGATCTTGTTGTACTCTGAAATCAGCACCTGCTCGTCAATCCCGAACAGCAAACTGCACTGCTTCAGGAACACTGAGCGCTTAATGGCATCCGGAATCTTGGCGATGGACACCACCATCTCCCGTATGGCATCGGCTTTCTTGACCGGATTATCCTTGGCTTCCTGCGCGTACAGCTCTGATTTAAACGAGATAAAGTCCTGGCTGTGTTTCTCCAGGTAGGCCTTGAAAGCGGTATCCCCTACTTTGCGGATGTAACTGTCCGGGTCATCGCCATCAGGGAACAAGACCACGTTCACGTTGAGGCCTCCTTCCAGAATCAGGTCAATTCCGCGTAAAGAGGCTTTAATCCCGGCCGGGTCACCGTCATACAGCACCGTGATGTTTTTGGTGTACCGCCCGATGAGCTTGATCTGGTTCTCAGTAAGCGAGGTGCCCGAAGAAGCCACCACGTTTTCAATGCCGCCCTGGTGTAGCGAAAGCACATCCAGGTACCCTTCTACCAGGTAGCAGTTGTCTTCCTGTCGGATAGACTGCTTCGCCTGAAACATACCATACAGCACATCAGACTTGTGGTAAATGGGCGACTCCGGCGAGTTGACGTACTTGGGGGATTTCTTGTCGTTGGTCTTGAGCGTACGCGCGCCAAACCCAATGGTACGGCCCGACACGTTCTGGATGGGGAACATTACCCTACCACGGAATCGGTCATACTGCTTGCCCTCTTCCTGTTTGACAATGGTGAGGCCGGTTTCTTCCAGATACCTCAGGGCGAAGCCTTTTTCCAGGGCCGCTTTGGTGAAATCATCCCAGGAGTCTAAGCTATACCCCAGCTCAAACTTATTGATGGTAGCCGCTGAAAGGCCGCGCTGCTTGAAATAGGGCGCGCCTATGCTTTGCCCCTCGTCGTTTTTGTGGAGGGCGTTTACGTAGTATTTCTTTGCGAAGTCAGACAGAATGTAGAGGCTGTCGCGCTCGTTCTGTGCCTGTACTGCCGCCGGGCTCTGGTCTTCCTCAATGTCAATGCTGTACTTCTTAGCCAGGTACTTGAGCGCCTCTACATAGCTGGTGCCTTCCACATCCATGATGAACTGCACCGCGTTGCCCGCCTTGCCGCACCCAAAGCATTTATAGATGCCTTTATTGGGCGCTACGCTGAACGAGGGTGATTTCTCATGGTGGAAAGGACAGCACGCCCATAGGTTCTGGCCTTTCTTCTTCAAACTCACAAAATCCCCTACTACCTCCACAATGTCGGCTTGCAGGATGATCTGGTCAACAACTTCTTTCTTTATCAGGGCCATGGGTACTCAGGAAAATAGGGAGGTAGACAAAGATACAGAAATCCTCTTGCGATTGTCTCTGGTTCAACCCCCGATATTTATTTGCATGGAAGCAGCTCCACGAACACATAAAAGGCCAGCTATGGAGGCTGGCCTTTAGATAGAATGACTGGTTTATCTCTGTTTTTTGAAATTTGCCCTGAAAAATCAAGGCATAGAGTTCACTTTCCCCTGGAACTCGCCCTGGGTGAAGTTTACAGTTTCAGGTGAACCAGTGCTATATTCCGTCAATTTTCTGGCCCTAAACCGAAAAGTGCCCTTGATCACATTAGCATCAGGATTCCACTCCGTAATCACGATTTCGGCATTCCCGTCATCTTTGTCTAATTTATACGAACTGACCACTACATCGCCGCCTACCAAGCCATAGTAACGTGCCTGGCCGGTAGCAGGCAGTTTATAGGTGCCAACCCCCTTGAACCCAATGGACATAGAAACCCATCCATCTACCTTGTGCCCTCCAATGAACAAAGAATCAGCATCCTTTGAATCTTGACCTTTCCTTAGACCAACAGAAGCTCCTTGTTCTGACTCCCATTTTACCCCATCCTTTTGGGTAATAAAATAATTTTCTGGTGCAGGAGCTTCCTCCTCTAAGCAAGAAAACAAGAACAAAGGTGCTAAGAGCAGGAACAGGGAGCGTAAATACTTCATAGTTCTTGTATTGTCGTTAAAATGGTTTTCTGCTGAAATAAGATCAATGCAAAGCGGGCACAATTTGAGTCATCATTTCAAGGGTATTTTTTGTAAAACAGGCCTGAAACAATTGGTTTATAAATGGAGCTAGTTACTCTGGCAAAGAGCACAACTCAGCCGACAGGTAGACCAACTTCGCATTCTGGTAGCGGGAGTGCAACACCAAACCCCCTTCTTTGGATAGGGTAGCCAAATTTACTTCTTCCAAGGCTTGCAGATAGAGCAACTCCAATTGCAGTAACTTCCCCGAGACACCTATCTTGGTACTTCCCACCTGCCTAACGTCAAGCACCACAGTCTGCGGATCTTCTGAAGGCACAATAGGGGAACCTGTCACCGAGTAGCGGCCGAAGTAATGGTTCACGGGCAAGGTGCCGTTGAGGTCATAGGCAAATGGCTCGTTCGACTGCTGGTATGTGGAGACATTGGTCAGGTTCAGCCTGATGTTCTGGCCCTCTACTCTGGTGGTTCCGCCTCCCTCCTTTGGCAGTTCTATGTACTGCAGAACCTTTGGACGAGGATCATCTTTCTCCCAACAACCGCTCACCAGAAAAATCACCAGCAGCAAGGAAGCAACCAGAAAGAGAGGTGTTCTGAAAGTAAATAGCCTTGACATAATAATGAGGTAGCAGGTTTAGAAATGGTGTACTTCAATAGAAATAGAGCAGGTGATTTGCTGCGGAAGGAGGGTTACTTAAGCTTAGCAATAGAAGCCTCAACCTGGTCTAGAAAAGGGTGCAGGTACTCTGGCACATTATGTCTGAATTTGTCAATCAGGAAGTACCGTCTCATGCCATTTACCCCCACCTCAAGATAGTACCCTCCCCCGTCAGTCGCGTCCGGACTTCCAATAACGGTTCTGTCTTCCTGCAGCAATCGGGTAGGTACTAGGTGGGGCAAGTCTTTTACCTTTTCAAACAAATCGAGGCTTTTCAGGACGAAGTTTGCTTCATAGGGTTTGTTGCTACTGGGGTATCGGTCATTGGTGTCTTCGTAGAGTTGCCCGTCCTGTATTTTGAAGATCTCTATGCAGCTTTCGCCGCCGCAAAAGCCATGGTAATGCCCGAACACGAGATAGTCAGGAGACTCCAAAGTAGCATCATCTTCCTGACAAGAGACAAGGGTCAGGACCGCTAAACAGTAAAAAAGAATCTTTCTCATGGGTATTAGATTGTATTGTGACCTTCAAATGGTAAAGCAGCTTCAATTGCCACACGAAGAGGCACCTCTTACAAAGACCAGTTTCACGTTCTTTTCTGAAGACGAAAGGGTGAGCACATCATTCTTTACTTCAAAGGTGTCCACGTCCCGTAAAGCCTGGAGATAATAACTCTCAAACTGCCTTACGTCGGGTGTGGCGTTTACCTCAGTAGTCACCAGGTTGACAAAGTTCAACTTGCCGGTTTGGTTGAAAAGCGCTTCTTCTGAAACCTGGTAATTTCCGGAGTAGGAATTTGCAGGAAGCTTCCCGTTCATTTTGTACCCCCAGAACTTACCAGTTTCAGCAGGATCCTCCTCTTTGGTGAAGATAAGATCAGAGCACATGCCGTAATCTGGGGCGGCAAAATTGTTGTAGGCAGCCGGCTCCTCCTGTGACAGCATCCAGGAACCTTGTAAGGAAAGGGCAGGATCATCAGTTGAGTCAGCACAGCCCCAAAACGAAATAAAACTCAATAAAACCAGCACCACACGTACAGGCAGATAAGTGAAACTAAGCAAATGCTTCATAGGGGAATCTTTAAGGAGTTTATTCTTTTAGCCACTTACGGCTTTTGGAATGATGACCCTTCTGCCAACCCAATGGTTGCACCTGCCTCCATACTTTTTATTTCTGCCTTTCTTTTTGGAAACCAGCCTTAAAATGGCTTCTGGTAGCTTGTTAAACAGATAGTGCGTATCTTTGTATAAGCGAATTTTATCGCTGTAGAAAGTATGGCAATTACCCAAGAAGACGTATTAAAAGCCCTTAGTTATGTAGAGGAACCAGATCTTGGCAAAGACCTGGTGACTTTGAACATGATTGAGGACGTACAAATAAACGGTTTGGATGTAGCCTTCACGGTGATCCTGACTACTCCCGCTTGTCCGTTGAAAGACTTGATCCGGAACGCTTGTATCCGAGCCATCCACACCATGGTTGACAAAGACGCGAACGTAACCGTGAACATGACGTCACGGGTGACTTCGGCCCGCCAGGATAACCAGGCGTTGCTGAAGGGCGTGAAGAACATCATTGCGGTGGCTTCTGGAAAAGGCGGTGTAGGTAAATCTACCCTGACAGCTAACCTGGCTGTGGCGCTGGCTCAGTCTGGTGCCAAAGTAGGCTTGGTAGATGCCGATATCTCCGGGCCATCGATGCCTACCATGTTTGGGGTGGAAGATGCCCGCCCGGCGGTGTACCGCATGCCTGATGGCCGAAACCTGATTGAGCCCATTGAGAAATACGGCATTAAACTGATGTCTATCGGGTTCCTTGCCCCGGCCGAGAGTGCGGTAGTGTGGCGCGGCCCTATGGCCAGCTCTGCTTTAAAGCAGTTTATTACCGAGGTAGACTGGGGTGAACTTGATTATTTGCTTATAGACCTGCCTCCGGGAACCAGTGACATTCACTTGACGTTGGTACAGACAGTACCAGTAACAGGTGCTATCATTGTCACTACGCCTCAAAAAGTAGCCATTGCCGATGCCGTAAAAGGGTTGCAGATGTTCAGACAACCGCAGATCAACGTTCCGATTTTGGGATTGGTGGAAAACATGGCGTATTTTACCCCAGCAGAACTTCCAGAGAATAAATATTATATCTTTGGGCAAGGCGGTGGCCGTGATCTGGCTGAGCGCTACGGGGTTCCGTTCATTGGCGAAGTACCGTTGGTGCAAAGCATTCGCGAGAGCGGCGACCAAGGAGCTCCGCAGATTTTGCAGGAAGGCGCAGTTGCTTCTCTTGCATTTGAACAAGTAGCACAGGAAGTGGCCCGGCAGGTATCTGTCAGAAACGCTAGCCTGGGCAAAACCAAAATAGTAGAAATTAAAGCGTAATATAATGGCAGAGAACGCACTAAATGAGATTTTACTCCAGAAAGTGGAGCAAGCCCTTGATTCTATCCGTCCGTACCTGAAAACAGACGGTGGTGATGTAAAGGTGCTGGAAATCACTGAGGATAAGGTGGTGTTGCTGGAACTGATGGGTGCCTGCGGCTCCTGCCCAATGTCTGCCATGACCTTCAAAGGCGGTATTGAGCAAGCCATCATGCGCGCCGTGCCTGAAATCAAAGGAATTCAGGCTGTGAACCTTACGCCAATGGACGTTTAAGAGACGGTACAATAGACTTAAGAGCCGGTCAGTTTTACAAGTAAGCGCTTGTAAAACTGACCGGCTCTTTTCTTGTAGGTTGTTTTTCAAAAACACGCTTAAAAAGCCTACTACTCATGTGCGCTGGCAATTTGCCAAGGCTACTTCATTAAAATTCCTTTTCTCGTAGACCTTTTTATCTTTGTTATTCACCCTTCCCAACCGTTATGCTCAACGCCAACGACCCATCGCTCCACTCCTGGATTCAGATTGCCCCAGAAAGTGATTTCCAGATCCAGAACCTGCCTTTCGGGATTTTTCAGGCAGCAGACCGGGACCCGCGGGTGGGCGTAGCCATTGGCGAGTACGTGTTGGATGTATACGTGCTCACCCAGCATGGGCTCTTTGATATGTTGGACGTGGAAGACCCCACTGTATTCCACCGCCCCTTCCTCAACGATTTAATGTCTTTAGGCAGAACTATCTGGCGCCAGGTGCGGGGCCGCATTTCTGAACTCCTGCGCAATGACAACCCTGAGATTAGAGACAACCGGACCTTGATGGCCGAGTGCCTCCTGAAGCAGAAAGATGTGCAGATGCTTCTGCCAGTGCTCATTCCTAACTACACAGACTTCTACTCCAGCATTGAACACGCCACCAATGTGGGCTCTATGTTCCGGGACCCCGCCAATGCCTTGTTGCCCAACTGGAAGCACTTGCCCGTAGGCTACCATGGCCGCGCCTCTTCCATCGTCCCGTCAGGGGTACCTATCAGGAGGCCCAAAGGCCAGACCAAACCCGCCGATGCCGAGGTTCCTATCTTCGGGCCTACCAAACAGCTGGACTTTGAGTTGGAGGTGGCCTTTATCACCGGGCAACCTACCCAATTAGGCAATTCCCTCACCACCGAGGAAGCAGAGGAATACATCTTTGGGATGGTTCTGTTTAACGACTGGTCAGCCCGGGATATACAGGCGTGGGAATACGTGCCGCTGGGGCCATTCCTGGCGAAGAACTTCGGCTCCTCCATTTCCCCCTGGGTTGTGACGCTGGATGCTTTAGAACCTTTCCGGGTACCGGGACCGGTGCAGGACCCCAAGGTGTTGCCTTACCTGGAGTACAGCGGAAACAAGAACCTGGATATTCAACTGGAGGTAACGCTGCAGGCACCGGGCTCAGCGGAAGAGGCGGTAATTTGCCGGTCCAATTACAAGCACATGTATTGGAACATGAACCAGCAGTTGGCGCACCATACGGTAAATGGCTGCAATCTGGAAGTAGGTGACCTGTACGCCTCAGGGACCATCAGCGGTCCTACTACAGACTCTTATGGTTCTATGCTGGAGTTGACGTGGCGCGGCACCAAGCCGCTGCAACTGCCCAACGGCACCGAACGCAAGTTCCTCCAAGATGGCGATGTTATTACCATGCGCGGCTACGCCGAAAAGAATGGCGTTCGGGTAGGATTTGGGGAAGTACGCACTGAGATTCTTCCTGCCTTTTGAGATTTGAAATTTAGGGAGGTGGAAATTTGAAGAGTTTTTCCACATCCTATATCTGCTTTAATCTTCAAATCCATCGCCATGCAAACCTTCAACCCGAAAGAGATACCCACCGGTCAATTCCATAGTTTTATGTTGGGCGCCATTGCGCCCAGACCCATCGCTTTCGCCAGTACCATAGACAACGAGGGGAACGTAAACCTAAGCCCTTTTAGCTTTTTTAACTGCTTTGGCTCCAATCCGCCTATCCTTATCTTCTCCCCTGCCCGCCGGGTCCGTGACAATACCGGCAAACACACCTTAGACAATGTACTGGATACGGGTGAGGTAGTGATCAACATTGCCAACTATGCCATTGTAGAACAAATGTCTCTGGCCAGCACAGAATATGACAAGGGCGTAAATGAGTTCGTGAAAGCTGGTCTAACCCCAGTTGCCTCTACCTTAGTAAAACCACCCCGCGTGGCGGAAGCCCCAGTGGCCTTTGAGTGCAAAGTAGTAGAGGTGAAATCTATGGGAGAAAAAGGCGGCGCGGCAAACCTGGTCATCTGTGAAGCTATTCTCCTGCACGTTAAAGACGAGGTATTTGACACCAGTGGCAAAACCATTGACCCAGTCAAATTAGACGCCGTTGCCCGCTTAGGCGGTGATTGGTACCTCCGCACTACCCCTGATTGCTTGTTTGAATTGCCCAAGTCTCTTCAGAACAAAGGGATTGGGATAGACCAGCTGCCAGAACACATCCGGAACAGCTCCGTGTTAACCGGCAATAACTTAGCCCGTTTGGGTAATACTGCTATCTTGCCTACCGAAGCGGAAGTGCATGAATTCATGCAAGACCCCATGTACCGCTATTTGATTCAAGCACACCAACACAACCCTGCTGAAGCAGAAAGACAGATACACCTATTGGCTAAAAAGCTACTGGAAGAAGGCCACGTACATGACGCATGGAAAGCCTTGCTGACTCTAACATTGGAGAAGAAAGCCAATTAGCGTTTTGAAGCTCTTTTTGTCAAAACATCTTCAAAACCTTGCTGGGGCAGTAAATAGAAAAGCTGTTTTGGATCTCTTTTCCTGAAAAGAGATCCAAAACAGCTTTCTGCTTTAGTTAAAAACGACCAGTTAAAACTTAATCTATCAATCCTTAATTCCGGACAGCAATCATCAGGCTCAACTCTTTGTACCGCATGTTGAATTTCTTTGCGATGGCGGCATTGGTAAGGCTGCCTTTGTAAATGTAAACGCCGCTGCGATAATGCTCGTGGGTGAAGAGGGCTTCGTTTACGCCGCCGTATTTAGAAATCTCCAGGAACATGGGCGTAAAGATGTTGCTTAGAGCTTTGGTAGCCGTGCGCGGAACCCTTGACGGAATGTTTGGAACACAGTAGTGAATCACATCATATTTCCGGTAGACAGGGCGCTTGTGCGTGGTCATCTCTGAGGTCTCAAAACAACCGCCTTCGTCAATGCTCACGTCAATAATGACTGAGCCAGGGTTCATTTTGGCGACTACCTCTTCTGAAATCATGCACGGTACCTGGCCGTCTTCGGTGGTAACCGCTCCTATCACCACATCCGCGTCCTGAATCTCTTTGTGCAGTATGGTGTGGTCTAACGTGGAGGTGAAGAGTTGGGTACCTACGTTCTGCTTAAGGCGGCGTAGTTTGTAGAGGTGGTCATCAAAGACCTTTACTTCGGCACCAAGACCTAGGGCAGCACGAGTGGCGTATTCAGCCACAGTACCGGCCCCGATGATGACTACTTTGGACGGTGGCACACCCGTTATTCCGCCCAGAATCACCCCTTTTCCTTCGTTACTGCTGCTTAGGTATTCAGCGGCAATCAGCATGACGGTACTGCCTGCAATTTCGCTCATGGCCCGTACCACCGGTTTTGTGTCTGATTTGTCCTTTAAAAGTTCAAAAGAGATAGCGCTGATCTTTTTCTTGCAAAGAGCGCTAATGTATTCTGAGGTGAGGCTACCAATTTGCAACGCCGAGATGAGGGTTTGTCCGGGTTTGAAGAACTCCAGTTCATCATAAGTAGGCGGGGCAATCTTGAGGAGGATGTCTGCCTCGTAAACTTCTTTGGTGGAGTAGACAATTACGCCGCCCGCCTCAGAATATTCATGGTCAGAGTACTTGGAGGGGGCACCGGCACCGGATTCAATCCAAACCTCATGCCCGTTGTCGGTGAGTTGTTTCACCGCCTCAGGAGTAAGGCCTATGCGGTTTTCCTGTAGAGAAGACTCTTTGGGGAGACCAATAAACAAACTCCGTTTGCGGGTCTCAACCGCCAACATTGACTCTTTGGGCATAAGACTGCGGGCTGTAGCCTTGGTCAATGCCTCAAACCCGCTGTTCTTCTCCGTCATTTCCTCCATCATATACTCTCATACTAATGATACGCGCTTCTTCGGTCTCTCCTGTTTCTATAGACACTTCTACCCCCTCATCGGGCAGTAGATTTGCTACTTTAGAGGGCCATTCTATGAGGCAAAGGTTACCGGAACTGAAATATTCCAGCGCTCCCATATCTAGGGCCTCTTCCTCATTTTCGACCCTATAAAAATCAAAATGGTAAATGAGTTCCCCACCTTCCCCTTCGTACTCATTCACGAGGGAAAACGTAGGGCTGCTAACCGGCTCATGAACCCCTTTCTGGGCACATATTGCCTTGATAAAGGTGGTTTTACCCGCCGCCATTTCACCTTCAAACAAAATTATCTTTTTTTGTCCGATAAATGATAATAAATCAGCGGCAGCGGCGGGTAAATCCGATTTTGTGGAGAGATGAAGCGTTTGTTCACGCGTTCCCTTATCAGGCATTTTTAGTAGAAAGTGTTATAAACGGAATGATACATTCCTCCAAAGATACGCCCCCGTGCTGGAACGTGTCTTTGTAATGGTTCACGTAGTAGTTGTAATTATTAGGGTACGCAAAAAAGTCATCGTTCATGGCGAACACGTAGGCCGTAGACACGTTGCTTTTGGGCAAGTGAAAACGCTCCGGCTTGCGGCACACTAATACATCCTTCTCGGTGAAGCCCAAGTTCTTGCCGTGCTTGTAGCGCAGGTTGGTGTTAGTGTTGCGGTCGCCCACAATCTTGAATGGCTTTTTTACGCGCACGGTACCGTGGTCTGTGGTGATGATGAGACGGCCCTTGCGGTCCGCAATGGCTTTAAGGGTATCAAACAGAGGCGAGTGCATAAACCAGGAACGCGTCAGAGAACGATAGGCAGCCTCATCGGCGGCTAGTTCCC
Organism: Rufibacter tibetensis; assembly: GCF_001310085.1. Classification (GTDB taxonomy): domain Bacteria; phylum Bacteroidota; class Bacteroidia; order Cytophagales; family Hymenobacteraceae; genus Nibribacter; species Nibribacter tibetensis. The sequence continues at coordinate 917,022 of NZ_CP012643.1, forward strand.
TGATCATCTGCATGTCTGTACGGGCATGGGAGAGCATGTCCACGAAGTTGTAGACAATCACGTTGAGCTTGTTGTTCTCCAAGTTATTGAACTTGGTTAAAAGCTCCTTTCCGGCGTTATTATTCGTGATTTTATGGTAGCTGAACTTATCACTGATCTTGTTCTGCTGAAACTGGATTTCCAGGAAATCTTCTTCGTGCAGGTTCTTGCCTTCTTCCTCATCATCAGACACCCACAGGTTAGGGTAGCGTTTGGCAATGTCGGCGGGCAGCATGCCTGAGAAAATGGCGTTACGGGCGTAAGCAGTGGTAGTAGGCAATATGGAGTAATACATCTCCTCCTGCTCCACGTTGAAATAGTCTGTGATGATGGGTTCCAGTACTTTCCATTGGTCATAGCGCAGGTTGTCTATCAAGACAAAGTACACCGGCACATCGCTTTCCTTCATCATCGGGAAAACGCGGTCCTTAAACAGCCTGTGTGACATCAACGGAATCTCATCGGTTTCGTCGTTCACCCACTCTTCATAATTGTCCATGATGAACTTCGCGAAGTTGGTGTTGGCCTCGTCTTTCTGCATGTTGATCACCTCGGCCATGCTTTTGCCTTCCGTGTCAGCAATCTCCAGTTCCCAGAAAACCAATTTCTTGTATACATCGGCCCATTCCTGGTAATTCAGGCGTTCCCCGAAAGCCATGCCCAAGGTTCTGAAGTCGCGCTGGTACGAACTGTTGGTTCTTTCCTCTACCAGACGGCGGTTGTCCAGAATCTTCTTGATAGAAAGCAGTATCTGGTTCGGGTTGATGGGCTTGATAAGGTAATCGGCTATTTTAGACCCGATGGCCTCTTCCATGATGTGTTCTTCCTCGCTTTTGGTTATCATGACCACCGGTAGCGTAGGCCGAACGGCTTTAATTTCACTTAAGGCCTCTAAACCACTTAGGCCGGGCATGTTTTCGTCTAAGAAGACAAGGTCATACGTCTGCTCCTGCACCTTCTCCACAGCATCGGCCCCGCTGTTTACCGGGGTGATGTCGTAACCTCTGTCAGTTAAGAAGAGAATATGCGGCTTGAGGAGGTCAATCTCGTCGTCCGCCCACAAAATAGTATATCTTTGCATGGCTAGTTATTGTTTTTTCACAGCGTGTATAGGGCTGGCGTTTCTTGCGTTATTTCTAAAAAATAGCACCTAATCTGTAAATGCTTTTCGTACTTATACGCATACTTTTACATTTACCGACAACGGACACTAGAAGAACTAAGTTATCTTGAATAAGAAAAAAATCTTCAACGACCCGGTTTACGGCTTCATCACGGTTCCGTCTGACCTTCTTTTTGACATCATCCAGCACCCCTACTTTCAGCGCCTTCGGCGGATAAAGCAGTTAGGGCTTACAGAGTTTGTGTATCCGGGGGCGTTGCATACCCGCTTTCACCACGCATTGGGTGCCATGCACCTCATGAGCATTGCCCTTCAGAGCCTGAGTGGCAAAGATAACATCATAACTGACAAAGAATGCGAAGCTTCCATGGCGGCTATTTTGCTTCATGACGTGGGGCACGGCCCGTTCTCGCACGCCTTGGAGACCGCTATCTTTGATCAGGTACCCCATGAGCAGATTTCATTGCATATCATGGAACTGCTGAACCAGGAGTTTGGTGGCCGCCTGCAATTGGCCATAGACATCTTCACCGATAATTACCACCGCCACTTCTTTCACCAACTGGTTTCCAGCCAACTAGACGTGGACCGTCTGGATTACCTTAACCGCGACAGCTTTTACACTGGCGTGTCTGAAGGAAAAATAGGCGCAGACCGGCTGCTCAAAATGTTGAACGTAGCCGATGACCAATTAGTGGTAGAGGAAAAAGGTATTTACTCCATTGAGAGTTTTTTGGTGAGCCGCCGGCTTATGTACTGGCAGGTGTACATGCACAAAACCGTAACTAGCGCCGAGCAAATGGTCATGAAGATCATGCAGCGGGCGCGTGAGCTTACCCAACGCGGCTATGATGTACCCGCCAGCACCAACCTGCAGTTCTTCCTGCGTGAGAGCCTTTCCATTCTGGACTTTGAACGGGACCCAACCATTCTGAAACGCTTCGTTTCTTTAGATGACTATGATGTCTGGAGCGGGATAAAAGCCTGGGCCGAACACCCCGATAAGATCTTAAGCTACCTTTCTACCTGTCTTTTGGAGCGGAAACTCTTCAAAATACTCCTCTCTCCTACTCCCTTTGATCTGGATTTCCTGGTGGGTGTAAGGGAGTTGGCTCAGGAGAACTTTGGCATTTCTGCTGAGGAGGCGCACTATATGGTGGTAGAAGGTAAGATCAGTAACAATGCCTATGAATCTGGAGGCGAGAACATAAATGTTCTCACTAAACAAAGCCTGGTAGTAGATGTAGCCGTGGCCTCAGATTTACCAAATATTCAAGCCTTGAGCAAAAAAGTAGAGAAGTACTACGTGTGTTATCCTAAAGAAATCACCAGAATGAGTTTATAGATGGCAACTGTGTCTTAGGCCTGTTTTGCTTTAAATACCATGAAAGCCGCATTTAGCTTCCATTCTCTTCACACTAAACTTTATTTAGTCTATTCCTTACATGATCATTTATCAAAGTGGCTTGATCACCTTAGACTACGACCCAGCCACTGATATTCTATACATAAAATGGCCGGATGTCCAAGATTTTCTTGTGCCAGAGATCAAGCAGGCACTACACATCTTGGTAGATCATATTAGAAGCTATGACATCAAGAAGCTTTTAATTGAATCAAGTAAAGCCTCTTTGGATATACCCGGAGACGAGTATAAAGTAGTAGTGAATGAATTTGGGCAGAACCTCATGAACTCCCGGTTAGAGAAGTTAGCCCGTATCTTAACTCCTAACACTATGCGGGAAACGAAGGTAGAAGAAGTCAAGCAAGAGCTTAACTTCTCCGTAGCTATGCGCACGTTCACTGATAAAAAGAAAGCCCTTTCGTGGCTAAAAGGAACAGTGGCGGAAGAAGCTTAACTATGCGGGGAAATATCAAATTGGGTTTGATTCTAACTTAATCACTCTAGGCCTGTTTCAAGGAAAGTAAGCCTTAAACCCCTTGCCGTCTTTAAATTTAAGCAAGCTTATAAGGTCTGTTCAATATTAGTATTACGCTTTTATTCTGGACAGGCAATAGTTTTAACCTAAATAAAAAAGGAAGAGCAGTTTTGCTCTTCCTTTTTTATTTAGGTTAAAACTAAGTTACGTAACTGAAGCCTTTATATTATGAAAGCTCTTCATACGTAAAATGTCAAAGGTTTTATTAAGGAATGACATTTGGTACTACCCGCAGGTTGTCAATCCCGAATTGGGCTTTTGTACCCGGTCCTACAAAATGGAAGGAAACAGCGTAGCCATTTGCATTATAAGTAAACGTGTTTCCATTTCTGTTATTAGCCTCATAAATATCCTTAAAAGGAATAGTTACCGTTTGCCATTTATTCTGAGTATTGATATTTGGGCTCCAAGAATAAGTAGCCTTATCTCTTCCTCCTGGATCACCAGTACCAAAGTGAATTCTAGCACCATTATAAACCAATGGAGACACTGTATTTATCTCAAATTTCAAGACATAATTGGCAGGATTAGCAAAAGCAGCTGCTGGAATATTTTTGGTTTTTTGCTTTATAGTTCCATCACCTACCCATGCTTCAAACCAACCACCAGTATCTACTTTATCCAGGCGCAGGAATTTGCCACTGATAGGTCTAATATTACCATCTCCGCTAGAGATAAAGTTAGGACCATGCCACCAGCCGGTAAAATCCGTATCCTCATAATCAGCAATTAGGTTGCGGTTATCGCGGAACCAGAAAACTGATTCTGACTCGCCGAACTTGCTTTTGATCGTTAAAGGTCCAGGTTGAGCAGTAGCAGGCACTCTTACCTGTAGTACATTAGATTTTGCTTCAACAACTTCAGCTTTTACTTTAGTATTATTGGCACCGGTAAAGAAAACTTCCACCGGGGCATAGAAGAAGTCGCCTCTGATGACTGCTATTTCTCCGGCTGCCACGTACTCACTTTCCATAAAAGTTGGCTTTGGCTCACTAATATCAACTGCAAAGTCATGCAACAATTCTTCACCATTAGCGAATACAAGCCGCATTTTATTGGTGATTTCATTAGGAATCTCTGTAGGTACCCGGGTAATGATAGAAGTATTGGTAATGAAGGTAGATTGAAGCGCTGCCTTTCGGTCATTTATCCATAACTCACGCACATTACCTAAGTTTTCACCTATGATAGCAATCATTCTCCCCTGAGAAGCCTCTGTAATCAGGGAATCTGCTGCTGCCGGGCGGGTAACCCGGATGTGGGTAATCATAGGTTTACCGCCATTCGAAAGATCATCATCTTCCGAACAGCTGGTGAAAGTCCCTGCCATTACTAAGGCAACTACAAGGAACAAGACGTATTTTATTTGACTTTTCATATGATTTTCACTTTCTAAACCAGATTTCTAATTAATCAAATTTATAATCAACCGCTGGTTGCGCTAAGCTTGGCGATTGGCTAAGTTCCACAGATGGTAACGGCATAAAGAAGTTACTAGCGCTTACGTTAGGATTCCGTTCAGTCATCCAAGAAGTTTTAGTAAATGTCCAGCCAGTTGGATTAGGAAAACGATCTGGCTTAGCCAAGAACAAGGCACGGTCTTGGTTATTTATGATACTATATGCTTTCTGCGGATTATAGTAATGGATTCTGACTAATTCATACCAGGTTAGACTTTCCATGGCAAACTCCTTCACCCATTCTTCAAACACCTGGTCTCTTCCAGAGGTAGGATAGTTACGAGCCATCTGAATTGGTCCGGCTACAGATGGTAGGCCAGCACGGTTGCGGATATCATTAAAGTATTGAACCGCAATAGGATCAGAAGTTGATTCAGCATTTCCAATGGCAGCATCAACATAAGTCAGGTACATTTCTGCTAAGCGCATCATATACGTATTGTGCGGATATCTTTGTTGAGCGGCTTGTCCACCCAAATCCAGATCGTTTCCAACTACATACTTTTTGATAACAGCAAAATTATTAGTTGCCGTAGCGCCAGGGGCAGCCCAGGTTAATTTCTCCTTTGTAACCTTGTTAGTGATTTCCGGATAGTGGAAACCAGGCAGCATAAAGGTGGCTTTTAACCGTTGGTCAGGGGTAGAGCCAAGGGTTTGTCCGTCATTAGCCGGATTAGCATCTCCTTGGTTTGTAATCAAGCCTTCATATAAACTCATCATCCACCAGGTAGCGCTGTAGTTACCACCCCAACCATCGTTATTCACCGCTATTTCGCCCATTGGGTATATTTGGGAAGCCATGGTATTAGCTGCTGCGTAATTGTCGCCAAAAACCCACTGGTTTTCAAAAAGTGATTCAACGTTATTATCGTAAGGGTACTTGAAAAGATTCTCATAAGGTCTAACCAACGATTTACCACTCTGGGTGATTACGCGTTGAGCATATTCTTTCGCCTTGTTCAAGAAATCCTGGTTCCGTTGTCCGCCTGATGAACCAACACCAGCCCGGGTAAGGTAGGTACGGGCTAACATACCTTCTGCCGACCATCTGGTTACTCTTCCGGGTTGTGTGGAAGTGAGAGGCAGGTTATCTGCTGCAAACAAATAATCACGGGTAATAAACTCCCATACACTTGGAATAGTGTTTTTAACCTTACCAGGACTATTTAAATCTGCAACGTTGTCAGTGATAATAGGAACTTCCCCAAAAGTTGTTACCAAAATGCTATAGGCAGTTGCGCGCATAAAACGTGCTTCACCAATTGCCTGGTTCTTAACCGCAACAGTTACGTCTGGCCCAGCTAACTTATTAATGTTATAAATAGCCATGTTTGACTGCGCAATAACATTATAGCAAGCTTGGTAAGCCCATAAGGTAGATCTTGAAACGCCGGTAGCTCTGAAGAACACATTATCCCGCCGCTCTGCCGGACCATCCCATGGATAAAACAAAGTACCTCCGCGAATGTCACCTATGAAATAGGAGGCTTGGTCATGATAGTCTTTCCAGGCTACATTATAAAGAGGGGAAGTCGCCGCTAAAATCTGGGCATCTGTTTTAAAGAAAGCACCGTCAGTTAACGTATCTAGTGGTGGCCTTTCTAAAAATTCATCTTTACAACCGGTGAACATAGCCAGGGCGGCAAACGCCCCGGCTAAAATATATCTATTCATCATATTAAGTATTTCAGTTAAAATAAATTAGAAATCAATTCCAAAGTTGAAAGAGTAGATAGGAGTAATTGGATAGCGACCAGTATCAACCCCAATAGGAGCATTATCATTCCCAATATTTGGACCAACATAAGAACCTACCTCAGGGTCGTAGCCGGTGTATTTAGTGAACGTGTACAAGTTCTGAGCGCTAACTCCCACTCTGGCTCCCTTCACAAATCTTGTTTTAGCAAGAAGTGTAGTAGGCACGTTATAGTTCAAAGAAATGTTCTTGATTCTAACAAAAGAACCATCTTCTACATATTTAGAAGTGTGACGGGCAAAGTTCTTGTTAACATCACCACCAGAAAGACGAGGAACATTTGTTCCCGGATTTTCCAACACACCTTCAGTATTCACTCTGGCATAATCTCTGGCTTCTCTGAACATATTCTGCCCCACGTTAATGTTGTTAGGGTTTGAATTACGGAAACGTACATAGTTGTACACATCGTTCCCAAATGTTCCGGTTAATAAGACGCTTAAATTGAAGCCTTTATAAGAGAAGTCGTTTGTGAAACCACCAAAGTATTTAGGCCATGGGCTACCGATTTTAGTCATGTCCAACTCATTGATGATGCCATCACCATTCAGGTCACGGAATTTTACATCCCCTACCCAAACACTATTTTGTCCAACCGGGAAAGGTTTTCCCTGGCTATCAGCAGGGCGTGCACTAGCTTGAACTTCTTCCACAGTTTGGAAAATACCTTCCTCAATGAAACCGTAAAAGAACCAAGGAGATTCACCTACTACTGTTCTTTGTGACCAAAGCGGTTGGATATACCAATCTGGAGCATTGCGAGCAACTATACTGGATTCTGTATAAAGTTGAGTAACCTCAGCTTTAAAGTGGGAAATATTTAAATTTGATTCCCATTTAAAATCACCCTTGTCCATGTTAATGGTGTTAAGAGATGCACTCCAGCCTTTGTTTTGAAGTGCACCAAAGTTTACAAGAGGAGCCTGAACAGAACCATTACCAGTAGATCCCATATACCAAGGTAAAGAGCTTCTCACAATAACATTATCTGTCTTTTTGATATAGTAGTCAGCTTCTAATTGAACACGGTTTTCAAATAAACCTAGGTTGATACCAAAATTATTCGTTAATGTTTCTTCCCACTTGAAATTTGGGTTAGGATAGTTGGCAGCTAAGAAACCAGATCCCCATGGTGTTGGATATGGGTTGAGTCTTGCATAAATGTTACCACCAGCACCTTGATTACCAGTTAAACCAGTTTCAAAACGCAACCTTAAATCGCTAACTACCGGAACCGCAAAAAATGGTTCTTCTGATACACGCCAAGCCGCAGAGATGGAAGGGAAATACCCCCATCTGTTTTCAGGTCCAAAGTTTGCTGAGCCATCAGCACGGAATGCACCTTGAATAATGTAACGATCTCCAAAGTTATAGTTGATCCTGCCCAGGTAAGACTCCATTGCCCAATCGCCTTGTCCACCACCGGTAGTCTGGCTTGCATTTTGTTCACCCGCATTGATATCTATAACCTCGTTCGTATTAAACCCACGTCTGCCAAGGGTAGTATTTTGCCAGGTAGACTCCTGTGATTCGTGCGTGGCCATTACAGTTAAACTATGCTTTCCAAACTGTTTAGCATATTGTAACATTTGGTTCCAGTTCCAATAGGTATTAGTTTCGTTCCTGATGTCTAACCGGGCAATGATATTCCGCTGGAAACCAAAAGTATAGGTTGGCTGAAAGTTTGTTCCTGCTCCGGTTCCATAATCAGCATTGAATGAAGTGCGGAATTCTAATCCTTCGGCTAGGTTAACAGTTGCATTTAAGCCACCTAGAATTCGCCGTCTCACCATATCATTGGTGATGATATTAGCTAAGCCAATTGGGTTGGCCGGCGTAAACTGTTCAGCATCATCAGGGCTACCATCTGGGTTGAGTCTGCGCTCACCACCACCAAAGGTTCCATCTAAATTTCTTACAGGAATGGCTGGTGACAATTGAATGGCATTGTTGATGATATCAAACTGAGTGGTTGAGATTTGTTCGTTTGTTTGAGCAAAGTTTAAGTTCGCACCTAAAGTAAGCCATTTACGGGCTTTACTATCCAAGTTCAACCTTACGGAGGCACGGTCAAATCCTGAACCTACTGCTACACCCTGCTGATCCAGGTACTCACCTGACAAATAAAAGCGGGTACTTTCACTACCACCGCTCAGGTTCAACTGGTGCTTGTTCATAGGAGCGTTATTAAATAACTCACGCTGCCAATTTGTTCCTTCTCCTAAAAGAGAAGGATCCAGGAAATCTTCGCGAATAGCTCCACCTGCAAGGGCCTTATATTCATTAAACATTTGGGCGTATTCGCGCAGATTCATTACCTCCAGTTCTTTTGGTGGGGTTTGCACACTGGTTAAATAAGAGTAATTCACTCTTACATCGCCAGCTTTACCTCTTTTTGTGGTGATTAGAACCACACCATTAGTACCACGGGAACCGTAAATAGCAGTAGCAGAAGGACCTTGCAAGATATCCATGCTTTCTATGTCAGTTGGGTTAAGGGAAGCTAACGGGTTAACACCCGAAGTAGAAGTGGAACCCTGCACCTGCACACCATCTATCACATATAAAGGCTCATTAGAACCGTTGATAGAGTTGATACCTCTGATGTTTACTGAAATACCACCACCCGGAGCACCTGTATTTTGGGTTACGTATACACCCGGAGCACGTCCCTGAATAGCTTGTTCTACCGTTGTATTAACGGTTCTTTCTATGGCTTTTGCACCAATAGTAGTCTGAGCCGAAGGCACATCACTGGCTCTTAGTTCCCCATAACCAGTAACAACTACTTCGTTCAGGGTCTGAGCATCTTCTCTCAGGCTAACATTGATAGTAGACCTGTCTCCTACTGTTACTTCCTGGGCGACATACCCAATAAATGTAACCACTAGCACATCTGTGTTGCCAGCTTCTAAGGAGAAGTTACCGTTGGCATCTGTAGAAGCTCCATTGGTTGTACCTTTTACCACAACGCTAACGCCCGGCATCCCCGAATTATCAGTGGCGGAAACCACTCTACCAGTAACAGTTCTTCTGGCACCCTGTGCCAGACCATCATACGCCTGGATAAAAACGGATAAAAGGATAGCAAACGCCATCCATACCGTTTTAGACCTTAAGACATAGTTACTTTTGGGGTAATCTTTGTCTGAGTACAAGTTTTTAATCATAAGGTAATTTGAATTAGGTAGTAAAATTTACAACAATAATGCACTTCTGAAAAATCTAAGCCTTGGGGGGGGATTGGCTGGTGATACTGAAACTAGCAGAACTTTCAAGAGGAGGTTTTTATGTCTTTCAAGGATTTGTAGTTTGATTTCAAACCCTCGTATCCTTAAGCAACCATATGATCAACCTTCTCCTCCTTTTTTCTTCAAGGTTCCTCCAAACGTCTTTTAGCGGCTTTACAAAACTAAGAATATTTTAAGCAGCTGTATAATACTTTTTTATCAAATCTTTGTTTGAATGTGTACTTTAAGTCTCGTCTTAAATGCCAACGATGGCATAAAGATTAAAAAAAAATAGCTGTTTATCAAAATTAAAGCTTACCTACTTCTAAGATATTCACTTTTGATGAATTTTCAATACAGTACCCGATAATTTAGATATACTCAATCAGACAGAAACAATCCAAAGCATCATACTCGATTGATGAAAGATTACTTATCCGCATTCGTATACTATTTCAAAGAATAAATACTAAGATTAAGTTCAAAGCAAGTAATCCTATTTTAACAAGCCTCTTGTAAGAAATGTATTTTAAACACTTATCAGAGAGATGGAAGGTTTTTTTTTAAGCTCTTTTACTTACCAGTAATGTAATGATTTACTGTTAGACTTACAGTTGAAACTCATTAAGTAGTAAGATTTAAAAGAGTAAATTTCTTGCAGAGTACCTTGGCTGATACAAGAATATTTTTTTTTGCTTCGCTATATTAGTTGCCTTTGTAGTCTTACCTAACGTGGAACATTCGTTTCTAATTAATCAACTCCAAGGAATATTACTTTTTACTCCCTTCCCATTCCCCCAACTAGCGCAACCCTTTCTTTATAAAATTTAAAAAGATAATGGAATACTTAATATATTTTGCATTATTTATAAAAGGTCTCTTTCACATGCCTGAAGGCGTTCTGGAACCTCATATTTAAAACTAGGATCCAACAAGGCAAGCAATTTCATCAGCATGTTCTTTAATCCACACCCTAAAAGTAGATAATATTTTCAGATTCTAGCACCTGCTAATGTTTCAGACCTAGACACAAAATGTTAAAACCTTCAAAAAACAGGGCGTAGGTTGATGTTTTTGCAAAAAAAATTCTAAAAATCACTCGTCAGTGAGAAATTTCAAACCTGGCAAAAGGGTATGTGCTCCGAGCACTTCTTTCTTATTAGAGAAGCTAAGAACCAAGAGAAATTGAAATACAGGTGAGTAAATTAAGATTTCCTCTTTATGAAAAACCTATGTCGATGTTTATAGTAGTGACCGAGCACTACCAGGTTCAGTTGAGAAAGCCAGGCAACTCATGGTATTTCTGAGTATATCTTAAATTGTTTTACCGAATACCTTTGGAGCATTTATGCAGTGAAGTTCTTCCTTTATAACTAATTGAATATTAGCTTACATTTTAGAACCAAGCTTAAAAGATTTAAGAAGCTTAAAGTGGCCTGAAACAAAACTCATAGAAGAATCTACTTAACACATATACATTTAGTCTTCTTTCTGCAAAACCCTTTGTTCTTTCAAATTGTAAAGCCCCTTCCCTCCTGATAAAACTATGCGAACATTTTCCCTTCATCTGAAGATTACCCTGTTGTTTTTTGGATTGATCCAGTTTGGCTGCCGCTCAGGCAAACAGTTGGGTCAGTTTGCTCCTGAGGTTACCACTATTTCTCCTGAAGCAATCTCCAGAGTTTACCAAGAAGCCGCTGCACAATACAAAGCACTGGCCTCCAAGTTGCCACAAGGACAATTCCCGAAGACCTATTATGCCAAAGTAGACAAACTAGAAACCAGCGGATCTGACTGGTGGTGTAGTGGCTTTTACCCGGGAACCTTGCTGTACCTCTACCAAACAACTGGCGACCAGCAATTGTATGCAGAAGCTTCCCGCATCATGGAAGATTTGAAAAAAGAGCAGTACAATACCTCTACCCATGACCTGGGCTTTATGATGTATTGCAGCTTCGGGAACGCAAACCAGATCAAGCCGAGGCCAGAGTACAAAGACATTCTGGTGAACAGTGCCAAATCCCTTTCCACCCGCTTCAACCCGAAGGTAGGTGCCATTAAATCCTGGGATTCTGACCCGAAGGATTTCCTGGTGATTATTGACAACATGATGAACCTGGAAATCTTGTTCTGGGCTACCCGCACCACTGGCGACTCATCCTTTTACAAGACCGCCGTTACTCATGCAAACACCACGCTCCAGCACCACTTCCGGCCAGATTACAGCACGTACCATGTGTTGAACTATGATCCTGCCACGGGAGAAGTAAAAGAGAAAAAAACTGCGCAAGGCTACGCCGATGAATCAGCTTGGGCGCGGGGTCAGGCATGGGGGCTTTATGGCTACACCGTCATGTACCGGGAGACCAAAGATCAAAAATACCTGACCCAGGCTACTCGCATGGCAGACTTCATGCTGAACCACCCAAATCTTCCGAAAGACAAGATCCCTTACTGGGACTTCAACGCGCCTAACATCCCTAACGCGCTTCGGGACGCCTCTGCAGGGGCCATCAATGCGGCAGCCCTGCTGGAACTTTGCCGCTACGCTCCTGCCGATGCCGCCAAAAAGTACTTCAATGCCGCCGAAACTATCCTGACAACCCTTTCCACCGACACCTACCGAGCGGCACCCGGCACCAATGGTGGCTTTCTCCTGAAACACGGGGTTGGGCACCATCCGGCAGGTACAGAAGTGGATACGCCTCTCACTTATGGTGACTACTATTATATAGAAGCCTTGCGCCGGTACCAGGAGCTTTTGAAGTAAAGCGCTGCAATGCCCTACATTCCTCTTTGTTTTAGATGTGTTTTTGTAAAAACAGGCTTAAAAACTGTTTTTTATGATTTCAGTTAAAATCTCTAACCTCCTTTGGAGTATAACCGCTAATCACTTCAAAATTAGAACTTCTCATCTACTTTGTCATCCTGAAAAGACTTTATGGGCGTATTAGAAAAGCTTTTAGTAAGCACCATTAATGTTCTGTTCACAAGATCCTTTCAGGATGACAAAAGTGATGGAGATAAAAGAAGGCTGCACATGGAACAGTCTACCGCTAGAGAGAAAGTTAAGGTATTAGGATTTTGTTTGGCCCTACTCTCACTTGAGAATCCTCATTCTAACTTAAACTTCCTTTCGAGGCTTTTTTCTGAAAAAAAGCCCTAAAACGAAAGAGCCGCAGTCCAGAAGACTGTGGCTCATGTAGGTGTTAAGCTAATTCAAATTACAACGTCACTTCTCCCCTGGCCCGGATGTCTTTGGAAGAGGAACCGGCCAGGATCTGGAATTTACCGGGCTCTAAGACCCATTGCTTTTTGCCTTCATCATAGAACTGGAACGCATCTTTCTTTAAGGTAAGCGTCACGGTTTTGCTTTCGCCGGGTCTCAGGAATACTTTCTGGAAGGCTTTCAGTTCTTTCTCCGGGCGCTTCACCGAGGCTTGCTCGTCTTTCACGTACAGCTGCACCACTTCACCACCCGCTACTGAGCCGGTGTTTTTCACTTGAAGAGTTACCTGAACAGCATCGCCCTGGCGGTTTACTTTCAGATCATTGTAGCCGAAGGTGGTGTAAGACAGACCATGCCCGAAGTGGAAGAGCGGCTCCACGTTATAGGTGTCAAAGTATCGGTAACCCACAAAGATGTCTTCTTTGTATTCCACGTTCAGGGTGTCTCGGTCACCGGGGTATTGGCCCAACGCATGGGCGGGTGAATCCTGCAGCTTTTTAGGGAAAGAAACCGGCAGCTTGCCAGAGGGGTTGGTCTCCCCGAAGAGCACTTTGGCAATGGCGGTGCCGCCTTCCATACCCGGATACCAAGCCTGCACGATGGATTTGGTTTGGTTTACCCACTGGGTCATGTCAATCGGGCCACCACCGATGAGCACCACCACGGTGTTGGGGTTGGCTTTCAGCACGGCGGTGAGCAGTTGGTCCTGGGCAAAAGGCATGGTGAGGTTCGGTTTGTCAGCACCTTCTGAGTCAAAGGCCCCGCCGTTCCAATCATCGGTAAAGCCGTGCGTCCAGCCGCCCACGAAGATCACGCGCTAAGCACTTTTGGCGGCCTGCACGGCTTCGTCGATCAGCTTCTGGTTTGCCTTTTGGGCACGGGTCACTTCAAAGCCGGGAGCAAACGTCACTTTCACGCCTGAGCCTACCATTTTCCGGATGCCCTGCAGTGGCGTCACTTCGTACGGGGGACGCACCTGCGAGGAACCTCCGCCCATGGCTTGTTTGCGGGTGGCATTGGCGCCTATCACGGCAATGGATTTTACGCCTGTTTTCTGCAAAGGCAGCATATTTCCGTCGTTTTTCAGCAGCACGATGGATTCCTCGGCTACTTTGCGGGCGGTTTCCTGGTGGGCTTTAGTGCTCAGGGCACCCGGCGTGCGTTTCGCCCCGATCATGTTGGTGTGGTACATCACACGCAAGATCCGGCGCACTTTCTCGTCAATCAAGGCCTCTTTCACCTGGCCACTTTTCACCAAGGTGATGACCGTATCGCCCATCAGGAATTTGTTATAATTGATGTTGGGCATCTGCAACAGATCAGTCCCCATTTCAATATCAGTGCCGTTGTTAATGGCTTGCATGGTATTCAGGACGGCGCCCCAGTCACTCACCACCAAACCTTTGAAACCCCACTCCCCTTTTAGGATGTCGTTGATAAGGTATTGGTTATGGGTGGCGTACTGGCCCCTGAATTTGTTGTATGCACCCATGATGGTGAGGGCCCCACCCTCGGTGATGGCAGCTTTGAAGGCTGGCAAATACAACTCGCGTAGGGCCCGCTCACTCATTTTCACGTCTACTTTGGCGCGGTTCACTTCCTGGTTGTTGGCGGCATAATGCTTCACGCAGGCAGCAATGCCCTGGTCCTGCACTCCTTTAATATAGCCTACCGCCATGCGGGCCGACAGGTACGGATCTTCGCTCAGGTATTCAAAGTTACGGCCGTTCAAAGGCGTGCGCATGATGTTCACGCCCGGCCCCAGGATGATGTCTTTGCCCCGCGCCTTCGCCTCGCTGCCCAGCACTTCGCCGAAGGCATAGCCTAACTCAGGGTTCCAAGTGGCGGCCAGGCCCACGCCGGTTGGTAAATAGGTGGAGGAGTCTGTTCCGGCATTGTCTAGCGACCAATCGCGCCCGTGTTCCGGCCGTACCCCGTGCGGACCATCGGACATGACCATCTCGGGAATGCCTAAGCGGGCCACTCCGCCCGAGGAAAAGGAAGAGACGCCGTGAATCATGTTCACTTTCTCTTCCAGGGTCATTTTGGAAATCAAGTCATTAATCTGGGCTTCGTGTAACATGTTAATGCCATTGCCCTCTAAATCGGCGGGGGAACCACCTGTGGTGTTCATGTTTTGCCCAGCCTTTTCTGAGGTGGAACAAGCAACGGTAAAGGCTACCAGCGCCAAACTGCAAAGCATTTTAGAGCCAGGGAATCGGTAAGTCATAGGTATTAATGGGTAAATAAACTGTTTTGTAATGTTTTGAGAAAAAAAGCCCTGAAAGGCGCGCTATTGTTTGATGATTTTGATGGTTTGCACGCGGTCCTGATACCTGGCCGTGAGTACATATAGTCCCCGAGCCAGCGTTTGCCCCACGAAAGATTGCCCGGAGCTGCTTCCTTTCTCCACCAATGCCCCGGTCAAGGTCCTGATTTCATAGGTAAATTTATGCGGGGCTTTCATCTTCAGACCTTGCGGAAAAGGATTGGGGCCATAGGCTAATTCCAGTTTTTGGTCATGGGAAATGCCGCTGATCACACCCGGAGCGTTTCCGTACACAATGCCCCGCCCGGCAGTGGCCACGTACACCCGGCCGTACACCCGCGGGTCACCGGTGATGTCATTGATGCCGCCAAACTGGTGCTGGTCATCGGTGACTCTGACCCAGGTGGCACCGGCATCATCTGACCGAAAGAAGCCCATTTGGTTATTCACCTTGCCAACTATGAAGACTGCCGGATACGTAGCTCCTTCTCGGGCTTTCCCGAAACCCACTTTGGTCGCTTCCTGCACGTTGGCAACACTGGTGAAAGAACTTCCTGAATTGATGGAGCGGTACAGGCCGCTGGCAGGATTGGTAAGCCACACATCGCCTTCCACTCCGTAGGTTGGGTACACGGTAGAGGCCCACAGTTGCCAACTTGCCACAACCGGCAACCCAGTGGCACCTGCAGTAAAAGAAGTTCCGCCGTTGGTGCTCACTAGTACCCGGCCCGCTTCGGCATCATACACGTAAAATTTGCGGGCATTCACCCGATCTGCCATGGGCTTCAAACCACCTTTGATGATGCCTGAGGCAGCCGTCCAACTGGTGCCGCGGTTGGTAGAATAATAGACTGAGTTTACACCGCCAGGAGCCCACACCAACGTAGCTCCATCCGCTGAAACCGCGATGGTTCCACCCCCATTTACTCCAGCTGGAGCCGAAGGGAAAGCCGTCCAGGAAGTACCTCCGTCGGTAGAATATGCGCCATATTTCCCGTCGGCATTGTTGTGGGTGCGCACCATGAAAGAGGACTGGTTCGCGGCATAGTCAATCCAGGTGTTGGTACCGTACCGTGGGTTCAGTCTTCCGGCTGTGGGGGAAACATCCAGATTGTCGTGCCGGAAACCGTCAATGTCGCCAATGGCACTCACCAGTGGTGCTCCGGTGAGCGGACTAATTAGTTTGAGCGGTACTGTTTCCTCCAAGCCTTTGTTCTGGAAAAACCATGAGATTCGGCTTTGATCAGTTTCCCGGAGGTTAGTGGTTTGGTAGACGCCGTAGCCGGTCACAAACCAAGCAGTGTTGGCGTCAAACGGGTCAATTTCTATGTCTCCCAACCAGTGCGGACTGGAGGCTGCGGCATACGGCGCCGAGGTATGGTCTCGGGTAGCGCCTCCTAACACCGCTTTCCAAGTGGCGCCTCCGTCGGTGCTGAGGTAGATTTCGTCGTTGGGCCACCAGCGGTTAAGGGTAGAGACTAGGACCGTGTTGGGGTTCTGCGCATCCAGGCTGAGGCCTGCAAAACCTCCTTGGCCAGAGGGCAAGGTCAAATCCATCCAGACATTGGTAGTGGGGTTGAACTTGCGCACGGCTCCGGCGGTGGCGCCATTGGGGCCGGGACTGTTCGCGTAGGTCACGTACAAGGTTCCGTCTGGGGCCATCTCGGCGTGGTGCGGCATATACGTCGTGCTCTGCCCGGGCACAGCTTCCCAGGTGGTACCGCCGTCGGTGCTGCGGTACAGGTTGGTGCTCCCCATTCGGAGCACACCCACGTAGAGGTTTTGGGTAGCCGTGCCCGCCGTTCCATTGCGTTTATCGAACAACACAAACCCGATGCCTCCGCTGCCGGGGTTGGTTTGGCTTACCGGAAAGCTACTCACTTTGCTCCAGGTACTGCCGGAGTTGGTGCTGCGCCAAAGGCCATCGGTGCTGGTGCCTAAGTACAAAGTGCTGCCCAGGTTGGGATCTACCTGCAACCGCTCGCCCGTGGAGCGGCCGTCTTCGTTTCCGCCCAGTTTGATGGAAAGATTGGTTCTAATCCAGGTGGCGCTGCGGTCAGAGGAAGCCATGATGGCCCCGGTGCCTGCCCAGGATTGAGAATAGAGGCCGGTGGCCAGGTACACTTTGTCTGGGTTAGACGGATCCACCGCCACACTCAGCACGCCCATTTGATTTTCATCGGTGCGGGTGAGGTGGTCCTGCAGCGGAATCCAAACCTTGTTGGTGGCATCCCACCGGAACGCGCCACCCACATCGGTACGGGCGTAGAGCAGGTTTCTTTCAGTGGGGTGATACACCAGCCCCGTGACAAAACCGCCGCCGTTGATCTGCACGCTCTTCCACTGGTACGCCTCTGCCTTCTGAGCCTGAACCGGCGAAACACTTAGACACACCAAAAGCAGCAACAGCCCACCCACCACATTTCTCCGGCGGCCAATCCCTCTTTGAAGGAGAAACTTCAATCCATTTTGAGTAAAGCGTTTGCTCATAATTCCTTTGTAGGGGTGAAGTAATTCTGGTTTGTGCGCATCCGTACTGCCCAACCTTTTCAAGGTTGTTTTCTGAAAACAGGTCCTAAACAAGAACCTGCTTCCCTCTCGTTGACATCCACATCTTGCTATTAAATTAAGAAAGATCGTTTTGAGGCTGTTTTTTATGGATTTGCCCGAAAAACCAACTGCACCGACTTCCCGGCAGGAAGATTTACCTGCATGTTCTTTCCTGCGCTGGTAGATTTTCCTCCGGAAACTATCTGCATATTTTTGGGTGCCTGCACTGTGATTTCCTGTTTTCTTGGTGCTTTGAGCACGGCAGTTACTTCCTGTTTGCTCCAGGAAAGTTTCTCCACCTCTACCCCGCCTCTCAAAAGCAAGCCTGAGATAGATCCGGTTTCCCAGGCCTCTGGCAAAGCGGGCAGCAGTTTCACCAAACCTGGCTCTGAATACACCATGGCGCGCATGATCACTGAGGGGTAACCGCCGCTCAGGTCCATGTTGAACAGCGAGCCCGGATTGTGATAGGTGCCCAAACCGTTGGTCCAGTAGTAGCGGGCAATCCAGTCAATCAACTGAGCGGTCGTGGGCGCGTCTTCCAAGTTGGCGGTCACAAAGGCCATCTGCGCCAGTCCGAATACCATTTCACCTCCGTTTTCTTTGTAGCGGAACTTCATTTTTTCCTCCACTACTTTGCGCGCGCCCTCCATCAGTTTGGGATTGTTCTTGAAATCCGGGTCTACCTGGTCATAGAGGCTGTACAGATGCGAGATGTGGCGGTGCTGATGATTGTTCTGCAGGCCGGTCCAGAGCCATTCTTTTAGGGAACCGGCTTCGTCTACCTCGTAGGCGGGCATTTTGGTCAACATTTCCTGCCATTTCTTAACCTGAGCCTTATCTGTTTTCAACTCCTGCGCTGCCGCAATGCAGTTTCTGAGCAGTTGTTTCGCAATCATGACATCCATGGTGGCGTTAATGCTGGCCTGCGATTTATGGTTAGCGGGATTGTTCTCGGGCGAGTACGATGGATTGAACACGTATTTCCCGTCTTCGCCTGTTTTCAGAAAATCCTCATAAAACAGCGCTGATTCTTTCATGAACGGGTACGCCCGCTCCTTCAGGAAGGTACGGTCGCCGGTGTGCAGCCAATAGTCGTTGTAGAAACTTGCGGTCCAACCGGCACCTCCGGTCCAGAGGCTGAGGCACCAGATGGGGTCAAAGTGGTTGTCCCAGCCGTGGCTGCTGGTGTGCGAGGGCACGTGAATACCGCGCGTCCCGAACATCTTTCTGGCATTGTCCCGGTAAAACTGTAGGCGCTTATCGTGGTAATCAAAGTAGGCGTGCATGAGCTCCGGAACGCGGCTGGTGAGCAGCGCCGATATGGCGACCTCCACGTTGCCGTCATGGGTAAAATCTGAGGACCAAGCCGGTGACCAAGTACCGCCCCAAATGCCCTGCAAGTTAGGAGGATTGATACCGGTGGCCGAGATGATGTTGTAACGTGCGGCATCAAACTGCTTTTCAATAATGGCAGGGGCCACTTTGCCGCTTTTGGTTTTCAGGTTCAGCGTCTCGGTATACAGGTTGGCTTCGGCCCCGCCGCCTAAATCTAGTTTTACTCTGTTAAACAACTCACCATGTACATTTTTATGGCGCGTCACCAAGGCCTGGCAATCTGATGTCAAGGAAGTAAGATGCTTCTTAATCTGGTCAACCTGTGATTGGGCGTAGTTATAATTCGCGTTAATCTTGATGAAGACCAACACTTCATCAGCGTTTTGGACGATGAACTCGTTGCCCTCAGTGCGGGAACTGCCGCCCTTCACTTCTACCCGGCCCACGCCTTCGTAGCCCTGCAGACTGCCCGGCCAACGCTTTTTGTACGCGCTGCGGTAGGTGAGCCATTTGTTATCGGCTGCGCCAATGTTCACGCTTTCCACGGTGCTATTAATCTGGTTCCACTGGGTCCATTCCACTGGTCTGCGGGCGAAGGAAAGGCGTCCGTTAATTTTACCAGTTCCTTTGATAGAGATGACCACCGCACTATCAGGGCGGGATACAAACAGGGTGCGCTGGTAGGTTCCGTTGGCATCGGTCCAGGTGACTTTGGCCTCTCCGGTTTCAAAGTCTACGGTGCGCACGTACTTCTGCACGTTGGACGGCTCCATCTGCAGGCGTACGTCAAACGCGGGCACGTACGGGTTAGACCACAGGTGTCCGCCGTAGCCTTCTTTCATGCTCTGCTCCACCGGAATCTTGGCCGCCTCCTCCCCTTTTCCCTGCAAAATATGTGCGCGGATTTCATCCAATCGGCTGGCTTGGTCAATGGGGGGCTTGGGCTCAGTGGCCGGAAGATACAGTTGAGCCTGATTCAGGATAATGGTCTCATCATGCGGATTGCCCATCACCATAGCCCCCATGGCACCGTTGCCACTCAGCAGCGCGTGTTCCCAATTGGGCGCCGGTTGCCAACTGGCGAAACCTTTCTTAGGCTGGGTAAAAAGATCTGCCTGGCCCAAGACCGTGAACTGGCTTCCTGTCAAAAGTAAAAACAGCAGCAAAAATGGAGGGTAGCGATGCAGCATGGGTTTGTGTTAAAGGATCTGGTAAAGAGAAAACCCTTCTGGGGGGGCAGAAGAGCTTTCCCTCTGAATGTTGTATATGCCTTGTTTTCAGAAAACAGGAGATAAAAGGATTCTACTTGCGAGCTGTTTGGGCTGATTTCACCTTCAAAGATTTGTAGACTTCATTTGCCAGCAGGGCCGCACCGGCATCATTGGGGTGAATGCCGTCATACGTCAATTCGGGCTTTCCCAGAAAAGGTGTGTACAGGTCAATGGTCTTCGATTTCGTTTTCTTGGCGACTTTCTTCACTGCCGGTACAATCTCAGTGTTCACCACCGGTTTGCTGATACTGAATTTTTCTTCGAACACCGGCACCGGGGTGCAAACGTACACCTTGGGTTTAGAGGCTAGTTTCTTGAAAGAGGCCACAAACTGAATGTAATCAGGCACGAACTCATCTTTGAATTTCCAGTTCATGGGCTTGGAATCGTTGGTGCCCAGTTTGATGATGACGATGTCGGGGTTCCAGGCCAGGGCGTCCTGGTATTTGGTTTCGTTCCAGAACGGCTGATTTCCTTTTTTCAGGAGCGTACGGCCACTCACTCCGAAGTTGCGCACCTCGTAGGCACCGCCCAATAGTTGCTGTAGAACTGCGGGATAGGTTTGCTTGAGACCGGCTCCTTCGGTGATACTGTTGCCCACGCAGGCTACTTTTATTTTGTTCTGCGCCGAGGCTCCAAAACAAACCAGCAATACCAACAGATAGAGGAGAGAGAAATGCTTTTTCATGAAGAGGTGGATTAACTAAGTGGTTAAATTTTCTCTCTATTTTAAGGCTAATTCTTCTAAATCAGGCTTAAAACTGAGAGATACCTTTTCTTTACTTTTTCAGTTGAATGGTCACGGTGGCCGGAGCCAGACCTTCAGATGTGGCGGTCAGTTTCACCGTGCCGGCTTCTTCCTGGGCCTGCAGAATGGCCAGCGCCAAGCCATTGAACGCTTTGCGATGGCTGGCTTTAAAAGACTCCAAGCTGGTCTGCAAGCCGTTGTCCACACCCGCGATGGTCGCTTTGCCGTCAAGGGTGAAATTGACCAAGTTATTGGCGGTGGGTACCAGGTTGCCGTCTTTGTCTAGGATCTTCACCGTCACGAAAGACAGGTCTTTGCCATCGGCAGAGAGTTGGGTACGGTCGGCTTCCAACACAATTTTGGCGGGATCACCGGCAGTTTTGACTTCCTTGGTGAGTACTTCTTTGCCGTTTGCGCGGGACACGGCTCTTAGGGTACCCGGCTGAAACGGCACTCGCCAGAGCACATGCAGGTCATCGCCTTGCTTTTTCTTGATGCCCTGTGACTTGCCGTTCAGGAAAAGCTCCACCTCATCGGCGTTGTTGTAATAAGCCTTAACATCCACGGTTTTGCCAGGTAGCCAGTTCCAGTGCGGGAACACGTGCAACACGGGTTTGTTTGTCCATTCGCTTTGGTACATGTAGTACACGTCTTTCGGGAAGCCGGCCAAATCTACAATCCCGAAGTACGAGCTGCGGGCTGGCCAAACGTATGGGGTAGGTTCGCCCAGGTAATCAAAACCGGTCCAGATGTACTGCCCCGATAAGTAAGCGTGCTTTTTGATTACTTTCCAGGTCTCCTCGTGGGTAGAACCCCAAGGGGTGCTCACGTTGTCATACGCCGAGACGGTGAGGTCTTTGTTTCCGTCGTGGAAAGGAATGTCCCAGCGTTTGGGCCACCGACGGATGCTGTCTGCCGGCATGTCATAATGCCCGCGGGTCATCAACGCAGAGACAGTTTCGGTAGCGATGAATTTCTGACCCGGGAAGGTCTGCGGAAACTTCTCAAAGTCCTGGTGGTGGTAGTTGAAGCCAAACAGATCCAGCGCGCCTGATTTGTAGATGGTGTTGTTAGGGGTTGGCTCATTTATGCCCACCGTAACAGGGCGGGTAGTATCCAGGCTCTTCACAATGTCTACCAACTCCTTCGCAATAGTTGTTCCTTCCGGTGCCCACTGCTCCGGTATCTCGTTCCCGACGCTCCAGATAAAGACGCTGGGGTGGTTGCGGTCGCGCTTGATGAAATCTTTTAGGTCGCGTTTGTGCCACTCGTCCCAGTCATGGCTATAGTCAAACTTGGTTTTCTCTTTCTTCCACATGTCAAAAGACTCGTCCATGACAATGAAGCCCATTTTGTCGCATAGGTCCAGCAGCTCAGGCGTGGGCGGGTTGTGCGAGGTCCGGATGCCGTTTACGCCCATGGCCTTCAGGATTTCCAATTGGCGCTCCAAGGCCCGCACGTTCACGGCGGCACCCAGCGCACCCAGGTCATGGTGGTTGCACACGCCATTAATTTTCATGGATTTGCCGTTCAGGGTAAAACCTTTCTGCACGTCAAAGTTGAAGGTCCTAATGCCCAGCGGCGTCTCGTAGTTGTCCACCACTTTTCCTTTTTGCTCTACCAGCGTCACCACCCGGTACAGGTACGGCTGCTCCACTGACCACACCGTAGGGTTGCTGACAGTTAAGTTCTGCTTTACTTCGGTGAGCGCATTGGCTTGGCCGGATTTTAAAGCTACATTCTCAGAAGAAGCCTTCGCCACTTCTTTGCCCTGGGCATCATACACCAGCGTACGCAGCGTGATGTTCCCTCCCTGCTGCCGGGCATTTCTGATGTTAGTAGTAATGGCCACTGAAGCAGATTGCTCTGACACCTGCGGGGTAGTCACAAACGTGCCCCACTGTTCTACGTGCACCGGATTGGTTTTCACCAGCCATACGTTGCGGTAAATGCCAGACCCAGAATACCAGCGGGAATTGGGTTGTTGGGAGTTGTCTACTTTTACGGCCACTACGTTCTGCTCCTTCCCAAACTTGAGGTAAGGTGTTAGATCATACCGGAAGGAGATATAGCCATTGGGTCGTTTGCCCAAATACTGGCCATTTACCCAAACTTCAGAGTTGGTGTACACGCCGTCAAAGTCAATGTAAAAGAGCTTGTCTTTGTCTTTCGCGTCTAGGGTGAAGGCTTTGCGGTACCAGCCGGTGCCGCCGGGTAATGCGCCACCGTTGTAGCTGGCCGGGTGCTTCTTATCAAACTTGCCTTCAATGCTCCAGTCATGCGGCAGGCTTAGTTTACGCCATTGGGTGTCATTGAAATTGGCATCTTTGGCTCCGGCATTTTCGCCGAGGGCAAAGGACCAGTTCTTTGTAAAATCGGAACGTTCCCGCACCGCCACGTTGGAGGTTTTACAGGAAGAAGCACTTAAAAGCAATAGGAAAGCAACGGCCCATGAAAAGCCGATGGGGAGATAAGGAGTATTCGTTTTTTGCATGTTTTCCTAAAAAGGCATTTAAAACAGACCTTGGTTGAGGTGCTGGTAGTGGCAGAAAACCGTGTCATAAAATGGGTAAAGCCACAAGCAAAATGTCGCTGTCCTGGAAAGAAGAACGCAGAAAAGACCCGGTGTTTTCGGGCAGTTTTTCTAAAAAGAAGGCTAAGACAAGTCAACTCTTCCTTTAAAGCTAAGTACAGGAGCGGCGGCCTCTGATGAAATTATGAAAGGAGTTCTATCTACTTTCAGCATAAAAAAACCGGTAGCCGCAGACATCTGCTGCGGCTACCGGTTTCTTAGATGTTAGTTTCCTAGCACATAGTGGAACGCGAACCACTCATCTTTGGCGGCATCATAGCTGGTTCCGAACCAGATTCCTTTTGACTGAAAATCGGTTGGAAAGGCTTTGATTACCTTGAGTTTGTTCGTGGTTGGGTTCATCCAAGAACCTGGGTTCTGGATCAGGGTGTTGCCCACTAATGTGATTTCATTTGTGGCTTCATCTATGGTGAAGGTACCGGTGGTTTGCACGCCGTTTTGGTTACGAGTGTAGTTCTGTCCGCCGAAACGGTCGAAACGGATCCAGGAGCCCGTGGCAGCGGCATCCCAACTGTTGTTCCAACCCCAGTCACGTGAAGAAGCATGCCCAGTAGTCCAGCCATTTCCTTTGCCAATCCAGTCAACCGGGTTACCGGTGGCATCCAGTCTCCATACCCGTCCGGAAGATGGACCTCCAGTCAGCATGTTCAACAACTCGCCTGCCTTGAACGTTGGGTCAAACCCTTCATCTTTCGGCTTTGGACCCGCATCTACCGGCACATAGTTATCGGCGTATTCTTTGGAGATGTAGTTCCAGACGTAAAGGTAATCGCCTTCGCTGTTGGTTCTTCTCACGCCTATCTGCAGGGCGTTTTCGGTTAAGGACAATACTACCAGGTTGTTCGTCCAGTTGGAAGCGTTGGCGATGAAGCTTGGCGAGCGCAGGATGGTTCCGCCGGAGGTGCTGATGGTTTTACCGGCGGCATCAAAGGAATAAGTTCCGGTTTCGTCTTTGCCCTCAGACACTTTGTGGTTTTTGAAAAAAGGCCCGCCTTTCAGGCTGAAGGTCATGGTGCTGCCCATCTCGGCGGCCGGAATGATCCAAGTGTTGTCTTTGTAACTTGGAGCCCAACCTAATTTAGCGGTTCCGTCCTGCATGTTTTCCCACTTGGTGAGGGGCTCATAGAAATAGAGCGGTCCGTCAAACATGCCATGGTTACCGAAATCCAGGATCCAGGTTTTCTCCTGGCCTACGCCACCCGTCAGGTACGTCCACAGCGGGTCGTTCACGTAACTGAAGTTGTCTTGGGTCACTTTCACCGTGATGGGGTCTGCGTCTACTATCCCTCCGGCTGTCATCGCCGAGAACTTGATCACGTAGTCGCCTTTGAAAGCAAACCGAACCGTGTCTACCGTACGGGTTGACTTGCCTGTCCCGAAGTCCCACATAGAAATGGTTTCGGGTGTTTCATTGATCAGGATCACGGTGTTTCCGCCCGGATCAATGGTGCGGTCCTGCACCACTTTGTACTTCAGCTCTGACTTGTCGAGCATTCGGCCCAACTCCATATCATCATCCTGGCAAGCCGTGTTGAACAGCAGCGGCACCAGGAGAAAATAGAATAGTATTCTTAAGTTTTTCATCTGCTTTTGATTTTTATGGTAAGCGGGAAGCCTAATGGTTTTAAGGCGATTTTCTGAAAAGGGCTTCAAAACACACCCGGCTTCCGTTTTCTCCTATTGAATTTTTAACACTGATTACCAACCGGCATTTTGCTTAAGCATTCCGTTAGAAAGCGTGATCTGGTTGTAAGGAATCTGCTGCAGGCCTTTGGTCTTGATGATTTTATCAGCGGCAATGGTCTTAGCTGCCGCCGTTCCGCCGTTCTCTACCGTGGTGGTCTCGGCAATAGCCGCCGCCGCCACGTTAATGCCCTGGCGAAGCAGATCATAGTACCGGATGCCCTCACCGGCAAATTCCAAGCGACGTTCGTTCATGATATTGGCCTGAGAAACCGCCAACGGTGTGAATTTGTCTTTGTAGGCTCTCCGGCGTACTCTGTCAAAGTAAGTTTGTGCGTTCGGGCTACCCAGTTCAGCGGCCATCAGCAGCACATCAGCGAACCGGATGGAAACGTAGTCCTGGTACTGCCCGATCATAAAGTTGGTACCGCCTAAGTTTACCGGTAGGCTGTTGCCTTTCTCATCTACCATAGGGCTGTACTTTTTCCCGTAATAGCCGGTATATTCCCGCTGCTTGCCTTTGTTTTTGAAGTCGATCTTTTCATCGGCGATGGAAATAATAGACCCAAATCGACGGGTGTCATTCGCCGAGAAAGCATTCCACAATTTCGGGTTTACGGTAGCCCCGCCCCAGCCATTGCCGTAGGGGTAGCTGGCCTGCTCGCGGATGCCGGTCATGACCATCCAATGGTTTCCGTCGGCGTTACCGTTATAGTTACTGGTGTATGAGTACTTGATGGCGAACACGGTTTCTTTGTTATCCTCTCCGGCGTAGTTGGCCACTGAGGCCGCTGGCCAGAGGTTGGCGTAGTCTTCTACTAAATCGAACCCTCCGTTTGATATCACATCTTCTACCGCTGCTAGGGCTTGTGCTTTGGTAACTTCGCCCACCAGATCTGCTTTGCCATAGTAGCCGGTGTAATACAGGAAAACCCGCCCGGTCAATGCTTGAGCAGCCCACTTGGTCACCCGGCCATACGTGGCTGGGTTTTGAGCAGTGTAAGAAGTGCTGGGTAAATTGGCCGCGGCAAACTTCAGGTCCTGCGCAATTACTTTGTATACCTCATCTGGGTTGGCTTGGGCTACATTCTCGGCAGAAGGCTCGGTTAACAAAGGAATGTTGCCCCAAAGGCGTACCATGTCAAAATACAGGTATGCGCGAATGTAACGGGCTTCGGCTGCGTAGGTATTCTTAAGGGCCGTTTGGGTGCCCCACTCTATGCCCTCCAGTTTGCTAAGAAGCATGTTGCACCGGTAAACAGCCGCATAGTACGCCCGCCAGTTGGCTTCAAACAGGTTCCGGTCTGCAGGAGATCGAGCCATGTCAAACTCATCCAGCGCCTGGTACCCGAAACCGTCACCGTTGCCGGTACCTCCAAAAGCGTTGTCTGATAACACCTCGGCGGCCACCGGTAAACTGATACCATCTGCCCAAATCCGCTGCAACCCGTCATAGCAACCTACCAATGACTTGAAGGCATCCTCTGGGGTTCGGTAAGAATTGCTTTCGGTTTGGGTGGTGATGGGTTCTGTATCTAAGAAATCCTGGCAGGAGCCCAGTGAAAGAAGGCCCACTGCTAAGGCGAATGTTTTTATATGTCTCATGTTTTTCAAGGCTAAAAGTTAAAATCTCAGGTTAGCGCCTACCATCATGGTTCTAGGGCGTGGGTAGTAGCCCACGTCTACTCCTTGGGCAAAGCCGTCGGTGTAGCCAATTTCTGGGTCCATGCCGTCATATTTGGTGAAGGTGTAGAGATTCAGGACGGAGGCAAAAACGCGGAACTGACGCGCGCGGCTGCTTTGCTTCATCAGCTGCCCCAGGTTGTACCCAATGGTAACGTTGCTGATTCTCAAGAAGTCACCGTCCTGAACGTACAGGTCAGAGAAGTTGGTCCAGTTACGCGCATCTTCGGTTACTCTAGGCATGGTGTTAGAGGAACCCGGTCCGTGCCAACGGTCCAGGATACGGGCCGTGTAGTTGGCCAGCGGGTTGGCGTGGTTCCGGTACGACTGCACAATCTGGTTTCCGGCTACCCCGGAGGCCAGGAAAGAGAAGTCAAAGCCTTTGTAGTCACCAGAGAAGGTAAGGCCGAAGGTGTACTCCGGGTTCGGGTTCCCGATGTTGGTCTTGTCTAGTTCAGTGATTATGCCATCGCCGTTCACGTCTACATAGCGTACGTCACCCGGCTGCGCATTTGGCTGAATCAGGCCGTTTTCAGCAGAACGGTAAGCGGCCACCTCTGCTTCGGACTGGAAGATACCGGCTGTTTTGTAGCCGTAGAAATATCCGATAGGAAAGCCGTTCTGAGCGCGGTAGAACTCGGGAGCGTTGTCAAACAATTGGTTTGTGGCTCCGTGGATGATACCGTCAGCGCTTGGGATTTCTCCTACTCTGTTTTTGTTGTAAGCTCCGTTTACGCCTACCCTGTAGTTGAAGGCACCAATGCTGCTGTTGTACGCCAGTGCTACTTCTACCCCGCTGTTTCTTACATTACCTCCGTTGATGAAAGGAGCCTCAGCGCCGGCGGTGGCCAGAATAGGCGCTACGATCAACCAGTCTTTGCTGGTTTTGATGTAGTAGTCAAAGTTGAAATCTACTTTTCCGTTCAGGAAACGAGCATCAAACCCTACGTTGGTTTGTTCTGAAGTTTCCCAATGAAGGTCTGGGTTTCCTAACCGGCTGCTGTAAGAACCCGGTGTCAGCATACCTTCAGTAGGTCCGAAGATATAGTTGGTGTTTCTAATTTGAACTGGTGCCAGGTACTGGAAGAAACCACCGTTCAGGTTCCCCACTTGTCCCCAGCTGGCTCTCAGTTTCAGGAAAGACATCCAATCTGCCGTGCTAGACATGAACTCCTCATTGGTCAAGACCCAACCCGCCGAAACAGATGGGAAATAGCCCCAACGGTTCAGGAAACGAGAAGTGCCGTCGGCCCGGAACGTGGCATTTAACAAATACGTCTCTTTGAAGTTGTAGCTCACCCGCCCGAAGTACGACATGCGCTTGTCTTCGTCGGTTGGGCCACCGCCCACGGTCATGTTAGGAGCTCCTTCGGTGTTAGTGGCATTAGACAACCAGGCATACCGGATGTCGCCAATGTTCAGGTTACGGTTACTGCCGTTAATGCCTGAACCCAGGAACTGGAAAGCCGATGAACCCGCCATTACTTCCAGGTTATGGTTTGCCCCTATGTTAAAGCCATAGCTTAAGGTGTTGTCAAACATGAGGGTTCTGCCTTTGCCCATGGACTGGTTTACCTGGGTAAAATTGCTGAACGAGAAAGCTGATAAGGTGTAGATTGGGGTATAAGAACGGCTTTCATTTGCGTAATAATCTACGCCTAGGCTGGTTCGGAACCGCAGGTTCTTGATAGGCTCCACCACCATGTATACATCTCCCAACAGGCGTTGGTTGTTGCGTCTGTTCTGGTTGCCGTACACCATTTGGGCGTAAGGGTTGGCCTCTCCGGAATACCAAACAGGGGCAGCTTTGCCATCGTTATTCCAGAAATTTCCCTCTGCATCATACATAGGTACAAACGGGCTGGTGTTGAAGGCGCCGCGCAGAGTGTTGTTGTACTGGTTGCCCACGCCAATGCCGTTGTTGTTCACGTACGCGAAGGTCAAATGCTGGCCAAACCGCAACACGTCTTTCAACAGCTTGTGCTCAGAATTGATCCGGAAGTTGTAGCGCTCATAATTGGAAAGGCTTTTTCCGCCTACTACTCCTTCGGTACCAGTGTACGCCAGTGAGGTAGAGAACGTAGACATCTGTGTTCCGCCGGAAACCCCTAACGAGTAGTTTTGGGTCACCGCGTCTTTCACAAACATTTCGTCCATCCAGTCTGTGTTGACGGGCAATGTATTCAACTGCTCGTTGTTGAAATATGGGGCTTTGCCGGAGTTCACGGCGGCCTCGTTCATGATACCGGCATATTCGCGGGCATCCAACAGACGCGCCTTTCTGGCCACGTTCTGCACACCATAATAAGTATCAAAGGTGATTTGGGCCGGTTGATCTGTTTTCCCTTGCTTGGTAGTCACGAGCACAACCCCGTTAGCTGCCTGCGACCCATAAATAGCCGCCGAAGCCGCATCTTTCAACACGTCAATGGATTCAATGTCTGCCGGGTTCAGGTAATTGATATCACCCGTGATTACTCCGTCCACTACGTACAGTGGGCTGGCATTGGCAATGGTTCCTAAGCCCCTGATTACTACGCGCATTCCCTCGCCCGGCTGCCCGGAAGAAGAAGCGATCTGCACCCCTGGGGTTTGCCCCTGCAAGGCTTGCAAGGCGTTGGTGGTGCTTTGCCGCTGCAGGTCATCGCCTTTCACCTGCACAGTAGCGCCGGTCACCAGTTTTTTCTGCTGTACGCCATAGCCAATCACCACTACCTCTTCCAAGGCTTTGGCATCGGTTTTCAGGACCACGTTCACTTGCGATCTGCCATTCACGGCTACCTCTTGGGTTACATATCCAATGTAGGTGATGACCAGCGTCTCATTGCCGGTGGGGAGGTTCAGCTGAAAGTTTCCCTCCACGTCTGTACCAGTAGCCAGGGAAGCATTGCCTTTAACACTAATAGTGGCCCCAATGATGGCATCGCCACCTTCCTGGGAGGTGACCCTTCCCCTGACGGTTTGTTGGGCGAAGGCTACCCCGCATAAACAGAGCAGCCATGTAAGCAGTAGGTATTTTCTCATAGGTAATAAAATGACGTGAATAGATTGATTATAGGATCAGGTAAGGGGATTATTTCAGTTTCACCGAGGAGGCACTGCCCGAATAGGCAATGGTAGCGTCTGGCTTGGCATCAAAAGCTAGGGCTTTGGCTTTGCCCGGCTGCACAAACACCACGTTGAAGGTGCGCTTCAGCAACATGCCATTGAATTCGCCCTGGCGTTTGCCCACAGTAAGGGTTTTGGAGGCCTCATTATAGGTGATGGGAATGGTAGCGAACTTGCCTTGCTCGTAGTTGTAGTTTGTGTTTTCGTCTTCGTACAACTCAAAAGAAGCATCTTTGCCTCCGTACACATACAAGGTGATGGTCTCGGCTGGCTTTTCAGTCGTGTATTGCAATTCTGGTCCGAATGGCAGAATAGAGCCTTCTTTCACGAACAGCGGCATGCGCTCATAAGGGGCTGCGGCCGTGATCTGCTGACCACCTTTCTGGTAAGAACCGTCATAGAGGCTGTACCAACCGGTATTGGCAGGCAGATACAGTTTACGGCTGGTAGCCTTGGCTTCATACACTGGGTTCACCAACAAGCTAGGCCCAAACATGAACTGATCACCAATGTTCAGCACGTTTTTATCAGTGCCGAAGTCCATCACCAGCGGACGCATGATGGTGCCGTTCTTGTGATACACCTGCCCGGTAAGCGAGTAGATGTACGGCATCAGGCGGTAGCGCAGCTTGTTGTAGTACACAATAGCTTGGTATGCCTTGTGGTTTTCAGGCGCAATGTTGTACACCTCCCGGAACGGAAACTGGCCATGCGCACGATACAAGGGCGTGAAAGTGCCGTACTGGTACCAGCGGGTGTTCAGCTCGCGCCATTCTTCCTGTACCTCAGGCGTCATAGTGCCACGGTCATACTTGTTTTCCACGAAGAAACCTCCAATATCCGTTGTCCAGTAAGGCAAGCCAGACAAGGAGAAGTTCAGACCGGCCGGAATCTGGCGGCCCATTTCCTCAAATGTAGACGCAATGTCTCCGCTCCAGGTGGCGGCTCCGTAGCGCTGCAACCCTCCAAAGGCCGAACGGGTCAAGATGAACACCCGGTCATTGGGGTTGGTACCGCGCTGTCCTTCATAGATGCCTTTGTTGTGCTGCAGCACGTAGGCGTTGAAGTACTTATCGGCAGGTCCTAAATACGTAGGGTTCATCAAGGCCTTGCGGTGCGCAATAGACGAGTTGGAAAGGATGTCTGGCTCAGAGGCATCTTGCCACCAGGCGTCAATGCCCATTTTGTAGAGCTTTTCGCTAATCAGGTCCCAAAACATCTTGCGGCCCTCGGGGTTAAAGGCGTCATAGAACGTAGACACGTAGCCTTTGCCAATCCAGTCTCTGATTTGCTCATTAATGCTGGTTTTATATAACAGGCCTTTCTGGTCAAACTTCTTGTAAGCGTCAATGCCTTCATAGAACTTAGGCCAGGTGGAGATCATGATCTTGGCATTGTTGGCGTGCACCTCGTTGATCATGCCTTTTGGGTCTGGGAACCGGGTCCCGTCAAACTCTTGGCTTCCCCACTGGTCTTCTTTCCAGTAAGACCAGTCCTGCACAATGTTATCTAACGGAATCTGGCGCTTGCGGAATTCCTTTACCACTTCCAGTAGTTCCTGCTGCGTTTTGTAACGCTCGCGGCTCTGCCAGAAGCCCATGGCCCACTTAGGCATTACCTGCGCCTTACCGGTCAGTTCACGGTAACCACTCACCACTTCGTCCATGTTTTTGCCGTGCACAAAGTAGTAGTCCATTTTATCACCAGCCTCAGAAGAGAAGGCAACGGTATTCAGGTCTTGGGCAGGTTGTGGGGTCAAGAACCGAAGCGCCAGGTAAGACACATTGCCATCTGGGTTCCACTCCATTTTAAAGGAGTGCTTCTTTCCTTTCTGCAGAGGCGCCTTGAACACCGACATGCCCGGGTTCCAGGCTTCGCGCCAGCGGTCCAGCAGCAGTTTGTTGTCAATCCATACCTTCACGTACCCGGAAGAAGGCATCTCGAACCGGTGGTCACCGGTTGCGTCGCTTTCAATGAAGCCTTCCCAGGTCATCAAGCCTCCTTCTAAGGAGTAGCCAGTAGGGTATTTGTTTTGGTCTTCCAGGAACTCATAGCTGATCTCAGACTCCTGACGCACAATAGGTGCTTTCCCGGTCTTTTTATCAAAAGCATAGGTAGCGGTAAGGCCGCCGGCCTTCTGGTCTTTGCCGTAAAGTTTCAGTTTGGAAAGCTGCTGATACGGGCGCACATCGCCAAATTTGGTGATAGAGTTGTTATCCCACAGGATGCCGTAGTTTTTGCTGGACACCAGGAAAGGCACCACCGCAACCGAGTTGTATTGGGTAAGGTCTACCTGCCAGCCTCTGTAATTCATCAGGCCGGCCTGGTGCTGGCCCAAACCATAGAATGCCTCATCTTTGTCTACATTGAATGCTTTCTTTAATTGGTAGCTTTGAGTAGTACCAAAGGTAACCGGCGCGAAGGCCTGCTTTCCTGCATTGTTTTCCTGCAGCAACACTTTCCCGCTTTTATCAAAGAAAGTAACCGCCCCGTTCTCAGCACCTACTTCCACCCGAAGGGCTTTGGTGTTTAAAACTAAAGTTTTGCCTTTCTCCTGATATTGCCAATCGGTTTTCTTGGTTTTGTCTTCCAGCACCATGAGGCTGGCTTCCTCAGAGAACTTCTCCACTGGCGTAGCCGATACCTGGATGATATTGTCCCCCACTACCCGAACCTTCACAATCTTGGGTTGGCCGTTAGCTGGTTTTTCCAACCGCACCAATACACCGTCTTCCAGTTTCTGGTAGTTCTTTATTGCAGGCTGCTTAAAGGAAAACAGCGTCCCGATGAGCGCTAAACAAAGCGTGTTTCTAAGCTTCATTTGTTAGATAGTAAAAGTGAATTTTGATTTTTCCTTGTTTAGAGTAGTACCTATTTCAGAAGGTCAACTTTAGGAGGAAAATTAACAGCATGAAGGTAGGTAGGACCTGAGGAGGGCATATGTATCAAATGTTTCCTATCTATGTTGCATCGGTTAACAAATGAAAAAACCGCATTTTCAGTACGTAAAAGCGGGTTTTATTTTACAAAATGTTAACAAGCCTTTCCCTCACCTCAGCAAGTCTCTGTTTCCCGCCCCTTTTCACAAAAGCAGGTCTTAAAAGGAAGAGGATAGCCACAGATAGAAAAATCAGACTACTAGAGGACTAGATATGTATTGCTGATTTGAAATTGTTTTTCAGAAAATGGGCAAGAAATCCACTGCCTCTGTTAAGAAGAAAAAGCCTTCCAAAGCCTGCAGCTAGTCGGCCCTAAAACAAGAAAGCAGCAGCCCGTAACGGCTGCTGCTTTCAAAATAATTAGGTCAAATACTTAAGCGGTGGGCTGGGACTGTTTGCTCTCGGCGTAAACCGAAGGCAGCATGTGGTACGCTTCTTTGAAGTATTTAGAGAAATATCTTGGGTTGTTGAACCCAACGGCATATGCCACCTCGGCTACCGTTAACTGACTTTTCTCCAGAAGCTGGGCTGCCCGCTCTAACCTGATTTTCCGGATGAACTCTACTGGGGACTGGCCCGTGAGCGCCACAATGCGCTTGTACAGGTAAACCCTACTCATGCCCAATTCGCGGCTCATAAACTCTACTGAGAATTCAGGACAGTCAATGTTGTCTTCTACTACCTTAATAGCTTTTTGAATGAGTTTATCATCTAGGGAGACAATGTCAATGGAGCTGGTTTGCACGCTGATTTTCTTGCCGTAGGCCTTTTGCAGGAGCTGACACTGTGCAATGAGGTTTGACATACGGGAAAGCAGCAATTCAAAATTAAAAGGCTTGGTAATGTAGTCGTTTGCACCAATACCCAGACCTTTCAGCTTCTGTTCCTCCGCGGTTTGGGCGGTGAGCAGAATGAACGGAATGTGCGAGGTACGGGCATCTGACTTGATTTTCTTGCAGAAGTCAATGCCATTCAACTCCGGCATCATCAGGTCACTTACAATAAGGTCTGGCATTGCAGAAAGTGCCTTTTGCCAGCCTTCTTTCCCGTTTTTAGCCTCCAGTACCGTAAAATGTGAACTCAAGCTATCCTTCAGGTAGGTTCTGAAATCTTCACTGTCTTCTACTAGTAACACTACTAATTTGTGGTCAGGAGCTGCAGAAGAAGCCTGTATTGTAGTCTCTAAAGCAGGAACTACCGAAACTGTTTCTTCCTCTACTTCAAATATGCCAGACTCCTGCGTGATAGAGCCGCTTACCTTTATAGGCAAGGTGACAATGAAACAGCTTCCTTTGCCCAACTCACTCTGCACCTGAATCAAGCCCCCATGGATTTTCACGAACTCGCGGGTAATAGACAACCCAATGCCGCTGCCTTGGTTCACCAGGTTATCTGGCACGTCTTCCCGGAAGAACCGATCAAAAATCTTTTCCTGATTTTCTTTAGAGATTCCAATGCCCGTATCAGAGACTTTGATTTCTAGCAGGTATAGCCCTTGGGAGTTTGAGTCATTCTCGTGACAGTTCACTTCTACCTTGATGTCCCCGTTCTCAGGAGTAAATTTAAAAGCGTTAGAAAGCAGGTTGAACAGAATCTTGCCCAGCTTGTCCATGTCAAAGGAGGCATGCAGCTCTTTGATGCTGGTTTCAAAGGACAGATTAACATGGTTTTTCTCCGACAAATCTGAAAAAGCATACACAGCTTCCTTGATAAACTTGACAATGTTGCCGTGCGAAGGAGCGAACGCCACTTCCTCTACCTCCAGCTTCCTGAAATCTAGCAATTGATTTACCAGATGCAGCAGGCGTTTGGCATTACGGTTGATCATCTGGAACTGCTTGGTTTGTTCCGCATCCTGCGTGGTGGCCAGCAATCTTTCCAAGGGAGCCAAAATAAGGGTAAGTGGCGTCCGGAATTCATGGCTGATGTTGGTAAAGAATTTGATTTTCATGAGGTGCAATTCCCGCATGTGTTTCACCTCGCGGCGCTCCCGCTCCAGCTCAAATTTCTGGTTTGCCTTTTGTTTCTCAACACGACGGATCAGCACCAAAATCAAAAAGGCCAGCACGAAATAAGTGACATACGCTACATCTGACCGCCAAAAGGGCACCTGCACTTCAATATCTAGGCTGATGCCCTCTTTGTTCCAGACTCCGTCATTGTTGGAGGCTTTAACCACCAGTTGGTATTTACCAGGATCTAAGTTGGTGTAGGTGATGCGGCGGTTACCTCCATCTGTGGTGTGCCACTCCTTGTCAAAGCCTTCCAGTTTGTACTGGTACTTGTTTTTCTCTGAATGGAAAAAGTTGAGTGCCGCAAACTCCACGGTGAACATGTTTTGGTCATGCTGGAGCGAAATCTGCTTTGTATCCGCCAGCGCTCTAGGCAAGATCACGCTGCCGCCTACCTCCTCACCTACTTTCAGGCTTCTGCTGAATAGCTGGAAATCTGTAAAGACAATAGCCGGCACCACTTTATTGCTGGTTAATTCACCTGGCTGGAAAATGTTGAACCCATTGGGGCCGGCAAACACCACTTCGCCTTTTCTGGTCAGGTAAGCCGCATTTTCATTAAAGACTTTGCCTTGCAACCCGTCAGATTCATCAAAATTGCGCGTTACAAAGGAAATCTCATGGGCTTGCCTTCCTGTCATCTCCAGTTTTGAAATGCCGTTAGGGGTACTGATCCAGAGATTATGCTGTTTGTCTTCCAGAATGTTCAGAATGATGTTATCTGACAGGCCATTCTCTTTGGTGAAGAGCCTAAAGGAGTTGGTTCTGGGATCAAAGAGGTTCAGGCCCTCATTAGTCCCTACCCACATTTTCTGCCGGCTGTCCCGGAAAATACTCAGCACTGAGTTACTGCTCAGGCTTTTGGGGTTTTGAGGGTCATTTTTGAATTGTAACAGCTTTCCAGAAGCCAGATTAAGCACCTCTACCCCAATGTCCCCCCCAGTCCAAAGATTACCTTTCGCATCTTCGGCGATGGCTGCTACATACAGTCCCTCTAACCCTGGTTTAGTAGCAGAGCGGCCATAGGAAAGGAATTTGCCCGTGCTGGGTTCCAACCGCTGCAAACCACCCCGCATGGTACCTATCCAGAGCCGATTTTGACTGTCTTGGAAGAGCTCCCACACATTGTCATGGCCTAAACTATAGGTATCCTGTGCATTGTGCTTGTAGCGGGTAAACTTCTTTCCATCAAACTTGTTGAGGCCGCCCAGGTAAGTTCCTATCCAGAGATTCTGATCTTTATCCAGAAGCAGACTTACTACTACGTTGTTGCTGAGGCTGTTCGGGTCTTTTGAGTTATGCTGATAGCGGGTGTACTGGCCGGTGCTTCGGTTCCAATAAAGCAAACCGCCCCCATTAGTGCCCATCCAGAGATTTCCCTTTGCGTCTTCCACAAACCGGTTAATGTCATCATAGGGTAAACTCCCTTTTACCAGCAACTGGTTTTGGTGGTGCTGAAACCGAAGCAGGTTCTTGTGGTAGTAGTTGACGCCTTTTTTGTAGGTACCTAACCAGATGATCCCTTCCCGATCTTTGTAGATGGAGATTAAGCTATTATGCGAAAGACTGTTTTCTATTTCAGGGCCGTTTTGAACAAATTGCACCGAAAGGTCTCTCTTGTTCACGATGTTGATGCCGCCGTGGTCGGTGGCCAGCCAGATGGTGCCGTCTTCGTTTTCCACGATGCCCCGCACCAGGTTGGTGTTCAACCGCAACGTAGGCGCATTCTCATGAAGTTGCTGGAAAGTTTTAGTGGCTGGACGATACAGGAAAGCCCCAATGCTTTCATAAGACGAATAAACCCACAGGTCTCCGTTCTGGTCAATGGTCATTCCGTATCCCATTGCCTGTCCTTTAAAAATATTCTGCAGTCCCTTTTCCTGCGCCTCCACCTTCAAGGTTTTGGCGTTAAGCTTTTCCAGCACCCCATTGGCGTGCAACAGCCACAGGTCTCCTTCCTGAGTAAAGGAAATGGCGTTTATGGGATTTGAAACGGCTTGGCTTGCACCGGTAGCAGTTCCTTTTACCGGAGTAGACACCTTCGTTTTAGGGTTGAACCTGGTTAGGCCTTGTCCGGTTTGCAGAAACCAGTAATTGCCGTATTTGTCTTGCTGGATGTTTTCAACCGGCGCCTGCGGAAGGGAATACTGTTTCAGCAGGGGCTCATAATCTCGGTCAAACCGATCTTCTTTGGGCTTGTAAACCGTGAGTCCTTTCTGCGAGGTGACCCAAATGTTCCCTTCGGG
Source organism: Rufibacter tibetensis (assembly GCF_001310085.1). Lineage (GTDB taxonomy): Bacteria > Bacteroidota > Bacteroidia > Cytophagales > Hymenobacteraceae > Nibribacter > Nibribacter tibetensis. The sequence goes on from NZ_CP012643.1 coordinate 954,239, forward strand.
GTCTTCAAAAAGCTTACTGATGTTGTTATCCCTGAGAGAGGCAGTGTTTCGGGAGTTATGCCGGAAGACTTTCACTCCGTAGCCATCAAACCGGTTAAGGCCAGAAGAAGTACCTATCCAAATGTACCCTTTGCTGTCTTTCAGGAAACTGTTGACCTGGTTGTGTGAAAGCCCGTTGTTGACATCTATGCGCAGAAAACGACGCTGTTCTCCTGAATTCCCAAACACCTGGGTTATGTTTGCCATCAAGGCAAAAAAGACAACAACAATATTGACAAGTAAGCGCATCTATCTACTTTAAACTTCTCTGAAGGAGACATTCACCCTCCTCAAACCCCTCTTTCCTCTGGAAGGCAAAGGCTTTTTTCCTCCAAATATGACTTCCACCTTAAAGCTAATTTTGATAAGCCAGTTTAGGTTGAAGATAAGCATCAAATACCAACCCCACCTTTAAAATCATATGCAATATAGGCTTTTTTACAAAATTCAGGGAGGTCTTTTTTAGATCCGTCAAGAACCTCCCACGTTATTAGCCTTATATTATTAAAACCTCAAAAAGAGAATTGAGCTCTTTGAACCCTTCGGTTCTTTTGAAAAAGGTAGATACCCAATTTTCCTTCACCTGCTACAAATTGCCCATTTTTTATAAAACAAGGCATAAACGCCAAAATCGATCTTTGTTCGTTACTCTTTTCAAGCGGGATAATCTTTATCGAGAGTTATGTTTAAAGGGTACTTTTCAGAAAATAGCTTTAAAACTGTTTTCAACTCAAACTATTCAGACCGCTCAAGGATATCGTATTTATACTGAATGGTTTACTGCAGTGTGGGTAAGTCCTTGCGGGTGAGATATCACCGGTTAAAAATTGTTTCCTTAACTTTGCCTTATGGAATTCACGGTACAACAGATTGCTGATTTACTCCAGGGTCAGGTGGAGGGAGACGGTAACGCCAAGGTAAACAGACTCGCGAAAATTGAAGAAGGCACATCCGGTGCCCTTTCTTTTCTGTCTAACGCAAAGTACGAGCACTACCTCTATACCACAGGGGCTACCGCAGTCATCGTATCTAAAACTCTGGGAATCAAGCAACCCATTTCCGCGAACCTTATTCGGGTGGAAGACCCGTATTCCTCCTTTTCTACCTTGCTGGAAGTCTACCAACAGGCGGTGGCCGCTGCCCGGCAGGGCGTGGAGGAGCCCTGTTTCATAGGCGAAAACTCTACCATCGGGAACAGGCATTATAGGGGTGCTTTCTCTTATATCGGCAAAAACTGTAAGATTGGAAGTGGCGTGCACATTTACCCCCAGGTGTACATTGGTGATAACGTGACCATAGGCGATAATACTGTTCTATTTGCCGGGGCTAAGGTTTACGCCGACTGTGTAATTGGGAACTCTTGTACCATCCATGCCGGAGCCGTGATTGGCAGTGATGGATTTGGCTTCGCACCGCAGAAAGACGGGTCCTACAAGGCTATTCCACAAACAGGCAATGTAGTCTTGGAAGACAATGTACGTATTGGCGCCAATACCACGGTTGACTGCGCTACTATGGGTTCTACCATCATCAGAACCGGAACCAAGATTGATAACCTGGTGCAGGTAGCCCATAATGTGGAGATTGGTCGCCACACGGTGATAGCTGCCCAGACGGCATTTGCGGGATCTTCCAAAGTGGGTAATTACTGCACCATTGCTGGTCAGGTAGGCGTGGTAGGCCACGTGAGCATTGCAGATAAAACCATTGTAGGTGCTAAATCAGGCATTTCTAAAAACATCAAAGAAGAAGGAACTTTTGTACAAGGAGCACCGGCTTTCGACTATAAACAAAACCTGAGGGCCATGGCTGTTTTCCGGAAACTACCCGAGTTGCAGAAACAGGTAGACGAACTCAGAGAAAAGCTTTAACTTTAGCCCCTCTTTACCTATTTAGTGCTTCATGAACGATAAACAGCATACCATAAAGGCACCGGTGACGGTATCTGGGATTGGATTGCATACGGGAGTGGTGTCAAACATGACCTTCATGCCTGCTCCCATCAACCACGGGTATAAATTTCAACGCATTGATTTGCCTGAACAGCCTATTGTAGACGCCGATGTAGACAATGTGGTGGACCTCTCCCGCGGAACGACCATTGAACAGAACGGCGCCCGCGTGAACACCGTGGAACACGTATTGGCTGCCTTGGTTGGGTTAGAGATAGACAACGTTCTCATTCAGATTGACGGTCCTGAGCCTCCCATCATGGACGGTTCCTCTATTCTTTTTGTAAGACCGCTGTTAGAAGTGGGTCTGGAAGAACAAAACGCCCTGCGTAACTTCTTTGAAGTTCCGGAAGAAATTATGTTCCGGGACGGTTCCCGCGAGACCGAGATCGCGATTCTTCCCTTGGATGATTACCGCGTGACCGTGATGGTAGATTACCATTCACCGGTTTTGGGTTCTCAGCACGCCTCCTTAACAGATTTGCGGCAGTTTAAAGATGAGATTGCTTCTTGCCGCACCTTCTGCTTCCTGCACGAAATTGAAATGCTCTACAAGCAAAACCTGATTAAAGGTGGTGACTTGAGCAACGCCATTGTGGTGGTAGACCGTGTGGTGGAAGACAATGAATTAGATTATTTGTCTGACCTTCTGAAGAAGCCTAAAGTGGCCGTGAAGAAGGAAGGAATTCTTAATAATGTAGACCTGCGCTACAAAAATGAACCTGCCCGCCATAAACTCCTTGATTTGATTGGAGACTTAGCATTGGTAGGCCGTCCGTTAAAAGGTCAGATTCTGGCAGCTCGTCCAGGGCACGCGTCTAACGTGGCATTTGCCAAGAAGATTAAGAAATACATCAAGGAGACATCGGTGAAGAACGTGCCGGTGTATGATCCTAAGAAATCGCCGGTGATGGACATCAATCGCATCGCGCAGACCTTACCGCACCGCTACCCCTTCCTACTGATTGATAAGATCATCCACCTGGATGAAACTACCGTGACGGGTGTGAAGAACGTGACCATGAATGAGTCGTTCTTTCAGGGGCATTTTCCGGGTAATCCCGTTATGCCGGGTGTGATCCTGATTGAGGCTATGGCCCAAACTGGTGGAATATACGTGTTAAGCACCGTGCCCGATCCTGAAAATTACTGGACGTACTTTATGGGCGTGGACAAATGCCGTTTCCGCCGTAAAGTAGTGCCCGGTGACACCATTATTTTTAAATGCGAACTGTTGGCGCCCATTAAACGTGGCATAGCCAGAATGCAGGGTCAGGCGTATGTAGCCGGACAATTGGTGATGGAGGCCGAGATGTTAGCAAGTATCGTAAGAAAAGACGCATGAATCAGCCATTAGCTTACATCCACCCAGAAGCCAAAATCGCCACCAACGTAGTGGTAGAACCTTTTACTACCATCTCTAAAAACGTGGAGATAGGCGAAGGTACCTGGATTGGCCCCAACGTAACCATCATGGAAGGTGCCCGCATTGGAAAAAATTGCCAGATTTTTCCGGGTGCGGTGATCTCTGCTCCGCCTCAGGACCTGAAGTACAAAGGCGAGCCGTCTACAGTATCCATCGGTGACAATACCATTATCAGAGAGTGCGTGACCTTGAACCGGGGCACGGCTTTAGATAAAAACACCACGGCTATTGGTTCAAACTGCCTCATCATGGCGTACGTGCACGTGGCCCATGATTGCATTATTGGCAACAACGTGATTGTGGCGAATGGTGTGCAGTTAGCCGGCCACATTGTGGTACATGACCACGTGTTTATTGGAGGCACCTCTGCTGTGCACCAGTTTGTAAGCATCGGGGCGCATGCCATGGTATCGGGTGGTTCACTGGTGCGCAAAGACGTGCCTCCGTTCATCAAGGCGGCCCGTGAGCCTTTGTCTTACGCTGGCGTTAACTCCATCGGCTTACGCCGCAGAGGGTTCTCCAACGAGCAGATTACCGATATTCAGCAAATCTATCGCATTTTGTTCATGAGTGGCCTGAATACGGCCTCTGCGGTAGAGAAAATTGAGATTGACTTAGCGCCTAGCTCAGAACGCGATGAAATTGTGAATTTTGTGCGCAATTCGGGTCGGGGCATTATCAAAGGGTATCAACGAGATGCGGATTAAGCTTTCCTCTTTAGGCAAGCGCTTTAATTACGAGTGGATTTTCCGGAATCTGTCCTATGAATTTGTCTCAGGAAAGGCGTACGCCATCTTGGGGCACAATGGATCCGGGAAATCCACTTTGCTTTCTATTCTCAGCGGTTTTCAACTTCCCTCAGAAGGCTCCATTTCCTACTCCTTAAATGGAAAAGATGTTCCCGTTGATGAACTCTACCGCTCCCTCTCCTTGGCTGCTCCATACCAGGACTTGCTGGAGGAGTTCACGCTGGAGGAAATGATCCAGTTTCATACCCGCTTCAAAACTCTACGCGGTATCACTCCCCAACAACTTCCTGATCTTCTGCAATTACAAGCTGCCAAGCACAAACTGGTAAGGGATTTCTCCTCAGGCATGCGCCAACGTTTAAAACTTGGCTTGGCTCTTTATTCAGAATCCCCTCTCCTGCTGCTAGATGAACCTACTACTAACCTGGATCAAGCAGGTGTAGCCTGGTACCTGGAGCACCTGGAAAGAAACCGACAAAACCGCTTGGTCATCATCGGCTCTAACGTTCCGCATGAGTACAGCTTTTGCGACGAGCAGTTGCCTATCAATGAATTCCATCACAAAGCTCCAGAGCGGAAAAGAGGATAAGTCTGGCAAAAATGATTGCCCCTTATTAACCAGCGGAGCTTTTCAGCCTGATTTCCTAAAACACTCCCAAAACGCTCAAACTGAAAAAAGCCACCCCTGAAGGTGGCTTTCCCATATATGTAGTAAGATGGCGCAGATACGTTTACAGAACAGCTAACAAGTAGTATTGTTTACTCGTTTGCCGGATACATTTCTGGTGGCTCTTTCTCTTTTGTCTTGACAATAAACGGCCTAAGCGCTTCTGTTTCATCTAAGTACAGGAAGGCATCATACCGTTCTGGGATGATGGTGGGCACGTAATTGCCGTATTTCTCCCGATTAGGGTCATACACTACTCCAATAGCCCGATGAGCGATCTGCTGTCTTGCTTCCTCAACTTCCCGGAGTTCACGGGAGAGCAGGAGTTTATCAGTACCACCCAGATTGTGGAGCCAGTCTTCCCAGGAACCTTTACGAGCGGGTGGGACTTCCATCTTTTTCATGGGCGCACCCCAGGAATCGCTGGCAATGACAGAACCTTCATAGGAGCCGAATCCGGCCAGATACACATTCTCTCTTCCGTATTGTTCACGGGCTAATTGCCCTATGTTCACCATACCGGCCCGGGCCATGTCGGTGAAGCGGGCATCCCCTATGTGGGTATTGTGCTCCCAAATAATGGCTTTGGAATTTGGGCCGTGGAATTCCAATAAGCGATTCAGGGTTTCCATCATGTGCCCATCACGCACGTTCCAGGAACTGCCACCCCCTTTTATCATGGCTTTGTAGTAACGCTCAGCGTTTACTGCCACTAAGGCGTTTTGCTCAGCGTCAAAAACAGCTTCGGGGTTGCCTGGCTCTTCTCTTTCCCGCTTGCCTAATTCCTGCAGCATAGAGATCACCTCCTCTTCGCAGTCTTCAGAGACGTAAGCTACGGCGCGGGCGTATTCCTGCGGATCTGAGCTGTACGGTTCAAAGCATTTGAACGCTTCCTTGGCTGCTTTCACTGCATGACCATCCTTTTTCTCAAGGTATTTCATGATGTGCTGCAGCGAATCCCAGAGGCTGTACACGTCTAAGCCATAGAAACCTATTTTGTTTGTGTTAGGACGGTCATTGTTTTCTTTAAGCCATTCTACCAAGGCTGCTACTTCCCAGTTGCCCCACATCCAGGTAGGCCAGCGGTTGAAGTGCTTCAGGATATCAGATACCTTGGTGCCCGGTTTGCAATAGCCCCGTATGAACTTATTAATCTGGTAGCAATCTGGCCAATCACCCTCCACGGCTATGAAGATGAAGCCTTTCTCTTCTATGAGGCGCTTAGAGATGGCAGTGCGCCAGGAGTAGTATTCAGAGGTGCCGTGGGAGGCCTCCCCCAACATCACAATACGGGCGTCTCCAATATCGTCCAGCAGAATATCTAAATCAGCTTTGTTCTCCAGCCGGTGGTACGGCAGTTTTGAATAAGTCATGGAACTTGAGGGAAATATGAACTCCCTGCCTTTTACCCCGCAATGGTTTTAAAAGTTTACATGTTTTTGCCCTATTTTCAGAAAACATGAGCTAAACTCTACTCCAACCAAGATTCACTTCTTGGAATAACAAAATTTATAGGTCATATGTGTTATTGCCTTCTTTGGGAATGCCAAAGCAAAAAGGGTAGCCACATCAAGTGCAGCTACCCTTCTTTATCTATTTAGTCCAATGCTTACCTAGACCCGAATACGCGCTTAAGAAGTTCTGTGGTGCGGGCAATTGGGTTTTCCCGAATGTTAGCTTCTTCCTGGGCTACCAAGGTAAAAAGACCATCAATGGCTTTCTGGGTGGCATAAGACTCCAGATTTGGATCAGCCTTCTTCACCAGCGGAATCTGGTTGTATCGGTTTACCAGGTCAGCGTAATATCTGGTGGCATTTACCTTGTCAAGCGACTGCCGCATGATAGGGCTGAACGCAGAGGTCAATTGGCTGGTGGTAGTGCGTTTCAGGTACTGCGTTGCCGCATCACGCTCACCACGCAGAATGTTCCAGACATCGCTGAAGGTTAATTGCTTGATGGCGTTCAGGAAGATAGGAGCAGCGCTTTTAGCAGCGTCCTCGGCCCCCCGGTTCAAAGTAAGAATGAATTTATCTACTTCAGAACCTAAGCCAACCGACCGAAGGGTATTTTCCACGCGCTGCACGTCTGGCGGGAAAGGAATCCTGATCAGGCTGTTCTTATAAAAACCATCTGTTTGCGAAGCTTGGGTGGCGCCTTTGTTGATGCCCTGCGAAAGCGCTTGCTTTAACCCAGAGGCCACTTCAGATTGGGTAAGGGCTCCAGTTTGCCCTACTTGTCCGGTTTGCTGCGCCACGGCACCCAAGGTTTGCTCTATCTGGGCGGTAGTGCAGGAAGTCACTCCAACTAAAAGGAAGCTGCCTAAAACAAATGCCGGAGAGACTAGTTTCTTTATACGTGCGTACATGTTTATTACTTTTGATCTACGATGGTCAAGAGGGCACACGCATAAATCAAGCCAAATAAATGAAAAAGGAAATATCGGCAGAAATCATGACCATTGGTGATGAGCTGCTGTACGGTCAGGTGATTGACACCAACTCTGCCTGGTTAGGCCAGGAATTAGGAAAAATAGGCATTAGGGTAAAGCAGATCACCAGCATCTCAGACAACCCTGATGCCATTACGGAAGCCCTGAACCAAGCCATCTCCCGTGCCGATGTCATCCTGATCACCGGCGGCCTGGGACCTACCAAAGACGACCTCACCAAACACACCCTCACCCGCTACTTCAACACTGAACTGCAACTGCACCAACCTTCTCTTGATGACGTGGAGGAAATCTTCAGAAAATATAACCGCCCTATGCTGGAGGTAAACCGACAGCAGGCGTTTTTACCAGCGTCCTGCACGCCCATCCGGAACGTACTTGGCACCGCATCAGGCATGTTGTTTTATGAGCAGGAAACGGTCATTGTGTCTATGCCCGGCGTACCCTTTGAAATGAAACGCATGGTCACCGACACGGTAATTCCCTACTTAAAGCAGCATTTTGCACTTCCAAAGATTATCCATAAAGTAGTGCAGACGGTTGGCATTGGGGAATCTTTCCTGGCCGAGAAAATTGCAGATTGGGAAGACAACCTGCCACCTAACCTGAAGTTGGCGTATTTACCTTTCTTAGCTGGCGTTCGCCTTCGCTTAACAGGTTTCTCCCAAGAGGGGCTAGACCTGGAAACCCAGTTGCAGGAGCAGGTGGATAAACTATCAGCCCTCTTGCCAGACAACATTTTTGCCTACGGCGAAGTCTCCCTGGAAGAAGCCATTGGCCAAATGTTGAAAGATCAAAACCTTTCTATTGCCACTGCCGAAAGCTGCACTGGCGGCTTAGTGGCGCACAAACTTACCAGTGTACCCGGAAGTTCGGCTTACTTTATGGGAAGCGTGGTGGCGTATAGCAACGAGGTTAAGAAAGCGCAGTTAGGCGTACCTGCCCAGACGCTAGAAACCCATGGGGCCGTAAGCGAAGAAACCGTCAAGGCCATGGCCCAAGGCGTGCGCCAACTCCTTAAAACCGACATTGGCATTTCTACCAGCGGCATTGCCGGTCCGGACGGTGGTACCCCTGAAAAACCAGTAGGCACCATCTGGATTGCTTACGCCGATGCCCATCAAACCATTGCCCGTAAGATCAACTATAACAAGACCCGCCTGCTGAATATTGAGTACACAGCCCTGCAAGTTCTGGACCTAATCAGGCAAAGTTTACGCCGCCGGGTTGAGGAATAAGCAAAAAAGCCTAAATTTGCCTAACAACAGTTAGGTTCGCAGGAAACTGTTACGGTTTAACAGGCATCATTCGCTGTTTTTCTGTAACATTGTACATACCTGTACCCTCGCCTGGCTGCGGTAATCAGATCCTTGTTAACCAAAAATTGACGTACTCATACATATGGCTCTTGTAGAAATGGTGATGCCCAAGATGGGCGAAAGTATCATGGAAGGCACCGTGCTTAAATGGTTAAAGCAAGTGGGAGACACCATTGAGCAAGATGAATCTGTGCTGGAAGTAGCCACCGACAAAGTAGACACCGAAGTGCCTGCCATCCAAGGCGGCGTTCTCAAAGAGATATTGGTACAGGAAGGCCAAGTAGTGGCCGTCGGCGCTCCTATTGCGGTGATCAGCACGGGTGGTGATGAGCAACCAACCGCTTCAACACCAGCCACAGAAGCAGCTCCTGCCGCCCAACCAACTGAGCAGGCAACCGCTCAACCTGCCGAAGCCACTGCAACATCAGCACAGACTACGCAGCGTTTAGAGCAGCCCGCCTCTGGCCGGTTCTATTCACCATTGGTGATGAACATTGCCCGTGAGGAAGGCATTTCCATGCAGGAGCTGGAATACATTCCGGGTACCGGCAAAGAAGGCCGCGTGTCAAAGAAAGACATTCTGGACTATGTAGCCTCACGCCAGGCAGGAGGCGCTCCGGCCACCGCTCCGCAACCTGCTGCCGCTGCTCCAGTTGCCCCACAGGCTCCTGCTCCGCAGGCAGCAGCACAACCACAGGCTGCTCCTGTTGCTCCGGCCGCCCAGGTTTCTACCGCTCCGGCGCAGTCGTACAGCGGTAACGTGGAGATCATAGAGATGGACCGCATGCGCAAGATGATCTCCCAGCGTATGGTAGACAGCAAGCGCATCTCTCCGCACGTAACCTCATTTGTGGAAGCCGATGTGACCAACATTGTGAACTGGCGGAACAAAACCAAAGACGCCTACAAAAAGCGCGAAGGTGAGAACCTGACCTTTACGCCTATTTTCATAGAGGCCATTGTGAAAGCCATCAAGGATTTCCCGATGATCAACGTAAGCGTAGACGGCGATAGAATCATTAAGAAGCGCGACATCAACATTGGCGTGGCCGTGGCTTTGCCATCTGGTAACCTGATTGTTCCGGTGATTCACAACGCTGACCAGATGAACCTGAACGGCATCTCTAAGCGCCTGAATGATCTGGCTAACCGTGCCCGCATCAACAAACTGACGCCTGCTGACTTAGCAGACCCCACCTACACCATTTCCAACGTAGGTTCTTTCGGGAACGTGATGGGTACGCCTATCATTATGCAGCCACAAGTCGCCATCATGGCCGTGGGCGCGATCAAGAAGAAGCCAGCCGTGATTGAAACACCAGAGGGTGACTTAATTGGTATTCGTCAGTTTATGTTCCTGTCGCACTCCTATGACCACCGCGTGGTAGACGGTTCACTGGGTGGCATGTTCGTACGCCGCGTAGCCGATTACTTGGAAGCTTTTGATCCGAACACAAGTATCTAAGCTGAAGGTTTGAAAATATTCTTCTAAATACGGAAAGCCTCTCCCCTGCTGGAGAGGCTTTTTTGTTGGCCGCTTTAGGCCTTGTTTCTCAAAAACAGCTATAAAGCAGGAAGGCACAACCTGCCCCTGTATAATATAGTAAAAGCATTATCTTATCACCTCAATACCTATTCTGACACCTTGCCAATTTTATGAAAAACGCTCTTCTTCTACTTGTGATCGCCTTCCTATTGTTTCTGGCCATTTTCTTCTATTGGAAACAAAGTCAGGCCGAAAGCCAGTTAGCCATGGCTAATGAGAAAATCAACAGCCTGGAACAACAAGTGCTGCGGTACACCCAACCTGCTCCCATGGACACGCTTCAGCCTTCCCAGCCTCAACATCAACCCACACCAGAAACCCCAGATAGAGTGGAGAAAGTAGCGCCTCCAGAGTCTACTACCTTTGAAGAAGAAATAGGCACTTTAACCGAGGAAGACGTACAGCGATTGAAAAAGAAAGGGCTGAAAAACCCTGAGGCTGATCTCATGAACGACCTCATGCGGAAGCAGAAAAGCCTGCTTACTACCCCCGGCTCAGTAGGCGGCACTATGGCCATCCAAGATGTCCGTATTCTGAACGATCGTCATGCCCTTGCCTACTTTGAAGACGGACATAACGGCGGCTATCTACTGCTTCGCTATGCTGTGAACAACGGCACCATCACCTGGACCAAACTAGATACGTCCAAGCTGTAGTATTTTAAGCTTGATTTCTAAAAAGAAGCCTCATACGTAATCATCTCTTAAAAATGAAAGCGGCTGCCCCATTAGGAGCAGCCGCTTTCATTTCTATAATTCAACTTCCTTACTCAGCTGGTAAAGCAGATAAGCTTTGCTCTAAGGCGGCAATCTTAGCTTCGGCGTCTGAACGTTTTTTGCGTTCGGCGTTGATGACCGCTTCAGGGGCACCACTTACAAAGCGTTCGTTGCTCAGCTTCTTGTCAACCGAGGTTAAGAACCCTTTGGTGTAGTCAAGTTCCTTCAGGATGCGCTCACGCTCAGCCGCGGCATCAATATTACCTTCCATCGGGATGAAGAACTCAGAGCTGTCTACCACGAAGGACAAAGAGTTGTCTAACTGTTGTTCGGTTTCTTGTATTTCGCTGAGGTTCGCCAGTTTGCTTACTAAAGTCTCATACCCAGCAATAGCATTTTTGCCTTCCACTAACCGCACGTACAACGCCAGCTTTTTGGACGGAGAGATGTTTTTGCTGTTCCGTTGGTTCCGTATCTGGCCTACTACGGTAAGCACGTAATCCGTTTGCTTCAGCAGATCCGCATCTACACGACCTTTCTCTGGCCAGGCAGCTACCACCAGACAATCCTTCGGTGCACGTTCTTTCATGGAGTTCCAGATTTCCTCGGTGATGAACGGCATGAACGGGTGCAGCACTTTCATCAATTTCTCCAGGAACTCATTGGTGGCCTTTAGGGTACCTGCATCAATAGGTGAGCCGAAGGCGGGTTTGATCATCTCCAGGTAATTAGAGCAGAAATCATCCCACACCAATTTGTAGACTGTGAGCAAGGCATCAGAAATCCTGAACTTGTCAAAGTGATCTTCCAGCACGTTAAGTGCTTCGTTGAACTTAGAGTCAAACCACTTAATGGCTTTCTCGTTCGGGTTTTCCAGGGTTTCGTCTACTTCCCAGCCGTTGATCAGGCGGAATGCGTTCCATATCTTGTTACTGAAGTTACGGCCCTGCTCGCAGAGTTTTTCGTCAAACAGCAAGTCGTTACCGGCGGGTGAGCTGAAGAGCATGCCTGCGCGCACGCCATCGGCGCCGTACTGCTCAATCAGGTTCAAAGGGTCTGGTGAGTTTCCCAGCGACTTAGACATCTTGCGGCCCTGCGCATCACGCACAATACCGGTGAGGTACACATTCTGGAACGGCAATTCTTTCCGGAACTCATACCCCGCCATAATCATACGCGCTACCCAGAAGAACAAAATTTCAGGAGCAGTCACCAAGTCATTGGTAGGGTAGTAGTACAGGATGTCCTCGTTATCCGGGTCTTTAAAACCATCGAACACCGAGATCGGCCAAAGCCACGAAGAGAACCAGGTATCCAGCACGTCTTCGTCCTGACGCAGATCAGTCAATTGCAGTTCTGGGTTACCGGTTTTAATGCGGGCTTCCTCCAAGGCTTCCTCAGCGGTGCGGGCCACCACAAACGTGCCGTCGGGCAGGTAGTAGGCCGGAATCTGCTGTCCCCACCATAGCTGGCGCGAGATACACCAGTCGTGCACGTTTTCCATCCAGGAACGGTACATGTTCTTGAACTTTGCAGGGTGCAGCTTGATGGTGTCGTTCATTACATTTTCCAAGGCGGGCTTAGCCATCTCGTCCATTTTGCACCACCATTGCATTGAGAGCTTCGGCTCAATCACAGCATCGGTACGCTCAGAGAAACCTACGTTTGACACGGAATCTTCTACTTTCTCCAGCAGGCCCTGAGCGTCTAAGTCTTTTGTGATTTTCTTACGCACCACAAAGCGGTCTTCACCTACATAGAGACCAGCGCGCTCATGAATGGTTCCGTTGTCGTTGAGTACATCAATGCTAGGCAGGTTGTGCTTTTGGCCCAATTCATAGTCATTTATGTCGTGGGCTGGGGTCACTTTCAATACTCCGGTTCCAAACTCGCGGTCTACGTACGCATCAAAGATGATCGGGATGGCGCGGTTTACCAGCGGAATGATGGCTTTCGTTCCGGCTAGATGCTTGTAGCGCTCGTCTTCCGGGTGCACGCAAATGGCCACGTCTCCCATGATAGTTTCAGGGCGTTTGGTAGCTACGGTGAGCACTTCGTCAGATCCTTCTATGGCGTAGCGCAGATAATAAAGCTTGCCGTTTACCTGCTTGAAGTTTACTTCTTCGTCAGAAAGCGCGGTCATGCCCTGTGGATCCCAGTTTACCATGCGTACGCCGCGGTAGATCTGTCCTTTACGGTACAAATCCACAAACACCTGGATCACGGCATCTGTCAAAGCTGGCTCCATGGTGAAACGGGTACGGTCCCAGTCACAGGAGGCACCCAGTTTTTTTAGCTGCTCCAGAATAATGCCGCCGTATTTCTCTTTCCACTCAAAGGCGTGCTGCAGGAACTCCTCGCGGGTAAGGTCGCTTTTGTTGATTCCTTTTTCCTTCAGCATGGCTACTACGCGGGCTTCCGTGGCGATGGAAGCGTGGTCGGTACCCGGTACCCAGCACGCTTCTTTGCCTTGCATACGGGCCCGGCGCACCAACACATCCTGGATGGTGTTGTTAAGCATGTGGCCCATGTGCAGCACGCCCGTTACGTTGGGCGGCGGAATCACCACGGTGTACGGCTGCTTTCTAGGATTCGGTTTGGACTTGAAAAAGCCACGCTCCAGCCAGGTGGCGTACCACTTGTCTTCTACTTCTTTGGGATTATAGGTCTTCGGAATCGACATCTTGAGTAATGTGCTAATGTGTTAAATGTGCTGATGTGCTATGCTGGCAGCACCGGCACAAGCCACGGGTAGCTGCAAAAATAGCAAATGATTACGTAGTTGATGGGTATATGTAGGAGAATAGATGCTTGCTGCGGAGATATTCGGAGTTTGTATGTTCCGCTGGCGCGAGCCTCTGGCTCGTGTCAGCACGTATTCCCGATCTTCCTTTTCAAATAAGCAAAAAAAGCAATGTGTGCGGACACGAGCTGGAAGCTCACGCCAGCAAAGAAATGCTTTAAAGCGTTTCTTTTTGTAGTTTCAGTAAAACAGCCCAATAACGCCACACAACAAAAAACCCGCACGAGGCGGGTTCCTGAATAGCTTCTAGGTTAAGATTAGCTTGCGGCGTGCAGCCATTCTTTTTTAGCTAACAAGGCTTCCTCGGTCTCGCGGTAATCCGGGTCATCTACGCAGCAGTCTACAGGGCAGACGGCCGCACACTGGGGCTCCTCATGGAAACCGCAGCACTCGGTGCACTTGTCAGATACTATGTAATAGAATTCGTCAGAGATGGGGGGTTGCGGAGCTTTGCCGTCAACCGTTATTCCACCGTCAATTTCTACCTTGGTCAGAGATGTACCATCTCCCCACGTCCACTGAACACCACCTTCGTAGATGGCCGTGTTGGGGCACTCCGGCTCACATGCGCCGCAGTTGATACACTCATCCGTGATCATTATCGCCATAATCGTATCTCCTGTTTCTTTTTAGTAATTTTGCACCACTATAGGTACGCCATCCTGCGCGCAAAAGTAATACGTAGCGCGCATTGTATCAAACGTTTCTCACGCTTCCACTGTTACCCCTTCATGTTAACTTTAGACCAAAGACTTTCCGCATTCATAAAATTAGGCGATTACCTCCGGGATCTTCCGGAAGAAGACCGCAACTATATGGTCCGCCGGGCCGGACAGCACAATAACTTCTTTGACCAACCCAATGTTACGGCCGCCCTCATCGGGATTGCCGGCATGCTGGAGCAACACCAACTCACCACGTGGGTAAACAGCTATAACCTTCCGCAGACAAACGAAGCACCTAAAAAAGTAGGCGTGGTAATGGCCGGTAACATTCCGGCTGTGGGGTTCCATGATGCGCTGTGTATTCTGATCTCCGGACACATTCTGCAAGCCAAACCCAGTTCAGACGATCCGTTCCTGCTGCCTCACCTATTAAACAAACTGTGTGAGATTGAACCCGGTTTCCAGGAGCAGATTCAGTTGGTGATGATGTTGAAAGAATCAGACGCCATCATTGCCACTGGTTCAGACAACACTGCCCGCTATTTTGAGTACTATTTCGCAAAACGCCCGCACATCATCAGGAAGAACCGCACCAGCGTGGCGGTGTTGACCGGCAAAGAATCAAAGGAAGAGCTGACTGCCTTAGGCGATGACATTCTCCGCTACTACGGTTTGGGGTGCCGCAACGTCTCTAAAGCCTACGTGCCCGCCGAGTATGATTTCACCCCTCTCTTTGAGGCCTTGGAATACAAAAAGGAAGTAGTAAACCACCACAAATACCAGAACAACTACGACTACAACAAGTCTATTTACCTGGTAAACGGGGTGCCGCACCTGGACAACGGTTTCCTGATGGTAACAGAAAGCCAGCAACTGGTCTCCCCTATTTCAGTGCTGTTTTATGAAACGTACGCTGATGACCAGGAACTGGAGCAGAAACTGGAAGCGGTGCAGGAAAAGCTTCAGTGTGTGGTGTCACAAGAAGCCATCTGGCCCAACAGCTACGCCTTTGGGCAAGCGCAATGCCCAGCGGTAAGTGATTACGCCGATGGCGTGGACACCATGGCGTTTCTGAAGACTCTGTAATTTTCTTTTAAGGTGATTTCACAAAAACAGCCTTAAAATGCTATTTTCTGGACAGACAACTAATTTTAGGTAGACTTATTGCGTTAAATACCGTTTGTAGATATAGGAAATTCTTAGTTCATTGGTCTACAGACTAACACTAAATACGCGTACCATGGAAAATAACACCGTGCTCCACCATCAGCTTATTGAGAAGGAAAGTATCCCGCAACTACAGTTCGGCAGCGAAGATGTGCTCCAGGACAAAGACTCCAAAGTAAGGCGCCAGGTTGATTTAGAACGTGCCAGCCGCTTAGGCAATGGTTACCAGGGAAAAGTAGAACTCACCTTCCAGGTGGCCTCCGGCGAAATCCTACGGGTGCAAACCACCATCTGGCAAGCCGACAAGGAATACACCACCATCAAAGCTGGGGTTACCATGCCTACCCGCGCCATTCTGGGAGTAGAATTTTTTTAAAGGAAAACTACCTGACCCCAGAAGGCAGGTTTATCACTTTTTCGCAAAGCGATCACTATTTCTTTACCCATACAGAAAAGGCCTTTGGTTTTCCACCAAAGGTCTTTTCTTTTTTATGAGCTATTTTACTAAATCCGGTCTAAAACCTTCAAGATCAAATCATCAATCACTTGGTCTGCATCAGGGGTAAACTCATGGGTGATGCGGTTCGCTACAATGGCGTTAAGCGAAAGCACTTCATGGCCTAACAGACGGCCAAGGCTGTAGATACCAGCCGTCTCCATCTCAAAATTGGTAAACTGCACATTCTCAAACCTAAAGTTGCTCAGCTTTTGAATCACATCTTCAATTTTAGGCTGTAAACGCAGCAACCTTCCCTGTGGTGCATAAAAGCCAGGGCAAGTAAACGTATTGCCATGGATCATGTCAAAGCCAATCTGCTCCCGAAGGATGTCAGAGCCCTTGGCGCAGTATGGCAAAAAACCGATGCCTAAAGCCAGCTGCACGTTCACCGCAATCTCCGTCTCGTAGCCGGTTTCCATAAGTGGGTAGAACTGCATGAGCGTATCCAATCCAAGTGCGTATTCGGTGGCCAGGTGACTACCCAACGGAACATCCTGCTGCAGGGCTCCGGAAGTTCCTATGCGGACAATCTTCAGGGAGATGCGGTCCTCCGGTTCTAACGCCTCGCGGCTCACAAAGTCAATGTTCACCAGTGCATCCAACTCGTTCATGACAATATCAATGTTGTCTGTGCCAATGCCCGTTGAAACCACTGAGATGCGTTTGCCTTTGTAATAGCCCGTGTGGGTTACAAACTCGCGCTTGGCTACCTGCACCTCTATAGAATCAAAATGGCGGCTCACGCGGTTTACGCGGTCCTGGTCACCCACGGTGATGATGGTATCAGAAATCTGCTCGGGCAGCAGGTTCAGGTGGTAAATGCTGCCATCGGCGTTCAGGATTAATTCAGACTCAGGAATACGCGCCATAGTTTCATAGTTTTTAGGTGGGACAAAAGATCGTTGGGTTGTACAAAAATGGCCAGCGACCAATGAAAGTAAATGTATAAAAAAAGCGCCAACTCCTTGCCTTGCAGCAACAAGCGGCGCTTTCATATATAAATGCTCTTTGTTTATACGGCCTTGGGCTGCTCCGTCTTGCGGCGGTTCAGACCTTTGTACGGGTTATAGCCGTTGGTGTTTTTCTGATAATATCCGGTACCGTCATACGGACGTTTATCTGGGTGCTCCTGGCAAGTAGTAGAGCAGGCGCCGTCCATTTTAGTGCCGCAGCTCTCGCAGATGGGCACGTGCAGGTTACAGTGAGGATTGGCGCAGTTCACCATTCTAGCCGAAGGCGTTTCACACACGTGGCACTTGGAAATCACCACCGGGTTTACTTTGTTCACCTCTACGGCTACACGGTTGTCAAACACGTAACATTTGCCCTCGAAGTCTTCGCCCCCGGCTTCCATGCCGTATTTGATAATACCACCGTGCAGTTGGTACACATTCTCAAAGCCTTTCTCCAACAGAAAAGCGCTCGCTTTCTCGCACTTAATGCCGCCGGTGCAGTAAGTCAGGATTTTCTTGCCTTCATACTTTTCCTTCAGCTCATCAATTTTCTCTGGAAACTCTCTGAAATTCTCAATGTCCAGTGTAACAGCGTTCTTGAACTTGCCCATGCTGTGCTCATAGTCTGAGCGCACGTCCAGCACTACCACATCTTCCTGGTCCTTCATCTCCTTGAACTCCTGCGGCGAAAGGTGCACGCCGGTCCGTTCAGTAGGGTCAATGTTGCGCAGGCCTGCATGCACAATCTCAGGCTTGTGGCGCACGTGCAATTTGGTGAAAGCGTGTTCTTTGGCGTAGTCCACCTTGAAGTCGATGCCTTCAAAGCGGGGATCTGCTTTCACAGCGGCCATGTAGGCTTCGCAGTCTTCCACCAGGCCAGACACTGTTCCGTTCAGCCCTTCCGGAGCGACGATGATGCGGCCTAATAAATTCAATTTAAGACACAACAAGTGGTGCTCCTCACGGAACAACTCCGGGTCTTCAATTTTGGTGTAATGGTAATAAAGTAAGATACTGTACTTTTTCATACGGCTTAGTTTCAGACTAAGTGTGTAAATGGATGCTGGATATTAGATGTTAGACGCTAGACTTTCTCTTTTTAGTTCCTTCACCCTTTCAGGGCAAATTTAAGGAAATCGGCTCTAAAACAGAAAATGACGTTTGTCAGACATACATCTAACATCTATTGTCAAAAGTCTTTTTAAACCGGCTTAGCAGGATTTCCGAATACAGTTTGCTTAGCGGCCACGTCGGCCACTACCACGGCACCAGCACCCACACGGGCATTTTTGCCGATCTTCACGCCAGACACAATCACCGCCCCGGTTCCAATAAAGGCTCCCTCGGCAATAGTCACACCGGCATTCACCATGGCTCCGGCTCCTAGCTGTACATGACTATCTAAAACGGCATTGGCATCTACCACCGCACGTGCCCCAATAATGCAGTTATCGCCTAGTTTAGCGTTAGAATTCACAATGGCACCTGCCTGGATGAAGTTACCGTGCCCCAACCAAGCATGCTCAGACACATAGCTGAATTTATGAATGGCGTTTACCGGCACTACCTTGTAGTCATCTTTCAGCATGGAGGTAAGGCTTTTGCGCGCGGCTGTATCTTCCGCAGCCACGAACACGTCGCATTTCTTGCCTAGTAATTTCAGAATGTTTTCGTCTTCAGTGTTGCCCATCACGGTGATTTCGTTCACCTCTTTCTGTTGCAGGGCTACCTGGTCATCTAAGAAACAATACACTACTACGTCATTGCTCTGGAAAGCATCTAACGCCAAAACTCCCAGATCCTGGGCACCTAATATAATTACCGGATTTTGCATAAGCTTCTTTTCAATTTATAGATACTGCGCCTCTCGTAAATAAGAGGCTATAGACTCCTTTGCTATACGGAAAAAGAGTACCGCCTTTGTTTAGGGTCTGTTTTCAGAAAACAACGCTAAAAACAAAAGGGATTGCAAAAATAGGCAAAGAAAACGGAATAGGTTAGTTCTGCTGCTTTGATAGCATTTGGAGCCAGGTTGGAATGGGTCCCCACGCAATTACCACTAGAAAAAAGAAAGGCAGCAAGGGCGCCCGGTACCGGTGTAAAGAGCCCAGATTTGGCGTTGGCAGTGTCACCAATACCGCTGAGATAAAGAAGAACACCAGCAGCACTCCCAAAAATGAAGGAAGAGCAGGCACTTTCCGCGTGCGGAACAAATAAATGAGAGTTAGTAGAACCAGCAGGAAGAGAAACAGGTTTTCTACCGCCATCAATTTGTACACTAAAGACGAAGGTTCCCAGATAAAGGGCCTGAAAAGCATTTGCACTACTGCTGACGGTGCATGCAGGAGCACAGATAATAAGGTTGGCTGCAGGTCAGGAAAATGCAGCAATGGATTAGCGGGATCTGATCTTAAAGTAAGCACCTGGTAGTTGTAAAGCAGGTGATTTACGAAGAAATCAAGGTCGAACGCCGGGTGGGAAAAAGACCCTACAAAAGCCCCCAGCACAATGAGTCCTGCCCCTGCTAAATATTGAGATCCTCCAGAGCGAAATAGGGAGAATCGCCTCGCCAGCCATTTTGTTAAAAGAAAAGGCACCATCAAGACGATAAGAATTGCCGCTAAAAAGAACTTCATGCGCCAGATTAAATAGAGGCACGGCAGGAGAAGGATACCTTTTTTGGTTGCTTCAGAAGGGCCAGAGGCTTTGTAAAGCTGAAGCAACATTCCTACGGTTAGGCAGAGCCCACCCATAAACAATGGTTCCTTCAGTACTCCGCTTGTCCAGAACACAACAGAAGGAAAGAAAAGAAACACGACGAATGCGGAGGTACCATACGCCGGAAAGTGCCTTCTGATCTGCTGAACCAAAAACCAGGCACCCCAGAAACTAAATAAAGACAGGTAAAGCCCGCTCCACCAATAGGAGTTATTGGTTAGCAGGTAGAGTAAACTTAAGGGCTTTAAAAAAAAGAAGGAATTGGAGTAATCTTTCCAGTAAACAGGCAGATTACCTATCTCATTGAAAAACATGAACTGAAGGTATTTGCCTGCATCCTGCTTTGCTAACTCTGCCACGTTCTGGGTTTGCGCATGGAAAGTCCAGGTGTCGCCCAGATTCAGGTAATTCTGGTAAACCCATCCAAGAAGCAAACCACAGCTAAGCTTAAAAAACAACGCTGACCAGAAAACCAAGCCTTGCCCCTTTTGAACGGACCGCCACAGCAGGTAAATCAACAGAAGAAAGATTGGAAAGTGCAGCCAGGTCAGCAGGTTCATGCAAGGGTAAGGTTCTGTTTTATCAGGCGGTGCCCGATGCTGCAATGTACGCATTTTCGGGGAGCGCAGTAGGTTTGGTACAACCCCAGCAAGGCCTGAGAGTCTGCTGCGCATTGGTGCGGGAAACCCAGGCCAGTGTACAAGCGGGTAATTTTGTTTTGTTCCTTGGTAAGACTTTCCAGCAGTTCCACCGCCTTCTCTTGGAAAGCCGCGTTGTCCATCCGTCGGCTGTCAGCCATTAACAAAGGAACCACCACATTGATTAAAAGCCCTTGGATACTTTCGTCCCCAATAGTTGGAAAGGTCTGCTTTGACGTTTTCCCGCTGGTAACACGTTTCTGCCAATACTTAGGTGGCGTCTGCCGAAAGAAGCTAAAATACTCTTCTACGGACGTACATTCCATCATGCCCGACCATAGGTGTGGGTGCGCCTGCAAAACCGCATACCACTGTCCCAACCTCACCATCGGAAAATTAGCGGGTCTGAGCCGAAGATAGTTCCAAGCACTTTGGGGCAGAGGATCTGGCAGTGAGTGCTTTTGGGAAAGGTACCGATGTTCCTTTGCTAAAGACTGGACATACTCATCTTGTTCTAAGTCTTCTTGAAGAGCCAGCATCCCAGCCTGCCCAAATACTAAAGCTTCCAATTGCTTAGTTGAGTGGCGGTATTTGTTGATGATACTCCAGGGAAGTGCCTGTGAAAGCCGCAAAAAAGCATCTTGGTTGATTTTGAAGCCAAAGCCTGCCGTCAAGGTCTGGTAAACGGTGCTTTCCCAGTCATTTCGGTTCTGCTCCAGTCTTTCCAAAACTAGGGTTGCTTTTGCTTCAAGCCGTTCCAGTAAAGTTCTATCCATCATGGCAGATTTGAAAACGCTATCCACTTCTAGGATCTGCCCCGAACAGGGAATCTCTTCTTTGCTCCAAACTAGTTCCTGGTATTTAGCTTGCAGGGGCAGTGCCACTCTTCCCTGCAGTTCCAGAGTAGGCAAAGGTGTTCCTTCCTCTCTAACTACAGGTTCATCGTCTTCCCAAACCACGTGAAGTACTACCTGGTTGTACTTGGCATCAAGTTGATGTTGGTGCCGGCGCCAGTCTGATGCTTTTAGGTGTATTTCAACACTGCCCACCCATTCCGCCTCTCCTACTTTAATGCGGGCACTGTAAAAATCCGGACCAGCGTCTAGTCTGTTGTAATACCCTGGGTGAAGAACAACTACCTCTTCCTTGGAAGTCGTCAATAGTTGATCCTTCCGGAAGTATTGGTAGCGCCAGACATAGTGCAGGAAA
Organism: Rufibacter tibetensis; assembly: GCF_001310085.1. GTDB lineage: Bacteria > Bacteroidota > Bacteroidia > Cytophagales > Hymenobacteraceae > Nibribacter > Nibribacter tibetensis. The sequence goes on from NZ_CP012643.1 coordinate 975,754, forward strand.
TCCTCTTTCATAGAAACGGGAACAGGGTTCATGGCTTTCTCCGCATACGCAGCAGACCGTGAGCTCTGTTCCCGTTTATGGGCTATTTATTTTAAAACTCTTCTAAAACGACTACCGTGGGAGATAGTCATTCAAGTATCTGTCCATTTCCTGCTGAACAGTCAAGGCCGCAGCGCGTGCTTTCTCCGCGAAGTCCTCGCCTTGAGAAGCGTAAATGATCTGGCGGGAAGAGTTTACTAACAACCCGCACTGCTTGTTCATGCCATATTTTGAGATTTCCTCCAGGCTTCCACCCTGTGCCCCTACCCCGGGTACTAAAAGGAAATGATCTGGCGCCAGTTCACGCACCCGTTCTATGTAATCATGGCGGGTAGCGCCTACCACGTACATCAGGTTTTCAGTGGTGCCCCACGCATGACTGTTCTGAATCACTTTTTCAAACATGAAATACGACTTTCCTTCAGACACTACGCTTAGAAGCTGGAAATCATCGTGCCCCGGGTTTGAGGTGAGCGCCAGCAGAATTACCCACTTGTTAGGGAACTGCAGGAAAGGCGTCACCGAATCTATCCCCATGTAGGGAGCCACTGTGAGCGAGTCAAAGTTCATTTGCTCAAAGAAAGCCCGGGCATATAGTTCTGACGTGTTGCCGATGTCTCCTCGTTTGGCATCGGCTATGGTGAAAACATCTTTCGGGATAGCGCTCAAAGTTCGTTCTAGGCTCATCCATCCCTTAGGACCATGGGCCTCATAGAAGGCCACGTTGGGTTTATAGGCCACGCACAAATCTGCCGTTGCCTCAATGATCTGCCGGTTGAATTCAAAGATGGGATCTTCGAAATTAAGCAGGTGCGGCGGGATCTTTTTTATATCTGTATCTAACCCAATGCACAAATAAGAGCGTTTGCGCTGGATCTGTTCAAATAATTCTTGTCTGGTCATGGGGCAAAAAAGGTCTACACAAAGCTAATGTGTTTTCTGTTTGTTTCAGGAAAAACAGAGGAAAAATAGAGAATGAAGAATGTTTAAAAAACAACACAGTGATGCTTTTTGCATGCAATTGGTTATTGCTGGCGAGGTTGGCGGTTGATGCGAGGCCCTTATGCTGGGTTGTTTCATCTCCGGCGATATGCGCTCACGGCCGCGAGGCCCCGTCTTCCCCTCTCGCACTGCCCTTTCGACCTGAGCAGTACACCTCTCTTAGCTTCTGCCGATCTATGGCCAAAAGCGAGGTGCTCGATGGGAGGACTGGAACAGGGAAAAGTTACAAGAGTTTTTTTCATCTTAAATTCAATCTTCCCACACTTCTTATGGTTCAAGTCTGTGACTTGGACCTACCATGACCTGAAGTTTGCAACTTCAGTTGAGCGACAGCTACAAAAACGATATTGAATGAATCATGTAGAGCAACAGGGATGATGAATTCTACATAGATGATGCCCCTTATGGCATTAGCCCTAGGAGATGTTTACATCAACAGATGGCCCCTTTCAAAAATAAACTTTTAGCTGAAATACCTAGAAACGAGAAAGCCCCTGCTATAAAGCAGGGGCTTTCTCGTTTAATATGTGACTTGTACTGCTAGCTGATTAAGATTAACGCAGGTCTACTACTTTCAAGCCTTTGTACTTATTCTTGTCGAAGGCGAAAGTACCGGCGTCTACCGGAGGGTTGGCAGTGAATTTATTGATCTTGTAGGTGTAGCGGTTACCGTTCTTCCGGAACATCTTCCAGGATTTCAAGGAATTGTCTTTTTTACTAATGTGCAGACGCACTTTGAAAACCTGATTTTCGCGGTCGTTAGGGGTTAGGTCAATCACGTGCACGGCATCACCACCCTCTTTTTCTTCGCCGGCATACACGTATCTATAGCCTTTTTTGTATAGGTTATAGATCTGGTTAGGGGTCATTTCCTGCTCATCTGGGTCATTGTCAGAGATGGTTACTTCTCCTTCTTTCTTCATGATGGTCCAGATGATGGCTCCGTTGTTGATGATCTCCTGCCCGGCTACGGCCAGACGGTATTTATTGCCAGATACCGTGATGTCGCCGTTGATGGATTCCTTCACCTTTGCCGAGGGGCTTTCCATGGTTTGGGTAAATCCTACTTTGAAGGCATTCATGGCCTGGTATTTCTTGCTCATGGCATCAAGCACCTTTTCAGCCTGTGGGTCTTTCTGCACGTTCTGCGCATTTGTCAGCTGTACCAACATCAAAAGCGCGAGCAGAAAAGAAAATATTCGTTTCATGGGTGTCTATTTTAAATGAATTAACTGCGATCGTTTACTTACGGTTGCATGTTATTCAATAACTGTTCCAAACTGTACTCATCTGGAATTAAAACTTCGCGGGCCTTGCTGCCCTCAAACGGACCCACTACCCCGGCAGCCTCTAATTGGTCAATTAAACGACCAGCGCGGTTGTACCCTAGTTTCAAACGACGCTGCAAGAGTGAAGTACTACCTTGTTGATGAGTCACCACAATGCGGGCGGCTTCTTCAAACATAGCGTCTTTGTTGCTCGGGTCAAACTCGGCTTTCTCGTTTCCGCTTTCGTCACCCAGGAACTCTGGTAACAAGTAGGCATCTGAGTACCCTTGCTGCCCGCCAATGAAATCGCAGATGCGGTCTACTTCTGGCGTATCAACAAACGCGCACTGCACGCGAATCAAGTCAGAACCCAACGAGAACAGCATGTCCCCTTGGCCAATCAACTGGTCGGCACCGCCGGTATCCAGAATGGTACGGGAGTCAATCTTGGAGGTCACTTTAAAAGAAATACGGGCCGGGAAGTTCGCCTTGATAATACCCGTGATTACGTTCACACTTGGGCGCTGCGTGGCAACTACCAGGTGAATCCCAATAGCCCGGGCCAGCTGCGCCAAACGGGCAATAGGTGTTTCCACTTCCTTACCGGCAGTCATCATCAAGTCAGCTAACTCATCAATCACCAGTACAATGTACGGCATGAATTTGTGGCCCTTCTTGGGGTTCAGGCGGCGCTCCACAAACTTGAGGTTGTATTCCTTCAGGTTACGGCAACCGGCATCTTTGAGCAAATCATAGCGCTGGTCCATCTCCATACAGAGTGAGTTCAGCGTATTCACCACTTTCTTTGTATCAGTGATGATGGCTTCGTCAGTATCGGGCAGCTTGGCCAGGAAATGACGCTCAATCTTGTTGAACAGCGACAACTCCACCTTCTTAGGGTCTACCAACACAAACTTCAACTGCGACGGGTGACGCTTGTACAGCAACGAAGTCAGGATTGCGTTCAAACCAACTGATTTACCCTGACCCGTGGCACCTGCCATCAATAAATGGGGCATTTTGGCCAAATCAGTGATAAAGACCTCGTTGGTGATGGTTTTTCCGAAGGCGATCGGCAGCTCCATCTCGCTCTTCATGAACTTCTCGGTGCTCAGGATGGATTTGATAGGCACCATCTCTTTTTTCTTGTTCGGCACCTCAATACCAATAGTTCCTTTGCCCGGGATTGGGGCGATAATCCGGATGCCCAAGGCCGCTAAACTTAGGGCAATGTCATCCTCCAGACTCTTGATCTTGGAAATACGCACCCCAGCCTCTGGCACTATCTCATAAAGCGTTACAGTGGGGCCGATGGTCGCTTTGATACTGGCAATCCCGATATTATAGTTACCTAGTGTCTCTACAATTCGGTCTTTGTTTGCTTCCAGTTCTTCCTTGGTTACCTGAACTTTCGCCACACCGTAGTCAGTGAGGAGTTCAATGGAAGGGTATTGGTAACGGGGCAGGTCTAAGGTAGGGTCGTAGTTCTCGCTTACTTCCAGGTTCTCAACTTCCTCTTCCTCGGGTGCCAGATTCGCAATGGCCAGTTCCACTTCTTCCTCCGGTTCTTCCAGCAACACATCATCGTCTTGCTCTACTTCCAAGGCCAATGGAACAGACGCCAGGGGAACAGAAGGTCTTGGGGTTACCGGCAATTCATTGACAGAGAATAATTCTTCCTGCGGCTCCTCAACTTCATCCTCCTCATCTTCAAATTCTTCGTCTTCAAAGAATTCTTCATCCTCAAACTCCTCGTCTTCGTCCTGAAATTCATCTTCCTCTTCAGGCTCTTGCTGCACTAAAAAAGGAGCCGGGAAAGCAGGTTCTTCCACTTGAGGTTCAAATGAGCCGGTAGGATTGGTGAGGTGATTCATGCCGGCAGAAGGTGAAGCATAAACACCAGTTTCTGGTCTTTCCATCACCGGCACAGCGGCAGCAGGCTCCACAGATTTAGCAACTCTGCCCCTGCCAATGGTAGTAATGTTGAAGAAGAAGATCACGAACCCGCCTAAGGCAAAAGCCATCAGCAGACCAGTTCCCCACCCCAGCAGACTCTGCAGCCAAAGAGCAGTTTCAAACCCAATACCGCCACTCAGAAAGCCATATGTATCAGTGGCTTTGTTTAACAGCACCAGATACCCGGCCGTGACACAACCCCACAGCAGCCCGAACAGGCAAAGGGTTAAAACCGAAGAAAGGGTAACGGTGGTACGCCGGAAGACAATTTTATAGCCCACGTAGAACACTATGGGCACAAAAAAGAAGGAGGCAATGCCAAACCAACGGTTAATGAAATAATCAGAAATCCAGGCGCCAAACAGGCCCAGCCAGTTCTCTGACTCCAACCCGGCTGCCTTCACATCCTCGGTGGTGACAGATTCCACAACGCTTTGGTCAGCGGTTCCGGTGAACAGGAAAGAGACAAACGCAATGGTTAGGTACAACGAAGACAACAGGAAGAAAAACCCGATGAACAGCTGCAGCCGTCGGTCTTTCAGGAAGTTGAAAGATAGTTGAGGAGCCTTGGGAAGCGACCTCTTGGGTTTGGCTTCTTTGGGCGCACGGTTCTCCCTTCTCTCCTTAGGCTCATTCTGTTGCCTCTTCGGTTCATTCTGCTGAGCCCTCGGCGCATTCTTAGGCCGCGGACCAGTCTCTACATCCCGTTTATATGTGTTCGTTGCCATGCTGTCTCCAAACTTCAAATCTACACTATTCCGTTCAATAAGCCTTGAACATTTTACCAGTATATGGGTTGTAAAATATAGTATTTACTTAAGTAACCGTTGGTTAATCTGCTTGATCAGCCTTGGTCCTTCGTAAATAAAGCCCGTGTATAATTGTATTAAATCGGCCCCGGCCGAAAGTTTCTCCAAGGCATCTTCGGCTGTCATAATGCCGCCCACACCTACCAGGCGCACTTCCTGGGGAAGTTGCTTGCGAAGGTAGCGCAGCACCTGGGTAGAGGCGCTGGTCAGGGGCTTTCCGCTCAGGCCACCCGCTCCCATCTCAGAAACACTGGTTGTAGAGGTTTGTAGCCCAGCCCGGCTGATGGTGGTATTGGTAGCAATTACGCCAGATAGCTGTGTTTGACTTGCAATCTCCACTATGTCATCTAGCTGGCTTTCATTCAGGTCTGGCGCGATTTTCAGCAACAGCGGTTTTGGTTTAGCTTTGCCCTGGTTCCGGTTCTGGAGGTTACTCAGCAAATCAAGCAACGGTTCTTTTTCCTGTAACGCCCTTAGGTCTGGCGTATTGGGCGAGCTCACGTTCACCACAAAATAATCTACCACGTCATACAGCGCATCAAAGCAATACAGGTAATCCTGCAGCGCCTGCTCATTAGGGGTCACTTTGTTTTTACCGATGTTTCCGCCCACAATCACGTTGCTTTTCCGGCTGCGCAACCGTTCCACGGCCCTGTCAACGCCTTCATTGTTGAAACCCATCCGGTTGATGATGGCGCCGTCCTGGGGTAAGCGAAACAAGCGTGGTTTAGGGTTACCGGTCTGTGGTTTAGGTGTCAAAGTGCCTATCTCAATAAACCCGAAGCCCAACTCTGCATATTCGTCAATCATGCGGGCATCTTTGTCAAAACCAGCCGCTAAACCCACCGGGTTAGGAAAAGTAAGCCCAAAGACTTTGCGCTCCAGCCGTGGGTCATTTACCTGAAACATGCCCCTGGAAATGGATTTGGCCAAAGGCAAATGAAACCCGGTTTTGAGGGCAGAAGTGGTTAGATGATGTACCTTTTCAGGGTCTAACTTAAAAAGCAGCGGACGGATAAGATTTTTATACACGGCAGAATGGGTTTAGGCAAAGATAAAAAATAGCCTGTTTTTGCCTTCATTTATATGCACCAATAAAACTTTGCTTTATCTCCTCCGTCCAAGAACCAGATTCTGCTGCTTCATACCCTTTGACTTACCCTATTTAGGGAGCGTTTTAAAAAAAGGGAGCATCAAATAAAAGTGCAAACCCAAAAGTTTATAAAAAAAATTAAAATATAACTTTCCAAAACGGAGGTAAAACCTATCTTTGACTCACCGTGACAGATACAGTAAGTTAGGAGCAGCACCTGAAAGGCATGATTTATGCTTTTAAACAGGAAATTGGACCGAAAAAAATGTTAGGAATCTGGAACCCGAGATTAGAAGTAGCGTGGGCAACCGAAGATGAGACCATACTAGATGCCGCAGTCCGGTTGTCTCAAAGATCTGAGCAGCCATCCTTTGCAGATGACGTACTTTTGTTCCTGCACCAGCATTCTGGAGCAGACGTTATCATGATTTGCCACAAGACCAGCGTAAAAGGTGAGATGAAAATCCTGCGTTTGCTGTACCAAGGGCAATCCCTTCCTATCCAAGCCACGTACACCTTAGAAGGAACTCCTTGTGCCAATGTGACCCGGCACGGCGTGTTGTATTTTCCCACCGGAGTTCAGAAGCGCTTTCCTGCGGATGTCCACCTGCGGGAATATGGCATAGACAGCTATTTTGGCTCTCCCCTGATGGGCACATCTGGAGACCTGTTAGGCGTTGTGGCGCTCCAGCACCAGAAACCGCTTCCAAATGCACAGCTTATTGAATTGTTGCTTACCATTCTTTCCCCTTCTTTGGAGACCCTGCTGGAAGATCGCCTTTGATTTGAATTTAGTTTTATGAAAGGAACCAAAAAATGTCCCCATTGCGGCCACTGGTCTCCCTGGAATCAAGAAATAACTGACCGCTGTCAGAATTGCCATAGGCTTCTTGACCCTGCGGCCTATGAACGGCAGGCAGCCCAGGAGGAACGGAAAGAGGAAGAAAGCAAACGGTTTACCCTTGATTTCATAAGAATAAACCCAGACGACCCCTATTTCCTGAAGTTCTTTAAAAGCATAGGGCTAGGATTTCAATTGGCTTTTGCGGGTATCGTCTCTTTTATTTTATGGCTTATCGCAGTTTTAGCCGGCTAAACTGGAAAACGTTCACGCCCCTCTTCTGGCTTTTGGCCGCGCTGTATCTGGGCCACCGGTTGTGGGCCTGGGCTGAAGATCCCCGCCCCGCTCTCCTGCGGTTTTACCTGGATGACCTGCTCTGCCTGCCCCTTCTGCTCACCGTGACCCTGTTTCTGATGCGTTTTCTCTACGGTCCGCAAGTACGGTTTTCTGTGTACCATGTGGGCTTTGTGGTGGTGTATGTTTCCCTGGCCTTTGAGGTATTCCTGCCGCTTTTTATGCCGCGTTACACAGGTGATTTTCTTGATGTGCAGCTGTATGCCGCAGGCGGATGGATATTTTACCGTTTCCTGAACAAGTAAACTTATCCCGTTTACCAGCCGATTTTCTAAAAGGAGGTCCTAAACACTAGCTTTCCCAAACCAAGAATGGCTCCTGCGTATAAGTAGGGCTATGCAGGAAAAAGGAACCGTTTACATTGGCACCTCGGGGTGGCACTACAACCACTGGAAAGGAAACTTCTATCCGCCGGGGGTTACCTCCAAGCTGTTCACAGAACATTACCAGCGCTTTTTTAGAACCGTAGAAATCAACAATTCCTTTTACCGCCTGCCCACCCCTGAGACCTTCGCCGCTTGGCGCAACAGCGTACCTGATGATTTTCTTTTCGCGGTGAAAGCCAGCCGCTACATCACGCACATGAAGAAACTCAAAGACCCGCAGCAAGGGTTGGCGCAGCTGTTGGGCAATGCGCAAGCGCTGGAGGAAAAGCTGGGCCCCATCTTATTCCAGTTACCGCCTGCCTGGCGCCTGAACTTGGAGCGCTTCCAAGATTTCCTGAGCGCACTTCCACCTTACCACCGCTACACCTTTGAATTCCGGGACCAGAGTTGGTACGCCCAAGAAGTCTATGATTTGCTCCGCGCCCACAACCACGCGTTCTGCATCTATGACCTGGCCGGACACCTTTCTCCCATAGAAGTCACCGCTAATTTCGTGTACATCCGCCTCCATGGTCCCGAGGGGAAATACGACGGCAGCTACTCTGAAAGCACGCTACAGTTTTGGGCAGACCACTGCCGAAACTGGGCTCAGGAAGGAAAAGACGTGTACGTGTACTTTGACAATGACATGCACGGGTACGCTCCCTTCAATGCTATCCGGTTACAGGAGTTGGTGAAAGGTTAGTTCTAAATTTTGAGTGCCGAGTTGAGTCTATGTTATATGCGCTGGCGCGAGCGTCCCGCTCGTGTCCACACGTATTGCAGAACTAAATTTGCTTATAGATCTAAAAAAGTGATTCAGGAATGCGTGCGGACACGAGCGGGACGCTCGCGCCAGCGTTTTCAAATAGTCTTCTGTAAAACAGCCAATAAACAACAAACAACTATGTCCTCGGCTCCAGCCCATATGCCTCCGCCAGCAACTCATAGCTGCGCAGCCGGTCCTGGAAATCATAGGTGATGGTCACCACCACAATCTCATCTACAGCGTAGGCTTCTGCAAGAGCGTCTAATTTGGCTTTCACTTGCGTGGGTGTACCTACCACCATGCGTTGGCGGTTGTACTGCACTTGGGCCAGTTCATCTTCCTCCAGGTCGTCATAGAAGACCTTAGCTACTTCCAATGAAGGCACGCCACTGGCTTTTCCCTGCCTAACGTGGAGCATGAGCATGTCCATGGAGAGTTGCAGCTCCTTTGCTTTTTCCTCGGTATCTGCGCAAATGACAAAAATCCCGAAGTTTCCGGCCGGCTTTTTCAGGAAAGCCGAGGGGGTGAATCTTTTCTGGTAGGACTGCATCGCCTCAGGTCCGCCGTTGGGGTTGATGAAATGCGCAAACGAAAATCCCATCCCGAAGTGGGCCGCAAACACACCGCTTTGCCCGCTGGAACTCAACAGCCAGCGCTCCGGGGTAGTGGCGGACCGGGGCGTGACTTTCACCTCGGCCGCTTCGGTCCCATTCAGCCCATCCTGCAGGTAGCGGTCCAGGTTCATGAGCTGTTCTACAAATTCCTGCTCGTTGAAATGGTTGTAAGGATTGAGCAAAGCGGCGGTTTTGCGATCGGTACCGGGTGCGCGACCAATGCCCAGGTCAATGCGATTAGGGTACAAGGCCTCCAGCAACCTGAAATTCTGGGCTACTTTCAAAGCGCTGTAATGCGGCAGCATGACCCCACCAGAGCCAATGCGCAGGTATTGAGTATTGGCTGCCAGATGCGGGATCAGCACCTCGGGCGAAGGGCCAGCCAAACCCAGTGAGTTATGGTGTTCAGAAACCCAATAGCGGGTGTAACCAAGTTTATCGGCTAGTTTAGCTAATTGGAGCGTTTCTTGCAGCGCCTGTTCAGGGGTTCCGCCCGCCCTTACTGGCGATTGGTCTAGCACACTCAGCTTAATTTTTTTCGCGTCTGCCATGGGCGTTTACTGTATAGAAAGAGAAAAGAAACAGGCGCTAATAAGGCCTGCGCAATTATGTTTTACGACCAATTTGTGGAAAACGTCCCAGATTCTGCGTAACCTTACCGGTTTCATGGAGGTAAGCATAGCTTTTGCCTCGGTTTATACGTTCTTAGCGCATGCCCTTTTTTAACTCCTACTTCGGAAGCTTCTCAGACTGGATGAACACCCGCCGTAAGCGTTGGCTAACCCGGCATGGGCATACATTATCTATGAGTTACTGGAAATCATTGGACAGAAGAGGTTGGTTACGGGTATTAGGAAAGGGTGTGGCGGCTGTGGCGCTGGTCTTTTTCGTGTTCTACCTGGCGGTGTATTTTGGGTTATTTGGCTGGCTACCCACCAAACGCCAACTGAAAGCCGTGCAGAACAACATGCCCTCTGAGGTCTACACGGCCGACAGTGTGCTCATTGGCCGCTACTTTATCCAGGACCGAACCAACGTAGCCTATAAAGACATTGCCGAACCGGCCATCCATGCGTTAGTGGCCACCGAAGACGTCCGTTTCTATGAGCATGATGGCGTGGATTACCGAAGCTGGGCCCGTGTTTTCATCAAAAGCCTTCTCCTGCAGAATGAAGCTTCCGGTGGAGGAAGTACTCTAAGTCAGCAGTTAGCCAAAAACCTTTTCCCCCGCAAGAACTTAGGGTTTCTTTCCATGCCCGTAAACAAGCTGCGCGAAGTGATTTTGGCGCGCCGTTTTGAGGCCATTTACACCAAAGAGGAGATTTTGCAGCTGTATCTCAACACCGTGCCCATGGGCGGAAACGTGTACGGCATAGAATCAGCAGCCCGGCGGTTTTTCAATACCTCCGCAGATTCTCTTAAAACTGAAGAAGCCGCCGTGCTGATTGGTTTGCTGAAAGGAACCACGTATTACCACCCCAAACTGTACCCTGAACGTTCTTTGCAGCGCCGGAACGTGGTGCTGGCTCAAATGGCGAGGTACGGCTACCTCACCCCTGAACAAAAAGATTCCCTGCAAAAACGCCCGCTTACCCTTCGGTATAATGCTTACTCGCACCACAGCGGTTTGGCGCCTTACTTCAGAGAGCACCTGCGCGAAGAACTGACGCATTGGGCAGCCCAACAGAAAGACGCAGAAGGCGACCCGTACAACCTCTACAACGACGGCCTCAAGATTTACACCACCCTTGACAGCAAAATGCAGCGCCATGCGGAACTGGCCCTTCGGCAGCGCATGAAAACTCTGCAAATTGATTTTGACAAGCACTGGGGAAACAAAGCCCCATGGACCGGCCAGCCCGATGTTCTGAAAGCCGCCAAGGAGCGGTCGCTCCGCTATCGGCGTCACAAAGCGGCTGGTATGTCTGATTCTGAGATAGACGAAATTTTTAATACCCCACGCAAGATGCAGGTGTTCAGGTGGCGCGGCGAAGTAACCCGCACAATCAGCCCCATGGATTCTCTGCGACACTACCTGCGTTACCTTAACGCTGGTTTCCTTGCCATGGAGCCCACCAGCGGCTACATCCGCGCCTGGGTAGGCGGCATCAATCACAATTACTTCCAATACGATCATGTGCGCTCGCGCCGGCAGGTGGGTTCTACCTTCAAGCCCTTTGTATACGCCGCTGCCATGGACCAAGGCATTGCGCCCTGCTCCTACTTCCCTAATGACCGCCGCGTTTTTCCTGAGTATGAGAACTGGTCGCCTCGCAACGCTGACAACCAGTACGGCGGCGCCTATTCCATGCTGGGGGCACTTACCCATTCTGTGAACACGGTGTCAGTGAACGTGGCCATGCAGGCAGGTATTCCTAAAATCGTTCAATTAGCGCACAGCTTGGGCATCAAAGGTGAACTTCCCTCCACCCCTTCCCTGGCCCTCGGCACCGCCGATGCCAGTTTGCTGGAGATGGTGGGCGCCTACGGGGCACTGGCCAACGGAGGCTACCAGGTGAAGCCCCGTTATCTACTGCGTATTGTGGATCGGCAAGGCCGAGTGCTCCTGGACCAGACCAACTCCAATGGACAAGGGGAACACGTGTTATCCAGTCAAACCACGGCGCTTTTACGCCCTATGCTGGAGAATGTGGTCAATGAAGGTACCGGCCGCAGGCTGCGCCAGGAATACCGTCTGAACATGGGCATTGCAGGTAAAACTGGTACTACCCAATCACACGCCGATGGTTGGTTTATTGGCTACACCCCAGACTTAGTGGCAGGCGCCTGGGTGGGCGGAGAAGACCGTCGCATCCGTTTCCGAGATTTAGAGAAAGGCGGGGGAGCTAACACTGCTCTTCCTATTTGGGGTACTTTCTTTCAGCGCCTAAGCAAGGACAGAGCTTACCGCAGATACGCTTACAGCCAATTCTCCCCGCTTCCCAGTCATCTGCAAGGGTATTTGAACTGCCCTCCGTACCAGCCGCCGTTTGTGGAAGAACCTATCATTGAAGAGGAAAGAGGCTTAGATGGCTTCTTTGAAAGAAGCGGCCGTAAACTGAAAGACTTGTTCAAAAAGAAAAACAAGAACAAGGATAGAGACAAAGAAAGAGACCGTGAAAAAGACTGGCAAAAGGAGCTGGAGAAGGAACTGGAAAAAAGAAGGGATAGAGGAAGAGGCAGAGACTAGCAATGGCTCCAGCTTCTGCCGCTTCATACCAGCTACTATCGCCAAAGTTTTAGAACGTACCAGATAAACAAAAAGCCTGACCATGTAGAATCTGATCAGGCTTTTTCTATGTTCAGCTTTTAAAGTTATTTTACAGAAAACAGCCTTAAAAGGAATTTGGTAATCTATTAGCTCCCGCTTCTCTCCAGGGTGATTTTAGCCTTATGGCAAATGCCGCCCAACGGTGGGTTAAACTTAGAGACGCTTACTTTCACCTGCTGCACAAAAGGAAATTCCTGCAGAATGGCTTCCATGATGCGGTGGCCCAAGTGCTCTAATAGGCGGGCAGGAAGGCTCATCTCATGAAGGACCAGTTTGTACAGCTTCTCATAGTTCACCGTCTCGTCCAGGTTGTCTGAGGCGGCCGCGGAGTGCAAATCAGTCTGGATGTAGAGATCTACCCCGTACTTGTTGCCTATTTTCTGCTCTTCGTCATAGAACCCGTGAAAGGCAAAGAATTCCATGCCTTCCAGCGCAATCTGGCCCATAAACGCCAGAACTAGATTTCGTCAAAGAAAGAACCGCCGCCGGCTGCTACTGCAGGAGCCGGTTTGGCCTGGGTAGTCATTGGAGGCTGAACTTCAGGCGTGGTAGGCACTGGGCTTTCCCGCTCTGGTTCCGGCTCCTCAACAGGTGTTGGGCTTGGCGAAGGAATCACGTCTGGTCTTGGCTCTTCAATCTCAGGAGCCGGGCTTGGAGACGGCACAGATGGTCTTGGTGGTACTATCTCTGGGGTACGCGGGTGCACATCTGGCGTTGGGTTGTGCATTGGCGTAGCCGGAATGGTGCCTGGGGTGGATGGAATAGACTCACGGCTTCCGCCGCCGCCAATTTCATATCCTCCGTCCTGTGGCTGGTCTATAAGAGCAGCGGCTGGTACGTTCGCCGACTTGGTGGCCGGAGCGATAGGTGCTGAGGTTAATGCGTTCATGGAAGGATCTTTTTCGTCTTCGGGCCGCTGTGCTTTAATTTGAGCGGCTCTTTGTAAGATACTGGCAAGTGAAGCTTTAGGTTTTGATCTGGTTTTCTCTACCTTGTCAAGGGCGTCAGAGGCCAGGTTCTGCAGGTCGCGCACCATGTTCTCCAGGTAATCTTCCAGACGCAGGTAATCCTGCTCCAGGTTTTTCACCTCGGCATGCATTTCTGCAACAGTTTTGTCGGCTTGCATGTACGCACTTTCCAGCACGCTGCGGGCTTTCTGGCGGGCGGCCTCCAGTACCTGGTCAGCCTTAAGCTGGGCTTCGCGAATCTGAAGATCGGCGGCTTTGGTAGCCTGGTCCACAATGCTGGTGCTGGTGTCTTCGGCGGTCTTGAGGGTTTTGTAGAGTGATGATTCCACCTCACGTAGTTTCTGGACTTCGCGGCCGGCCACTTCCAACTTCATGCGCAGGTCTTTGTTCTCGTCCTGCAATCTCTCCCACTGCTGGGAAAGCGTGAGCAGAAACGCGTTCACTTCGTCCTTGTCCAAGCCCCTAAACGCTTTTTCAAACGTTTTCTGTCTGATTTCTAACGGTGTAATCTTCATAATTCCTTCAAGGTTAACGCCCAAACCGCAATGCTGCGGTCATCACTACACGAAACTAACTGATTCCAATGAGCCGACCAAAACAATTTATTGACAGAACTACCGTGGCCGGCGTGGCGGGCTTTGTCAATCACTTTCAATAATTTGAACGTCTGGGCATCCCATACCTTCACACTTTTGTCCATGCTGCAGGTGGCAAACAGCAGCCCGTTGGGGCTAAAAGCAATGTGGTTAAGGGTGAACAGGTGCGCAATGATACTGGCGTGTTCCTGGTAGTGGTTTTCTACTTCCCACACCCGCAAATGGGCATCGCGGCTGCCGCTGAGCAGGTAGTTTCCTTCAGGCGTATAGGCCACCGTGAACACTGAACCGGTATGCCCTTCTAACGCCCGCTTTACTTCCAGCGTCTCTAAGTCCAGAATTAAAATTCTTTGGTTGCTCAGTCCCAAAGCCAACTCAGGTTTTGAAGGGTGCAGGGCCAGGCAACGGGCACTTTTCTCAGACAACCGCTTCACCTTTACCATTTCCAGCTTTTCCAGATCAATCACCACCAAAGAGCCATCGCCCAAGGCCAGGAAGGCACGTTGCGAGGACCAGGAATACTGGATGTCAAAGATGGCGGCGGGCGGTAGCAGAATGGTTTTCAAAATGGCTTTCGCCGATAGGTCCAGCACCTCCAGGCTATTATGGTTGTGCCCAATGAGCAGCCAGTTCCTTTCAGGCACGTACTTGAGCGCGTACACGCTGGAGCTCACCTTGGCCACCAATTCACCATTCTCGGGTTGGGTCAAATCCCACTGGGCCACCATGCCATCGGCCCCGGCCGAAAAGAACTTTTGTGGTTCGGGTGCCCGCTCCAGCGTGTAGACGCAGTCGCGGTGACCGGTGAGGGTGGTGATTTTCTGAACCTGAAACGGGCTGGCCATGGGGTACGGTAAAAGTAAGGAAAGCTATTTTTGCCTAAATTTACCAAAAACAGCCCAATAACGCCTTCTTCCAGCCCGCCTCTCATGCCGCTCCTCCAATTAAAGCCATTGTCTTCTACTTCTCTTTTAGGGCTTTGGCAAGTGGCGGAGTCCATAGAAACGTTAGAGGAACAGCTTCTTTCACTTCGGCCCGACCACCACTTGCCGTTTTTTAAAGCAGAAACGCGTACTAAGGAATGGCTGGCTGCGCGACTACTAGCCTATACCTTGCTGGAGAAACTGGGAGCGCCCAACCTGTATTTGCAATCGCTGGAAACGGGTGAGCCTACGTGTTCTGATGCTTCCTGGCAAGTTTCTTTAACGCACTCGGCGGGTTGGGTAGGAGCCCTGGTTTCCTGCTCACACAGAGTTGGCATAGATATTGAAATACTAGGAACCAAAGCCCCGCGCCTGGCACCACGGTTCCTGAACGAAGAAGAATTGGCCGCAGCCGCAGATGACCCGGAAAAAATGCACCTTTACTGGAGCGCGAAAGAAACGCTCTACAAAGTGTACCGCCACCGGAAACTGGATTTCCAGGAGAACCTTTTGTTGCAAAACTTTGAACGGAAACCAACAGGAATTTTTTCCGGACGGATAGTCACTGGTGCGTTTGACCAAAGCTATGAGGTACAGTATGAGGTTCACCCTGCTTATGTGCTGACCTATGTATTGGCCCCGCTTTAAAGGTTTTTTAACGAGACCCTGCGCCTGGATTTACCTCAGCTTTTCAAAAACGGACTGCAAACGTGGGGCAGAACTTAGACATTGAAAGAAAATTTATGAAACGATACTTTACTTTATTTGTGGCGCTCTTCCTGATAGGAAATGTATTTGCGCAGAGCGGCTACCGGATTGGCGCCAAGGTGGAAAATTTCACCCTGAAAGATGCCCAGAACCAAGCGGTGGAACTGTCTAACTTTAAAGATGCTCCTCTGCTGGCGGTGGTTTTCACCAGTGTGAGCTGCCCATACGCCAAACTTTATGAAACCCGTTTGCAGCAACTTTCGCAGGCGTACACCGGCAAAGGCGTGCGGTTTGTGTACGTAAATACCACCATAGGATTAGAGGAAGGCAGCCAGACAGATAAAGCCCAACCGGACCGTCCCAGCGCCCAGACCTTCCCGTACCTGATTGACGAAGGCCAGCAGTTAAGCAAGCAGTTTGGTGCTACCAAAGCCCCTGAAGTCTTTGTGCTGCAAAACTCCCCAGACGGCTTCTACCTGCGCTACAAGGGTGCCATAGATGACAATCCGCAGGCGGGTAACTACGTGAAACAGCGGTATCTGGCAAATGCCTTGGATGCGTTGTTAGCCGGCAGAAGCGTAGCCGAGGCAGAGCGCCGTGCCACAGGTTGTTTGATCAAAAAATTCTAGGGCCTCATATGGTTTAAGAACACATTTAGTAAAACTCGCCCAAAAAGAATCCTTTGTACAAGCCTGTTGCGCGAGCGGCAGGCTTGTTTTCTTTAGCAATTATCCAAGTCTACTATGGCGCGGAGGTTACTTCCGTGATTTGGAAGAGAAAGTCTCGCAAGTAACTTCCGCGCCATAGTAGTGGAAAGGACCACATATTTTAGCAGGTACTCCCTTGCTACTTGTACGTGTGATGTTTTAAGGCTCTTTTCTTTAAATAGGCTAGAAATCCCTCTCCTATCCTTCGTTGCTTTACCTTTGCTCCTGAAATTCATACTTCCTACTTCATAATTGAAACCATGGACTTTCTGGACCCTGACTTGAACGCCTACGCGGAGGCACATACTTCCCCTGAAACACCGTTGCTGCACCGGCTTAACCGTGAGACGCACCTAAACGTCATGAAGCCACGCATGCTGTCGGGGCATTTGCAGGGGCGCACGTTGGCTATGTTTTCGCAGATGCTTCGGCCGCGCCGCATTCTGGAGATTGGCACCTATACGGGTTATTCAGCGCTTTGCCTGGCAGAAGGACTAACCGAAGACGGTGTGTTGCATACCATTGACGTGAATGACGAGTTAGAGGACATGGTACGCAGTTACATTGCAGAGGCGGGGCTTGAGCAGAAGATCCAACTGCACATTGGGCAGGCCGCAGACGTCATCACAACTCTGGACGAGCAGTGGGATCTGGTCTTCATAGACGCTGATAAAAAGAGCAATGGCCTGTACTATGACATGGTGCTGGATAAAATGCGTCCCGGTGGCTTCATTTTAACCGATAATGTACTCTGGAGCGGAAAGGTAATAGAAAAGTTCAGGCCTAAGCTGGACAAAAACACTGAACTGGTCCTGGACTTCAACCGCAAGGTGCACGAAGACCCACGGGTAGAAAACCTCCTGTTGCCCATTAGAGACGGTATTTTGGTGGCCCGAAAAAAGTAATCCACAACATGTGGACAACCCCGTGGAAAAGCGGGTGGATAAATTTTTACCTACCATCTGCTTCTTTGGCGCCCTCAAAATCACCTACTTTGTAGAGAACCTGCTGGTACAACCCATTACCCAATAGCTATTTAGGCCAAAGTAATTACAGTTTTACAAGAACATAGGTTTTCTACTATCCTTTTACCCTTTCCCACGATAATTAGATGAAAAAGTCTTTATCGCTCCTGCTACTCAGCCTGTTGTGCCTGGTAGCGCAAGCCCAAACCCCGGTTGTTCCTAACAACATCTACTTTGCAGACATCCACCTGCAGATTCAGGAAAGCGCCCGCGGCGACATCCAGAAGATGGTGGACGCGCTCACCAAGCACCCGGGATATTTCCAGAAAAAAGTAGAACTCGCTGACGCTTACTTCCCTTTTGTAGAGCAGGCGTTCAAGCAGGAAGGAGTTCCCACCGATTTTAAATACCTGGTACTGCAGGAAAGCGGGCTGGTATCTGATGCCGTGTCTACGTCTAATGCCGTAGGTTTCTGGCAATTCAAAGAGGGCTCGGCCACTGAATTGGGAATCAAAGTAAACAGCTCAGTAGATGAGCGCAAGCACATCATTGAGTCTAGCCGTGGAGCCGCCAAATACATGCTCCGCAGCAACGCTTATTATAAAAACTGGTTCAACACCCTCCTTTCTTACTACCAAGGCTTAAACGGCACCAAAGCCCTGACTAAGACGTCAGACATTGGGGCCAAGAAGATGGAGGTAACCAGCCAGACAAACAAATACCTGCTCACGTTCCTGGCCCACAAAGTGGCGTATGAGAATGCCATTGGTAAGAACCCCAACCCTACCATCACCTTACAGCCGGTAAAAGCAACCCCAGGTCAAACCCTTACGGAGATTGCTATGGCGGCCCAGGCCGATGCCGCTGAAGTGGAGCGCTATAACAAATGGCTGATGGCCTCTACTGTGCCTTCTGACAAAGAATACACCGTGATGGTACCTTACGTTTCTGGTGCTTCCCGCCCAGTTCTGGCGCAGGCTGCCGGACCAGTGAAAAGATCTAATGCAACCATCAGAGTAAGCTCTGCCAGATCCAAGGATAGCGTAGGCCGTATCAAAGGTTTCTTCCAGGTAATCAAAGCGAAGCTGAACAACACCTACGCTCCTGAGTCATTGGTTGCGCAGGAAGGTGACACCAAAGACATGCTGGCTTTGAAGGGAAACATCTCTACCAGCAAGTTCTTACGGGTAAACGACATGCAAGCCACTGACGAGGTTGTACCTGGCAAAACGTATTACCTGCAAGGCAAACGCAACAAGGCCAAAGACACTGAGTTCCACGTGGCCCAACGCGGGGAGACCATGCATGAGATTTCTCAGAAATACGCCATCAAATTGAACAAGCTTTTCTCTAAGAACCGCATGGCAAAAGGTGAGAGCTTAGAGCCGGGCCGCGTGGTTTGGTTACAGGAAACCAGACCTAGCAGCATTCCGGTTGAAATCAGACCTCTGGAAGAAGAAGCTCCGGTAGCTACTGAAGTTCTGGCCCAGAAACCTGCTTCTACTCCGGCAACTTCTGCCGCTAAAACACCAGCTACCCCAAAACCAGGAAGCATCAGTGTAGAGGTGGAAGATCCTGCGGCAGCTCCTTACGTGAAAAAAACGCCAGCTGCTGACAATGCTACTGCTCCAGCAACATCTGGTCAATACCCGGGCAAGAACCCAGCGGTTACTTCAAAGCCAGCTCCGGTTCTTGAGCGTAAATCTCCGGAAGATGCGGTTATCTCAGACGTAAAAATTGCACCTGCGCAACCCGTGACGGCTCCTATTCCTGCCTCAGGTACTCACATCGTAGAAAAAGGCGAAACGCTGTACTCCATCTCCCGCAGATACACCATTCCGGTGGCAAATCTGCTGGCCTGGAACAACATGGACGGAAGCGCTCCCCTTCCGCTTGGCAAAGAGCTGGTGTTAACTGGTTCTGCTACGGCCGCTACCACTTCAGTTCCTGCTGCTTCATCTGCTCCTGTTTCTGCTCCTGCCACTGCGGCCCCGGTTGCTTCTTCCGCCCAACCAGTAGCTGGTGAGCACACGGTAGCACCTGGAGAGACTTTGTACGCCATCTCACGCAAGTACGGTGTATCTGTGCCAAACCTGCAGCTTTGGAATAACCTGGGTACCGGTGCCATTTCCATCGGGCAAAAACTGGTAGTAACCGCACCTGCTTCAGAAAGCGCAGTACAAGCAGAGACCACTTCTACCGCAGCCTCAACTGAAACTGCTACCAGCACCGTCACCCACAAAGTAGCTCCCGGCGAATCTATGTATGGCATCTCCCGCAAATACGGAGTAACCATCCAGCAAATTCAAGAGTGGAACAACAAAGCAGATTACAACGTGAGTGTAGGCGAAAACCTAGTGATCAAACCAAAACAATAAGCATTCTACCTCATAAAAAACAGAGAAGCCGGCCCACAAGCCGGCTTCTCTGTTTTAAGCCCACTTTCTGGAAAAGCGGTTAAAAGGTATTTATGATATCAGTTAGTTTCCATCTATAAAGATGCTGAGTTGATCCGCGTAGATTTGCGGGTGTAAACATCCTCCTTCGCCCTTTCAAAGGCGGAGTATCAGCTTGAGTAGTTCAGCTATCGTTTTTTAGGCTTTCGCCTCACTGCAGTTGCAAACTGCAGGTCATGGTAGGTCCAAGTCACAGACTTGAACCATGCTTTCTTATTATGAACCATGCTTTCTTTTGGAAAGCAAAGTCCAAGGCTTTCCCCTTTTCCAGCCTTTCGTCTGAGCGCCTAGGACTCGACCCGGTGCCGCGTTAGCGGCAGCCCTGAGGGGCAGGCGAGAGGCCACAGCGCGAGGGCGGAAGGCGGGGCCTCGCGGCCGTGAGCGCTTACCAGAAAAGATGAAGCAACACAGCTCATAAACCCACGCAAAAGGCAGCCCATTTAAAGGAACAGCAATTTTGTACAAAATAAGAAATCTGCCATTTGTAATCAGGTTGTTAAACTTAAAAGGTGTACAAAGGCAGCCTACTCCTATGTTCAGAACCATTGCTTAAACTTAAGGTAACCACACTCCAGTTTAGCGGCTATTTTAAACAAACCGGCATCAAACCCAAACCCCTGTTTTTCCCTTACCTATTTCCTCATTCAGAGTCGCAGCGTCTCTTCTTTCCACAAAACTCCACCGCTAAGTCCCCCTTCATTTTCATGAAATAAATTATTTATTATCAATAATTTACTATTACTTCATCCTGTAATCTCCCCTCCTTTCTTTGGCCTTGCCTACAAGCCTGAAGAGATGTTTTCGCAATGCTTTCACTTAAGTAAAGATCACCTCTTAACGCGCAAGAACATGGCCAAAAAGCAGGAAACAGCACTCCAACACTACCCTTCTAACCGTAGGTTTATTCCGAAAGGAAAGTTGTTAGCCATTGGTGGGAAGGAAAGCAAAGACAATGAAGGCCAACCTGAGGGCAAAGACCAGAACATCAACTTTATTAGTGAGCAGATTCTTAAACGGTTTGTGGAGGAGTTAAAGGGCGACAACCCGATGGTGGCGGTGATACCTACGGCGTCGCAGGTGCCGGAAGAGTTAGCTCAGGATTACGTTACCGTTTTCAAGAATTTAGGTATCACTAATGTGCAGGTCATGGACATCCGCAACCGGAAAGACGTGCAGGACCCGGCACATATTGAAACGGTGAATAAAGCGGCGGGCATCATGTTCACCGGTGGCGACCAATTGCGCCTCACGGCTATTTTTGGTGGTACGCCGCTCCTCTTAGCAATGAAAGAACGGTACGCTTTCACTGACATCATCATAGCAGGCACCAGTGCCGGAGCTGCTGCCATGTCTACCCCCATGATTTACGAAGGAGAATCACAGGGCGGCTACATTAAAGGGGATGTGCGGGTGACTACCGGCCTTGAGTTCCTGAAAGATGTGGCCATTGACACCCATTTTCTCACCCGCGGTCGCATTGTGCGCATCACGCAAGCCATTGCCACTAACCCAGAGTGCATTGGCATTGGTTTGGAGGAAGACACCGCCATTTTGGTCACCGAAGGCGGCAAAGTGGAAGTAGTGGGCAGCGGTTTAATCACGGTGATAGACGGAATGGACATGACCGAGACCAACATCTTTGATATTCAGAACGGAGAACCCTTTACCGCCAAAGGCCTGCGGGTGCACATGCTGGGTGACAAAGACGAGTATTTTATTCCTACCTACGCCCGCGTTCAGTTAAAATAACAAACCCGGCGTTTAAAGCCTGCTTTTTTCAAAACAGTTCCTAAACGTCGGGTTTGCTACATGATAGCTGCTAATCTTATTTCAGAAGGTTACTCACAGAATGTAAAACTTGGCAGCAGTCTGTGGTTTAGGCGAAAGGATCTTCGGTTCCTGGTACTCGCGCAGCATCTGTTTTAAATCACGGTCAATGGTTTGCGCGATGGTAGTAACCGGAGTATCTGTGGGTTTGTTTTCAAACGGGTCCTGCAAATGAATGGCCATTTTCTCTATTAACAGGAAGGAAGAAGCAATGGCTACCACCAGAGGTACCATCATCATACCAAACACATCTATCACCCCAAAAGGCAACAGGGAGATAAACAGGATAAGGGCCAGGTGGGTGTACAGGCTGTACGTGGCCGGGAAAACAGTATTCTTGATGCGCTCACACCCACCCATAGAATTCGTGAGCCGAGTGAGGGTACGGTCCAACTCAATCTGCTGGTGTTTGTTTATCCATCCCGCTTTGTAGGCGCGGTGCAGATCCTCCCCGTGCAACTCCAGCAAGGCAACGGGTTTGTTTGTAAATTCCTCTAAGTAGTCTAGTTGCCCCGAATGCAGAAGGCTCTCCACTTCCTGTACAGGGTTCAGGCCCCGCAGGGACTGCCCCAGGCTATAACACCAGGCAATCTGCCGCTTCACAAACATTTCCTTAAAATATAGGGCCTCTACAGAATTATAGGGTGTGTCTACAAAATTCAGGATTTGACGGGCCAGGGTGCGGGAATCGTTGACAATGGCTCCCCAAAGGGTACGGGCTTCCCACCAGCGGTCGTAGGCCTGGTTTGATCTGAAAGCCAAAAGCAAAGACAAAATGGTACCTAGCATGGTAGGCACCGCAATAGGAATAGAGATTCTGGTAAAATGGATGTTGATGTACATCACCTCCACCAACAAGGCATAGAGCAAAACCAGCAATACCTCTACTTTGATTTTCCCAAAGACGTACTTTATAGGAATATTCTTCTTCAATAACATATATCAACAGATTAAGAAAGTAAAACAGAAAAGGAAACTAACCTAGGCTTCAAGCTCCACGCCATGGCTTGCCTGCGGGACCCATGGCGTAACCGTGATAAGCGGCAGGCCACATCTATCCAAAAATGGCTTTGGGTCCTGGCTTAATCTGCCAATAGTCTGGTGCCGGTAATTTCCTGGATCAATGAGGAATGCAATCTGGTGGGCGTGCAGGAAGTTTTTAAAAGCCACCTGGGTAGTGCCGTAGAAATAGGCTTGCTCCACAGAGGCAATCTCAGGAAGTTCTTGCTGGAGCTTTCGGCAGTTTTTCCAGAAATCAGGAGAAACCAATCGTTCCTCCTCGCTTCTTCTGGAAAGCATCAGCAACTCGGTGATAGAACTGGACAACCCGAAGGCATGGAACAGGACCACTTTCAGCTGTAGTCCGGGAAAGGTTTGGGTTAACTCCCGCAGGCAATGCAGGGTATCTTCTTGAAAATTGGAAGGGATCAATACTGGGGTCATAGCGGTAATGGGTAGCTGGTTTTGACTTCTCCCAAACCTACGCTCGCTGTATTAACCTCTTTTAAGGAGGAAATTAAAATGACATTAGAATTTCAATTCTATTTTAACCCTACACTCATTAAGCTAATTACCAGCCACTTACTTATCACCTATTTCCATATCAAAGGCAAAAAACCTGAACAAATAGAAAACGCCGCCTGCTGTTTCAGGACTGTTTTTGGAAGAACAGCTCTGAAACAGCAGGCGGCATTTAGCCACAATAGATTTTAGTTACCCGTGAAACATGGCATTAGGGAGGAGAATCCTGAACTCTGTCCCGGCGCCTTCACGAGTGGTGATGCCAATACTGCCCCGGTGCAGCCGGATGATGTTTAGTGACAAGGGCAATCCTACCCCGTGACCTTCAAAATCAGTGGTATTTGAGGCTCTGAAAAATGGAACGAACACGTACGGCAACTCAGCCTCTGGAATCCCGATGCCTTGGTCTTGCACTACTACGTTGAGGGTGTCTTTACCGGTCTCAATGGAAAGGCGCACCTCCTGGTTATGAGAATATTTACAGGCATTCA
Source organism: Rufibacter tibetensis (assembly GCF_001310085.1). Lineage (GTDB taxonomy): Bacteria > Bacteroidota > Bacteroidia > Cytophagales > Hymenobacteraceae > Nibribacter > Nibribacter tibetensis. The sequence goes on from NZ_CP012643.1 coordinate 999,297, forward strand.
GGACAATGTTGCTGAGAGCCAGCTTGAGCAAATTTTCGTTGCCCAACACCTGCAACTGAGCTTCCTCTGAGGGCAAGGTGCTGTAATCTATGGTGATCCGGTTGCCGGGGTACCGCTGATCTGCCGACTCTTTCACCAACCAAAGCAACTCATCAACCCTCACAGGTTCCCAATTCTGCTTTTTGCCGTCAAACCCGCTTTGTGCCATGCCCAGCAAACTGGTTAAAATATCCCGCAGCACGTCGGCTTCCTGTAAAATCACTTCTATAGACTGCCGCTGTTCTGCAGACAATCCTTTGGAGCCCAACACCAGTTCAGCTTCGCCTTTGATAATGGTCAGCGGTGTCCTGAGTTCATGGGAGGCGTTGCTCACAAAGTTATTTTGGGTTTCAAAGGCCGTCTCCAAGCGCGTGAGCATTTCATTAAAAGTGAGGGCCAACTCAGAAAGCTCATCTTTGTTTTCGCCGGGGTCCAGCCGCAGGTTCAGATTCTGCGCCGAAATACCTTGTACATTCCTGATCATTTCCCTGATAGGTTTGAATGTAAGCCAGGTGAACCGCCGCCCCACCAGATACACCACCACTATTGACACCAGAAAACCTACCAGCAGAATGCGGGTTAACCGTGTAACATCGCGCAACCAATAGGGCTCTTTGGCTGACACCGCCACCAACCAGTTCTTCCCGTGGGCTCTTTGCAACCGACCCGCGTAAAAAGTACGGTTTGCGCGGTGCCGGCCACTCCCCTGCCGAAGCAATTCTGAGACAAAGGCTTGTGGCAAATTTTGGGTTTCTGGGCTAACCAGAGAGTTGAAAGAGGACACTTCCAACAGGTATTCTTTCTCTGAAGGCAACTTCTCCAAGTACTCTTGCCGCAGCTGCTGAATTTGCCTTGGATCCTGGCCGGTACTGTTCTGCAACCGGGTGTCTGCGGTAATGTTTACCCGGGTTTCCAGGCGCCGGTAGAAATCTTCAAAGGCGTAGTGGTTGGTAAACACATAAATGAACCCGCTGAAGAGCAGAATAATAAGCGAGGTTAGCAGGGAAAACAGCAGCGTGGCCCGGGTCTGTATGTTCATGCGCCCTCTTCCTGTTTGAACACATAGCCCATGCCTATAATGGTGTGAATGAGCTTAGTTGGGTGGTTCTTGTCTATCTTCTTGCGCAGGTAGTTGATGTAAACGTCTACCACGTTAGTACCCAGGTTAAAATCTATGTTCCAGACATTCTCCAGAATCTCAATGCGGGAAAGCACAATATTCTGCCGCTGTATTAAAAATTCCAGCAACCGGTATTCTGTAGCCGTGAGGGTGATAGCCGCTCCGGCTCGGGTGACGGTTTTGCTTTGGGTATTGATTTCCAAGTCGGCAATAGTCAGCAAATGCTTGGAAGATGGAATGCCGTTCTGTCTGCGACGGGCAAGCGTTCTGATGCGAGCCCCTAACTCCCCAAAGTTGAAGGGCTTGACCAGGTAATCATCGGCCCCGCTGTCTAACCCCGTAACAATATTTTCCGGCGAGTCAAGGGCGGTCAGCATGAGAATGGGCGTATCCAGCTCCTGCTGCCGTAACTTTTTACAGACCTCTACTCCGCTCATTTCGGGGAGCATGATGTCCAGAATGATGACGTCAAAGGTAAAAGACTGCGCCATTTCCAACCCGGTAGTACCGCTCATGGCCACACTTACCTGATATCCCTCCTGTTTAAGCCCCCGCTGGAGCATATCGGCTAGTTTGGCTTCGTCTTCCACCAATAAAATCTTCAGACCCATAAAACTTATGTGTTTAAAATTCAGTGAAAGGGAAACAGCTCACCACAAAGGTTGTTTTAAGACGCGGTGCCGTTCCTGACCATGGAGAAGAAACTTCTTCTTTTCTTTTAAGGCCGTTTTCCTTAAAACGGCCTTAAAAGACTACTTTCTGCGCTCATCATTCGCTATTTTCTTATCCAGCACAAAAGTGCCGAAGGGAATCAGAGAGGCCACAAACGCCATGACCACTTTCCCGAAGGACCAATTATACTTTAGCCATACCTGCACTAACAGGGCCACAAACAAGATAAACAGAACTCCGTGCGCCCAGCCTACATATTTCTGCACTTCCGGAATTCCTCCCATACGTTTCAGAGGCATGGCAATGAATAACAGGATGATGTAGGAAATACCTTCCAGTATGGCAACTGTACGAAAACGGTCTAAGGGGGTATTGAAAGAGAAATGCATAACTACTTTGGTTTAAAAGCACAAAGGTACACCACACCCTATTAACCTCCTGCATCTTCTTTTAGCTTATGAACTGTGTGTTCAATGCTAGCTTCACTACCCTCCTTTCCTTCCTTTCTGTTTAGGACCTGACTTTCAGAAAACAAGCCCTAAACCCCTCCGTCAACAGCAACTTTTCGCTCCATCTCCGGTGTTTTCTTTGTATCTTCGTAGTCCGTTCAGGCGGGTTTTGGAAGGAGTTCCCATTCCCTTCTATCTCTTACTTTTTACTCTTAATTACCGCTTCCGTGCCAGATTTTTCCCACCTCCATACCCATACCCAATACTCGTTGCTTGACGGGGCCGCCAGCATTAGCGGGCTTATGAAAAAAGCCTCTGCCGATGGCATGAAAGCCGTTGCCATGACGGACCACGGCAATATGTTTGGGGCGTTCAACTTTGTGGCCGAGGCCAACAAGTACAACGTGAAACCCATTGTGGGCTGTGAGTTCTATCTGGTAAACGACCGCCATCAGAAATCCTTTAGTAAGGAGCAGAAAGACGTGCGCCACCATCAGTTATTGCTGGCTAAAGACCAGGAAGGCTACCAGAACCTGGCCAAGCTCTGCTCCTACTCCTACATTGACGGCTTGTACAGCAAGTGGCCGCGCATTGACAAGGAATTGCTGATGAAGTATTCCAAAGGCCTCATTGCCACCTCTTGCTGCATTGGTGCGGAGCTGCCGCAGGCGATTCTTTGGAAGGGCGAGGAAGAAGCGGAGAAACTGCTGCAATGGTGGCTGGATTTGTTTGGCGAGGACTTCTACATTGAGATCCAGCGCCACGGCCTTATGAACATTGACGGCACCGGCAAAAGCCAGGAAGACGTGAACCAGGTGCTGCTCAAATGGGCCATCAAGTACAATGTGAAGGTGATCTGCACCAACGACTCTCACTACGTGGAGCAAACCGACTGGAATGCGCATGACATTCTGCTATGCGTGAACACCGGTGAGCAGGAAAGTGTACCCGTAGGTGATTTCCAGACGCAGTACTTCCGGTTGATGTCGGGTAGCGGCGAGGTGATTTATGACACACTGTCTAACATCCGGAACACGTACGGCCACGACGAGAACGTGCGCCGCATGCTCTACCGTATTGAGGAAGAGCAGCAGAAACCGCGCCCGCAGGACCGTTTCGGATTCCCGAACGACCAGTTCTATTTCAAGTCGCAGGCCGAGATGAACCAATTGTTCGCTGACGTGCCATTTGCCATAGACAACACGAACGAGATCGTGGACAAGATCACGCCGCCCAAGTTGCAGCGCGATATCCTGTTGCCCAACTTCCCGCTGCCCCCGGAGCACCCCACCGCCGACTTGTTTTTGCGCCACCTCACCTTTGAAGGTGCCAAGAAACGCTATACAGATATTACCCCTGAGGTAGAAGAACGCCTGAACTATGAATTGGGCATCATTGAAACCATGGGCTTTGCGGGATATTTCCTTATTACCCAGGATTTCATCAATAAAGGCCGTAGCATGGGCGTAGCTGTGGGTCCGGGCCGTGGTTCGGCGGCAGGTTCTGCCGTGGCCTACTGCGTGGGGATCACGAACATTGACCCCATTAAGTACTCGCTCCTGTTTGAGCGCTTCCTGAATCCTGAGCGGGTGTCCATGCCCGATATTGATATTGACTTTGACGACGTGAACCGCCAGCGCGTGATTGACTACGTGGTAGACAAGTACGGCAAAACGCAGGTGGCCCAGATCATCACCTTTGGTACCATGGCTGCTAAATCGTCTATCAAAGACGTGGCGCGCGCCCTGGATTTACCTCTTGCTGAAGCCAATGAACTCGCCAAGATGGTACCGGAGGTGCCCGGCACCACCTTGGCCAAGGCCTTCATAGAATCACCTGAACTCGCTGCTATTAGAGACGGCAATGATTTACGGGCCAAAACCCTGAAACTAGCCGAGAAACTGGAAGGCTCAGTTAGGAACACCGGTATTCACGCGGCGGGGGTAATCATCGCGCCAGATGATATTACCAACTACATTCCGGTTTCCACGTCCAAAGACTCTGACTTGTTGGTGACGCAGTTTGATGGGAAAGTGATTGAGAGTGCGGGCATGCTGAAAATGGACTTTTTGGGTCTGAAAACCCTGTCCATTTTGAAAGACGCCATGGCCCTCATAAAGCGGAACCACGGCGTGGAGATTGACATTGACAATATTCCGCTGGACGATGAAAAAACCTACGCCTTGTACCAGCGCGGCGATACCATTGGGACGTTCCAGTTTGAGTCTGAGGGCATGCGGATGTACCTCAAGGACCTGAAGCCGACCAACATTGAAGACTTGATTGCCATGAACGCCTTGTACCGTCCGGGCCCGATGCAGTTCATCCCGAACTTCATTAACCGGAAACACGGCAAGGAAGAAGTGGAATACCCTCATGAGCTGCTAGAGCCGCTTTTGAAAAACACCTACGGCATCATGGTGTACCAGGAGCAGATTATGCAGACGGCGCAGGTACTAGCGGGCTACTCCCTGGGTGGCGCCGACTTGTTGCGCCGCGCAATGGGTAAGAAGGACATGAAGAAAATGGCTTTGGAACGCGAGAAATTCGTGGCCGGAGCCAAGGAGATTCATGGCATTCCGGCCAAGCATGCCTCTGAGGTATTTGACGTGATGGAGAAGTTTGCGCAGTACGGTTTTAACCGCTCGCACTCCGCCGCTTACTCCGTAGTAGCCTACCAGACCGGTTACCTCAAGGCCCATTACCCGGCTGAATACATGGCCGCCGTGCTCACCCACAACATGAACGACATCAAGAAGGTGACGTTCTTTATTGAGGAGGCACGTAAGCAGCAGATTCAGGTATTGGGACCAGACGTGAACGAATCCATCCACCAGTTCAACGTGAACCAGCAAGGTCAAATACGTTTCGGGATGGGTGCGGTGAAAGGAACCGGTGAAGCCGCCGTGGAAGCTATCATTGAGGAACGTGAGAAGAGCGGCAACTACTCTGATATATTTGATTTCGCGAAGCGCGTGAACCTGCGGGCCGTGAACAAGAAAACCTTTGAAAGTTTGGCCCAAGCCGGTGCTTTTGACTCGTTTGAACGCTATCACCGTGCCCAGTACCTGGAAACCCCGGAAGGTGAAAGCATCAACCTGATTGAAAAGGCCGTGCGCTTCGGGAACCAATTCCAGGCCGAGAAAAACGCTGCCCAGCAATCCTTGTTCGGCGGTGGTGGAGCCATTGACATGCCGTTACCAAAAGTACCAGACGTGCAGCCCTGGACGCTGACCGAGATGCTGCGCCGCGAGAAAGAAGTAATCGGGTTCTACCTCTCCGGTCACCCGCTGGATCAGTTTAAATTAGAGATTGACTCGTACTGTACCTGTAGCTTAGATAGAATTGCTGAGTTCAAGAACCGTGACGTGAACGTGGCGGGTATCATCAGCAATGTGGTCATGCGTACCGGTAAAAACGGGAACCCATTCCTGCTCTTTTCGCTGGAAGACTATGATAACACCATGGGCTTGGCGCTGTTTGGGGAAGACTTCGTGAAGTTCTCGCCTTACGTGAAGGAAGGCATGTACCTATTTATCAGGGCTAAAGTGACCTTACGCTACAAGTCTGAGGACCAGTGGGAGTTGAAGCCTATCTCTATGCAGTTACTGAGTGACGTGGCTGAGAAGATGGCTAAAGGCGTACGCATGGACATTGACATCAGAAACATAAACGCCCTATTGATTGATCGGTTGGAAGAAGCCGCCGTTAACAGTCCAGGACAGAAGAAATTGGAACTGGTCTTAACAGAGCCGGGCGAACGATTATCAGTGGAACTGTTCTCCCGCCGCTATCGCATTGACCCGAAGGCATTTTTGCAGAATGTGAAAGACTTGGAAGTAGCTACTTGTCAGTTGATATAGCTAACCTACTAAACTTGCACCATAAGTAAAAAAGGAGTCCCTGCTAGTTAGAAATAGCAGGGACTCCTTTTTTATTTAATACCATCATAGAACAAACCTGCTTAATAAGTAGAATTAAATCTTATATGATAAGAGTGATTTAAATTAGAATTGCTTATTTGTAATAATAAATTATTCGCAACTATCTGGCAAAAAGTGAATCTATCTATTACGAATTACAAAAGGCGCTTCGGCTTACTTGACGATTGACCCGGCTCATTCAACGAAAATAGTTACACCTTATAACTTAATAACTGTTATTTACGTGTTACATTGAATATAAAGCAAAACACTATGAAAAAAGCTTGGTACTCATCCCTAATAATTCTAGTATTATTTAGCTTCTTCATGTCATGTACTTTACAAGACGGGCTTCATACTAAAGGGGTAGATGAGTCTCCAATATCATACAAAACAGAGAACGTCATTATCGTCGTGATAGATGGACCTCGCTTTTCAGAAACATTGGGAGATAGCACAGGTACATATTCTCCTTTTTTAACAAAAGATTTCCTTAAAGATGGTGGCCTTGCGCTAACAAACTTTTACAATGATGGATTTACCTATACTAACTCTGGACACGCTGCTATATTAACAGGGTTTAGACAAGAAATTAGAAATGATGGAACAGAGCTTCCACAAAGACCATCCATCTTTCAAGCATGGCTCAAACATACTGGTAAACAAAACAAAAGTGCTTGGCTAGTAACTAGTAAAGGAAAATTAGACATTTTAGCTAATACCCAAGACTCAACCTGGCATAACAAATACTTACCATCAACAAGTTGTGGCATAGATTCAGGCAAAAGAAACAGAGGTGATTTACTTACGTTTGATGAAGCTTTAAGTATTTTAAAAACAGACCGGCCTAATCTTATGCTCATTAATTTAAAAGATCCTGATGTTGCAGGACATCAAAAAAAATGGGGAAATTATCTCAAAGGCATTCAACAATCAGACTCATTAGTTAGTGTATTATGGAGTTTTTTGAAGAATGATCAAAACTACAATGGTAAGACAACTTTGTTAGTAACGAATGATCATGGAAGGCACACTGACGGAATCTCTGATGGCTTTATAAATCATGGAGATGGTTGCGAAGGCTGCAGACATATTACTTTGTTTGCAGCTGGCCCAGATTTCAAAAAGAACATTAAAATCAATACACTTTACAGACAAAGAGATATAGCTGCTACAGTAGCTGAATTATTAAACTTTAAGCTTGCAACTGAAGGTACTGTTATGCAGGACCTATTCAAGTAGAGTTTATATAGCAGATCCATACATAATCTTTATAATCAGGTAGTTTACTATAAAAAAAACATATTCTATTTTCTTATCTAAATTTGGGAAAACCATCTACCTAATCTTTTTAACCTTCATATAATCCACTAATTTTTACTTAACCATCTATGAACTGTCAATAATGACAGTTCATAGATGGTTAAGTACCTCTTTCCTCGACCTCTATCAACAGCAAAATACACTAAACTACAAACCATCAATCATCTACTATAATCTATTAGAATAATTATACTTCTAAAAATTATTATTTTTTTCAACGCAACCTTCATCAATATTCCAAATAATATAATAATATTATAGCTTCATAACCATTAAGGAGGGATTATAGATAATTTTATAACTTTTCTTATAATACCATTTAAAAAATCAATAAATGAGGTTAGGTATAGCATAAGCATCAAATTCTTATAAATAATAAGAAAAGCCTTTTTATCTATATCTAGCCATGTAAGCTATCTCAGAAATTATTACCATAATTAATTTAAGCTGTGTATCAAAAAAAAATATCCTTACTTATTTTATTCGTTGTTTCTATTCTTTCATTTTATGAAAGCTTTGCTGGTGAAGCAACAACGATTCCTGCAAAGTTTTATACTATTGATCAAACAAATAAGTTGATTTTAATCAATCAAGATATAAATACAATTAACATACAAGACGAAGGGGAAAAACAGGACATTATACTTGACAAAGTATATTCTTTAGTTCAAAGTGTTCCCGAATTTGAAGTTGGAAAATCCTATGATATTATCTTAAATCAGGAAACGTATAAACTTTTCTTTACAGAATTGCCAATCGTAAAAATTTCAACAAAATATGAGATTTGGGATGCTCCTGCAGTACATGCTCTGTTCCAAATAGTAGAAGCAAATGGCAATATAAAAGAAAGCGATATTGGCATTGAAATCCGTGGGGCTTATACTCAAACTCTTCCTAAAAAATCCTATGAAATAAAAATTTGGTCAGACGGGACCGGAGAAGAGAGCCAAGATGTTAAGTTCTTAAACATGAGAAAAGACAACAGATGGAATTTGCAAGCGATGCACAATGAAGAACTTAGAATCAGAAGCACTACATCAAACTACTTGTGGAGGGAGATTTATAAACCATACTACTTAGACAAAGAACCAGAAGCCATCAACGGCATTAGGTCTGAGTATGTTGAATTATTTATAAACAATGAATATAGAGGAGTTTATGCTTTGTCCGAAAAAGTGGACAGAAAACAACTAAAACTTAAAAAATACAAAGATGAAATAAAGGGTGAACTTTATAAAGGTATATCGTGGGGGGAAGTCAATACTTTTAACAAGCTTTATCCATTTGAAAACTCAAAAGATGTATGGGGAGGATTTGAGTACAAACACCCTGAAGAAAAGATTGAATGGAATAATCTGTACAACTTCATTGATTTTGTAATCAATAGCCCAGAAAGTCAATTTCTTGATATTTACAAAGAGAAATTCGACCAAAAGAATGCTATAGATTATTTTATATTCTTAAACCTCCTGTGGGCTGCTGATAACACAGGAAAGAACTTATACATAGCAAAATATGACAAAGGTGAACCATACTTTTTCGTTCCCTGGGATCTAGATGGAGTTTTTGGCAGAATGTGGCATGGCTTGCCAACTGAGGAGACCAATGTTATTTTAACAAATGGGTTTTATGACCGTTTGTTAAACGATTGCTCTAGCAAGGGCTTTGGAGCAAAAGTCAAAGTTCGCTGGGCAAACTTAAGAAAATCAGTTATTACCCATGACCATATAATGAGGATGTTTCAGTTAAACCACGATTTTCTGAAAACAAACGGAGTGTACGATAGAGAATCAATTGCCTGGCCGGAGTTTCAGTACAATCCAAATGAGTTAAGCTATATGTCAACATGGCTGAAGAATCATCTATCATATTTAGACAACTTCTTTTCTAACAATTGCCCCTCTTTGCCATCTTCAAATGAATCACTTTCAGTATCTATCACCCCAAATCCGGCAAATAACTACCTAAAAATAGCTGTAGATGATTACTCCTCACCTTATAGATTAACAACAAAAGATATATATGGAAGAGTTGTTTCTACTACGCTTGTAAACTCTGATACATACATACTTCAAACCACTACTCTCTCTAACGGTATATATTTTCTTAACCTTCAGCAAGGCAAAACTGCCACAACAAAGAAAATAATGGTATCTCATTAGAATCGGTTTATCCCGTTGTGAGTTTAACTATGATAAAAAGACGTTGCAAAGCATGAGGTGGTACGTCTACATCTCTTGCCATTCTGTCATAGGTTCTTCTTTCGTGCTAAGTCCCAACCTTTTCCCCGAGAATTAGTAGATATACTAGTTTTTGACCTTTTAAGCGACAGTTCCCGTTGACGGTTTCCTTTAGGATATTGACAAACCTGCCACAAAAGGGCTAGATTTACTTCTCAAAACAGATTTGGTTCTATTTTTGAACCTAAGGATTTAACAAGTTTGATACTTTTATAAAAAGATAATTATGGCACATAAAGCAATCGAGATCACCGATGCCAACTTCGAGGAGATCATCAATTCAGATAAACCTGTTCTTGTAGACTTTTGGGCAGAGTGGTGTGGACCTTGCCGCATGGTGGGTCCGGTAGTAGAAGAACTAGCCGGCGACTATGAAGGTCGTGTAGTAGTAGGAAAAGTGGACGTTGATGCCAACCCACAGACTTCTGCCAAATTTGGTATCCGTAGCATTCCAACCCTGTTGGTTTTCAAAAATGGACAAGTAGTTGACAAACAAGTAGGTGCTGTTCCTAAAAACGTATTGGCCCAGAAATTAGATGGCCAGTTAGCGTAAGCATCCCTGCTCTTTTATACAAATAAGAAAGCCGCTCCTATACAGGGGCGGCTTTCTTATTTTAGGGTTGTTTCCAGAAAAACGAGGTTGAAACAACTTCCTGATTTATCATATAGGGGCTACTGACACCCGCACAGGTTCTTTTCCGCGGCACAGATATCGGCGTAGCCTTGGTCCAGTCTTCTAAGGAAGCCCGTGAGCCGTTGGTTGTGTTCCCGCACCGCATCTACTTTCATATCTTGGGGAGGTGTTTTGGAAAGCGTATCCAGTTCTTCTATGAGTTTCCTGAGCTCAATCTTCTTCTCGTAGAGGCGTTGCACGTAATCTGGCAAAGACTCTGCTGGGTACTGCGTTTTGAAGGCGTTTTCTATACAATCGTCTTGTTTCAGGTAGGTGATTATTTTACGTTCTACCTGCCCGTTTAACTCCTGCAAGCGGCTTTTCTCTTTTTGCAATTGCTGCTCTTCCAACCTCAGGTTGAACTGACGGGCAGCCTGTTTTACTTCCTCACGGCAGCTACGGCATTTAGTTGAATTGGCTTTCTCCAGCAGTGAATTCCGGAAGGCGATATTCTCCTCAGTAGGCGCCAACTCTCGCAGGCGGATAACCTCTCTCGCGTACAAATCATTATACTGAGCCGACTCTAGGCGGTTGAGGTGCCTTGAAATACCTTCTCCCTCCAGCGTGCTGGCCAGAAACTCGGGGTTAGGCAGCTCCACTGAGTACAGCTTGTTCAGGTACTGTTCCCGTTGGGCTACGGTATAAGACCGGGCAGTTTCCTGATCCAAGTCTAATAATGTATTCACCATGTCTTTCCCGTTTTTCAGGTTGAAATCAGATTCCATGTAAGAATCGGCGCTGGCCAGAATGGTATTGTACTCGCTTTTGAAGATACGCTGGTAAGAATGGTTGCGCGAGAACTCGCGATCACGCTGGTATGCCAAGGTCTTCAAACGCTTATAATCCTGAATCACGGCGAACAAAGTCTTGGCGTTGGCCTCTGGGCTATTGTTCTTGTAGTTGAGCCGGTAGTTGTTCAGGTTTTGCTTCAGGTCACTGAAGTTCCGCAGAAACTCCACAAACAGCTTTTCCTGCTTATAGGCGTCTTCGGTGACTAACCCCGCCGTGAAGGCCTGCTCTATCCGGATGCGACGTTTCTCTATGGTCTCTGAGGTGATGTCACTGCCGGATAGGGCATCCATGCGGTACAAAGATTTGTAGTTGGCCACCACCAGCACCGGATAATCTTTGTAATTCAGGGCTGCCTCTAATTTCTGCCGTTCAAATCCCTGCGGACTGTTGCTCAGCAACTCTGTTAAACGAGGCGTGCGTAAAGCGGGCAGTTTCGCGAAAGAAGGTACAAAGATGTACACCCTTACTGAGTGCAGCCGGGTATCAAAGTTCTGACCTTCATACAGCCTGATGGTGGAGCTGAACTTATATTCTTTACGTTGGGCAGCATTTCTAATCAAGTGCCCAAACTCTCCCACCAAAGACAGCATGGCAGCTTGTGGAGTCATCAGCTTTGAAATATTGGTAAGTTGGTTGGCGATGATGTTGAAGAAGACTTCGCGGCTGTCTGAGGTAAAAAGCCTGGCTTCTACGGTAGCGTCTATGTTGCGCTCATCAGAGGCCAGGGGCAATTTGTCAATGATCCTGATGGCGTCAATGTTATCAGAGATACGGGTTGCGTAATTCTTTTTGTCTGTGGCGGGCTCAAAGGCAAAGTTGTACAGGGGGTATACGATTGGTTCCTGCCCAAAAAGCTTGGCGTTTTTCAGCTGCGCCGAAATAAACAAAGATTCAAGGTTGATGTAATCGCGCCGGCGGGCTTTGGTGGTGCCCTGTTCCAGTTCATTAATCACTCTGGAGAATTGCCCGGCATTGAGCAAATACATGTCAGTGGTGAGGTACTGCCATTCATCGGTGAACTCAAATTTGTCCAAGTAATTGTATCCCAATCGGGTCTCAATCCTGTCTTGCGCCTGTCCGGTAAAAGTGCACAGCAAGAGAAAAAGCAGAAAGGAGCGTGCAAGGCTTCTTGGCTTCATGTATCTGGGTTTTAATGGTGGCTGTTCCTAAGTAACGCATTTAAAGCGGCATGCGTGTGCTACTCTACAAAGTTCGGTTGTAATTTGCCCAAAGCCAAAGGAATAGGCAGTTGCTTTGCCAGTTGTTTCTCCCGACCTTTCCTCTTTCAAAGAAAACACCCCAGTGCATTCAATTATCCTATTCCTGCAGCGCTTCCTCTCTTCTCCCCGATTCTGGTTTGTGGCGGTAGTGGGCTTTACCCTTTTGTACTATTTTGCGGAGCACGAGGGCTTTTATTACGCGGATGACGGCTCGTACAGTCTGTACGCCCACCAAGTGCTACACGGAGGTTTTCACTTTGATGACTATTCTTTTTGCCACCGCTTCATGGTGTTTGTACCCACCACATTGTTTTACTGGTTATGGGACCATAACATTTACACCACCACCCTTTGGCCTCTGCTCTGCACTTTGGGAACGCTGCTTTTGCTGTATCTTACCTTTCGGAAGAAGCATCCGGTGGCAATTTCCTGGGCGCTGGTGTTATTAGGGCTGTATTATTTTCAACTGAACACCTCCAACTACCTATACCCAGACAACATCCTGCTTTTCTTTACCACGGCCTGTCTGCTGGTGTTATACCGGGCCAGAAACCCTCTGCCTTCGGTTAAAGAAGAAGTGTATTGGGGAATGGGGTTTGCAGTGCTGAATTTATTGGCTTTCCTCACGAAGGAAACCATTGTGTACACCGTTCCTTTTTACCTTACGCTATTTGGCTACCAAGCTTTCCGCCGACAAAATTCACGATTTTGGTTCACAGCGGCCGTAACCGGAATTTTGCTTTTGGCAGCTTATTTTCTGCTCTATAAAATTTATTCCGGCGATGCGCTCCAACGGTTATATGACATAAAAGCCACCAATACCGCCGAAACAAAACAAGCGTACTTAGATACCAGATCTGCCACGCTTTTCCCACGCCTCACCTATGGGCCATTTCTCTTTTTTATTGGAACCGGACTAGCTATCCCGTTGGCCATGGCAGCACTTTTCTGGATGAGCAATTCTAAGAAACAGCCCTTCTCTTTAAGTTCTCCCATTTACTTCTGGCTTATTGCCATGCTAGGCATGCTCTTGCCTATCTGGTTTGGAACTGCTACAGTTGATTTCTACAAACCCATGCCCTTGGTACCCCGCATGTTTCACCCTCTGCTTCCGGCTTTCTGTTTGCTGGCTGGGTTAACAATGGAGCAAGTTTGGAATAAGAGAATCGCGTTTCTTTATTTGGCTGTTGTTTTTGGAATAAGTACGCTGCTAGTTAGCCAGAACATGGTGGTTATGTACCTGCCTCTTACCCTCTTTTTCGCGGTTCTGTTTTTCTGGAATCGGTCGTGGCCCCATTGGTTAGGATTGCTGGCGGTGGCCGCGGTTTTATGCATTAGACCGGTTTACTTTATGATTAAGCCTACCGTGTCTTATTATTTTGAACAAAAAGCACTGGTAGACCAACACCTCAACCATGAGAACGGAAGACATGTGGTACTAATGGATTCATTTTTACTAGAGAAGTTTGATTTCTTCTATGGGTTTCAAGTGCCTAAAAACTATACATTCCAGGAATATTCCGCTTACCTAAAGTCTGCACACCCAGCAACAGACTCGGTGTTCCTGCTGATCAACAACGGGGTACTGGAGCACCCAGAGCTGATGCTTACGCTGCGGGAGAAAGACATTCTTCCGCTGTTTCCATCAGCCCAGCTGATAAACCAGAAAGGAAAAGTTAAGCTCTTCATGCTGCCCAAAGATTCACTCAAATAAACTAAAAAGAGGCCGGAGCATTTCCGGCCTCTTTTGATAAAAACATAATCAAACCTGAAAGGAACCCCTTCGCAGAAAAAGCATTGGCTTCTATTGTCCTTCTTGTTCTTTTTTGATGCGCTGATAGTCTTTCAAATCAGCTCTGTTTTCTAATGCCAGGTACTCTGCTTGGAGGGCTCTGATCTTGGTAGCATGCCGCAGGATGATGTCTCCATGCAAAATTTTCTCCCGCTCGTTCAGGCGTTGGTAAATACCATTGGCATAGTCCCAATCTTCCATGGTCCAGACGTCTTTGCGGGCCCGCACCTGTTGTAGAAAATGGGTGTAAGCATCTTTCAATGAATCAGCGGATACCTGTGACAGATACCGGTAGTCGCCCAGTAGTTCTTGTTCCATTTGCTGCTGTTTGCCTTTCACCGGGCCTCGGGCTCTTCTGATTCGTTCCTCGTCTTTGCGACGTGCCAAGGCGGCTCTGGCTTCTTTCGCTTCTTCCTTGGTTTTATTGGCCAGTTGGTCGGCCCGCTCATCTAGTTTATCTATCTCACGATTGGCTATTTCCTTACGTTCATTGGGCGTAGTATTACAGGAGGCTATACTTAGCATTACCCCGGCAAGGAGCGTAAGGAAACCCAAAGGCAACAGAGATGCTCGTTTCATAGTAGAATTGGTCATATACCCTACATACGCAAACAGAGCCATTGAGGGTGCTACAGGGTTTTGAAAGGTATATGGCAAAAAACGGCTTTAATTATTCACTAGATTTTAAGAGCGTTAACTTCCGGGAGAACCCTGAACTGTACCGCGTAGGCGTGGGAGAACAGGGGGTGCTGCTGGTAGAGCCTTACAAAAGCGAAATCCTGCCCCATTGGCGTTTTAAAAACGTAGAGGTTGCCACAGCTTCGGCCGAGAAGATATTCACCATGTTTGAAGATTACCTCGCAAAGCAGGAGTTCGTAGGGGCCGACATGGCCCGCAAGTTTCTGCAGATGGGCTTCACCCGCGCCCGGCGCTATGCCAACCACAAAGGCGGCAGAAAGTACGAGGTTTCCCCTGAAGCTCATAACGAAGGACTGCCCTACCCCTACTCTTCTGGCAGCGCGAATAAAGGCAACGAAGTGCTTCCGCAGGAAGCCGATGCTTTAACCAATGAGAAAGCTCAGGCAGCCGCCGTTTTCAAAAACTACTGGTTTAAAGCCAAAGACCACCCGGAGTATTTGCGACAGAAACAGGAGTTTAGAAATAGATATTATGAGAAGTGATGTTTAGAGACCGTTTTCGCTAAACAGCTTTATAAACAGATTATGCTCTTTTTCCAAATGATAAAGCGGCCTTACACAAAACTGAATCCTGCAGAAGGACAGTGAAAATGTTACTTATTCAGCTTTTTAGATTCTAAGGCGTACCAAGAGTTGTATTCTTTAACTATTGCATCAATAAAAGCAAAGTTGAATTTTCCTTTCATACCTGACACCCGACTGTGGAGAGCAGGATTAGACTTAACCAACGTTGCCAATGTATTGATTGCCTCCTGTTTGTCCCATAGCCCAATAACATTAACATTATAGTAATCTGACACATATAAATCTTCACTGTCAGCAATTTCAAAGAATACATGGCCGGGGCTTGAAGCATTATAGGTGTGAATAGGTAAAACATGGTATAAGTTGATTTTTCCTTTTTGTGTTACCTCTATTCCAGTAGCCTCCTTAAATAATTCAGCATCCTCATTAGACCTATAATGGTAAAAGAACACAGCTCGTTTTTCAGACACATTGAACTTGCTCATTTTCAAAGTACCCTTATGAAAATAAGCCTTGATTTCTAAAGGCCTAAATTCTACTTGTTTCTTTTGTCCGGCAGCTCGGAAGACTATTTTATCACCGGGGGCATATGTTACTTTTCCTGCTATAGAATCGCCGGAGACTGTAATAATGTAATCAGTTTTCTCCTGCGCCTTCAAGGCTAAAGAAAATAACATCACTAAAAGCAAGTATAGGTACTTCATCAATTAATGTAACAAATCAGGAAAGCTAATATATCAAGTTATCGTGATACAAACCTAAACTATCACTATATTATGAGGACAACTTCAATGAAAATCTAATAGGCGAAGCAGAAAAGCTTTTTTACCAATCCAAGCACTCTTGCTATCATCTATATATAATAAATTTGAGGTGCATAAATAAGATTTGTAACTATAGTGCATTCTCCTAAGGTGAGTAACAAAGTGTTTGAGGACCTTTCCCGTAAAAACAGCCTGTAAACAGAAAAGCCCCGGACATCCGAGGCTTTTCTGTTTACAGGCTGTATGAAGTTTACTGCACCTGTCCTTGACGGGCTTTGAAAGCAGCTACTCCGGCATCTAAAAACTTGATAAAGTTCTGCACGTTGGACTCATAGGCGATGGGCGTCACCAATGAATTCTCATTTGCATCCATCAGTACATAATAGGGTTGTGCGTTCACATTGAATTTGGTGATCTGGTAATCGGCGTACTTCTTGCCCAAAGTGGTTTTCTGCTTCTGGTCATAGGTGCTGGTGTAGTGTTCACTTTGCGGAAGTTCGGTTTTGTCATCAACGTATAGGGCCACAATCACGAAGTTTTCCCGAAGACGTTTCAACACTTGAGGGTCTGACCAAACATTAGCCTCCATCTCACGGCAGTTCACGCAGCCGTGTCCGGTGAAATCAATGAAGATGGGCTTGCCTTGCTCCTGGGCACACTTCTTGGCTTGCTCCAGATCAAAGTAGCCTTGCAGATTATGGGGCAGTTTCAGAAAATCAGCATACTTGGGTGGCTCACAAATGGTGCTCACCGCACTTTCACCGGCTGTACCACCCGAGACCATGTTGAAGTCCTGGGTAGACTGTGGCGGCAGGTAACCGGCAAGCGCTTTCAGCGGAGCGCCAAACAAGCCGGGCACCATGTACACCACAAAGCCGAACGTAGCAACAGCCAGCAACAAACGTGGCACTCCCAGGTAAGGCAGGTCTGAGTCATGGGAGAATTTGAGTTTCCCAAGCAGGTAGAAGCCCATCAAGGTGAAAATCACGATCCAAAGGGCCAGATATACTTCACGGTCCAGAAGGCGCCAGTGGTACACCTGGTCGGCGATGCTCAGGAATTTAAGAGCTAAAGCCAGCTCAATAAACCCAAGGCATACTTTCACAGAATTTAACCATCCGCCAGATTTAGGAAGTGAGCTTAGCCAGTTAGGAAAAATAGCAAACAAAGTAAACGGCAGCGCAAAGGCCATGGAGTAGGCGAACATGCCGGAGATAGGCTTCAAGGTCTCTCCACCCGCTGACATCACCAGAATGGAACCTACAATAGGCCCGGTGCAGGAAAAAGAAACCAGCACCAACGTAATGGCCATGAAGAATACGCCATAATAACCACCTTTGTCTGCCTGGGCATCGGCTTTGTTTACGAGCCAGTGCGGTAACGTGATCTCAAACATGCCTAGAAACGACATTGCGAAGAACAGGAACACGGCAAAGAACAGCACGTTAGGCAGCCAGTGCGTACTCAGGAAATTCGCCACCTCTGGACCCGCCAGCTTTGCTACCAGGGTCCCAATCAAGGTATAAAAAGCGATAATAGACAAGCCGTACACCAACGCTTTCAGGATTCCTTTTAACCGGGTGGCGCTTCCTCCGGTGAAAAACGTCACTGTCATAGGAATCATGGGGAACACGCAGGGCGTGAGTAAGGCCACCATGCCAGACAAAAAGGCACCCACCATAAATTCCCAAAGGCCAATGGGAACGGCCGGGCTAGAAGCAGCAGTTCCTGCAAGAGTAGCTTGAGCTTCGGGCAAGGCAGGGGCAATAGTGGTTCCGCTGTCAGTAGCTTCCGGGAAAGCTGCTACAGGCGTTTCTGTTCCCAGTAAGGAAGTATCAGAGGAGATTGGAGTATTAGCTGTTGCGTTAGGCGAAACAGCTGGAGAAGCAGGAGTGGTAACACCAACACTGGCCGCAGGAGCGGCGACACCAGGTACAGAGCCGCCTTGGTTGGCGCCTGTTCCTGATGGTAGGGTTGGAGCCGGAGCTGCCCCGGGCAATACTTTGATTTGGGTAAAATTGAAATCTCCCTCGCCTGGAATACACTGTCCGCTTACTTCAGAACAAACCTGAAACTCGTAGCTACCTTTGATCACCAACGCAGGCTGCAACACTTTCACCCGCTGCCGGAACTGAGCCGTTTTGATGAAATAGGTGTATTCGCCGCCCCATGTCTGGTCAAATTTCCTCTTCGGGTTTACCGGCTTAATCTTGCCCACCAACGCGTAAGAAGGGTGTTTCTGGAAGGTGAAAGTAGTGACAATGGGACCCAGATCCGGGTCAAAATCTGAGGAGTAGAGATACCAATCAGGGATGATTTTGGCGTTGAAGATGAGTTCCACCTCCTCGCCTACCTTCACTTCGGGAGCGGACACGTCATGGCTCCATGTGGAAGGTTTAAGCACCTGAGCCTGTGCTGCCAACACTAAAAAGAGCAACGGCACCAACAAACCCCAAACGCGTTTCCAAACTATAGTCATTAGATTCTTTCTTTCATCAGGTAAAGTGCGGCAAATTACTACAAATACCCCGTAAACCCGAATGCACCAGGTAGGGGCCGGTTGTAAATGGAAGGGCAAAGCCTACTTTCTATCAAACTTCACGTACAGGAAACGAGTTCAATGACTTTGATAGTGCTGATAAACCATTAAATTTGACGCAAGCGCTCCTTTTCCACCCCTAAAGGTTCGCACCTCCCTATGATCCTCAATATTCTTCTTACCATTCTGCTGGTTGCTTTGAATGGTTTTTTTGTGGCCGCTGAGTTTGCCCTGGTAAAGGTCCGGGCCTCACAGATAGAGCTTCGGGCGCAGGCTGGAAATCAGCTGGCCAAGATTGCTTATCACATGATTGGTCACTTAGACGCTTACCTTTCTGCTACCCAGCTAGGCATCACCCTGGCCTCCTTGGGTCTTGGTTGGATTGGCGAAGGCGTGGTATCTGAGATCATTATTGAAATCATGCACGCGTTTGGCGCTGCCCCAGACCCGGTATTGGCGCACAAAATTGCGCTGCCTGTTTCCTTTGCCGTGATTACCGTTTTACACATCGTTTTCGGGGAACTGGCCCCAAAATCACTAGCTATTCAGCGCCCAGAAGCTACTGCCCTGGCTGTGGCCATTCCGCTCCGAATTGTGTATTACGTTCTGCTCCCCTTTATCTGGATTCTGAACGGGTTCTCCAATTTCATTCTAAAGAAGATTGGCATCACGCCCATGCACGGCTCAGAAGTACACACCGCCGAGGAGCTCAGGTTATTATTTGAGCAAAGCGCTGAGAGCGGCGAGATTGGTGGCAGCCAACAGGAGCTGATTGAGAATGTGTTTGAGTTCAATGAGCGCATGGTGAAGCAAATCATGGTACCCCGCACCAAACTGGTGGCCCTGGACCTTGACTCTACGGAAGAAGAAATTTTTGAGGTGGTCTTCAACGAAGGCTACACCCGCATGCCCATCTACCGTGACACCATTGACAACATTGTGGGCATTATGTATGTAAAAGACCTGTTGGTGGTGCTACGGGCTGGCGAGCAGGTAAGCCTGGAAAAACTAATGCGCCCCGCTTACTTTGTTCCGGAGACGAAGAAAATCAGCCGCTTGCTTAAAGATTTCCAGCGCAACCGCATGCACATTGCCGTAGTCTCAGATGAGTTTGGCGGTACCTCAGGCATTGTCACCATTGAAGATATCATTGAAGAACTGGTAGGCGAAATACAGGACGAGTACGACGAAGAGGTACCGTTGGTAGAGAAGATGGGCGACTTCGAGTTCAAGGTGGATACCTCGGCCTCCATTCTGGATGTGAACGATGACTTACCTTACCCGCTCCCGGAAGGCGAAGATTACGAAACGGTGGGTGGGTACCTCAACATGATTTACGGCCGCATTCCTGAAATTGGAGAAACGGTGGTGCACGGGGTCTATGAATTCAAAATCCTGGAGAAAACCGATCGGAACGTGGCATCTGTGTTGCTAACGGTGACCGAAGACAAACGCGACGATATCTTATAAGGCGGTTTTTGCCTGATTTTGTGAAAAGCCCCTACATAACAGGTTTGTTTTGTAGGGGCTTTTTGATTGCAGAGGATGTGCATGCAGTTTGTTATTGCTGGCGTGGTGACTAGTTAATGCGGAGCCCTTATGCTTGGCAATTTCATCTTCTGCGGTAAGCGCTCACGCCCGCGAGGCCTCGTCTTCCCCTCTCGCACTGCCCTTTCGGCCTGAACTGTTTACTCCTCTAAGATTATGCCTATCTATGGCCAAAAGCGAGGCGCTCGATGGGAAGACTGGAACAGGGGAAGGTGGCAAAGGCTGTTTTCCTCTTAATCTTTTTACATGGTTCACCTCTGTGACTTGGACTTACCCCAACTTGAAGTGTGCAACTTCAGTTATGTGACCGCTCATACCTTAGCAAATACAACCTACACCCTTCCTGCGCGTTACTACAGCCAATGACTTTGACTAGTTCAACAGGTCTTGGAATATTCTATTTATATTCCTTAAGCCTTTCCAGAAAACCTCCGTATTAGTACCCAAAACGCATTTGCGGTTTATACCCTTAAAAATAGGAAACCAAAACCTGAGGAAGCTTTTGCTCGTTCTTTTGACTAATCAAAAAAGCAAAAAAGCTATATATTAATTCATCAGCATCTTCTTCTATGGTAGCAGCCTCTTCTCATCCTCAGACCTCCCTTGCCGTTGTAAGTGGCGGAGCGTCTGGTATAGGGAAGGCTATTGCGGAGCAATTAGCAGCGGCAGGCAAAAAGGTCATCATAGCCGATGTCACTACCCCGCAAGAAGAATCAGAAGCTGAGTATTTTCCCTGTAATGTAACCAACCCCGAGGATATTGCTGCGCTTTTCGCCCATATTTCCCAAAACTACGGAAAACCAGATATTCTGGTATGCTGCGCCGGTCAGGGCATTCAGGAAAAACTGACCGAAGGTGATCCCGCCAAATGGCAGCAGGTGCTTGATTTGAACATTATGGGCACATTGCGGCTCATCAGGGCATTTACGCCTGGCATGCTGGAGCAAGGCTCCGGTGACGTGGTCATCATCAGCTCAGTAGCCGCCGGACAAGCCTTTGCTTACGGCGGAGTGTATGCGGCGAGCAAAAGTGCCTTGAACGTGATTGCCGAAACGCTCCGGCTGGAGACCTTGCCTACCATACGGGTCATTACCATTGCTCCGGGCGTTACAGACACCAACTTCTTTGAGAACACAATTTCAGGATATAACACGGTAGAATCCATTGGGTACGGAGCTTTGAGCGCCGCCGATGTGGCCGAGACCGTGCTGTTTGCATTGCAGCAACCACGGCACGTCTCGCTGAACCACCTTACGGTACGCCCCACTCCGCAACCCTTTTAATCCCCTTAATACACCCACTGACAACTATGAAAAAGAAAGTCTTGATAACCGGCGGTGCAGGCTTCATTGGGTCACACCTGGCAGATGAACTAATCAACTTCGGATATGAGGTACGCGCGCTAGATAACCTTTCAGAACAAGTACACGGCAAAGACTGTGAACGCCCTGAGTACCTTCACCCCGAGGTGGAATTGCAGGTAGGCGACGTGCGCGACAAAGCGGCCGTACTAAAAGCCTTGGAGGGCGTTGACGCCGTGTTCCATTTCGCCGCTATGGTGGGTGTGGGCCAAAGCATGTATGAAATCAAGGAATATACCGATGTGAACAACATCGGCACCGCCGTTCTTTTGGAATGCCTCATTGAGAAACCGGTAAGCAAACTGGTAGTGGCATCCAGCATGAGCATCTACGGCGAAGGTTTGTATACTTCCGCCACCGGTGAAAAAGTGATTGCCGCTGAGCGTGGCCTGGAGCAACTCAAAGCTGGCGACTGGGAACTGAAAAGCGAAAAAGGTGACACCCTGACTCCGGTAGCCACGCCCGAGTCTAAGATTCCTTGCCTGTCCTCGGTGTACGCCCTTTCTAAATATGACCAGGAGCGTCTTTGCCTCATGGTGGGCCGGGCTTACAACATCCCAACCGTAGCCATGCGCTTCTTCAACGTGTACGGCACGCGTCAGGCGCTTTCTAACCCGTACACGGGTGTGCTAGCCATCTTCGCCTCACGTTTCCTGAACAACAACGCGCCTATGATCTTCGAAGACGGAAACCAGCAGCGCGATTTCGTGCACGTGCGCGATGTGGCCTTGGCGTGCCGTCTGGCCATGGAGAAAGAAGAAGCGGCCGGAATGGTGTTCAACGTAGGCAGCGGAAACAACTACACTATCAGAGAAATTGGTGAGCGTTTGGCCGAAGTGATGGGAAAACAGGAATTAACTCCCGAGATTACCGGCAAGTACCGCGTAGGCGACATCCGCCACTGCTACGCCGATATCAGCCTGGCTAAAGAGGTATTGGGCTTTTACCCACAGGTAGAATTCAACAGCGGTTTAACTGAGCTGGCCGATTGGCTGGAGGGACAGATTGCGTATGACCGCGTCAATGAGGCAAGCGCCGAGTTAGCAGCCCGGGGCTTAACGGTGTAACCCCGCGTTTCTGACCTGTTTTCCCAAAAAGAAGCTTAAAACCGTATGACAAGAATCGCCAAAACACAACCTAAACATACTCCCCTCGCCGCCCCCACCATCGGCTTGGTAGAATGGTTCCAGCCTGGTGAGCATGCCCGCGTAGAGACGGTACTGGCGGAGTTAAAGGAGTTGGGCGTCACGGAACTGCGCACCGGTATCTCCTGGGCAGATTACTTTACCCCCGAGGGCAAGGATTGGTATAACTGGCTTATCCCAACCTTAGCAAAACAGGTGCAGGTACTCCCCTGCTTTCTGTACACGCCCCCTTCTTTGGGCATTGCCCCTAAAACCTCTTCCCCACCCAGAGACCTTAAGGCGTACGCCGATTTCCTGGACCTTATCATCACTGATCTGGGGGCGCACTTTGAGTGGGTGGAGCTTTGGAACGAACCCAACAACAAAGTTGAATATGACTATACCTTAGACCAGAACTGGTTTAAGTTTGCTGAGATGATTGGCGG
This sequence comes from Rufibacter tibetensis, assembly GCF_001310085.1. Lineage (GTDB taxonomy): Bacteria > Bacteroidota > Bacteroidia > Cytophagales > Hymenobacteraceae > Nibribacter > Nibribacter tibetensis. Next base: position 1,022,545 of record NZ_CP012643.1, read on the forward strand.
GGCGGCTTACTGGGCACAAAAGCGCGGCAAGAAAACCGTGCTGGGCGGCATGAGCCCCATTGATCCCAACTGGCTGCAGCTGATGTTTGACCGTGGTGTGATGCAGTACATTGATGCCGTAGGCATTCATGGGTTTCCCGATGTCTTTGACCAGCAATGGGAAGGTTGGGATACCAACATCAGCAAGGTGCGCGAAGTGCTGGACCGCAACAACTCCAAAGCCGAGCTCTGGATTACCGAGGCCGGTTTTTCTACCTGGCAGCACGATGAGTTTAAGCAGTTCCAGGAATTCCGTAAGGTGAGCAAAGCACCGGTCAACAGAGTGTTCTGGTACAGCGTGCACGACCTGGACCAGGACCGCGAAACGGTGGGCGGTTTTCACGTGGACAACCGCGAATACTCTTTCGGGTTGAAGAACGTTGACGGCTCTCCTAAACTCCTTTACAGATTATGGGCTGAAAACGGCTTGGATGGACTGGACAAGTTCTCCTTCATCCGCCGCAAAGAAAACTTCTCCGACCAGGAGCGCTATTCGGTAGTGACTGGCGGGGCTGGGTTTGTGGGCACCAACTTAGCCAAGCGACTTTTAGAGCAAGGCAAACGCGTACTTATTTTCGATAACCTTTCCCGCACCGGCGTAGAGCGCAACCTGCAGTGGCTGCACCAAAACTACGGCGACAAGCTGGAAGTGTATGTGGGCGATATCCGGGATTTGCATGCCGTGAAACGCGTCATGAAGTACGCCAATGAGGTGTATCATTTCGCGGCTCAGGTAGCGGTAACCACTTCCCTAACTGGCCCCATCCAGGACTTTGAAATCAATGCCCGTGGTGTGGTGAACGTGCTGGAAGCCATCAGAGCCCAGGACAACCCACCGCCGTTGGTGTTTACGTCCACCAATAAAGTGTACGGCGGTCTGGAAGACCTTCGCTTCATCCAAAACGGCACCCGCTACAATCCCTCAGACAAGCACATCAAAGCCAATGGTATCTCTGAGGCGCGTCCGCTGGATTTTCATAGTCCGTACGGCTGCTCCAAAGGCGCTGCTGACCAGTACGTGGTAGACTACGCCAGAACCTATGGCATTCCGGCCGTGGTGTTTAGAATGAGCTGCATCTACGGCCCGCACCAATATGGCAACGAAGACCAGGGCTGGGTGGCGCACTTCGCCATTAGAGCTATTGAGAATAAGGCCATCAGCATTTACGGCGATGGCAAGCAGGTGCGTGACATCCTGTTTGTGGAAGACCTGGTAGATGCGTTTTTGCTGGCGCAGGAGAACATGCAGGAGCTTTCGGGGCAGGCCTTCAACATTGGCGGTGGTGTGAAAAATACCACCAGTCTGCTTGAGTTGCTGGATTTGATTGGCACCTACCGCGGCAAGAAAGTGAACCTAAGCTTCGGCGACTGGCGACCCGGCGACCAGCATTACTATGTGTCTGACATCCGCAAGTTCCACGAGGCCACCGGCTGGTACCCTAAAAACAGCGTGCAGGAAGGCGTAGCCAAACTCTACCAATGGCTGTGCGAGACCAGAGGCATTGAAGTCTCTTTGAAAGCTCCCGTAGCTGTGGAACAAGAAACCGATAACGTAGCAGTAGCATAACTCATCATGCAAACCGACCTATTCCAAGAAACCCTTCCCACCACTGAAGCCACCACCATGGCGGCGGCGGTGATTACCGCTCCCAAACAAGTAGAAATTCAGGAACTGGCGCTGCCAGAACCAAGCGCCACTCAAGTCCGCATAAAGCTGGAAGGCTGCGGGCTTTGCGCATCTAATATTCCCGTGTGGGAAGGCCGCGAGTGGTTCTCCTATCCTATCCCGGCCGGTAATCCGGGCCACGAAGGCTGGGGCATCATTGACGCCGTGGGCGCTGAGGTGAAAGACCTGAACGTAGGCGACCGCGTAGCCGCCCTTTCCTATAATTCCTATGCCGCTTATGACGTAGCCGAAGCCACCTCGCTGGTGATGTTACCAAAGTCCTTGGCGGGCAAACCGTTCCCCGGCGAGCCCTTGGGTTGCGCCATGAACATCTTCAAACGCTCTGACATTAAAGCAGGCCAGACCGTCGCTATTCTGGGCATCGGGTTTCTGGGAGCTTTACTCGTACAATTAGCCAAAGAGGCGGGCGCCAGGGTTATTGCCATCTCCCAGCGTCCGTTCTCTCTGGACATTGCCCAGCAATGCGGCGCCGATGAAATCATCCCGATGGATGACCACTACAAAATCATTGAGCGCGTGAAAGACCTCACCGAAGGCGTTTTCTGTGACCGTGTGATTGAGTGCACCGGCAAAGAATGGCCCTTGAACCTAGCTGGCGAACTGTGCAAAGAGCGTGGCCGCCTCATCATTGCCGGCTTCCACCAGGACGGCATGCGCCAGGTGAACATACAGCTTTGGAACTGGCGCGGCCTGGACGTGATCAACGCTCACGAACGCGACCCGCAGATGTACTTAGATGGTATCAAAGAAGCGGTAGAAGCTGTGGAAAGCGGCCGTTTGAAACCCGAGATGCTCTACACCCATACCTTCCCACTGGAGAAAATGGACGAGGCCTTCGCCGCCTTGACCGTTCGCCCGGACGGTTTCATGAAGGCGATTGTGACGATGTGAATCTCGCATTAATGATTCGTACGGACAGGTCGCGACCTGTCCTACCCGTTTCCCTACGCGGTGAACCACTCTTCATAGCAATGGGCAACGGGTATTCCTTTGAACAACCGTTTAGGACAGGTCGCGACCTGTCCCTACAACCACAACAACCCGTTTCCCACCTCTTTTTTATAAAACAGGTGGGAAACCTTTTGCTTCTACAAAGAAGCTCAACCGAATCCTTTACTCTAATGACTGAAGATACTTTACTAGAACCTACTCCAGAAGCAACTGCTTCTGCTTCAGATACCTTGAAACTCGGCTTTCTAGGCATCGGCTGGATTGGCCGTAACCGCATGGAAGCCATCGCCAATGCGGGCCTAGCCGAGGTAACCGCTGTGGTAGACCCGGCACCGCAAAACGTGGAGGAAGCGCAGAGAACTGCTCCTGCCGCCAAAGTGGGGGAAAGCATTGAAGATTTACTAACCGAAGATATAGACGGCGTTGTCATCGCTACGCCAAGCGCCTTCCATGCCGACCAATCTATCCAAGCTTTAGAGAGTGGAAAAGCCGTTTTCTGCCAAAAGCCATTAGGCAGATTTGCCGAGGAAACCAGACGCGTAGTGGAAGCAGCCCGCAAAGCTGATACGCTCTTAGGCGTGGACCTCTCCTACCGCAGCACCGTGGCCATGCGCAAAGTCTACGACCTGGTAAAATCCGGCGAACTGGGCGACATCTACGGCGTGGAACTGGTATTCCATAACGCGTATGGTCCTGACAAACCCTGGTTCTACGACCCCAAGCTTTCTGGCGGTGGCTGTGTGATTGACCTAGGCGTGCACCTGGTGGATTTGGCGCTTTGGACCCTCAACTTCCCAGTCGTGGAAAGCGTGACCAGCAGCTTGTTCTCCAAAGGCCAACGCCTGACCTCTTCAGCAGAAACCGTAGAGGACTACGCTACTGCCAGCATACAATTAGCCACTGGTCCGCACGTGCAATTGAGCTGTTCCTGGAACTTGCCCGCCGGGCAGGAAGCCATCATAAGTGCCACGTTCTACGGTACCAACGGCGGCGCGGCTTTCAAAAACGTGAACGGCTCTTTCTATGATTTCGTGGCCGAACGGTTCTGGGGCACTCAAACCGAGATCCTCGTTTCCCCGCCGGATACCTGGGGCGGACGAGCCGGGGTAGAGTGGGCGCAGCGCGTCGCCAAAGGCGAAAAATTTAACGAAGAAGCCGAGCAGTTTGTGAAAGTAGCAGAAGTACTGGACAAAATTTATGGTAGATAAACCGCATCGGCGCGTACTTATGACCACCGACAGCGTGGGTGGAGTCTGGACCTACAGTCTGGAGCTCATCCGTGCGTTGGCGCCGCATAACGTACACTTTTACCTCGCCACCATGGGTGCCGCCATCACCCTGCAACAACGGCAGGAATTGGTAGCCCTCACCAACGTGACGGTGTACGAAAGTGAATACCAGCTGGAATGGATGGATAACCCCTGGGCTGAAGTAGATCAGGCCGGCGAGTGGCTCCTGGAACTAAGCGAACAGCTCAATCCAGACCTCATCCACCTGAACAACTTCTGCCATGGCCAACTGCCCTGGAACAAGCCGGTGCTCATGGTCATTCATTCGTGCGTGCAGACTTGGTGGCGTGCCCTGAAAAGCGAAAATGCACCTTCAAACTGGAACACCTATTTTGAACGTGTGCGCGACGGGTTACACGCCGCTGATTTGGTGATAGCGCCTACCCAAGCCATGTTGGAAGAAGCCACTGCCGTTTATGGGCAGTTTACCAAAAAGAAGGTCATCAACAACGGTAGAGACCCCCATGCCTTTCACTTCGGGCAGAAGGAGCCGTTTATCTTCAGCATGGGACGCGTGTGGGATGAAGCCAAGAATATTGCCCTGCTCACCCAGGTAGCCGACCAGGTTTCCTGGCCTATATACATTGCTGGCGATGCCGTGCATCCATCCACTGGTGACAACAAGCTGTTCAAGAACGTCCATTTCCTAGGCAAGCTCTCGCAACGCGAAGTAGCTGATTGGCTTTCCCGCGCTTCGTTGTACGTGCTGCCTGCCATGTATGAGCCGTTCGGCCTGTCTATTCTGGAAGCCGCATTTTCGGGTTGTGCGTTAGTGTTAGGCAAGATTAACAGCTTGAAAGAAATATGGGGCACCTCCGCGGAATACGTGAACACCAATGACGCCTACGGGCTTGCCACCATCCTCCAAAAACTGATCAAAGATGAATTCCTGCGCAACATCATGGCTTGCCGGGCGGTGAAAAAAGCACAGGACTATACCACAGAACTTATGGCCCAGGAGTACCTGCAAGCTTATGCTTCATTACCAAAACGCGAGGCGGTAATTGCGCCTGATCCAGTGGAGACGTTGTAAGGTTTCGCTTTAAAAAAACGGTATGGTTCAAGTCTGTGACTTGGACCTAAAATGACCTGAAGTTTGCAACTTCAGTGAGGCGACAGCCTCAAGACACACCTGCTGTTCAAATGAATTGCTGAAAAGCATAAGGTATACGGCAGTTACAAACTGCCATCATTGTAGGTCCAAGTCACAGACTTGAACCATAGAATAAAAAGAAAAATAGAAGTCTAGTTTCTAACATCTAGTTACTAGCATCAAACCTACAGAACTATGAAACTGGTTTTATTTTACCACTCCCTCCTCTCAGACTGGAACCACGGCAATGCTCACTTCCTGCGCGGCATTGTGCAGGAACTCAAGAGCCGCGGCCATGACGTGCAGGTCTATGAACCTAAAGACGGCTGGAGCCTCAGCAACCTCATCTCGCAATACGGCGAGGAGAAGATTGAGGAACTCCACCAATATTACCCGGGCCTGGACACCAACTTCTACGAGCTGGACACGCTCAATTTAGATGAGGTGCTGGCAGGTGCAGATTTGGTGCTAGTGCACGAATGGAACGACCATGACCTAGTGCGTTTGGTGGGCGAACATAGAAGCAAAAACAACTATCGGCTGCTCTTCCATGACACGCACCACCGTGCCGTGACCGAGCGCGAGAGCATGGCGGCTTACGACCTCAGCCACTATGACGGCGTACTGGCCTTCGGGAATGTCATCAAAGAATTGTACCTGAACGAAGGTTGGACGAAGAAAGCCTGGACCTGGCACGAAGCCGCCGATACCCGTATTTTCTATCCGCGTACCGCTACCGAGAAAGAAGGCGATTTAGTTTGGATTGGCAACTGGGGCGACGAAGAACGTACTGCCGAACTACACGAATTCCTGCTGAACCCGGTGAAAGAACTGGGCCTGAAAGCCAAAGTATACGGCGTTCGGTACCCAGACCACGCTATTAAATCGCTGGCCGAGGCCGGTATTGAATACGGTGAGTGGCTGCCCAACTACAAAGCACCAGAGGTATTTGCCAAGTACAAAGTGACCGTGCACGTGCCGCGCAGGCCGTACGTAGAGGCTTTGCCGGGTATCCCCACCATCCGTCCGTTTGAGGCGCTGGCTTGCAGCATTCCGTTGATTACCGCGCCATGGGAAGATGCCGAACACCTATTCACGCCTGGCCAAGATTTCCTGGTCGCCAAAAACGGTGAGGAAATGAAAAAACATCTACAAACTGTGTTGCAAGACCAACGGTTCACTCAAGACATGGTCGCCGACGGCCTGCGCACCATTAACCGCAGGCACTCCTGCTCGCACCGCGTGAACGAGTTGGAGGAGATCTGCGAAGAACTCGGCATCGCGCCCGAAAAAATCTATCCATCTTCAAAATCCCCTGTGACCCATGCAGAATAAAAAGCTCAACATCGCCTTCTTCGGCTCTAGTCTGGTTTCCGCGTACTGGAACGGTGCCGCCACCTACTACCGCGGCATCGTGCGGGCGCTGCATAACCGTGGCCACCAAGTGACTTTCTATGAACCCGATGCCTATCAGCGCCAGGAAAACCGCGACATTCCGGACCCCGAGTACGCCAAAGTAGTGGTGTATCCGGCCACCCAGGAAGCCGTGTACCAGATGCTGGAAGACGCGGCGTCCGCCGATGTGGTGGTTAAAGCCAGCGGCGTAGGCGTCTTTGACGAACTCTTGGAAGCTGAGGTGCTGAAACTACAAAGCCAGAACTGCCTCGTCATTTTCTGGGACGTGGACGCACCCGCCACCTTGGACCGTGTAGAAAACGACCCCGCCGACCCGTTTAGAGCCCATGTTCCGCAATATGACCTTATTCTGACCTACGGCGGCGGCGACCCGGTCATCAATGCCTACGCGAAATTAGTTGCCAAAAAATGCGTTCCGATTTACAACGCCTTGGACACTGCCACCCACTACCCAGTAGCCCCTGAAGAGCGATTCCAATGCGACCTCGCCTTCTTAGGAAACCGCCTGCCTGACCGTGAAGCCCGCGTAGAGCAGTTCTTTCTGGACGTAGCCACCAAATTACCAGAGCAGCAGTTCATCATTGGCGGCAGTGGCTGGGGCGACAAACCCATGAGCGCGAATGTGAACTACATCGGCCACGTGTATACCAAAGAGCACAACGCCTTCAACTGCACGCCCAAAGCCGTCCTGAACATCAGCCGCGAGAGCATGGCTCGCTACGGCTTCTCGCCCGCCACCCGCGTGTTCGAGGCCGCCGGTGCCAGTGCCTGCATCATCACTGATTACTGGGAAGGCATCGACTTCTTCTTCGAGCCAGAAACCGAGATTTTGGTAGCCAAAGACGGTGCCGAAGTAGCCGAATTGCTACAAGGTTTAACACCAGAACGCGCCAAAGCCATCGGCGAAGCTGCTTATAAAAAAGTCTTGGCCCAACACACCTACGGCCACCGCGCCGATGAACTGGAGCAGTTGCTCTTAACTACACCACGCACTGCCACAGCCGCCCCTTCTTCGGCAGACGCCTTTGTGTCTTAATGAATTTTCCGTTCTGGGGCTGTTTTCAAAAATCAACCCCAGAACGGAAAATAGATGAATCGCTGGCGCGAGCTTGCAGCTCGTGTCCGCACGTATGGCAAATTAACTTTTTGTCATCCTGAAAGGACCTTGTGAGCAAACGGCAATGGTGTATCTCAAACACTTTCCTAGTTTGCCTACAAGATTCTTCCAAGATGACAAGAGTGTGTGAATCGAATATCACCAAGGATGCGTGCGGACACGAGCTGCAAGCTCGCGCCAGCGAATAAATAAAAGTCTAGCATCTAACATCTAGATACTAACATCTTCCACATGAGTCAAAAACCGTTGAACATAGTCATCTTGGGTTTGTCTATTACCTCCAGTTGGGGCAATGGACATGCCACTACGTTTAGAGGCCTAGTGCGCGAGTTGCGCAACCGCGGCCACCACATCCTGTTCCTGGAGCGCGACGTACCGTGGTACGCCTCTAACCGTGATTTACCTAACCCGGAATATTGCCAAACCGAGTTGTACCAGTCACTGGAAGATCTACAGGCCCGCTTTGCGGAACAGGTGCGAGATGCTGATTTCGTGCTGGTGGGCTCATACGTACCCGAAGGCGTGACTGTGGGTGAATGGGCTATCCAGACCGCTAAAGGCGTGACCGGCTTCTATGACATTGATACCCCGGTGACTTTGGCCAAACTGGCCCGCGAAGACTACGAGTACCTGCACCCGCGCCTCATACCGCAATACGACATGTACTTGTCATTTACCGGCGGCCCTACGCTTGAGAAACTGGAAAAAGAGTTCGGTTCGCCCATGGCCCGGCCGCTGTACTGCTCGTTTGACCCGGAACTGTACTTCCCTGAGCCGCAGGAAGAGAAAGTGTGGGACTTAGGGTATTTAGGCACGTACTCCGATGACCGTCAGCCGCCGCTGGAGAAACTGATGCTGGATGCTGCCCGCGAGTGGCCCATCGGCTCCTTCGTGGTGGCTGGTCCGCAGTACCCGGATTCCATTCAGTGGCCGGAGAACTGTGAGTACATCCACCACCTGCCGCCTGCCGAGCACCGCAAGTTCTACAACCGCCAGCGCTTCACCCAAAACATTACCCGCGCCGATATGATCAAGGCCGGCTACTCGCCCAGCGTGCGCCTCTTTGAAGCCGCCGCTTGCGGGACGCCCATCATTTCGGATTACTGGGACGGATTGAACGAGCTGTTTGAATTCGGGAAAGAGATCTTGGTCTCCTACTCCGCGGAGGACACATTGAACTTTCTGATCCATTTACCAGAAAACGATCGCACCTCAATCGCCGAACGCACCCGCCAGAAGGTTTTAACTTATCATACCGCCGCCCACCGGGCCCAAGAGTTGGAAAGCTACATCTTGGAAGTCCTGAGTTCTGAGTCTAAAGCCCTGAAGGAAAAAAAGGAATTAGAGTTAGGAAGTTAGTTTTACTTCAAGCTACGTGACTATCGTTTTCGGCCTGTTTTGAAAAAAGCAGGCCGAAATTGTTTTATGAAGTTAGCTAGTCCAAGTAAAGATGCTTGGCTTGCCCATAAACTGGATTCGCTTATCTTTAGCACATTTCTTTTTGCCTCTATTATATGAAAAGAATGAAACCATTGTTTAGAAAGCAAATAGCATTGTCGCTTTTAGTTACAGTTGTTTTATGTTCTTGCCACAATAATGAAGTAAGGAAAGACAATTCCGCTAATAATGCACAAAGGGTAGTTGCTCTACCCGAATCTGATTCTACTAATTATAGTTTCAAAAATGACTTAAAAACGATAAAGGAATCAGCGGATACAAATTCAAGAAAGAAACTCATCTCTATTCCAAAATTTGAGGTTGAGGTACGGTTAAGTAATGCAGCCGAAAAGAAGCTAAAGGAGGATGGTGAAACTATAATTGTAGGAGCCGATTTCTCTGGAATTCCAAAAGATACGTCTTCAGATTACTATCAACATCTTGGCTGGATTGAAGTTGCAGATGTTAGAAAAGAACTTAAGCATTCTAGACTTGCTACATTTGATAATTTGAAAATCCCTAAAGCAATCTTAGACTCTCTAGCTGAAAAAGATTTTGAAGTAAATGTCTTTGTTATTAGCGGAAGAATATCCAGTCAAAACAATATCTTAGATTCTGACTTTATCAGTACAAGGATAAGCGAAATCGGAGGTAGCAGAATTATTGTTAAAGGAAAATTGATAGAAGAATTGGATGTTATTGACAGTATAACAAATTAGGTCTTGTTGTAAATTATTACATAATTCATAGAAAACTAAATACAGGACATGAACAACCGCATTCCTAAACTTTTATCCTTGCTACTGCTCGCCTTATTTTTAGCACCGGTAGCTAACGCCCAAACTAAAAAATCAACTTCTTCCACTTCTACCAACCAGGTTAAAACTGTTAACGGCGTGCTGGAAGGCACCTTAGAGAAAAGCGGCGTTCGCTCCTTCAAAGGCGTGCCGTTTGCCGCGCCACCAGTGGGCAATCTGCGCTGGCGGGAGCCGCAGCCGGTGAAGAACTGGCAGGGTGTTCGCAAGGCAACCCAATTTGGCCCGAGGGCGATGCAGTTGCCGGTGTTTGGTGATATGAATTTCCGGAGCAACGGCATGAGCGAAGACTGCCTATACCTGAATGTCTGGACGCCAGCCAAGACCGGGAAAGAAAAGCTGCCCGTGCTGGTGTACTTCTATGGCGGTGGCTTTATTGCCGGCGATGGTTCTGAGCCGCGCTACGATGGCGAGAGCATGGCTACCAAAGGCATTGTCGCCATTACCGTAAACTACCGCCTGGGCGTGTTCGGGTTCATGGCGCACCCAGAAATCACCAAGGAATCTCCGCACAAAGCTTCGGGCAACTACGGATACCTGGACCAAGCAGCGGCTTTGCGTTGGGTAAAGGCGAACATTGCTGCTTTTGGCGGTGACCCTAACAAAGTAACCATTGCCGGAGAATCGGCGGGTTCCATCTCGGTGAGTGCGCAGATGGCGTCTCCCTTATCTAAAAACCTGATTGCGGGGGCTATTGGTGAAAGCGGTGCCTTGGTCAACTCCAGTTTGGGCCCTATTCCGTTAGCGGAGGCTGAGCAGAATGGAGTAAAATTCGCTTCCAGTATTGGGGCTCCTTCTTTGGCGCAACTGCGGGCCATGAACGCCACCCAACTGCTGAACGAGGTCGGCAAACCAGGCGTACCCCGTTTCTCAGCGAACATAGACGGCTACTTCTTCCCCAAATCGCCTGCCGCGGTCTTTGCCGCCGGTGAGCAGGCGAAGGTGCCCTTACTTGCAGGCTGGAACTCACAGGAAATGGACTACAAAGCGATCTTGGGACAGGAAGCACCCACCAAAGAAAACTTCACCAAGGCCGTGCAACGACTATATGGCGAACGCGCCGAAGAAGTGCTGAAGCAATATGCTGCCACTACTGATGAAGAAGTGCTGCAAGCCGCTACTGATTTGGCCGGTGACCGTTTCATTTCTTACAGCACCTGGAAATGGATTGACTTGCACGCCAAGACCAGCGGCAAACCGGTGTACCGCTACCTGTACTCCCGTCCCAGACCAGAGATGGTACCCGAGATGGGCAATGCTTCCGCTGGCCTGGCAGGAGGCGTGGTAAAAGACGCCAACGCGACTAAAGCTCCGCCCGCCCGGGGCGCCGTCCACTCCGCCGAGATTGAGTACGCCATGGGCAACCTGGCCACAAACAAAGTCTTCGCCTGGACGCCTGAGGACTATAAGGTCTCTAAAGTGATGCAGGACTACTTCGCCAACTTCATCAAAACCGGCAACCCCAACGGAGCAGGTTTGCCCAAGTGGCCTACCGTTACGCCAAACAACACAGTGCAATACCTGAACATTGACGTAAACACCCGCGCTGAAACGGAGAAAAACCGCGGACGCTACCTGTTGCAGGATGAGCTAAACACGAAGAAATAATTTTCAAACGCAATCATAGAAACAAATAAGGTCCTCTGCCAGAAAACAGCTTTTCTTAAGCTTCTTCTTCGGCAGAGGGCTTTCTCTTTTTATGCTTACTTTAGGCCAGATTTCTGAAAACCACTCCAGAAACACTAACCGAAACTCATCCCCCTTCCACCCTATGAAAACAAAATTTACGCTTGGGTTCTTTGCCTGTCTGCTCACCTGCCTTAGTTTGTCTTCCTTCTTCGTGAAAAAAGAGTGGACGCCGCTGCTGGACAAGAACCTCTCACAGTGGGAAACTTACCTGAGCTACCGGCATAAACTGGGCTACAATGGCAAGGTACCGGTAGATGCCCAAGGGAAAGAAATAGCGCCCATAGGCTACAACCAGAAAGGCCAGACGGTATTCACGTTTATGGAGGAGAAAGGCGAACCAATGCTGAAGGTAAGCGGTGAAGTGTACGGCTGTGTGTACACCAAGCAAGACTACGAGAACTACCACCTGAAACTGAAATACAAATGGGGCCAGAACAAGTTTGAGCCTAGAAAAGACTTGTTGAAAGACTCGGGGGTGCTGTACCACTCCATCGGGAAGTCCGGTGTGGATTACTGGCGCGCCTGGATGCTCTCACAGGAATTCCAGATCATGGAGGGCCACACCGGTGATTACTGGAGCATCGCGAACTCCGCCATTGATATTAGGGCGTTTCTCCCCGAGGGCATGATGAACTCGGTAGCAGATGCCAAGCAGCCGTTCCTGAGCTTCGGCCGGGGCTCCGGCAGAGACGGCTTGTGCCTCCGCAGCGAAAACAAAGAAAGCAAGAACGGGGAGTGGACCGAGATTGAACTAATTTGCTTCAAGGGCAAAAGCCTGCATATTGTCAACGGTCAGGTGGTGATGGTGCTGCAAAACTCCCGCTACGTAGAAAACGACAAAACCATTCCGCTCACCAAAGGCAAAATCCAGATCCAAAGTGAAGCCGCCGAGGTGTACTACAAAGACATTTTAATCAAAGAACTAGACGAGATGCCGAAACAGTATGCGGCGTATTTTTAAAGTAACTTATATGTTCATTCATAATGGAGAATCACTCCCTACTGTCATCCTGAAAGGACCTTGTGGGCGAACTAAATAAGTGTTGTAGTAAGCGACATTACCGTTCGCTCACAAGATCTTTACAAGATGGCAAAAAGAGGGGGACTTCATAAATAGAGTAGAATATATAAATACAAAAAGCCCCTGTGCTTTCAGCTTGTATTCTCAAAAACAAGCTGAAAGCACAGGGGCTTTTTACAACTACAAGCCTAATTACTTCTTCGCCGAAGCAGTCGTTTTCATGTGTTTGGCCGCTTCTATGAACGTGGTGGTCCAGATGTCTTTCTCGTTCTTTTTCAAAAACTGAAGCAGTTTCCGGTGGGCCTCCAAAGATACGTTCAGGGAATGCTCCCCGCCTACGCCGTGGAACAGGAACACAATCATGCTGTTGGTTTCCATAGCCTTCTTCACCATGGCAATGAGTTCATCGCCGGTTTGGCCATTGATCATGAAGGAGCCTACGTTATAGAGGTCTGTGGTTGGTTTGTTTTGCACGTAAACACCTTGCACGCCGCGGGCGGCCACCAGTTCTCCTTTTATACCGTCTACGTAAGACACGCCCGCTACCTTGGTATCGCCGCATGGATAGGCGAAGGTGCGCTCTTTTTTGCCGTCTAATGCTTCCAGAGCAGCGTTTGTCATTTTGATTTCATCAGTGATGCGGCGCACTGAGTACGTGGCCAGGTCATAGTCGGCGGTGACAAAGCTGCGGCCGGGTTGGCTGCCGTCACAGGGGTGGAACAAAGTATGGTTAGCGAGTTCGTGCTTGTTGGCAGCGACTTTCTTCCACTCGGGTAAACGTTTGGTGAACGGGCCGGCCGCGGCGGTCAGGTAGAAAGTGCCCTTCAATTTAAGGGAGTCCAGGGCCGGTACTACCTTGTCCAGGTGCACATTCAGGGCATCGTCATAGGTGAGCACCACGGCACACTTCTTCTTGTTCCAGTCTTGCGCGAAGACGGATACACTCACCAAACAGAACAGAAAAGTCAGAGTCTTTTTAAGAGTCATTTTGTATTTCTAAAGGCTATAGCGATAAAGACAAGTTTGCTTCAAGTTACACCATCTCTGGTAGAATCAGAACATTTACCACCTGATTTTCAGAAAACAGCCTTCAAACAAGTCTCACTCCTGTTTTGCTTAGCTTGTAAATCCAAAATGACAGAATGCTTTATCTACTCAATCAGCATCATAAACATATAACTTTTACTATCCTGTTTTCCGTAAAAGCGGTTGAATTCACCTTCTAACCCAAGCAACACATATGGACCTAACACAGGAAATAGCACAACTAAGCCCCTGGTTTCATAACCTGCACCTCCCCGATGGCACCCAGACTGCCCCCAATCATTCCTTAGGCGATTTCCCGTCTTTTAAGTGGGAACACATCAAAGATTATATCCCGCAGGACTTGAATGGCTGGCGCGTGCTAGACGTAGGCTGCAACGCAGGTTTCTACACCATGGAATTGGCCAAACGAGGAGCTTCGGTGCTGGGCATTGATGTGGACCCACACTATCTGCGGCAAGCCGCCTGGGTAGCCGAGAAGTTTGGGTTAGACGACAAGGTGGAGTTCCGGCAAATGCAGGTCTATGACGTGGCCCACTTACAGGAAACGTTTGATCTGATCTGGTACATGGGCGTGATGTATCACCTGCGCTACCCATTGCTGTCCTTAGATATTCTTTCGCAGAAAACCACCCGTATGATGGTGTTCCAAACCCTGACTATGCCGGGTGAAGAAGTTGCTAAGATCCCGAATGATATTGATTTCAACGAGCGTGAGGTGATGCTGGAAGAAGGCTACCCTAAAATGGCCTTCATTGAAAACAAACTGGCCGGCGATGTCACCAATTGGTGGGCGCCCAACCACGCCTGTATTGAAGCCATGCTGCGCTCCTGCGGCCTCAAAGTCACCCAGAAACCCGACCATGAAATCTACGTCTGCGAGCCAGACCCCAACAACAAAAACAGTACCCACACCTGGAACAGTTCTGAACTGCTCTCGGCCACCGGACAAGCATGGCAAGAGGCCGTAGCCGCTAAAGTGGAAGGCAAAAACCGCACCCTCACCCGCTAGTACCCGCTAAGAAAGTATGCTCGATTTTGGCCGCTTTTCAGGAAAAGCGGCCAAAATCGAGCATCTTTGTTTTTTATTAGCTTAAAACCATGTCAACCCCACGCCCCTGGCGATTGCTTCGCTCCCAGATTGCTTACCAACACAAGTGGTACACCTTACGCCGAGATGAGGTAGAATTGCCCAACGGCCACGTAGTAGATGATTTCTTTGTCAGCGAACGCCCCGATGGTGCGTACGTCTTCCCGGTAACCGAACAGAACGAAGTCATCTTTGTGCGCCAATACAAACACGCTGCCCAGAAAATCTTCTTAGAATTGCCGGCCGGCTCTTTCTTCCCCACCCAGGAAAAAGCCGAAGATGCCGCTACCCGCGAGTTACTGGAAGAAACCGGTGCCGTCCTCACCCAGGAGCTTACCCAACTGGCGGTCCTGCACGACAATCCGGCCAAGGACACCAACCGGCTGCACCTGTTTCTGGCGCAGAATGTACGTATAGAGCAGGCACAGATTTTAGATGTAACTGAAGACATTGAAGTAGTGCGGGTACCCCTTGACCAGGTACTAAGCAAGGTATTGAACGGTGAAATCTGCGTGTCAGGTTCTGTGGCGTTGTGCTTCTTGGCCTTGCGGCATCTTGGGGCCATGTAAGCCGTAATACCAAAAACGCCCTCAAAACGGTCCTCAGAAAGAAATAAGAGCCAGACCTCAACCACAAGACCAAAACTAAGTATAGGGAATGTAATGGCAGAAGAACCGTACAAGGGACTTCTGCCCTACCTTTATATTATGTATCCCTACTATGCTTAAAGACAGCAGCACAATGGCTGAAGTGAACGAGGGACATCTCCCTGACGAAAAGAAGAAAAAGAAGGACAAACTTGACAAGTCATCGCGGGGTGTGGAGACCATGTTCCGGATCACGGCGGCAAACCAAATGCGGCTGAGTGACATGGCCGATAATAAAGCCCATATTCTGCTCACCATCAACTCCATCATTGTTTCCATCCTGCTTTCAGTGCTGTTCAGAAAACTGGACACCGAACCAGAACTGCTTGTGCCGGCCATCCTTTTTCTGCTTACTTCCTTGAGCACCATGGTGCAAGCCATTCTGGTGACCATGCCCCGCATCAAGAAAGACCGACCTACGCACGAAGACCCAGCTACCGATAAGGTTAACCTCATGTTCTTCGGGGATTACCACAGCATGAGCTTGCTGGAGTACGAGGCCGGTATTACTGAGATGATGTCTAATTCCAAGAGTTTGTATGGCAGCATGATCAAAGACAATTACCACCTGGGTTTGGTGCTGCAGAAAAAGTACACCAGCCTGCGCTTTGCCTACATCTTCTTTATGGTGGGTTTTGTGATCTCGGTCTTTTCGTTTGTGGTAACTGAGTTGTTATTCTAGGCAGAAGCACTTTTTCATAACTATCTTCAAGCCAAACTATTCCGCACAACCTCTACTAAGAAAGGCAGGAGATTTCTCTCTCATTCCATGCCTGGTTTTATGAAAACGAGGCCAAAGCCCAGGTTCATCTAAACAGTACAGCCTGCATTTACAGTATTTATTCATCATCCCTGCAGATTTGCTTTTCGTTTTAGGCTTGCAAGGCGTACCGCCCGTTTGTGACCTCTATGAATAAACTTTACAAGAGATTCTCCCAGATTTACCTTTCTGTTACCAGTAGTATTGCGCTTTGGCCCTCAGTCATTGCCTTGGGTTTTCTTTTGCTCGGGTTTTTCACCCTTTACTTTGAGCGTACCTTTTCGGCCGTTTACCTGGAGAAAAACTTCTTATTTCCCCTGAACAGTGAGCCAGAGAATGCCCGCCTGGTATTGAACACTATCGCCTCCGGCACCATCTCTTTAATGGTGTTCAGCTTCTCAATGGTGATGATTGTCTTGAGCCAGGCCACCTCCAACCTCACTCCCAGGGTAATTCCGGGCCTTATCTCAGATAAGATGAACCAGTTGGTGCTGGGAGTTTACATAGGCACCATCCTGTACACGCTCATTATTATTCTAAGCTTTAAACCTGGCGAGGATAACAACAGTGTTCCCATGCTGGGTATCCTGGTGGCAGTGGTCCTGTCCATTATCTGTATTGGCCTCTTCGTGTTCTTTATTCACTCCATTTCCAGAGCCATAAAACCAGATACCATCTTAACGCGCATCTACACCCAGACCAAAGACGCGCTACAAAAGGAGGTGCAGAAAACCAAAGAGAATGAAGTATTGAAAAATCAAAAAGAACCTCTACACTGGATAGAGTTGCCCAGTAAAGAAGGAGGCTACCTGCGGCAGATAGAACTGGAGGCCTTAAACAAAATAGCGAAAAGAGAAGACCTCATGATTGAGGTTCCTATTCAAATCGGGAAGTTTGTGGTGCCTGGTTTGCCTTTCCTGCGCTTAAATAAAGACCTGCAGGGGAATGACACCCTACGGGATGAAATCCAGGATTGCTTTATCTTCTCTCTGGAGGAGGTAGTGGCCTCAAATTTTGAGAACGGTTTGCGGCAGATTAGTGAGGTGGCGGTAAAAGCCTTGAGCCCCGGCATCAATGACCCAGGCACGGCGCTTAGTGCCATTGACTTTCTCACTTTGCTTTTTCTACAGAGAATGCAAAGTATTACGGCTAACTGCCTCCTAGATGAACACCAGCAGTTGCGGATCATCAAACGCCCTACTCCTTTAAATGAACTACTATACCGCTTTCTTACCCCCATCAGGACCTATGGCACGGCAGACGTAATGGTGGTCCGCAAGCTGCTCATGTGTCTCCAGCACCTGTTCTATGCTGACAAAGAAGCCCGGCAACATACAGCAATATTCATCAAGCAAGTGAACGTCATCAGAGACGACGCAGATCAAAACATCAAAAACCCAGAAGACCGCCATGAAATCAATCTGGTACTGGCGGGCATTCAAGAGAATATATCCAGCCCCGAAACATGTATCAAGCTGCTACCTTAAAACCCGCTTCCGTTTCTAAAATTTCGTCCTTACCTGCTATCCCCTCTCTGCCCTGGATACAGGTGGCCCCAGATGCCCCGTATTTTATCACGGAAGACGGACAGCCCTGGACCCCAATAGGCCAGAACGATGCCATTACCTGGCCCGAGCTGGAAGGCTTGTTTAGAAGAAAGAACCTACAAGCTGTAGAAGATTACCTGGCCTACCTTTCGCAGCACGGTATCACGTGCCTCCGGCTCATGCTGGAGTACGCGCAAGTGCAGCACCGCTATTTTGAGAAACCGGCGGGTACGTTTAACCCCAGAATGGTTCAGCTCTGGGATGATTTGTTTGCCCTCTGCGCCAAGTATGGCTTGCGCATTCTGCTCACACCCTATGATACCTTCTGGATGTGGATCAAGTGGAAAAACCACCCTTACAACAAAAGCCTGGGTGGCCCTTGCGCGGGGCGCGGTCAATGGCTCTTGTGCCGAGATACCATGGAAGCTATCAAGGCCCGACTCACGTTTGTGGTGGAACGCTGGGGTGGCAGCGGTGTACTCTTTGCCTGGGATCTCTGGAACGAAATGCACCCGGCACACATGGGCAACAGCTCAGCCAATTTTTCAGCAGCAGCTACTGAGCTAAGCGAACACGTGCGTAACTTGGAATTGCGCCTCTATGGCCGTTCGCACCCGCAGACAGTGTCCATATTCGGACCAATTCTGCACACCCACCCAGACACCGCCGATACTATTTTCCGGCACCCGTTGCTTGATTTTGCCAGCACCCACTTCTACGATGCCAAGACCATTGACTACCCCAAAAACACGGTAGACTCAGCCATTAAGGTTGGAGAACTGGTACGCGAAGCCCTGGAACACGCTCCCGAGAACCGTCCGTTCTTTGACAGCGAACACGGTCCCATTCACCTGTTCAAAGACAAGAAGCATACTTTAGCCCCGGAGTTTGACGATGAATATTTCCGGCACATCCAGTGGGCGCACCTGGCCTCTGGTGCAGCTGGGGGTGGGATGCGCTGGCCCAACCGTCATCCGCACACCTTAACCCCAGGCATGCGCGTGGCCCAGAAGAACATGACTGGGTTTCTGGAGCTGATCGACTGGTCAACATTCAAGCGGAAGAACCTGAACCAGGAAATTAAGGTCTCGCAGCCCTCCTTCTCCGTTTTTGGCTGCGCCGATGGACAGCAAGCAGTGGTGTGGCTCTTACGCAAAGACGCGCTTTACCAACGCAAACGCCTCATGAACCCTACTGCAACTCCTCTCTCTGTAGAAGTACAGGTCCCCGGCATACAGGACGGCCGCTACCAGATTACCACCTGGAACACGTTAGAAGGCAATATGCGGGAGCAGTTTGAGATAGAAGTACAGAATGGCAGTTGCAGCTTTACTGTGCCGGAAGTACGCACTGATGTAGCGATAGCGGTGGTAAAGAAATGATTCTCCCCTTGAGGGAAGAATCTGCGTTTTGCAGCGCTATTTTGTAGCAATAAATTACCTGAGTTGTTCAGCAGGAGTATTCACCCCCCTACCCCCTTCAAAGGGGGACGGAATGCGTGTTATATGTGACTCACAAAAACGCCTGAACCAACTGTTCCCACTCTTCCTGCAACGTGCTGGTTGGCCTTGTTTTGCCGGCGCGTCTGTACCAATAGTCTGCGTTCCAGAGGTCGCCTTCTTTTCGGTGGAAGTAGGCGTGAATCCAAGCGGCGTTATGGTCAGGGAGGTCCTGGATGAGTTCATGTCCTTTTCCCCAGTTTCCGTGGGCATCATACCACAGGGCTTGTAGGTAAACAGAGGCATCTGCTGGAGGTGTAGCGGCAGAAACGCTTTGCTGGAAAGCTGCAAAATCCATAGAATTTCTTAAAACAGGTTAATGGAATATTAGGCTGTTTTGGCAGGAAGCGGCTGACTGCTCCTGAAAGCAGACGTCCCTTGTTTCTAAGCTGAATGTAGGAAATCAACTTAAAAACAAAGGACGTTTTTTATGCAACTGGTACTGTTACATGGTCTCTATCAAGTCCTGGTAGTAATCCATGCCCAGGTGCGTGATCAGGTCTTCGCCCATCATGTGACGTAGGGTGTTTTGCAGTTTGATCAACTGCTTGAAGATGTCGTGCTCTGGGTTGAGACCTTCGGCGGTTTGCGGAGACTTGAAGTAGAACGACAGCCACTCCTGAATACCAGACATTCCGGCTCTCTTTGCCAGGTCACCAAACAAGGCCAGATCTAATACCAGCGGGGCTGCTAAGATAGAGTCACGGCACAAGAAGTTGATCTTGATCTGCATCTGGTAGCCCAACCACCCGAAGATGTCAATGTTATCCCAGCTTTCTTTGTTGTCACCGTGCGGAGGGTAATAGTTGATGCGTACTTTATGGTAGATGTCGCCATATAATTCTGGGTTCATCTCGGGCTGCAGAATGTCTTCCAAGACGCTCAGTTTAGAGACTTCTTTGGTTTTGAAGTTGTCTGGGTCATCCAGCACCAGACCGTCGCGGTTACCCAAGATATTGGAGGAAAACCAGCCTTTCACGCCCAGGGCTCTGGCTTGCAGACCAGGGGCCAGAATGGTTTTCATCAGGGTTTGACCCGTCTTGAAATCTTTGCCCCCAATTGGAGTTTCAGTTTGTCTAGCCAATTCCAGGAGGGCCGGAATATCACAGGTTAAGTTGGGGGCTCCATTCATGAACGGCACGCCCAACTTAATGGCCGCGTAGGCATAAATCATAGATGGCGCAATTGCCGGATTATTGTTTTGCAAGCCTTCCTCAAACGCAGCAAGGGTTTCGTGCACGGCAGAGGACTCAATGTATTTCTCAGTAGAACCGCACCACACCATCACCAGGCGGGCACAGTCATTGGCTTCCTTGAAGTTCTCAATGTCATCCATCAGAGCCTTGGCCAGATCAGCTTTGGTAGCGGCCTCTTTGATGTGGTCACCGTCCAGGTTGGCGATGTATGCCTTGTCAAATACCGCTTTCATGGGCTTGATGGCTTCCAATTCGGCTTTCACGGCGTGCAGCATCATCGGCTCAATCACCTTGGCTTTCATGGCCGCTTCAAACACGTTGTCTGAGTACACATCCCATCCGCCGAAGACAATATCATTCAGGTGGGCAAGCGGAACAAAGTCTTTGATTTTAGGATGGCGGTTCTCGGTACGCTTTCCTAACCGGATGTTGCCCATCTGGGTTAAGGAACCAACCGGCTGCGCCAGCTCTTTTTTAACGGCTTCTACCCCGGCAATCAGCGTGGTAGCGACCGCGCCTAGTCCAGGCATCAACAAACCTAATTTTCCTTCTGCTTTTTGTACGACATTATGCATGTAACACGAGTTTATGGGTGGGGAATGATGATTGTTTTTCTCAGTAATGAATCCTAAGAAAGGTTTTAGTAAATAGGTAACAGGTAAGAAGAAGGCTTTCAATGGCAGGCTCAACTGTAAAGCAAAACCATCAGAATACCTTTGTTTTAGGGCTTCTTTTCATAAAATGGTCGTAAAATCCGGGATTTACAACCTTCTTGAAAGCTTCTACTCACCTCAGGTAAACCGCATTACTCTTTTTTTGCGCCTAAGGTTGTAATTCGCCAGTGTCATTTATTAGAAGAATCCGAGCCGTTTCTTCGTATACTTCAATTATGCTCACGCTGGCCGGACTGATCTCCAGGCGCTGAAACATATCCAGCGGAATGCCGGCGTAATAAGCCACGGCCGCTTTAATCAAATCTGAGTGGCTCACCACGGCCACGGTTTCGTGCGGATGTTTGGCGCACAGTTTCTGTAAACCGGCCATAAAACGGGCCTGCGCCTCCAGCATCATCTCACCACCCGGGATGCGGGTGAAGCTTCTGAAGGTGTTAAAGCGTTGGAATTCTGCGTTGCCGGACAACTCTTCGAAGACAAGATTCGTCCAGTCGCCAAAGTTTAACTCTAGAAAAGCCTCGTCTATGCTGGTCTGGAGCCCTTGCGCCTGAGCCAGAAAGTCGGCGGTTTGCCTGGTTCGCTCCAGTGGGCTACTGTATATAGCGGAGATAGGCAGATGGGAAAGCCGCTGGGCCAATTGCCGGGCCTGAGCTTCTCCTTCTTCGTTTAAAAGGACACCCGGCGTACGGCCAGAAAGACGCTTGCCCACCGAGTTGGTAGTAGCGTGACGGATCAGTAAAAGTTTGGTCATGAAGCTGATTTGTAGACACAGGTGTTTTCTTCCTGTTTTAAGCAAAGTAGCACTAAAAGAGAGAATGCCGTGTCTTTAAACGGCTCAGGGGTAAAACCGTTCTGCTGTTATGATTTTGCCAATAAGTAGCCTCTGCTTGGCCTTTCCGGTTATCTCGCTAGTAAAATGACCTTATTAATGATTTTAGAGGATCTATATATAACCTAAACTAAAAATCAGCCGTTCGCATGAATCAGCAGGACACCTGCTTTCAGCATTATCCCCTCTTCTGGCTACTCCTTCAACTAAGGCACTGGGCAGAAGCACAACACAAACTCAGAAAAGCATTGGAGAATACGAGAAACAAACCTGTTTTAAAGATTGGAGTCTTAACCTTTCACCGCTGTATCAATTATGGAAGCTACTGGCAGGCGCGCTGTCTGGCCGAGGGTTTACAAGCGCGCGGCCATGAGGCCGTGATCCTGGACCACGACTCACGCCGGGTGAACCTGGTAGAATGGAAATGCGCGTTTCAGCCGGTATTGCCAACGCCGGTTCCAGCCTCAGACCGTCCGCTGTACCGCACGAAAATCCGGAAGTTTTTTGACGTGTTTGACACCTTGCCGCTTTCGCCCCGTTTTGAGCTGGACAACCCAGAAGAGATGGAGGAATACGATGTGGTAGTGGTGGGCAGCGATGAAGTCTGGAACATGTCGCACCCGTGGTACGGCCGTTGCCCCATTTTTTACGGCGATGGCGTGAAAGCGCAACACCTCATTTCGTACGCAGCCAGTTTCGGAAATTATGACGCCTCCTGGGGTCTGGAGCAAGACTGGGCCGAGAAACTTCGGAACAACTTTGACGCTATCTCGGTACGCGATGCTAACTCACAGACCATTATCCAGAACGCCCTCGGGTTTGAGCCCGAAATGGTGCTGGACCCCTGTCTGCAGTTCCCCATCACGCCTGATGAAAGAGACCATGAAATCCTGAATAGACGGTACGTAGCCGTATACGGCCATAACTTCACTGAGTCTTTCGCCCGCGAAATCCGGCAGTACGCTGACAGCCAGAACCTGCCGCTCATCAGCTTCGGATACCGCAACGACTGGGCCGACGAGCAATGGATCACCACCGATCCGCATGATTTTGCGCATTTCATGGCTAAAGCCGAGGCGGTGGCTACCAACTTCTTCCACGGTTGCGTGTTTGCCTTACGCAACGCCAAGCCGTTTGTGTGTGAGTCCTCGCCGTACCGGAGGCATAAACTGCAAGGCCTAATGGCCAAGATTGGCGGCGAGAAACATTTGCTTCCGGAAGGCACGCCTTCCACAATTTACAAAACCCTGTTAAGCGAAACATTGAACCCGGGTATCCTGCAGAAGATTGACCAGTTGCGCCAAACTTCCAACGCGTACCTTGACCGGGCCCTGGTGTTAACTCAAGTGCAAGCAGTATGAAGGAATTGGTAAGCCCCCGTGATATTGTTACATCTGGTTTGTGCATTGGCTGCGGCAGTTGCGTGGCCCAGGCCAATCGGCCAGACACCCGCATGGACTTTGACGGGTATGGACAGCTGAAGCCGAAGGGAGACCCGCAGTGGTTTAAAACCAAATCGGAAAGCTTTTCCAGAACCTGCCCGTTCTCGCCCAAAGCCAAGAATGAAGACTATTTAGCCGCGAACCTCTACCCTACTGCCCCGGTGGTGGATGCTGCGCTGGGAAGGTTCCAAACCGCTTACGTAGGCCACGTAGCCGAAGAAGACTTCCGGATGCAGGGCAGCTCCGGCGGCATGGTTACCTGGGTAGCCACCGAGCTGATGCGCCAAGGGTTGATTGACGGCGTGGCCCACGTCATTGCCACGGAAGACCCGCAGGAAGACGGCCGTTTTTTCAAGTACCGCATCGCGCGTACCGAGGCCGAGATCCGCGAGGGAGCTAAGTCGCGGTACTACCCTATTGAGCTGTCAGAGGTGCTCTCATTGGTGAAAGAGGTACCCGGCCGCTATGCCGTGGTGGGGATTCCGTGCTTTATCAAGGCCGTGCAGTTGCTGCGCGAAGAAGACCCCATCATCCGGGAACGCATTCAGTACACCCTCGGGCTTTTCTGCGGACACATGAAGAGCGCCCGCTTTGTGGAAAGCTTTGCCTGGCAGCTGAACGTGCCGGTAGACCAGGTAGATAAGGTAGATTACCGCCAGAAAGACCCTAGCCGCCCAGCCAACTGGTACACCGCCAAACTTACCCTAAAAGACGGCCAAATTGTGAACCGTGACTGGTGGCACCTCGCGGACGGTGATTGGGGCGCCGGTTTCTACATGAACTCGGCCTGCAACTACTGCGATGACGTAGTGGCGGAGACGTCAGATATCTCCTTCGGCGATGCCTGGGTAGAGCCGTATTCCTCTGATGGGCGCGGCACCAATGTGGTGGTGGTCCGTTCGCCTTTGGTAGACAAACTGGTGGCCAATGCCATCCAGGAAGGTAGGCTGCAATTAGAGACCGTAGATGCCAAATTTATAGAGCAAACGCAGGCCGCCGGTTTTCGCCAACGCCGCGAAGGGTTGGCCTACCGCCTGACCTGGAGCCGTAGCGGCGTCACACCCTGCAAACGCGTTACCCCTGATGACAAAACCCCTACCCGCCAGCGCAAACTCATCTACCGGATGCGTTATCATATCTCGGCGGGCAGCCACAAGATGGCTAAACTAGCGCACCAATTAAATGCGCCCAAACTGTACATCAACTGGGCCCGCATTGCGCTCGCCTCTTACCATGGATTTGCCTACCATCAAGGCAATTTTACTGAGATCAAGAATCGGTATAAACAGCTAAAAGGCCAATAAAAAAGCGGAGGGAAAACCCTCCGCTTTTTTATTGGCCTTTTGCAAAAATGGGTTTAAAACAAAGGAGCTCTTCCTATTAAGGAGAGCATCATTCTTCTTTTATTGAATGCCCCTCCTCTCCCTTCTTGTCATCTTGGAAAGATCTTATGGGCGAACAGTAGTGGCGCGCTTAGTTAAGGCCATTCTAGTTCTCTCACAAGGTCCTTTCAAGATGATAAAGGAGTGGATTGTGCCTTGTCCTGTAGCTTCTCCAACTCACCCACTACTCGTGTGATCACACCTGCCCAATCATCGGCTACTTCCTGACGGAATAGGCGTGCGGTAGGGTACCAGGGACTGTCTTCGCGGTCATCCATCCAGCGCCAGTCGGCGTGGTAGTGCAGGAGGGTCCAGACGGGAACGTTCAAGGCTCCGGCCAGGTGCACGGGCATTGAATCCACAGAAATCAACAGATCCAAGCCTTTGATGACGCGGGCATAGTCGTACAAACTGAACTGGCCGGGGTGAATCCCGAACCCTTCCTGCCAACTGGCATTAGGGGCATTTTCTTGCAGAATGTAAAGATTGATGTCTTGTACCTCGGCTAAAGGAGCCAGAAAGTGAAACGGAATAGACCGGTGTGGATTCCAGTCACCGGGTTTCCAGACCAGGCCCACGTTCAGCTTTCCTTCTTCTCCGGGAAGCGGCAGGGGTTCTACCTTTAGATAGGGAATCTGGGACGGAATTGTGTTTACCGTGGTTCGGAAAATGTGGGTTAGTTCCATAACTTCCACGTCCACGTCGTACTCCACCTCTGGGGTGCCGTCATGCAGGGGCAGGAGCCGGTCTATGGTGGGGATGGTCTCCAGAAGCGGAATCAAGGGAGCTTGTGCCCACACAATAACCTCCTTGGCAATAGCCTTAATCAACGGTGCGAACCGGATAAACTGGATGGTGTCCCCCAAGCCATGGTAGCAGCGCACCAGCACCCGTTTGCCTTGCAGCGAAGAGCCGTCCCACACGTATTGGAAATGCCTTGGTAAGTGCCAGCAGGGCTTGCCGGCGCGTTCTTTTAAGACGGCATCGCTGTGTTTCCAAGCGCCTTCAAATGTTCCCCGGCGCATGTTCAGCATCCAAACATCAGTTTCTTCCTGAGTTTCCTGACTCATAAAATAGTGGGTGGAATGTTAGAAAGAAGCATCTCTGTTTAGGCCTTGTTTTAAGTAAAACGAGCGCTAAACAGAGATGCTTTAGACTTGTATTTGAAAGAACTAAGCGTATCTACGCATCATAAGCGCGCAGAAATCTGCAAATTCTTCTACGTTTTGGGGTGGGCTGGTGTGGTGCGGCTGTAGGCCTTTGTGTTCTGGGGTAAAGCAGAACGTAGCAGTTACGTCAAACTCATCCAGCTTTTTCATGACGTGGTCAAACCATTTTTCCGCATCCGGACGGAGCCAATCGGCCCAGCTCAAGCCGGTACGCAGCTTCTTCACGCCTAAGTCCCGGAGGTGCTGCACGGCGGCATCTAAGCGGTGGTCTTCAAAGTGGAACCACTGGCAGATGCCCATTTCTGGGGTGTAATCTGAAAAGTATTTATGAGACAGTTTAGGAGATCCGTCTTCGCGCAGCAAGCCCATGTGGAAATGGCGGTAGTACGAAGAACCTTCGGCTTCGCGGTGGCGCGTGGTGGCTTCCCAGGCTTGCGGCAAATCATAGAGGCTGTACCAGAAAATGCGGTCCACGCGGCCCATGAGCAACTCGGCCGTTTTCTGAAGTCCGAACTCCTGCACTTCCTCGGCCCCGAAGGACGAAATACCCACTTCGGTTACCCACACGGGCAAGTCGGTTACGGCTTCAATCTCGGCGATCTTGTCAGGCCACTCATGGATGCTCCAAAGGTTCCAATCCAGCGGAAAACCGTGTACGGCCACGGCGTTGAGGTCATCTAAGGTTCCCTGGTCTTTTAACTTGATGATGAAATTGGGGTCAATGGGCGAAATACCACCTAACACGCGAAGAACGTCTGGCTTCTCGGCTTTACAGGCTTGGGCGCCTAGTTTCACCATTTCGGAGAAGATCTTCCAGTCCGGATCAATCTCGTACGCCCAGTGTGATTTGTTGTTTGGTTCGTTCCAGAATTTAACTGCTTCTATCATAGTTTATTTCTTAGCATCTCTTTTGGCCGGGTGAACGGCCCAGGGTTTGGCGCGGTAATCAGGAAAAGGCAGCAGAAACGCCAACCCGCTCACCTGTTGACAGACGGTGCAGGCACCAGCATCAACATTCCTTGGCTGAGTCATTGCCTACTACGCACATGACCCGGCACCGTTACAAGACATTAAAATAATACTATGTACCTGAAGCGTGAACAACTTGAAATCTGCTCCAATTCACCGCTGGAGGATTCTCTTCAGTTCTGTTAGATAGGCCGGATTGCTGCTCATACCATTGTGGGTCTGCCCCTTCAGGGTGATGAGGGTGTCTTCGGGCTTCATGAGCTTTTTCAACTTCAGCGATGAACCGTAATAGATGATTTCATCTTCCTCGCCATGGAAGATTACCACCGGCATGGTGCATTGTTGAATGAACTTGTTTGTTTCAAAGGGGTACTTCAACACAAACGTTGGGATCACGGGAAAGTAATGCCGCATGAGGTCTTTGAGGTTGTAGTAAGGCGCCTGCAGGATCAACAACCTGGGTTTGTTTGTTGAAGCAATTTTGGCGGCAGGTCCGGACCCGATGGAGTAGCCTAGCACCACAATGTCATTCTCATTATAGCGGGTTTTCAGGAGATCGTACGCAGCTTGCATGTCCTGGTAGAACTGTTTCTCGCCTCTGATTTTGCCTTCGCTTTTGCCGTATCCTCTGTAATCAAGCATGAAAACGTCATACTCCAGGGCGGTATAGATGGGGGCCACGTCGCTCCAGGAGTGGATAGAACCTGCATTACCGTGCAGGTAGAAAACTACTCCTTTGGGATTGGCGGCTTTAAACAAGACGGCGCTGAGCAGCACGTTGTCTTTTGTTTCCACGCCTATTTCTTCAAAAGGCTGGTCAAACGTAAACCTGAAATTTTTACCTAGTTTTTCAGGAAAGAAGATGAGGCTCTCCTGAATGAAATACAAAAGGGCGCAAACCCCTGCATACAATAATACTGTTGCTTTTAAAATAGAAACTATCATTCCTCTCATCTGTTCTGGTATCCTTCCACACTATGAACTTCCCTGCTAGAGGAGGGAGAAAACCCAATGAGCAGGTAGCTTTAGAGGATTCTTTCTGCTACCTCCTGGGTTTGGGTGTCTACCATGAGTATACCTTCAACGGTGGAGTTCAGTTGCCCCAAGAGTTCGCCCTTGTTATTCCAGATAGAGGAGTTACCGGCACATTCCTAGCCATCGGCAGGGCCTACTGAATTAGCCATGGACACGGTCATGCCATAAGTTTGGGCAATGTGTGACAAGCGTTGGGTGGCTTTATCAATTCCGTTTTCAAATTTAGCCACACTGGCCAGGTAAACGTTGGCTCCTTTCGCGAAGGCATTCTCTGCATGCGCCGGAACCGAAAGTTCGTAGCAAATAGCCAATGCAATGCCGTGATGGTCTCCAAGGAAATCTGAGACGTTTTGCCCCGGGATAAAGTACGGTTCTTCGTCTGCATGGAGGTACTTCTTTGAGTACGTTTTCCGCTCTTGGTTTGGCTGGAACAGCACCATACTGATGCAGGTGCCCGCCTTATGTTTGATAGGTACACCTACACCAATGGTGAGCTGATGGGCATCACTAGTTTTTTGGAAGTCCTTAAACCTGCTATCCTCTGGGTGTGTGGCTAAGGTTTTCGCTAAGGTTGGTTCATAACCGGTTAAAGAAAGCTCCGGGAAAATGATGGTGTTTGCTTTCATTAAGACCGCCAGATCAATGAGCTTTTTGTGCGCCTCAATGTTCCGCTGGATATCTCCGGTGACAGGTCTTGTCTGAGCTACACAAATTTTCATTCTATTGCTGATGTTAAGAATAAATTGGCAAGTACATTACTACTTTCCTTTTAAAACTCTTTTTCTGAAAAACTCCTGAAATTAGGTTCCCGAACTATGGTTTATACAAATGAGTAAGACGTTTTCTATTTATTTATATACGGGTCAATTTCCTGTAGTTTAAACGGAATTGATGTTCCACCAACATTAAAACATGCACCTGAAAGCTCAAACTCTGCATGGAAAACAAGCTGGTTAGCTTCAAAGTCAATTCTTAGTTCATTTATCTTGAAATCACGGATTGGCTCCACTCCCTCAAAGCACTCATTTGATTCTGGGTCTTTTAAGTACACCAGGTAGTTTGCTTTTATTTTCTCGTTTATCCTTTTAAGCAAATCATCTTGTCTTTGGTTAAAGAGCGATGAATTGTCTATCACCTTGTATTCACCCTTTTCTAATTTGAAGAGGCTATTTCTATAACTGTAGCGACCTTTGAAGTCAGGTGTTCCTGTAGTAATGGTTTTGTAATTTCTATAAGTGCAGGTTCTGATTATGATGGGATCTTCAGATTCAGGATTCTTTTCCTCTTCCTCTAGGCACGTCGCAGTATAGCTAGATGGTTTTGGCTCACCTTCATTCTGGTTTTCTACTATTAGGTTCTCTGAAGCAGTAGTTTCTGCCAAAACAGTAGGCACATTTCCTTTTAAGATTGTAATAGACTCTGCTGGAGCAGGCTTGCTGTCTCCGCAGTAAGTAAAAAGAAATAATGATGTTATTGCGAGCACTACTTTGTGATAGTTCTTCATCTCAATTGAAGGTGACTTCTCTTATTCTTTAGCTTGCAAAAAGCGACGCACAGGGCGGTTAGTCTAAGGTGCCGTTTAGACATTGTTACCTACTATCTTTCTTTTTTATTGTGCTGTCTCTAACCTCCCCATAATAACTTTTTTCCCACTCTGATATATCTTGCTCCTGGATCTCTTTCAACCAGGCCTCATCAGATTTAGACTTTTGTGTGAAGATGGAGAGGAATATGCAAGCATAAAAGAAAAGGCTTAATGCAATAACCCTTAACCACTGTTTATGCATCCTGAGATATCCTTCGCGTTTAAGATTCCAATCCCATAAAATGGTACCAGGGAGCTGAAAGAACATGAGAATTAGTTCAACCGGATTGTAGCGCATTAAAGCCCTTTTTCTCTTTTCACCCCGAAGCTCGACCTTTAGATACCAGTTATATTTTTCAAGCCATTGGAGCTGTTCCTCCAAGCTGATCCCTCTTTTGTTCAACTCTGTTTTGGCTTGCTCTACAGCCTCAAGTTGCCAGGAATTAGGAAAGCAAACGATTTCGAGAAGGTCTTCAGTTTCCCTTTCTTTTATAGGCGGATTGAATTCCATTTATTCAAGCGTGCAGGTAACGTATTTATATAAGCATTGTGTTAAGCCACCGACCAACAGGTGACAGCCTAGCACTATATGGGGGCATTCTTCTTTATTTTTTATAGTACTCCTCAATCACTCTTTCTAAATCTCTGTTCTGCCTGTCATACAAAAGAGTCAGTTTCGTTTCAAATGATTGAATAGAAACCTCTTTCTGCCAGCCTTTGTCAATGGAGGGGAAAGTTTTGTTCAATCTTTCTAAGAATTGAAACCAACCTGGTGTGTCCTCATTTATATTAAAGCTTTGTCCATGTATAGTAAATACATCCAAGCAAATTACATCATAAGTGTACAGGTCTTGTTTGTAAGCCACTATCGTATTCAACTCACTCCAGCTCAAAGCCAGATCCTCTTCCTCAATGGTTACTACAAAGCCATTGTCCAGATAATCAAAGACACCTAAATTATTATACCTTTTTTGGTAGTCTACTTCTCCATACTCTTTTGCAAGCTTGCTAGCTGGCCTAATAAAGAGCGTCTTTGGGTTGAACAACAGATAAAGTCCGTTTATAACACCGAAACCAAATAGTAATAATGTGGTCCAGAAGCTAAAAGGACTTTCTTTTCTATCTACAAAAGCAATGGCTGAAAAAACGAAAAGTCCTGAGGTAATAGTTAACGCAATTGTTTTCCAAATACTTTCAAAGATTATCTCCCTTTTCTCAAAATCCTCAAATTTCATATTTTGAATGCACACACCGGCTTGGCTTTGGAGGATTTATGCACTAAAGCAACTGTTAGGTGACGTAATTCTATTTCTGATTTAGTTAAGCTGTTTATGGCTAAAATATACTACATAGCTCCATAACTAAAGTCTATTAATTCTTTGGTTGCAGGGTCAAAGTATGCCCTATCCCCTAAATAGCAGCAGTTCAAATCTACCCTTATCACGTTTCTTCCGTCCAGCGTATCTGCTACAATATTTCTTACTCCATAAGTACAAGGAACATCAGAGTACTTACTTTCCTGTTCTTTGAGGTAAATGCACACTTTGTATAGGTAGCCGTTCACATCATCTTCCTTTAGCTCGCACTTACACTCTGTAATCTCCCTCTTAGGCTCTACTAGGGGAGTCATCTTTTGAATATTCACTGGCAAGCTATTGAAACCGAACCTTAATTCACGACCTCCAACATTCTGCACAAATTCACTTCTTGGCTGCTTGTCTCGAAACCTTGGTTTTAGCTTATATTCAATTCTAACCGGAAACAGCACAAGTTGGGCAGTATAGACCTTTTCAACAGAAGGCTTCGGCAAGGATAGCGTATCCATATGCTTTTCTATGAATGACACTGGAAAGTTATCATGCCCTATAGGATGAAACCAAAAGCCATTACCTAAGTTGTTCGTTTTAAAATCACCTAGCCAGTCACTTTTATTTATATCCTTGGCTGAAACGAAATACCAATTATTTGATCCTGTTAAACTTTCTACTGTCTTAACTATAAAGCCCTCCTGAACTATAATTTCGTCATAGTTTGACTTATTATTCTGCTCTTTCTTTTTGCAGCCATTAAGAAAAACTAAAAACAAAATAAAAAGACATAACCACTTATTTTTCATCTAGTGACCCCTACTTATTAGCATGGTTCATGAGGGAGTTTGCAAGCTTGCGTCTTTTGCTTCTTATACCCCACAACTGCCTCGTGCAAGCGGTGGCGGAGAACGTCGGACGATGTTGCCGTTTACGCCATGTTGGCAAGCTTTATTCTTCTCGTAATACTGGAATAAACTTCATCCATCCAGTGTCAAAAGCACGATAATATAACAATGAGTTATTGTGCCAAAATACATCGATCACCTCACCAATCTCAAAAGGTTCAGATTTGTTGTTTGCGTATTTGAGTTTCACTAGACCAACATTTCTCTCTTGTAATATCCTTACGTATGAATAACAGAGTTTTGTGTAATCATTCCTAAACGGCCCCCTTTCCCACCTAAATTCAATTACTTCAGCCTGTAATATCTCAGAACTGCTTCTGATTTTATAGAAATGTTTTTTGTCATATAGCATCAAGCCCAAGCTAAATGCAACCATTACCGCTAAAACGACCCACATTTTTGCGTGAATTTAGTTTATATTAATTGTGCCAACTACCGCATGACCATGACCAGAGTGCGTTCTGTTTATTAGCCTTATACCTGCACCTCTACCTCTGTATTTTACACTTTCTACCTGCTTTCTGAAAACCAGGCCAGAATCAGGAACCCTCACCCGTTCCTTCCTGAAACCAGCTGGCGTACAGCACATAGTTATCGGCGGTTTGGGCCATGCCTGAGATTTGCTCTGGCGTAAGGGCTTTTACTTTTTTGGCGGGTACTCCGGCGTAGATGAAGCCACGCTCGCACAGAGTTTTCTCCAGAACTACTGCCCCGGCGGCAATGATGCAATGTTCCTGTACCACGGCGTTGTCCATGACAATGGCACCCATGCCAATGAGTACATTGTCTTCAATGGTGCAGCCGTGCACAATGGCGTTATGCCCAATGCTCACGTTGCTGCCAATGATGGTAGCGGTTTTTAAATAGGTGCAGTGAATGACAGCCCCGTCCTGAATGTTGGTCTTGTTGCCAATGCGGATCAGGTTTACATCGCCGCGCACTACGGCGTTAAACCAAACGGTGCACTGGTCGCCCAGCACCACATCTCCGGCAATGGTGGCGTTGGGGGCAATGAAACAGTTATTTCCAATGGTAGGGTGAACTCCTTTAACGGGCAGAATGACAGGCATAGTGTGAATGGATTTAGCAGTCTAATTTGATGGGATTTGGGACAAAAGGTAGAGAAAATAAAAGAGGAAATCACCTAGATTATAGGGCAGAATTCTGATATTAAGACATCAAGTGGAGATCTGCAGGCAAAATCTTCAGGAAAGCATGCGCTTCCAGGTACCTTTTCTAAGGTTATATTTCAAGGTACTGGGCAAGGCTTTCCACCAGTAGCTGTTCATTTCTACGGCGAAACTGGGTTGCATGTAGCAGTTGATGGTGCAGCCCTCGCAGGCAGGTAATCGGCCTTCCAACGCTATCAGTTTCTTAACCTCTTCTGATTTGTAAAGTGCCAGGAGGTTGCCAGAGATGGGAAATTTCTGGGCACCCAAATGGTAACAAGGTAGCACCAACTCATTTTCAGGCGAGATGACCAGGGTAGTGCTGGCCGCTTTACAGACAGGCTTGTCAATGTGGTTGCCGCCGTCTTTCCGAAGCTTTACAAAAGCCTCGTTCAAGTACACCCATTTCTGCTTACTGAACTTGACCAGGTAACCCAGCTCCGCCTCAGAAAGCTGCTCTCCGGTTTCAACTTGGTTGTATTCAAACGCCGGGTTCAACAACAGCATCAGGTTGTTAGGCAGGCAGATCTCCTGGTACACCCGCTCTATCTGGTGTAGGTTGTGCTTGAAAACCGTAAACAGAATATCAGGCCGTTCGCTTAGGCTTTTGGCCACTTTTATGGATTCCAGCACGAAATCAAAACAGGCCACTCCCCTGCCGGTGTCGTGCTCGTTTTTATCCGCGGAATCCAGCGAGAAGTGCAGCATGTCTACCTTGCCTTTGAGGCGCTCAGCCCATTTAGGGTACAACAGCCCATTGGTGGTGAGAGTGGTGATAAAGCCTAATTTTTGAGCCTCCTCCAGGAACTGGTCAATTTGCCGGTGCAGCAAGGGTTCGCCACCGGTAAAGTCCACTACGTTCACGCCTAGCTTGCGCAGATCGGCCAGGTTTTGTTTCACATCCTCCAGCTGGATGTACGGAGACGGCTTCTCCCAAATGTCGCAGAAGGAGCATTTGGCATTGCAGCGGTACGTCACGTAGTAATTGGCCAGAACTGGATGATGGATTAAGCGCATTCTCTTCTTTTAAACAGATGCCAGAGCAGATGCAAGGTACGCATTCCATCTGGAAATAGGGCGTGATGAAATTGGACTCCCCCTGTGAGAAACAACAAGAGCAGTTTCACTTTGGAAAGCACCTTAAAAGGGGAAGTTCTTTTTTGCTCCTTTCCTGAAATTAGACTTAAAACAGAATTACTTGTCTATTCCTTTCAACCGAACATCGGCGTAATAATTACAAATGTTCTGAAGCACACACACCTCGCACTTGGGGGAATTCCAGGTGCAGATTTTCTGTCCGTGTTTGAGCATGTGGCGGTGCAGGTTATAGAGCACTAGGGCATCTTTGGGCAACATGTCCAGTAAAATCTGGTGCGCTTTGTCATGCGTGACCTTGACGCCAATGAGGCCTACCCGCTGGCTGATGCGGTGCACGTGCGTGTCTACCGGAAACACCGGCTTGTGGAAATTAAACAAAAGCACCAACGTAGCGGTTTTCAGCCCCACCCCAGGCAAAGACATAAGCCAGGCCATGGCCTCGGGCACGTCCAGGTCGTTCAGGAAATCAAGTGAAAAGTCTGACCGCTCTGCCTGTATCAGGCGAAGCGCCTTCTGAATATTAACAGCTTTGGCGCCCGGGAACTCCGCTGGGGTTAACGCCTGGGTGAGTTCTTCTACCGGGGCATCCATGACAGCTTCCCAGGTAGGAAATTTTTCCAGCATCTGAAAGTAAGCCTTCTCCTCATTGGCATGCGTAGTCCGGTGCGACAGCATGGTGGAAATAAGTTCGCGCATGGGGTCGCGGCGCGGATAACCGGAAAGATGGCCGAAAACTTCATTCAATCGTATATGAACCTGCCATATCTTTTCTGCGGGAGTAAGTTGCTGATGTGCTTCAGCCATAGTCATTTACTTTTTCCCCTAAACGAGCCCCCGATAGTAAAGTTTATGTCAAGAACCCTTATCACCTTAGTGCATCAAGAATGGTCATACGTATTACTAAACAACTATGAAATTTAAATTCTTAGGGACAGGCGGAGCTTTTGACATAGACTATGGAAACTCCGCAGCACTGGTAGAATTCAAAGACCAGACTATCTTATTAGACTGTGGCTTCACCGTTTACCCCACCCTGCGGAAACATCAGCTTACCCGTGGCATTACCTACATTCTGCTTACGCACCTGCATAATGACCATACTGGCAGCTTAGCCAACATACTGCTACACTGCTATTACTTTAACACCCACTGCCGTCCTACCATCCTGTACCCCGATGATGATTTCCGGGATGAGTTGTATGAATTTCTGCGGTTCCAGCTTCAAAAGCCGGAACAGTATGTAGACTTTGCGCCCCTTTCTGAGGTGCCCGGCATCATCGCCCTTGACACTTTTGGCCTGCACGCCGAAAAACTACAATCCTACGCTTT
Organism: Rufibacter tibetensis; assembly: GCF_001310085.1. Taxonomy (GTDB): domain Bacteria; phylum Bacteroidota; class Bacteroidia; order Cytophagales; family Hymenobacteraceae; genus Nibribacter; species Nibribacter tibetensis. The sequence goes on from NZ_CP012643.1 coordinate 1,057,778, forward strand.
CATTTTTGAGGAAGAAGACGGAGACCGGGTGGTCTACTCTGGTGATCTTGGCCAGCCAGATGCGCTTTTCGCCTATTTACGCGGAATGCCTCCCAAAGCCACCACCATTTACCACGATATCACCTTTTCTGAGGAAAACATTGCCCATACCTATTATAAAAAGCTGATTCCATTGGCGCAGGATTACCAAATTTACGGCTACCACTGTGACCCCTTAAAGAACCCTACTGACAACCCGTTGCCCTTGGTGTTCAATCAGCCGGAACTCATGTTACCAGCCAGGTTGCAGGAAGCTGTGAACTAACAAAACCATCAACAATTGGTTATCATCCTTACAAAGTATCAATAGAAATCCGTCCGCAGCTTCCCTGCGGATTTTCTACGCCACTGGGTTTTCTTTAAAAGCCTTTTAAGAACTACTTCTGCATGACCTTCACCTTCGCAACAGATAAAGAGCATACTCACTTTCGTCAAAGTCCGCTGCTAATTGCCTATGTTGTCATTTTTGGGTTGTTCTGGACTTACACCGGCTTTACTTCCTCAGATCCCAAAAACTGGTGGCTGGAGAACACGCTCACTTTTACGGCCATCATCTTTCTGGTAGCCTTTTACAAGCACTTCCGGTTTTCAGATTTCAGTTACACCTGCATCTTCCTGTACTTGATGCTGCACGTGTACGGAAGCCAGCATAACTACGCACTGAACCCTTTTGGCTTCTGGGTGCAAGAGCAGTTGGATTTAGAGCGCAACCACTATGACCGGCTGGTACATTTTGGGTTTGGGTTCTTTTTAGCGTATCCTATGCACGAGGTCTTTAAGCGAGTAACCCCAATGCGTCCTTTTTTCACGTATGCCTTACCAGTTGAATTAACGGTAAGCATGGGAGCCTTTTATGAATTAATGGAGTGGGCCGTGGCCGATATATTTTTCCCGGCCCGCGGAATGGCTTTTTTAGGTACACAGGGCGACATCTGGGATGCGCAGAAAGACATTGCCGTTGCTTTACTAGGTGCTCTCATCACCATGTCAGCCGTAGGTTTCACTCGCCGGAAAGAAAAACGCCTCTGATTCGTTTTAGGCCTATTTTTGATAAAATAGACCTGAAACAGATCAGAGGCGAAAGTGTCTTAAAGGCTGCTGAGGAGATCAATCGTCATATTTGATTTTGATGTCGTTTCCTTCAATCTTCACCTTACCGCGGGGCGTTTCAATTTTAGTTTCTTCGGTTGAGATCTTGATTTTAGTATCACCGGCTACGTACTTCACATCTTTAGAGGCACGGCGGTAGTAGTTCTGCCGCTTAAGCCAATAATTCTTCAACTCAGGCAAATCCATTCTGTTAGACCGGCGGGCATCTATGGCCAGAGAGCGTTGCAGCTGCACCCGGGTAGGCCGCACATATTTCTTCTTTGCCGGGCTTGCTTTGGCAGCGGTGGCTCCCGATGTTTTAGTTTCTGTAACAGCTGCACTGGTCTTGGCAGAAGAAGCTGTTTCGGTTCTGGTGGTGGAAGAAGTAGAAGTTCTGTTCCCCGCTGCTGGGGCAGAGCTGTTTTGTGTTGTGGCATCTGAGGCTTCTGCATCATTAAGGTAACTTTCCTGGCCATAGGTAGAAGCATCCTCCCCCATGTTGTTGGCATACTCTGCCTCTGACATTGCGGTGTCAATTTCCAAGGTGTCTGGCGTAAGCACCAGCGTATCTTCTACAGAGGTGTTGGGCAACTCTGCCACTGCTTCTTTGTCTTTTACCCGCTCGCACGCGCCCAATACAGAAAGCACCAGCATGAGAAAGAGTGATTTTATCAATTTGTCCATTCCTTATTCCTATTGATTTTCTCCCTAAACGCTAGAAACGCCCTTAGGTTAACATAAAATGCAATTTCTTATGTTGCTCTGGTGCACGCTTCAAAAAGGAGTTTACAACCCATTTTCTGAAATTCAGCACCTAAAAAAATTCCTTTGGGTCAAGGATGAAACTGTTAGGACATAAAAAAGGCTAGCCAAACGGCTAGCCTTTCAAAGAAAATGATGTTCAGTTCTTATTTGATCTCACCACGCTCAGCAGCTTTCTTCAGTTCTTCACTAGCGAAGATGGCTACCTCTACACGACGGTTCTGCTGACGACCGGCAGCAGTTGTGTTGTCAGCTACTGGTTGGGTTGAACCGTAACCACGGGTCTGAAGACGGTTAGGCTCTACTCCTAAAGAGATAGCGTAGTTGGCAACAGCCTGGGCTCTGCGCTCAGACAATGGCTGGTTGATGGCATCAGTACCGGTATTATCGGCGTGCCCTTCAATCAGTACGTTGGTGCCTGGGTACTTCTTCAACGTCTCAGCTAATTTCTGGATATCAGCTCTGGAAGAAGACTGTAACTCAGCAGAGTTAGTAGCGAAAAGAAGACCTGCATCAAAAGTTACTTTGATACCTTCACCTACCCGTTCTACCTCAGCATTCTTCATTTCACGCTCAAGTTCCTCGGCTTGTTTGTCCATGCGGCGACCAATCACGGCACCAGTGGCACCCCCAACAGCAGCCCCAATGATGGCTCCACGGGCAGTGTTACCGGTAGCTTTACCAACAATACCACCTAAAATAGCACCACCACCAGCTCCTAAGATACCGCCCTTAGTGGTTTTGTTCATGCCTTTCTTCTGGGTGGTTGAAGTTGGAGTGCTAGCCGTCTGACTTGATTTGCAGGAAGAGAAAAGTAAGCTCCCTACTAACATGGCGGTGAATGTTCCTTTCAAAAATTTCATAGTGTTTTTTTTTGTGTGTAAAAGAAGCTAAAAAGGTAATGTGATTGGGTTTAGTTCAACAACGGAGATACATACTGATTTATTCAAAAATTGTTCAGATATAGTCTCCAATCTATATGCTCATCTATAATAATCGTGCCAGATAAAAACCAAAAAAGACCCGCCTTTAAGAGGAACAGGTCTTTTCAGCTTATTTCTGAAGCACAGCCTTATTTAACGGCTGCTTGATTGGAGGCCGTCTCTGTAGCGGCCGAAGTTTCCTCGGGGCGCAACAACGTAATCAGGTCTGCAATACGCTGCTTTAACTCTTTGCGGTGCACAATGAAGTCCAGGAAGCCGTGCTCTAATACAAACTCTGCGCTCTGGAAACCTTTAGGCAGGTCTTTGCCTATGGTTTCTTTGATAACCCTGGGTCCGGCAAAACCAATCAAGGCACCCGGCTCAGAGATATTGAAATCTCCCAACATAGCAAAGGAAGCAGTTACGCCCCCAGTGGTAGGGTCGGTCAATAATGAAATGTACGGCACCTTCTCCTCAGACAACAAGGCCAGTTTGGCCGAGGTCTTTGCCATTTGCATTAGGGAGTAGCCCGCCTCCATCATCCGGGCACCGCCCGACTTGGAGATCATCATAAACGGGATTTTGTGCTTGCGGCTATAGTCAATGGCCCGGGAGATTTTCTCGCCTACCACTGAGCCCATAGAACCACCAATAAAGTTGAAGTCCATACAGGCCACCACCAGATCAAGGTCATTGATGGTACCGTGGGCAGTACGTACGGCGTCTTTCAGGTTAGTTTTGCGCTGGGTGGCAACAATACGGTCTGGGTACGGCTTCGTGTCCACGAAATTCAATGGATCTGAAGAACTCAGGTTCTCATCCAGTTCCTGGAAACGGTTCTCATCAAACAATATCTCAAAGTACTCGTGGGAATTGATGCGGTCATGAAAATCGCATTTGGCACACGTATACAGCTGTTGCCGATGCTCAGCGGTGCTGATGACGGTCTTACATTCGGGGCACTTGTGCCACAAGCCGTCCGGCGTTTCTTTTTTCTGCTCCGTTGGGGTGACGATCCCTTTTTCTACTCTTTTAAACCAAGCCATATGATGCTCTAAAGGTTTTTTTCAACAATGAAGCCTCCAGTGGGGAAACCGCAAGCAGTTAGTTTTGAACGTGCAAAGATAAAAAAGAAAAGGTAGCTCCCTAACCCCCGGCTAAAACACACCTTTTCTTCTCAGAAGTGTACGTACTTTGAATGAAAGCCATAGGTTTTAGTTATCATGAATTCTAAAACCGTTTTCTTTCAAGGTAAGCATACTACATACGTGCAAGCCAGGCAGAAGCTCCCTTTTAGGGCCCTTTCCTGAAAACTGTGGTAAATGTACAGCCATGACAAGCCAGGGCAACTTTCCGGCGTCAGATCTTCTTAAAAATGCATCATTCAACCTCAGTTAAATGGAAGCAAAGCAGGTTGATTAATCACTTTGGTTTATCCTGATTCTGATGTAACTATTCACATGTTAGGTTTTACTTCCAACTAATACAGGCAACACCGTTTTAGGCGTACGCCTCGGGCACCTAAGGTTATTTTCATTAATTCTCAACTTAGCGCACGCATTTACAGTACGTTACGAGGGCAGACAACTAAATTGGCATTCTGTGGGCAATTATTATTTATTTGCGTCCGTTTGCTAGGCAAGGTCAAATTTGTGAGCCGGCCTTCTCAAAATGATCTCTTATTTTTGTCACCGTTAACCCATACCTTAACTTAAACCCTATGAAGAAAACACGTTTCGCCTCATCCGCCGCTGCCTTGGTTTTAGGAGTAGCCGTTCTTGGTTCTTGTGTCTCATCTAAGAAATACAAAGAGCTGGAAGCAAGCAAAAATGCGCTGGAACAAGAAAAAGCGACTGCCCAGCGCAGCCTGGAACAAGCCAACGCTGATCTGCGTGACCGTGATGCCAAACTGGCCCAGTACCAGCAGCAAATTGCCCAGAAAGAAAGAATCTTAAATGAATTAAGAGAATCTGTGAACGAGGCCCTGGCCGGTTTTAAAGAGCAAGGACTGACCGTTGCCGTTAGAGAAGGCAAAGTTTATGTGACCATGCCAGAGAAACTTCTGTTTGCCTCTGGTTCTACCAAAGTAAACCCGAACGGGCAATCTGCTCTAGGCAAATTGGCCAACGCTATTAAATCACAGCGCGATACAGAGATTGTCATCGAAGGCCACACCGATGACGTAGCCGTAGCCTCTGCAAACGTCACTTTCAAAGACAACTGGGATTTGAGCGTGCTTAGAGCAACAGAAATCACGCGTCTGCTTATCAACAACGGAGTTCCGCCGCAAATGGTAGTACCTGCCGGCCGTGGACAGTACACCCCGGTAGCCATGACCCGTACCCCTGAAGCCCGTCAAAGCAACCGCCGCACTGAAATCATTTTAGCTCCTAACTTTGATAAAATCCTGAAGCTGATTCAGACAAACTAAGTATAGTTTACCCATTTCTTCTATTTATTGCCAGAAGGAATTTTAAATACGAAACAGCATTAATTAAAGAAGCCGGCCGTACAGTCCGGCTTCTTTCGTTTTGTAGAGAATTTGGCTAAAAGCATCCAAAAACGTGTTCCTTCATTTTGGGTGGGAACCTCTAGCCCTTATCTTTGACCAACAACGGTATTTCTACCTAGACTAACCCAACTACTTTTCCAACGCTTTTTGGTTGGGAAACCACTAAACCCTAGAATTTGCATTTTTAACTTTACCTAGCCTGTCATGTTCAAACACTCCCTCTACCGGTATGCCGGTGTGGCCCTTTTAAGCACCTGCCTGCTGAGCTCCTGCACCACTACCAAGAAGTACAATGCTTTGTTAGCTCAGAAAGTAAAACTGGAGCGCGAGAAAGCAGATTGCCAGAGTGCCCTTTCCAGAACCACCAGAGAACGCTCTGACCTTTCAAAACAAGTAACCGAACTCACCGAAGCCCGTGCCCAACTGGCCGCCGACACCTCTTTGCTGAGCAACACGCTCCGCAAGAGCCAAAGCGTGTACGCCGACCTGAGCAGCACTTACGACAAGCTCATTAAAAACCATGATCGCCTCATGTCTAACAGCGCGCTGGAGTCATCCAAATTGTCTAAAGACTTAGCCCGACGCGAGGAAGAACTGAAGAAGCTTAATGAGACGCTCACCAAAAACCGCTCTCAATTAGACCAGTTGAGCAGCGACCTGAAATCACGGGAAGAGCGCCTGAACGAATTGGAGCGTATTCTGGCGGAGAAAGACAAGGCGGTAAACGCCCTCCGTACTAAGGTAAGCAATGCCTTACTGGGCTTCAACAGCAAAGACCTTTCAGTAGACGTGAGAAACGGGAAAGTGTATGTGTCTTTGTCTGAGCAGTTGCTGTTCAAATCTGGCTCCACCAAAGTAGACGCCAAAGGGCAAGATGCCTTGCGCAAACTGGCCGCTGCTCTCAAAGACCAGCAGGATGTAAACGTAGTGGTAGAAGGTCACACCGATGACGTACCTGTGGCCCGGGGTACCCTTGGGATGCAAGACAACTGGGACCTGAGCGTATTACGCGCCACGGAAATAACCCGGATTCTCACCTCTGCCGGTTTGGCCGGTACTAAAATCACGCCTTCGGGCCGGGCCGAAAACGTTCCTTTGGATGCTGCTAAAACAGCAGATGCCCGCCAGAAGAACCGTCGCACCGAAATCATCCTCACTCCTAAACTAGACGAACTGTTCCAGATTTTGGAAGCGAATTAGCACTGAGGCTACTCCTATTTAAGAGCAGTTTTTAAAATTCATTGCCTAAACGCCGGTTCACTCAGCCGGCGTTTTCTTTTCCCTAAGGGTTTATTCAAGGAGGTCAAAAGTGCCTACTCTGTTTCTCAAGAAACCCGCCGGCTGTATTTGCGTTGTTTTCCCTGCTAGCGGTTCCCCTCTTTCACAAACAAGGAAAAGAGTTTACCTTTAGCCCTACATCCCCCTGTTTTTCACCTCGGATTGTACCTTTTAACACGAAAAACTTTCATGAGCAAAATAATCATCCGCAGTTTCGCAGACCTGCAGCAGTATGAAGGCACTGAAATTGGTGTATCTGATTACCATACCATCACCCAGGAGCAAATCAACATCTTCGCTGACGCCACCCTGGACCACCAATGGATTCATCTGGACGCAGAACGGGCTAAAACGGAGTCGCCGTTCGGGAGCACCATTGCCCACGGCTACTTAACGGTATCCTTGCTGCCGTACCTGTGGGGTCAGATTATCTCCATTGAGAACCTAAAGATGCAGGTGAACTATGAGATTGAGAGCTTACGGTTCAACCAAGCAGTAACGGTAGATAGTGCGCTGCGCCTGCGGGTAAAATTGCTTTCGGCCGTAAACCTGAGAGGCGTCATCAAAGCTCGCTTAGAAGTTACCATGGAGATTGAAAACAGCAAAAAGCCTGCTTTTACCGGTGTCATCACGTTCCTGTATCATTTTAATTAAAGCAAAGAACACACACTAATTAGCTGACACCCTTATCCTCTAATTAGTTTTGAAAACAAAACTCCTACGATTAAGCACCCTTTAAATAACACCTGCGTGAAATTACTTTTAACCAGATTTTTATCCCTTTTACTAATCTTTTCGATTTCTTCTTTTAAGAACCCAAACTTCATCATCACTGAAAAATATCAACAGGGATATTATATTGGTAACACAGGAAAAGTAGAGGGATACATTTATTTCTCTTATGATAATTATGAAAAATTTAGCTTCAAAAAAGAACTCAAAGATAAAAGGAGCCTTAAAAGAGTTGGTGAAATCACAAGCTTTTTTGTAGATGGAAAAACATTCAAAGTCATTAACAACCTTAACTTAAGAATTGGCATTTGGAATATTTCAGCCCAAAGAGCTTTTGCAGAAGTCATGGTAGAAGGACCAGTTAATCTTTACAAGGTTTACTCACGGGTAGGGAATGGAAATATGAGTAATCCAGGGGCTATTGAATTAATAAATTATATAGTAGAAAAAGATAACAAGAAATACGCTTATGCTAACGAGCAAACTGGTAAGTTCAAAAGGGAAGCGGCAGAACTATTTAAAGACAGAGAAGACATTGTTGAAAAAATAAAAAATGGAAAGTATGCTTTAAAAAATATCCTAGATTTAGTTAATGATTATAACAGCACAAAAATTTAAGTCTTAACTCTTCGCTCACTCACCTCAAAAATCTTTAGTTCTTAAAACACTAACGCGCTACTTCGCCAAAGCTGAGTAGCGCGTTTCTTTTACAAGGCTTTACCTTCTCCTCAAGCAAAATAATAGCTGCTTAATGTGTTTTTACATTACTTCTGAAATACTTTAAAGACAGGTCATTTGAAGGAATGTATCAAAATCTTCGCTCTTCTAAAAATAGCTTTTACATCAAACCCTTCGGTAGAAGAAGAAGTATGAATGACTTTGCCAAAGAACATAACCATGAGCACTCTCTTTTCTCCCCTTCAAATCAAAAGCATACAGCTAAAAAATAGAATTGTCGTTTCTCCCATGTGCCAATACTCCAGCCAGGACGGGTTCGCAAACGACTGGCACCTGGTGCATTTGGGAAGCCGGGCTGTGGGTGGCGCAGGTTTGATTTTACTGGAAGCCACCGCTGTTTCGCCGGAAGGCCGCATTACACCAGATGATCTGGGTATCTGGAAAGACGAGCACCTCCCTGAACTGAAACGGATTGTCTCGTTCCTGGAGGCAAACGGTTCAGTAGCCGGTATCCAATTAGCCCATGCTGGTCGCAAAGCCAGCCACCGTGCCCCCTGGAAAGGAGGAAACGCGCTGCACCCCGGCGAAGAAGGTGCCTGGACTACTGTAGCGCCCAGTGCCATTCCGTTTCAGGAAGGTGGCATCACACCTGTGGCACTGGACCAGGAAGGTATCCGGAAAGTGCTGGCAGATTTTAAAGCGGCGGCAGCCCGAGCTTTAGAGGCCGGTTTTAAAGTGGTAGAGATTCACGGCGCCCATGGTTATCTTCTGCACGAGTTCTTTTCGCCGCTCAGCAACCACCGCACTGATGCCTACGGCGCCTCCTTTGAAAACCGGGTCCGGTTGCTTCTGGAAGTAGTGGATTCTGTGCAGGAAGTCTGGCCAGCAGAGTATCCGCTGTTTGTAAGAATCTCGGCTACTGACTGGACGCCAGATGGCTGGAACGAAGAAGACTCTGTTGCTTTGGCCAGGTTGCTGAAAGAGAAAGGCGTAGATTTAATTGACACCTCCACGGGCGGAAACGTACCCAAAGTACGCATTCCTGTAGGGCCTGGCTATCAAGTTCGTTTTGCTGAGAAAATCAAAAAAGAGGCCCAAATCATGACTGGCGCTGTGGGCATGATCACCACTGCGCAGGAAGCGGAAGAAATCATTTCCAGCGGCCAGGCAGATGTGGTGCTCCTCGCCCGCGAATTGCTCCGCGACCCCTATTTCCCACTGCGGGCTGCCAAACAACTAGGCGTAGAACTGGAATGGCCAGCTCAATACCAAAGAGCCAGAGATTAATCTATGGTTGTGTGCCAATCAAAGGATAAAAAACTAACATTCCCTTTTTCAAACTTTTGGCCGAAGCCTCGGCTGGCTGGCAAAGGAAGCAGAACTTTGTCCGCCAGCCGAGGCGGGGCCTTGCGGCCGTGAGCACTTACCGCCGAAATTGGAACTGCAAAGCTCAGTTACTTTGAAAGGACGTAAACCTGCTTTACAACTTATAAGCTTGACGGGCCAAAAGCCTCCAGTCGCCACCTTCTTTTGCCCACACCAGCAGCACACCCAATTTCACAGTTCCGGGCTTGTCGCTGTCATTGGTCTGCCCAGATAATTGGTGCCGAACAATGGCTGTTTTGCCCGTCACCTGAACGGTTTGGTTTGCCAGGTCAATGCTTATGAAGTCAGATTGACCACTTACAATGGCTTGCACGAAGGCGGCTTTGTCTTCCAGTTTGCCGCTGGAATGCCCATAACTCAGGCTGTTTGAAGTAACCGCTTCCAGGTCCTTGCGCTCTCCAGAGATCATAGCTTGCTTCAGTTTTTCTACGGCAGCGGCTACCTTCTTTTCCTCTTTAGATTGTGCCTGCACCAACAGGCTAAGCATCATACATAAGCCCAAGAGGGCAACTACTTTCTTAGTCATACACGTATGGGTTAGGGTTCTTTCCAAGATTTTCTGCCGGAAGCGTCATTACAAGACACCTCAAGATAGGCATACTTTCCATGCGAAACAGCGTCTATCTGTTTTAAGGCTGTTTTCCGGATACCACCTGCGTTTCAGACTTCAGAAAATCTCAGAGCTTTAGGGGAGGCTCAGCGTCTGGGTTCCAGACCTGGTAAGCCAGTTCATTCAGGGCCAAGCGAGCATAGCGGAAACCTTCCGCCAGTTGGTGATAGATCTGGGACAGCTCTAATTGAGAGGCCAATTTGTGGTGGGCAGCAGTACGGAAACTGGTGCGGCCTACCTCTTCATAAAAGGAAAAGTCTGGGGCTCCGCGCTGTTGCCGGCGTTCAATCCAGGCCCTGAACATACCCGACAGAAAAAGCGCATAATTTCCGATGTGCACCCGAATCAAAAAAGCCTCGGCAGCCGATGCGGTAGTTAAAGCCTCCAGCATCTCCGCAATGTAATGGAATTGGTGCGGCAGTTTCTCATGGGGTGAGTGCATGCTTTGCACCGTAGAAAATCTCCAGAGAAGCGCACCCAGGTAATCGGCCAGGTCACGGTCTTCTATGCCTTGTCGGCGCAGCGCCGTGCGGGCCAGTACATAAAAGTATAGCTGTTGTGATACTTCCACGTGCCCTTTCTTAGAAGACAAGGTCTTTGCCAGCACCTCGTTGTCCAGCATTTCATCTCGGCACTCGGGATCACTCAGCAACTCCACCAAACTTACCTGACTTCCTTTTCTGGATAGGACCCGCGCCACAAACTCAAAATCTGCGGCCGTAAACTGGGCCCGGCAATTTGCTAATACCATGGGTCTCGCTCCTTTCCATTGACTCCTGTAAAACTTCGGATTGAATTCTGGCTAGATGAGCACGCCAGATTTTCTTTTGTTATAAAAACGAAGCCCTATTTTAGAAAGTTATCGCGCAAGGGCTAAATATATTTTATCTGACGTTTAGAGGTGCATTGCTAAAAATCGGCGTTAAACCTACCTCCTACTTTTTGGGCTGCTCTCTGTATTAACGATTCTTATTTAGTGCATATTTAATTATCGGGGCAGTACCTGATTGTTTCAGGGCTCCTTTCACAAAAACAGACCTGAAACAAAAAGCCCTGCTGGATTATCTCCAACAGGGCTTTGATTATAGATTCCTATGAGGTTATCCGATGGCCTGCTCCAAATCGGCGACCAAATCTTCTACATCTTCAATGCCTACGCTTAACCTGATGAGCGAGTCAGACAAACCGCCTTTCAGACGCTCTACCTGCGGAATGCTGGCGTGCGTCATGGTAGCGGGGTGTCCGCATAATGATTCTACGCCGCCCAAGGATTCTGCCAACGCAAAATAATGCAGTTTCTCCAGTACCTGGATTGCATCTTCCATCCGATCACCTTTCAACTCAAAAGAGATCATCCCCCCGAAATCGCGCATCTGCTCTTTGGCAATCTGGTGGTTAGGATGATCTTCAAAGCCTGGCCAGAACACTCTACCCACTTTAGGGTGTTGACGCAGGTAGTCGGCAACGACTCTTCCGTTCTCACAGTGGCGCTGCATGCGTACGTGCAGGGTCTTCAAGCCTCTTAGCACTAGGAAACAGTCCTGCGGACCTGGAGTGCCACCGCAGGCGTTCTGGATGAAGGCCAGGCGTTGGGCCAGTTCATCGTCCTGTACCACAATGGCGCCCATCACCACATCTGAGTGACCGGCCATGTACTTGGTTAGGGAGTGCATGACAATATCAGCGCCTAAATCAATCGGAGTTTGCAGGTACGGTGTGGAGAAGGTGTTGTCCACCACCAGCAGCAGGTTTCGTCTTTTGCAGATTTCGGCAGCACCTTTGATGTCAATTATGTTAAGGAGCGGGTTAGTGGGCGTTTCTACCCAAATCATTTTGGTGTTCTCCGTTACATACTGGTCTATGTTACTGATTTCGGCCATAGACACAAACTGGAACTTGATGCCATACTCCTGAAATACCTTGGTGAAGATGCGGTAGGTACCACCGTACAGGTCGTTTGTAGCAATCACCTCATCGCCGGGTCTCAACATTTTGATGATGCAGTCAGTAGCTGCCATACCTGAGGCAAAGCAGAGGCCATGCTTGCCGTTTTCCAGGGCAGCCAACGCATTTTGCAGCGCAGTTCTAGTAGGATTATGCGTACGGGAATACTCATAGCCGTTGTGGTCTCCGGGAGAGCGCTGCACATACGTGGAGGTTTGGTAAATGGGCGTCATGATGGCGCCAGTGGTAGGATCTGGCTCTACGCCAGCGTGTATGGTCTTGGTTCCGAATTTCATAGGGTCTTATACGGTGGTATGGATGCAAGTTAGAAAAATGGATGCAAGTTTCCAGTTTGTCTAAACTCAGCGGTTGGAGCGTATTTCCCGTACTTTGGTAGAAATACCCGATATTCGTCGCGCTTATGTGGAAGAAACTCCTGGAACAAAATACTGGTACGCTTCTTTACTCTTTATTGCTTGTTGTAATTCCAGTGCTGGCCAGTTCCGGTCTGGCACTTTGGCTGTATCATAATACTGCCTTGTTAGAATCCCTTTCGCCATTACAGCAAATTTTCTACTTTTTGGTGGTTTCCCTTACCATGGCGTTTGCCATTACCCCAACTACGTTTGTTGCATTGGCTACAGGCTTCTTCTTCGGGTGGACTGCTTTCATAGGAGTGGTAGTCTCTTATGGGTTTGCTGCCCTCATTGGCTACACGGTGGCAAAACTTATTGACCATGGAAAGATGACCACCTTCCTACATCAGTTCCCTAAAGCGGAAGGCGTAATGAACGAGCTCCGCGAACAAAGCATGAGTTTGATTATCCTGACCCGCATTTCCCCGGTTCTGCCGTTCGCATTTATGACCTTTGTATTGTCGTTAGTGCAGGTACCCCGCGGACGATTCCTGCTGGCCAGTATGCTGGGAATGTTGCCGCGTACGATCTTCTTCTTCTGGATGGGCACCCAGGCCCAAGACTTGCTGGCCCTCTTGCAAGACCCAAACGCTGGCACGTCTGGCAAGCTTTTATTGGGTGCACTGGTGGTGATTTCTTTGGGAGGCTTGTATTTCTTACTCAACCATGCCATCAAAAAAGCCTTATCCAGAAGCAGATAGCATTTTTTTGAAGATTTTTTTGAGCTAAGTCTTGCGCAACACCGTAAAAGCATCTACCTTTGCATCACTAAATAACTGGTCACGTAGCTCAACTGGATAGAGCATCTGACTACGAATCAGAAGGTTTGGGGTTCGACTCCCTACGCGACCACAGCAAGTAAATAAAAGCCCTGTAAGAAAAACTTACAGGGCTTTTTGTTTTTACAGGTTCGACGGATAGATGCTTTTTTGAGGCTAATATTATGTATTCCCTTTTTCAATAGCATAAACGTTTTGAGGATTGATTTCCAAATCAACCTTTAAAACTAAGAACCCATTGATCAGCTTAGTTTAAAGCCCAAAGGTTTGTGGTCACATCCTGGCTCATACTAAGCTGCAAAACTTAGTTCAACCTGCTATTCCAGGACGAACACCTTACGGCTGTAGCTACCCTTTGTAGTTTTTAATTCTATGATATGAAAGCCTTTTGAGAAACGTATGGTAGGTTCATTCTTGTACACTTCTATGGTTTCTTGCTTATTGCCTATCATGATGTAGGTGGAAATGCTCACTGGTGTTTCATCAGTTGTAATAGCAAATCCATAAAATGATTGAGAAGATGCTGCTGATTTTGAGGCGATCACCTTTGAATATTCATATTTTCCATCAAAATCTACCTGTTTAAGGCGGTAGTATTTTGACTTGCTGTAGTCTTTATATGAGTAGTTCTTTACAGTACTGCTGCTTCCAGCTGATTTAACCTGTGCTATTTTGGTAAAGGTTTTACCATCACCGCTGCGCTCAACATCAAAATAATCAGAGTTGATTTCTGAGGCCGTACTCCATTCAATATGATTGTAATTGCTCTTTGTAGTGACAATGAATTTGGTGAGCGTGACAGGAAGCGGATTGTTACAGGCTATGAAAGGGGGCGCCATGGGAGTTAATACTTGCCTTGACACACCACTTCCTATGTTACTTCCACCTGTGTTATCGAACATCTCTCCGGTAGCAGAACTCGCGTCATAGAAAATCATTTCACCATCATTCGCACCATGCCCTATGCTACCGTTTCCTATACATTCGGTTCTGCCCGTGAAGTAGAAAGTGCCCTTCTTTCCATTGATGGTACAGCTTATCTTAATACCGGTACCCTCTATTCTGCCGTTATTTATGACATGAGCAGAGCCATTGGTGTGAATACCATTGTCTGTGTCAACATCATCAGCATTGAACTTTAAAAACCCGTTATTAGTAAGCAGTGTATTGATCCTGAATGTGTTGGTATTGACTAACATTGTACACTCATTCCGGATAAAGCCATTGTTGAAATTCACATTATCACCAACATAGAAGGGCGATAGAATAAACATGCTGTGGTTGGTAAGCTTTGTATTCTGTAAGTTTCCGAAAAACTCAAAGGTCCCAAAGTTAACGATCACATTATCTCTCCCACCTATCCTATCCCTCAATTTAAGGGTTCCATAGTTTATGATGGTCAGTTCGTTAAAGCCACCAGTGAAATCACAAACAGCTCCTGCTTCCACAATGATAACATCACCATTTGACAGGTTCAATTCCCCAGTGTGGTTACCAGTGTAGGTGTACGTGGTAGCGAAAGCGATATTCGCTACCAAAATTAGATGTAGAGTAAGTGTTGCTTTCATGATGTAGGTACATAAATAATATAATTTATTATTGTTTAATTGATATTAATAAGTTAACTACCTCAAAGCCGATAAGCAATAAAAAAGGGATAAACTATAGTCAATTACCCACTTTTTACTTACTAATGGGTATAAAAAAGCAAGCCAACTAAGTCAAGGTCTTCTGATCTACAGAAGAAATTGACTTAGTTGGCTTTAGCCTTAATTAAACTCTAATTCTAATTTGTGAGTGAAGAGAAGGGAATGGCCAACAAACAGATTAGTGAGAAACATACTCTTTTATCCGCATGACACCTCTGTTTGTCTTCGCTAAAGATACCATCAGACTCTCTGCCTAGAACAATTCCCCTGATCCGCAAGACAAGAGCTAAAGAATTGGGAGATCTGTTCAGGAGCTGGTCAATACAGGTTGACTTATCAGCTCCAGTAAAAAGGTGATACTGCTTCCTGTTTACAGAAGTTTACTTTTGTGAAGAAATCTGTGCAAACACACGTAAGCTCTGAACCACAATGCAATCAGGCCGGGTTCTGCTTCTTACACTCAATTAGCAAGTGAGGATACATTCTATATCTTCCCAGCAACTAAGTAAACTGCTTTTTAGTGGTGAATTCTCTTTAAGCATTTGCTTCTGGCATAGGTGCAAGTGTTGACCATTGGAATCAAAGAATTGACTGTGATGGGGTGATTAAGGAATGCTTTTTACACAGCACGGTGCGAATCAAAAAAATAGTTCTTCGACCTACTCTACTAACCCCAGCCAATTGTTTGGCACCCAGGAACGTCCTTTTTGCCTGAAATCAATGTTTGTAACCCAACTGGTACAATCTGATTTTACTAATGGTATTTGCCTTTCATCTTGATGTTTAACATTAAAAGGGTGGTACTTGGGGTTCTTAGTAAATCAAACACACCCTAGTAAAACACAATCTAAATCTCAGATAAATACTTAAAACTAAGTATTGTTTGAAGTAAATTACTTATAAATATTTACAGAATAAATTTAATAATTTCTACAAATCAAGTAGTGTTTCCTATTATATTTGCTTTGAAGCACTACTTACCTATTACTTAGTTTTACTACTTACCCATTACTTAGTTTTCTAGCTCTATTCACATAAAAAAGTCAAGTAGAAGACTTGGCAGCATTATTATTTGCCTTACAAAAGGCGTGGCTCTTCACTTTTTCAGGTGAAAATTTGAGGCCCCTGCTTCTGTAACAGGAAGCACCTGACATCATTACCATATATTAATCAACACCTTACAAAAACACATAGATAGATTATGTCTACTAAGGATTGCTGCGCCGTGTACAATCTTATAGACTAAAACAAAACTCAATTTTTAGGTACCACATGCAGAATCATTAAAAATTAAAATCACCATTAATCATTTATACCAAATTCCACCTAAACAAATCTTATGAAATTTACTTGTACAAGTATTACTCCCCCACTATCCACAAATCAAAGGCATACTGCTTCTAGAGCTTTTCACTGGTTCTGCGCTTTGTTAGGCTTTCTCTGGCTATGCCCCACCTCTGCCTTTCTTCAAGCTAAGCCCAAGGCGACCACCAGTTTCCACTCCAACACGTCCGTCGTCTTTACTGACGGTCCAAAATACACCCCGATAGATGTGTCAGCTATTGAAGCTTTGATAGGAAAGAAAGTCGTTAGCGTTGCTAAAGGCAATGGTCTACCAGCTGGACCACTAAGCTTGGAGAATTCTGAACACACACTTGCCCTCGCATTTGATGGAACTGTCTATTCTTGGGGAAATGGGAGGTATGGCCAGCTGGGTAGTGAAACCTATTATTCAGCTACCCCTCTTCAAGTGCTAGGCCTTTCCGGGATAAAGGCAATCGCCGCCGGTGGGTACCATTCGCTTGCCATTGGGGCGGACGGCTCTGTTTATGCCTGGGGCCTAAACGCGTCGGGCCAGATAGAATAAACGAACGTTCGAGTATACAATGTGCCGAAAAAGATAGAAGGGCTCTCCAACATAAAGGCTATCGCTGGAGGGGGCTTACACTCACTGGCCATGGACGGGGAAGGAAATGTCTTCTCCTGGGGAGAGGGCGGGAACAACCTTGATTTCTTTTATACTTATTACAACGGGCGAGGGCAATTAGCCCGTGTCCTTTCCAGTGCAAAAGCAATCGCGGCGGGTAATTACCATTCACTTGCCATTTTAGAGGATGGATCTGTTTATGAATGGGGGCATTATATGTCAACTCAAATGCAAGCCCTAAATCCAGGCCGTAAAGTACCATTTTGGTTTCCGCCAAGGGGAAACAAAGTACAAGGCCTCGGCGGGGTCAAAGCAATCTCTGCTGGCTCCTTCAATTCCCTAGCCTTGGGAATGGATGGCAAAGTATATGGGTGGGGCTATACCACAAAAGAGCATGAGGCAATAGGAACCATGCCATGGGGTGAGACGACTTCATATAGATACTCTGAGTACTCCTCGTCGTTTGCTGCAGTGCAGTTGGAGATACCGTTTCCCGCCTCATGCGTTGATCCCGTTGTTTCCTTTACTGCCTCACCAACAGTCTTAGGCTCTGCCACAACTTTTACGGATCTCACGACTAATGCGGCTCCTGATGCAGCCTATTCATGGGATTTCGATGGAGATGGCATAGCGGACAGCTACTCAAAGGGGAACGCAACCTTTACTTATCCAGCTCCTGGAACATACTCTGCGAGATTGACAGTAGGGAATGGAATCTGTGAACAAAGTTTCTCTTTACAAGTGAATGTGCAGGCTCCTCCTATCGCCTCATTCGTAACAGGAGGAGGGAAATTCCCTTCACCAGCTGGCGCCTACAAACCTGCCCCAGATACTAACCCAGCCATGCCGTATGTATCTCCCGCCGGGGAAGCTACTTTCAACTTGACTTCAAAATATGAGAAAGGAAACCTGACACCTATTGGAGCCACCCACATCAAATTCAAGCTGGCTAACATGAATTTTGAGAGCACCGCACAGGAGTGGTTGACTGTATCTGGCTCATTAGCTCAATACCAAGGATCAGGCAAAATTAACGGCACAGGCAACTACGGGTACCTGGTGATGGCCGTTGATGGGGATGGAAAAGGCAATGACAAGGGAGACCGGCTAAGGGTCAAGATTTGGGACAAGAGAACCGGCTTTATGGTTTACGATAACGAGAGGGAAGGAACTGCTGGAGGTGCCCCCTCCACTGCCATAACCCAAGGCTCCATTGTTATACACCAAGCTAACATTAAATCTATAGGGTCTAAAGCAGTAGCGACTTTAGAGCCATCTCTACAGTTGCACCAAAACATACCTAACCCTTTCAGCGGCAGCACTCACATAAATTTTGAGGTAAAAGAGAGCGCAGCAGTTTCCCTTAAAGTGTACAACCTCATGGGTCAAGAAGTGGCCACCTTATTCAATGGAACAGCCGAAGCAGGCAAATTGTATGAAACAACCTTACAGTCTGGCAACCTGGCCGGAGGAGTGTACTACTACACCCTATCCAATGGAGGCTGGAAAGTGACCAAACGTATGGTGTTGAACAAATAAGGCTTCAATTTTTGAATCATTTAACAGGGGCAGCTCTCATGGGCCGCCCCTGTTTCTTTTTACACTGAGCAATTTTTAGTGGAATACGTTTAAGCTAGATATCCTCTCTGACCAGAGTATACCTTAAAAGCTCTACTGTCTTTTTAGTTTAAATGAATCTCAACATGCTCTTGTCTGGTTATGCGGCCATCATTACCCTGGCTTGGGTTTGCGCCAGCATTTACTTATTAGTAAACTGCCGCAAAGTGCAATTCCTGAAAGATATGTCCCCAAATCTTAATATGGTTGAGCCGCGGGTGGCAATAATAGTTGCCGTAAAAGATGAGGAGGCAGAACTTGAGGAAGCATTGATCAGTGTCTGTCAACTGGATTATAAAAATTTAAGGATCATTGTGGTGAATGACCGCTCAACTGATAGAACTCCAGAAATCCTCCAAAAAATAGCGCAGGAAAACCCGGTCATCACAGTTATTACCATTGAAGAACTTCCCAAAGGATGGCTAGGCAAAAGCCATGCTCTGTACCAGGGCTACAAAGCATCGGCAGAGGAATGGCTTCTTTTCACCGATGCAGACGTCATCTTTGGCCGGCAAGCCTTAAAGAAAGCCATGCACTATGTAACCGAACACCAGTTAGATCACCTGGCGGTCTTGCCTGAAATAACTTCCCGCTCTGCTCTTTTCAAAGCCATGATGAGTACATTTTCCATGATGCTGGAGTTCAGGCAACGCCCCTGGGACATACGAAACCCTGCTTCCAAGGCATCCATAGGCATTGGTGCCTTTAACCTGGTCAGGCGTTCTGCTTACGAGAAAGCCGGTACCCATACTGCTTTTTCCCTTCGGCCAGACGATGACCTGAAACTGGGAGAACGTATAAAAGCAGCAGGTCTCCGGCCAGATGTGCTGTACGGCGAAAAAGAAGTGTCTTTGGAGTGGTATACCAGCCTGAATGAATTCGTGAACGGGCTCATGAAGAACACCTTTTCCATTTCAAACTACCATTTACCCACCGCCATAGGCATGGCCTTGGCTACCTTCCTGGTTTTTGTACTCCCCATGCCTTTTTTGCTGTTATCAGGCGGGTACAACTTCATCCTTGCTTTGGTCATGCTCACTTCCCAGATCTTCCTGATGCTTTTCAAACCCGGAATCCATGGTAAATGGTGGCACGCCCTCATGATTCCGTTTGCAGGAGCGGTGATCGTTTACATTCTCCTCAAATCGGCTTTTATCACAATAAAACAAGGTGGAATTTATTGGCGCGACAGCTTTTATCCTTTGGCAGAGTTAAAGAAGCAGCGATAAGAATGACGCAACCTTTCCAAATGCCTTTGGTTAGGGCACTTGACTTATTTAAGAGTACAAGCCATTTACCGGGGCTTTTTCGGAAACAAGGTTTATTCTACTTCTGGGGCAAAAACAACGTGAATTTAGTGCCCTCTCCTACCCGGCTGTTTACTTCTACGTGACCGCCCATGGCATCAAGATGGCTTTTAATCAAGAAGAGCCCCATTCCCCTACCCTCCTGTTCTGTGTGAAACCGTTTGTAAAGTTTAAAGATGTGGTCTTTCGCTTTGCCCATGTCAAACCCTGAACCGTTGTCTGAAAAGGAAATGACCATACTATTCTCATCGTATTCAAAGCACTTGATACATATCTCCAAACTTCGCTTCTCTGAGCGGTACTTGATGGCGTTTGAGAGTAAATTGTAGAAAATGCTGTGTAAATAGGCTTTGTTAGCTTTCACACTTCTGTCTTTCTCAACGTCAATGATCACCTTTGCTCCCGTGGAGGCAATTGGTTCTTTAAAGGATGACAGCGCCTGCTCAAAAACGCTGAGAATGTTTACCTGCTCTAACTCAAGGTTGCCTTTGCTATCTCTGATACCAAGAATGGTGTTCACGTCACGCAGAACGGCATCCAATTTGGCTATGCTCTGCCGCAGGAAAGAGAGCGATTTATCAAATACTTCTGAGTTTCGCTCCATATGCGTCAGGAGATCCACCAAACCCAAGGCGTTGGCCACTGGTCCTCTGAGGTTATGGGAAATAATGTAGGAGAATTGCTGTAAATCACTTCTTTGCCGGTATAGGTCGTTGGCCAGCTTTGATAGTTCCAGTTCAGAATGCTTCAGGGCTGTGATGTCTGTTTGCACGACCACATACCTGGTTAACTTTCCAGCTTCGTCAAAGGTGGGACTAATTTCCACGCTCACCCATAGGCCTTCCCCCTCTTTTGTGCGGTTCAGGACCTCAAAGGAAACTGGCTCTCCGCGGAGAAGTCTTCCATCTACGAACGCATAGATAGAGCTGTCTGTTTTAGGATGGTGGAGCAGTTCTGGTGGCCTCATGCCAACTGCCTCTTCTAAGGTATACCCGTGCAGCCTGGTGAAGCCTTCGTTCACCCATTCAATAATGCCCTTGTTGTCTAAAATCAGTACCCCGTTGTTTGACTTACTAGCCACCAATGATAGTTTCTCAAGCTCTTTCTGCGCGGACACCTTATCAGTAATGTCATCAAAATAAATGGACAGACCTTCTTCAGACGGATAGGCCTTTACCTGAAACCATTTGTCATGACCAGCGAGAAAGGTAGTGAAGCGCATGGTATTACCCGTTTTCATGGCGCGGTGATACTGGGCATACGACTCCCCACCCACTTCCTCCGGGAAGATCTCCCAGATACTTACCCCTATGTGCTTACTACTGTCAAAGGGAAGCAGACGCTCTGCTTCGCGGTTAAGGAAGGTGATTCGCCAGTCTTTATCAATGGTCAGAAAAGCATCAGTGATACTGGCGAGTGTAGTTTTTAGTTGTTGGGCCTGCCTCTGAATGGTTTTAAAGGCATGCACTTTAGAAGTGATGTCCTTGGCAATAGTTTGGGCACCTATTACCTCATCATTCACACAAACGGGGTACTTGATGGTATCAAACACCCGTTTTTCAAGGTCAAAAACTATCTCTACTTCTTTTCTGAGGGTACTGCCTAGAAAAACTTCCTCCAAAGAGAGCATGGCATCGGCAGCCAACTCCGGCGGCAAGAACGAAGCAGCAGTACGATTGATCGCCTCTTCATTGGAAACTTCCCAAACCTCACAGAAACTTTTATTTACCTCCGTTATAAGCCCCTCTCTGTTTTCCAGGAAAACAACATCTGGATTATTCTCAAAAAGGGCTTTGTACTTTTGCTCACTCTCCTCCATCCTGCGCCGGTGTTCCTCCAGTTCAGTAATGTCCCGGGCCACGCAGTAAAGCGTACTGTCCTCCTCTGACCACGCCGCAGACCATAAAATGGGGATTACAGTTCCATTTTTATGAATCAGGCGATTTTCAAAATCTCTTTTCTTTGTACCTCCAACGGCCACCTGTACCGCATTGAGCGTCCTTTCCTGGTCTTCCTGGTGAACCAAAGTGGTATAATGGCGTCCTACTATTTCCCAACTTTCATACCCCAACATGCCTGCACTGGCCTGACTGGCATAGGTATAGAACCCGTCAGCGTTTATGGTGCAGATCATATCCAAAGACAGTTGCGCCAACTTATCCCATTTGATGGCACTTCCACCACTCTGCAAAGACGTAACCATGTTATCAGCCACTTTTTCTACTTAAACCCTGAAGATACAATAAACGGTTTTTATTTGATTTATTGAGCTTCACAGATATCTAAACACCGATGGCTTTGCACCCGCCTCAAGCACACAAAAGCGTACTGCTTATTTCATAGGGAACAGTCTTTATGTATTAAAAAGGAGTAGTATGCTTTATAGCCCCTTTTCATAAAAGAGAGTTGAAAAGGCCCAATTTCAATACAAACCAAAGAGAAGCTCCGCTTTTATACAAGTGAGTTCTTAAAGACATCAGTGGCATTAAAGATAAACTCCCAAACATCATCCTTGAGCATCCAAAATGACAAATACCCACTAACAGAATGTAAATGGCCCTTGCTACAGGAAATGTTTTTCCTGTAGCAAGGGCCATTTATGGGGCGTATTTGATTTGAGGTACTGGTTATAACACCAGCTATGCTCTATTCTTTTCTCACCAGAGAAGAGGCTGGCTACTTTAGTAAAGCTTATGCCGCATACATGGGCTCCTTTTTACGGACAGCCAACTTTTGCCCAATGGAAAGCAGCCAGCGTTCTGCGGCCAATTGGCTTTCAAATATTTCCACCTTTACATTCCGTACGTCTAACCGTGAACCGTAATCAGAGGTTAGGTTACTTTTGGGAGGCTTCACCCAAGCAAAGTAGGCGCAGGATGTTTGGTCCAGGTGCATAAACCCAATAGTGGCTGCCCAGATAGCGGTTGCTTTCCAGTGGGAGGTAACATTTGAGTTATTATTGAGGATCATGTTACATTTTTCCTTTTCCAGCAACCCCAAAAGTTGTTGGCATCCATCCAGCACGTTCTGCTTGGTTACGTCTCCCCACCAGTCTACGTAAAGGATTTTTGTCTCAGGATCTACTCCAATGGTCACATAAGGCTCAATTAACAAGATTGTTCTACCCATAACAGCGAAAGTTTATAGTGGAGCTTTGTTTTAAGAGGTTTTATGAAATATAGAATAAATTCTCCTACCTTAAAACAAGGGTAAGAGTTTCTGTTTTTGCCACACTTTTGAAAATTTCCATCAATTTAACATGTTATTTATCAGTTGCTTTGGTAAAAACAGGCTTTAAACATGCTTTCAGACTTATACCTTTTAAAATACTTTTCACCGGAGGGTGTTTTTATAATCCTACCTCTTTTGCTCAAATGACCTCCAGGGGTAAATTTTTCATTTTCCAAAGGCTGTACTTTTGCAGCAGCAGCTCTTCTTAACAATTACATAACATAGCAGTAATATTCAGGCAATACCATGGGTCTACTTTTGCAGCAGGAAAAGACAATGACTCTAAGCCTGCTGACTACAGGCTTAAACATCAAGGTTTTTGAAATGGTAAAATGAGGGTGAAAGCACTATCCTGCTAAAGCTGATTTGACCCATCCCGCGGTTCTTCTATTCTGACCAAATACAGGAATTGTGTTATTTCTTTCATTTTAACCTTTATTTACCACCCTTTTTGCTTATGTTCTCACCCATAAACAAAAGAGTACTAGGAACTTGTTTTCTAAAAATAAGTGCTATTGCTGCTTTTATGCTTTCTGCCCCAACTGCGCAGGCGCAAGTAACCACTACCTCTGCACAAGACTCAGTGATAGCTCAACCTAAAGCCCCAGAGGCTGCTCCTAAAGCGCATTGGTATGATAAAATATCGCTTCGCGGATACGTGCAAATCAGGTACAACCGCCTGCTGGAAACCAACCCGCAGTTGAAAACAGAATATGACAAATCTGTTGGCGACAAAGGCGGATTCCTGATCAGACGGGCTCGTATGGTGTTCAGCGGAAATGTGCATGAACGTGTGTATATCTACATTCAACCAGACTTTGCCTCCACTCCATCCGGCAGTTCTGCCATCCACTTTGTCCAACTCAGAGACGCTTACTTTGATTTGTCCCTTGACAAACAAAAGGAGTTTAGACTACGGGTGGGCCAAAGCAAGGTGCCTTACGGGTTTGAGAACATGCAATCAAGCCAGAACCGCCTTACCCTTGACCGGAACGATGCCCTGAACAGTGCCTTGCCTAATGAACGTGATTTAGGTGTGATGTTCTACTGGGCCCCAGACCACATCAGAAAAAGATTCAGTGAATTGGCGAACGGCCGCATGAAAGGCTCTGGTGACTACGGCGTGTTTGGGTTAGGTATTTACAACGGCCAAACCGCCAACCGCCAGGAAGCCAACAATAATCAACACATAGTAGCGCGTCTTGCCTATCCTTTCGCGTTCAAGAACGGTCAGATAGTGGAGCCCGGCATCCAGGCCTACACCGGTTTGTACACCGTTACCTCAGACCAATTGAGCAGCAGTGCCATCAAAGGAGGAGACTTCAGAGACGAACGAGTGGCCGCCAGCTTGGTGGTGTATCCGCAACCGTTTGGCTTTCAGGCAGAATATAACGTGGGCAGAGGCCCAGAATTTGACCCAGCCACTAAAACCATCCA
This sequence comes from Rufibacter tibetensis, assembly GCF_001310085.1. Lineage (GTDB taxonomy): Bacteria > Bacteroidota > Bacteroidia > Cytophagales > Hymenobacteraceae > Nibribacter > Nibribacter tibetensis. The sequence goes on from NZ_CP012643.1 coordinate 1,082,094, forward strand.
GACCAAATCTTTAACCGGCGGTTATGCTCAGGCTATGTACGCCTTCTCTATAGGAGACCACAACTTTATACCGTTTTTGAAAGCCCAATTTTATGAAGGAGGCAAGAAAGCGGAAACCGATGCCCGGTACAACAAAGTATATGAAACGGAAATTGGGTTAGAGTGGCAGCCATTGGCTAACTTTGAGTTGGCCACCCAATACACCATCTCAGACCGGACTACCAAAGATGCCCGGGCACTTAACAATCGTCAGCACGGCCGATTCTTACGGTTACAAGCTCAATTTAACTTTTAAGCCGATTACAAATAACTGACGTAAAAGCATGAAAACTACATCTATGAAATCAATTAAAACCCAGGTAAGCAGCTTATTGGTGGCTACTTTACTTCTAGGCGCTTGTGGTGGAAATACCAAAGAAAGCAATGGCACCGATAGCGGCGAAAACGTAACTGGCAGCATCCAGATTGACGGTTCTTCTACAGTTTACCCAGTTACCGAAGCTGTGGCGGAGGAATTCAGAACCGAAGCGCCTGACGTAAAAGTGACCGTGGGCGTGTCTGGTACCGGTGGCGGATTCAAGAAATTTGTGCGCGGTGAAACCGACATGAACAATTCTTCCCGCTCAATCAAAGAGGAGGAAGCCAAACAAGCTCAGGAAGCCAACATTTCTTTCATTGAGTTGCCTATCACCTATGACGGCCTAACCGTAGTGGTACACCCAGAAAACACCTGGGCTACCACCATGACAGTGGCTGAGCTGAAGAAAATCTGGGAGCCCGCCGCTCAAGGTAAGATTACCAGATGGAACCAGATTCGTCCGGAGTGGCCAAACCAAGAAATTCATTTGTTTGGCGCAGGTGTAGAGTCAGGCACATATGACTACTTTACAGAAGCTATTGTAGGAGAAAGCCACGCCAGCCGCGGAGATTATACCGCCTCTGAAGATGACAACGTGCTGGTACAAGGCGTGTCTACCGACAAAAATGCTTTAGGCTTCTTTGGGTACGCATATTACCTGGAGAACAAAGGCAAATTGAAAGCGGTAGCAATTGATGACCAGAACGATGCTAACGGAAAAGGACCTATCATGCCATCTGTTGAAACTGTGAAAAACGGCACCTATGCCCCGCTTTCCAGACCGCTGTTCATCTACGTAAACTCTAAAGCTGCCAGCAGACCAGAGGTAGTGAAGTTTGTCAACTTCTACCTTGACAATGCCAGCGAGCTAAGCAGCGAAGTAGGTTACATTCCGCTTCCGGCAGAGGAGATCAAAAAACAGAAACAGAAATTTCAGGAGTTTGCCTCTGGCTTGAAGAAATAACCAATTACCACCGGTATCACCAACTGCCACCTGCTTTTAAGTCGTATTCTTGAAATAGACTTAAAAGCAGGTGGCAGTTGGTGATACCGGTTTCCTAAAAATAATTTATCCTGTTGCTGTGCTGAGCAAGCAAAATAACCAGCAAAAGACATTTATCTTTGTTTTAAATAGGCAAAGCATTACTATAGCTTTGCCACACCTAAACTCCCAGCAGGTTGAAACTATCGGAGAAAATCATTGAGAGTCTGTTATGGTTGGCTGCCGTCATTACCATTCTGATCACCGCAGGAATTATTTGGGTGCTACTGGCAGGCTCCATTCCCTTCTTCCAGGAAGTTTCGGTGATAGAGTTCCTCACCGAAAAGGAATGGACGCCTCTTTTCGCTCAGAAGCACTTTGGTATTCTGCCTTTAGTGGCGGGTACTTTTCTGACCACCGCCATTGCAATTGCCGTGGCTCTGCCTATTGGCTTAACCATTGCCGTATACCTAAACGAGTACGCTCCTGGCAGTCTGAAGCGGAGCATCAAACCTTTGCTTGAAATTTTGGCTACCATTCCTACAGTAGTCTATGGTTTCTTTGCCCTTACTGTGGTAACCCCGTTTCTACAAAGCTTTATACCCGGGCTGGCCGGGTTCAATGCGCTATCAGCGGGCATTGTCATGGGCATCATGATCATTCCTATGATTTCTTCTTTGAGCGAAGATGCCATCAGTTCAGTACCAAAATCTTTGCGCGAGGCTTCGTACGGCATGGGTTCCACCCGCTTGCAGACGGCGTTCAGGGTGATGGTACCGGCCGCTTCCTCGGGCATTATTGTATCTGTGATTCTGGCTATTTCTAGGGCAGTAGGTGAAACCATGATTGTGGCCATTGCTGCCGGGCAGCAACCGCGCCTGACGCTGAACCCGCTGGTACCTATTGAAACCATTACTACCTACATTGTACAGGTAAGCCTAGGCGACGTACCCCACGGTTCACTGGAGTACCGGACCATTTTTGCGGCAGGTATTGTTCTGTTCGTTTTTACCTTCGGGCTGAACAATCTCAGCTTCTGGATCAAAAAGAAATATCAGGAGAAGTATGACTAGATCCTCCATCAATCAGCTAAAGGACAAAGCCTTTCAGTTCTTTGGCGTCTTATGCATGCTCATTGGACTCGTATTTCTGGCAGCCCTCCTGATAGACATTATTTCAAGAGGCATGAGCCGCATTGACTGGGATTTCTTAACCAGCTTACCCTCCAGAAGAGCCAGCCGGTCAGGTATTCTAACAGCTTGGGCAGGCACCTTGTGGATTTTGCTCCTAACCAGTATCATTGCTTTTCCGTTGGGTATCTCAGCGGGGGTGTATTTAGAAGAATATACCCGCAAAACTAAGCTATCTTCGTTTTTGGAAATCAACATCGCCAACTTGGCGGGTGTGCCGTCCATTATCTATGGACTGCTGGGTTTAGAGATTTTTGTGCGGCAGATGGGCTTAGGCAGCAGTTTGTTGGCTGGTGCCTTAACCCTCTCGCTACTGATCTTACCCATCGTGATTGTAACCACCCGCGAGGCGCTGAAGGCCGTTCCGCAAAGCGTTCGCCAAGGATCATATGCCTTGGGGGCCACCAAATGGCAGACTATCTGGCGGCAGGTGCTGCCTGCTTCGTTCGGCGGCATTTTGACGGGCGTCATTCTAGCGCTTTCCAGAGCCGTGGGTGAGGCCGCCCCGTTGATTGTGGTTGGTGCCTTGGCGTATGTGCCCTTTGTGCCTTCCTCCCCCAACGATGAATTTACCGTACTGCCCATCCAGATCTTCAACTGGACTTCCCGGCCTCAGGCCGAGTTCCTGGTGAATGCAGCAGCGGCTATTATTATGTTATTGTTCATCACCTTCCTGCTGAATGGCATTGCCGTTTACCTGCGTAACAGGCAGCAGAAAAAAATTAAGTGGTAAGCGTACCGGCATGAGTAAGAAACAGATCAAATTAGAAGCAAAAGACGTGCACGCCTACTACGGCGATTTTCATGCGCTCCGGGGCATTAACATTGTCATGGAAGAGAATACCGTCACTGCTTTCATAGGACCCTCTGGTTGTGGAAAATCAACGTTCCTGCGGCTGTTCAACCGCATGAATGACTACATTGATGGCTTCAAAACCGAAGGAGAGATTCTGCTGGACGGCGATAACATCTACGCCAAAAGTGTGCTGGTAGACGAGCTGCGGAAGAAAGTGGGCATGGTGTTTCAAAAGCCCAACCCCTTTCCGAAGAGTATTTTCGAGAACGTAGTGTACGGCCTCAAAATACAAGGTGTCTCAGACAAAGCAACACTAGTAGAGGCCGCTGAGAAATCTTTGCAGCAGGCAGCGCTTTGGAACGAGGTAAAAGACAACCTAAATAAGTCTGCGCTGGCATTGTCTGGCGGGCAGCAACAACGTTTGTGCATTGCTCGGGCACTGGCCATCTCCCCATCTGTGCTGTTGATGGATGAACCTGCCTCGGCCTTGGACCCTATCTCCACCGCCAAAATTGAAGAATTAATTCATCAATTAAAGGAGCAGTACACCATAGTCATAGTGACTCACAACATGCAGCAAGCCGGTAGGGTAAGCGATACCACTGCTTTCTTTTACCTGGGTGAACTGGTGGAACATGCCAAAACTAAAACCATCTTCACCAATCCTAAAGACAAGCGTACCCAAGATTATATTACAGGCCGGTTTGGGTAAGCGACAGTTTCATTATGAAACATTGATTTGACTTCGCTACCTTTTGGGCCTGTTTTCTTAGAAGTCGCCCTGAAACAAATATGCCAGATTGCAAGAACTTTTCTGGTTTTCTTGTTATCTATACAAACAGTTTTTACCTCAACTGCAGAAAAGCTTTCAACATGAACCATTTAGACAAAGAGCTCCTCGCCATCAAAGACAAAGTAAATGAAATGTGGAGTTTGGTAGAGTTTCAGGTACTTGCAGGAAAAGACGCTCTCCTAAATGGGGATGAGGAGCTAACCAATAAAATCATAAAGCGTGGCAAAAAAGTAAATGCATATGACATCAAGATTGACCGCATGTGCGAGAACATCTTTGCGTTGTATAATCCCGTGGCAGTTGACCTGCGGTGGCTGATGGCTATCTTAAAGATAAACTCTAATATAGAACGCATTGGAGATTCCTCTGAAAGCATTGCGCAATTAATTAAAGAAGCCGGTACTCCCATTGACCCTGCCCTACTGGAAACTACGCGGGTATTGGAAATGTATGATGCCGCTGAAGCTATGTTAGCAGACGTGCAACGTGCGTTTTATGAGGAAAATACAGAACTGGCGCGCGAAATCATTAAGAAAGATAAAATACTGAATAAGATTCATTTAAAAACAGACAAGGTCATCATTAAATATATTCAGGCAAACCCTGAGAACATTGCCCAAAGTTTGAAAGTCTCTGGCATCATCCGGAAACTGGAGCGAATAGGCGACCAAATCACCAACATTGCCGAGGAAATCATCTTCTATGTAGACGCCAAGGTGGTGAAGCACAAACAAAAAAAGAAACGAAATAAAGATTCTGAGTAGTTCTGAAGTTTTACATAGACCAGTAAAACGCTTGTTTAAGTAGCATACTCCTTTTCTAGCAGGGAGAAAGAATGCTTAGCTTTTAAGCTAATTTCTAAAAAACAGGCGTTGAACGTGTCTAAACTTCCATATTGGAGGGAGCATCTCAACCATGCTCACAAAGACAGAAGAAGGACTTCTGGAAATGTTACTCTAAGTGATAGCAGCCGACAGGCTGCTTTTTCTTTAATGCTCAAAGCAGTTACCTTTAAGGAGCAGCCACCAAAGCATCATAGCCTAATTGCTTGCGGTACAAAGCTTTTAAATACGCTAATTTAGCGGACGCTAATTGGAGAAACTCCTCAGGTGTCAAGAATTCCCCCATTTTCTCTTCAACTAAATAGCTTTGATTATTTATATTATCAGTAAAATTATTCATAGTATCTTTGATTAAAATTTAAGTTAAAGCTTTCTGCAGCAATTCTGATAATACAATAATACAGGTTCTATTCTGTTTAATTACACAATTTAGTTCTATTAACCGACGTTCTCGCCCAATCTCATAAAAAAATCGATGAATTTATATAATTCTATCATACTCTATATTTAATTATATTTTGCTGTTCGATCTGAAAAGGCTTAATTTTGCACATTCCTATTGCAGACTTAGCAGGGAATACCATTATGCCGCTTCTTCCCTCCCGCTTCCGTCAAGGCCCTTCCTATCTTTTTAAGGGACATTTCCAGACTATACTACCCAGCACCCTTAGGCGCCTGCCTCCTGTCAAATACCTACGGGAAAGAATTGTTACCCCAGATCAGGACTTTCTGGATCTTGATTGGTCAAGGGTGAACTCAACCACCCTTGTAGTTTTGTCACATGGGCTGGAAGGGGACACACACCGGCCGTACATGAAGGGAATGGTGCGGGCCATGAACATAGCCGGCTGGGATGCTTTGGCCTGGAACTTCAGAAGTTGCAGTGGCGAACCCAACCACCAGTTACACTCTTATCACATGGGAGCTGTAGAAGACCTGGACTTGGTAGTACGCCATGCCCTGGCATCTGGACTGTACCAAACTATCTATTTGGTGGGCTTCAGTATGGGCGGCAACCTTACCCTTAATTATTTGGGGCAATGGACAGACAGAGTACCAGCGCAGGTAGAACGGGCTGCCGTCTTTTCTGTTCCCTGCCACATGAAAAGCGCCTGTACACAATTAGCCAAGCCTACCAACCGTATTTACATGAGGCGGTTCTTGAAGTCTCTCCATGAGAAATTAAAAGAAAAGTCACAGCGGTTTGAAGTGGATTTAACGGGTTATGAAAAGATAACCACCTTTGAACAGTTTGACGACCGCTATACGGCTCCTTTTCACGGCTTTGAAAGCGCAGCTGATTATTACGAGCGCTGCAGTTCAATCTCTCACCTGCACAAGATCAAAATTCCCACCCTTCTGGTAAATGCCCAAAACGACCCCTTCCTTTCAAAGGAGTGCTTTCCGGTGGAACAAGCAAAACAAAACCCTCACTTCTACCTGGAAACACCCAAAGAGGGCGGCCACGTGGGTTTCTCTGAGGACTTCCTAAAAGGCCTTTACTACTCAGAGCGCAGGGCAGTTGAATTTCTAAAGGGCATCATTTAAGGTCATTTTGAGTGTACTTTCCTAAAAACTGGCCTTAAGCTCAAAATACCTGTTGATAACTAGTGGAAAACATAATCAGCTAAGGGTCAACAATATAGTTAGCTCCTGAAACGGGTTGTATTTTTCAAGATACTCTCCCTTTCTTGTGGCCGTTACCAATAGGGGTTCTCAAAAGGTTACGTGTCTTCTGAGTACTTTATTGGAGGGAGGGTTGACCGAAGGGTAAGGTGAAAACTCATTTTAATAAAAAGTTAAATGCTTTATCTTTGATTGATATTGAAATGCGCCAACACAAGACAGCTTTGAACAACGTAACTAAAATATCTTTCCCTTTCTTTTTAAGCCTGATTCTCTTCCTGGCCTCCTGCGGAAAGTCTTCTTATTCTACCTTCAGCAAACCTAACGAGAAGTACCGTTCTGCCCGTGAAATTGCAGAGCTGAAGAAAAAGGAGCGCATGAGCCGCCGGTCAGGCTCCTACAGAAAACCAGTGAAGGAGATTCGTATTTCCAGCAGAACCAAAAAGCCCTCCCGCTCCATTCACATTTCCCGCAGTAGTAACAGCAACAGAGCCGTTCGGCGTGACATTGAGACCGTGATCAATACTGCCCGCTCTTTTACCGGCACCCCTTATCAATTGGGTGGTACTTCCCGAATAGGCATGGACTGCTCAGGCCTACTGTGCACTTCCTTTCAAGCAATTGATGTGCAATTGCCCCGCACTTCTGGCGAACAAAGCCAGTTTGGGCCTTCCATTTCCACCCATGAACTACAAGAAGGCGACCTGGTATTCTTCAGCTCTTCTAAAAGCGCGTACCACATCACGCACGTAGGTTTGGTCACCGAAGTAAAAAGCCAGGATGAAATCTGGTTTATACACGCCTCTACTTCTTTGGGCGTAAAAGAAGACAATCTGTTTAGCCCCTATTATCAGAAAATATTTGTGAAAGCCGTTCGGCCATCCATTTAAAATGTCCTTTCCAGCTTAAAGTGTTATTAAAAAAATTCACAGAACTCCCGCGTATTATTACTAATCACACAAAGAACATAGCAACAGAATAAGTGCTATTTAACAACTTTCAAAAAGTGTTATTAAAACCTTAACTCAAGGTATCTAAAGCTATAGTGTTCTTGCAGGTAACTTTAAAATTTGCTTGCAAAACAGAAGAATTAAGTCCCTATCTTTGCGCCGTCAATCTACTGACCGCCAACTAAATGTTTTCCTCCTTCAGGAATTTTGCATTTTCTTTCCCCAAAAACTCTGTTAGCATTCTTAATGTTAACTTAACAGTAGCCTTACCTCCTTTTCTTTTCACCTTTTATACTTTTGCACAAAAAAAATCCTTTATGAAAAACTTGATTACCCGATTGATGCTCATCGTGGTGATGTGTTTGCCTATGCACCTTAGTTGGGGCCAGGGTACAACAACCGCCTCAATGACCGGTGTTCTTTCTGACGCAGGTGGTGAAGGCTTAGCCGGAGCTACCATTGTGGCAGTACACACACCATCCAACACTCAATATGCTGCCAGTGCAGATGCAAACGGCCGGTATAATTTGCAAAACTTGCGGGTAGGTGGTCCTTATACAATCACAGCCTCGTACGTAGGTTTCCAAGAGCAAAGAAGAGAGAATATCAACCTGTCACTTGGCCAGACGCTGAGATTAGACTTCACTCTTTCTCAAAGCGCAGTAGGTCTTGCCGAAGTACAGGTAGTAGCTGACCGTAACGCGGTAATCAACGCTGACCGCACGGGTGCGGCTACCAACGTGTCTCGCGAGCAGATTGAGCGTCTTCCTACTCTGAACCGTTCTTTGCAAGACTTTACCCGTCTTACGCCACAAGCTTCTGGCAACTCTATTGGGGGCTCCAACAACCGTTACAACAACATCACCATTGACGGTGCCGTGAACAATGACGTATTTGGTTTGTCTGGTAGCGGTACTCCTGGTGGACAGGCAGGTACGCAACCCATCTCTCTGGATGCGATTGATCAGATCCAGGTAGTATTGGCTCCTTATGATGTGAAATTCGGTAACTTCACTGGTGGTGGTATCAATGCCGTAACTCGCTCAGGAACAAACAACGTAGAGGGTTCTGTGTACGGGTTCGGCCGTAATCAGAAAACCGTGGGCAGAGACCCAATCACAGAAGTAAAGACTGCTAAATTTCAAGATTATCAGACTGGTTTCAGAGTGGGTGGCCCTATCCTGAAAGACAAACTTTTCTTCTTCCTGAATGGTGAAATTACCCGCCGCACAGAGCCTCTATTGAACAATTTAGGCGAGGCTGGTTCTATTGTACCGGAGGCTTCTGTGAGAACTATCTCCCAAACGCTTATTGAGAAGTATGGCTATGATCCAGGTAGCTTTGGTCCTTTGGATCGTCGTACGGAAAGCGACAAGTTATTTGCCCGTTTAGACTGGAACATCACAGACCGTCACCAATTAACGCTTCGCCACAACTTTGTGACTGCTTTTGATGACAACATTACTCGTTCCAACACCACTTTCCGGTTTGCCAACAATGCGTATGAGTTCACCAACACCACCAATAGTACGGTGGCTGAACTTAGAAGCCGTTTCTCTGAGAATTTGTCTAACAGCTTGATCGTGGGTTATTCCAGAATCCGTGACCAGAGAGACACTCCAGGCGGTTTGTTCCCACAGGTGACCATCCGTTTCAACAACAGTGGTAGTAACACCATCACCGCGGGTACAGAGCGTAGCTCCGCTTTCAATGAATTGGATCAGGATATCTTCGAATTCACAGATAACCTCACCCTTTTCAAAGGTAACCACACCTTCACCTTCGGAACGCACAATGAGTTCTTCAAATTCCGGAACCTATTCATCAACAACGGTAATGGTTATTACCAATTCAACAGCCTGGAAGATTTCTTAGCCGAGAAACCTTTCCAGATTGAACAGACCTACTCTGCTAACGCAAATGACCCTACTCCTGCTGCAAGATTTAATGCCGCTCAATTAGGCTTCTATGCACAGGACGAAATCTCTGTGACAGAAAACCTTCGCGTTACCTTAGGTCTACGTGTTGACATGCCGGTAATGCCAGATACTCCAGCCCGTAACGAGGGTGTAGAGCGGACATTTGGATCTATTCCTCAGTACATGGGCGTGAGAACCGATGCTACTCCTAGCGGACAATTGCTTTGGGCTCCAAGAGCAGGTTTCAACTGGGATGTATTTGGTGATAAAAAACTGCAAGTGCGTGGTGGTACTGGTATCTTCACCGGCCGTGTTCCTTTTGTGTGGTTGTCTAACCAGTTCACTAATAATGGAATCACGTTTAACTCTCTGTTCTTAGGTAACCAAACCAGAACCGGCAGATTTGAGACCAACATTGACAACATCCGTAACTTAGGAGCTGCAGGTACAACTGCAGAAATTAACCTTGTAACTGAGGATTTCAGAATCCCACAGACGTTCCGTACCAACCTGGCTGCTGACTATGTATTACCCCTGGGGATCATTGCCACCGTGGAAGGTATCTACTCTAAGACCCTCAATGATGTTGTGTACAAAGACATCAACTTGAAAGCACCAGTAGCTACTCTTCAAGGTGCAGATAACAGACCGGTTTACGCATCTTCCTCTAACAATAGAAGAGTGAACACTGCTTATACAAATGCTATCCTGCTTGATAATACCAGCAAAGGCTATACTTACAGCTTGACTGGCCAATTACAGAAAAACTTCGACAACGGTATCAATACGATGGTGGCTTATACCCACGGTCAGTCCAGAGATGTGAACAGTGGTACCAGCAGCACCGCTAGATCTAACTGGCAGTTTAACCAGATTGTTACAGATCCTAATAATCCTGAGTTGTCTTACTCTCGCTTTGACATCCGTCACCGCGTGATTGCTTCTGGTGGCTATACTGTAAACTGGTTAAACAACCTGAGCACTTCTCTCTCATTGTTCTATGAAGGACAATCAGGAACTCCGTTCACCTACCTGTATGCTCAGGACTTGAACTCTGATGGTAACACTGGCAATGACCTTCTTTACGTACCACGTACGGCTGATGAAATCCGCTTTACTAACCTGGTAATTGGTAGTGGAGCTAATGCAGTGACCGTTACCCCAGAGCAGCAATGGGCTGATCTGAATGCCTTCATTGAAAACGATGAGTACCTGAGAACCCGCCGCGGCCAATACTCTGAGCGTAATGGCGCCCGTACTCCTTGGACACACCGCGTAGACATGCGTATCGCGCAAGACATCTTCGCTAACATAGGCACTAAGAAACATACGTTGCAATTAACGCTGGATGTATTCAACGTAGGTAATGCCATCAACAAAGATTGGGGCCGTAACTACTTTGTAAACAACGCCGCAGTAGAGTTGGTAAGGTTTGTATCTCGTGATTCAAACAACGTTCCAAGCTTCACTTTCAACAAACCTACTACAGACGTTTGGAATACTTCCTTCTCTTCAAGATGGCAAGGACAAGTTGGTCTGCGCTATATCTTCCAATAGGAGTTTTAGTACCTAATTTTAGAAAAGCGGGCGAAAACATATTTCGCTCGCTTTTTTATTGCCCCTGTTATCTTTTACATTCAATTTTTTTCACAAAGCAAACACTACTAAATCAACCACTTACTCCGCATCTCACATTGAGTAAAGCTCAAGGCAGATAAACCAGGCAGCTCAAAAAGAAGAAATGCACAGAAAAGATTTTGTAGTTATGAGAAAGGCTATTACTTTTGTAACATCAAAACGGGGGATTAGCTCAGCTGGCTAGAGCGCTTGCATGGCATGCAAGAGGTCATCGGTTCGACTCCGATATTCTCCACTCTGATTATAAAGCACTTACAGTAAAACTGTAAGTGCTTTTTTTGTATTACACATTAGTACACACAACTTTCTGAATTGTACTCTGCTAGCCCCCTCTCTTCCTCCTGTTTTGGCTGAGTACCAGTCAGACAAACAATCCCTATATTGGGGGAAACTTACATAAAACTAAATGAAAAGACTTCTACCCTACCTGCTGATGTTCCTTGTTGTATTCTCCGGCTGCGGCGAAGAAAAAGAAGAAATTCCAACTCCTACGCCAACTCCAACACCAACCCCCATACCAGAAAAACCCAAAGTTGCAGATGTGGAGACTATCTCCGCAGTAGTAGAGGCCAATGGCTCTGTGACCCTGACGGGCAAGATAAACAAAGTCAATGCTACAGACTTGGACTACGGGTTCATGGCCAATCTAGACAGTTCTTTCAAGGAGCCACCTTTTAAATTAATTATGAAGGGCAAAATACCCGAAACAGGCATCTACACCATGGTTATTCCAAACGATGACTATCGTTTTCTAAAAAATGCAAAATATTACTTCTCTGCTTCGGTGGAGGTTTCTAAATCGAAATACCAAAATTATAACATTAAGTCATTCGTCTACCCCGGTAAAATGTAACCTTGTATCAAATCAGAAATAGGCTATTATCATTCCTAATACTGCTTCTAATAGTATTGTCTAGCTTCAATGATGAAGAGCCTAACTTAGAAGATACAACTCAAATTACTATGTGCGCTTAAGTAGACACCTTTTAAGAGATTGTTAGCCAGTGAACTCTCATCAATTAAGCAAAAGACCCCAAAGGTAATAGACAGCGTAGAAGTAGAGAATGGCAGGAAAGAGGCTGTTACCGCTATTTATGACAGTATTACCGTAAGAGCCAGACAAGAAGTAAGTGCAGTGTTTTCTACCGGCTTCCACTACAAGTTAAAGAACAGGAGTATGCTAATCTTTGATATTCGATATATCTATGGCCTAACACTGCCATACGAATTCTTAGAAGATAAGCGTGCCCTCAACATTGATCCGGACAATCCCCCAAGAAAGCAGCCTGCCATGCACCAGGAGCGCAATAGAAGATTCTCCTTTTCAGTGAGCTATTTATTTTCTTTCAAAAACTAAGGTGTCACACCCAAGTACCAAAGAAAGTTCTCTGGTACTTGGGTGTGACACCTTCTGAATCTAACTAGGTTAAAATCTTTAATTACCCTCGGCGTCTTTCCAGCAGGATCATCATCATCAAACTCAGAAGAATACGTACGCTTTCACCGGACTCAAAGGTGCTTTCCTGGGTAACGGTAAAGTGGCGTCCAAAAAACGATCGTTGTTTTTTCAAAGTTGCTATTAGTGTACCATCTGATCTCATCACATGGTAAGACGGGTTGAAGAAGTAGCCTGTCAAGACCCCTACAATAGGAATTTGCCCCAACAACGCATCCCCAACCTTCACCCAGGCATTTGCTTCCCGAATAGTAAAATCCTGCTGCTGGTTCTGATCATACACTTCGTAATGTGCTTTCCATAGAGAGGCCCAGCCCTTACGGGCAACCCGCCCTATCTCCTGCCCTATATTGTTGGTAAAGACATAAGCAGCAGAGAAGTCTATCCATTTGTTTGCCCTAATAGAGTAAAGCAGTTCAGACTGGGATTGATCACTGAATACATTTACTTCCTCTACTAATTTAAACAGCTTCTGCTTCACATAGCTGATGGTTTCCCCATTAGCATCTGTCACTATAAAATCATTAGAGAACGTGGTAATCTTGAATTCAAAGTCGAGAGGAAATATAATGTCTTGCATGTTGCTTTTTTAAATGGCCTTTAGGTAAGATGCTATATTGAAGAAATTAGAGCAAATAACAAAGGCCCAAACAGCACGTAGAGCATTACAGATGAATTTACTCATTATACCTTTACTAGTGAACCATTGAAAATCCGGTTCTATTCAGGATACCACTATGGCCAAGAAAAAGAAAAAAGGGAAAAAGCACCAAACCTTTTATAGAGCTGTAAAGCCATATATAAAAGACAACAGGGTTCTTCTTGCTTTACTAGGCGCAGTAGGCGCAGGAGTAGCTTTAGGAAAGGCACTGGGTCCAGACAAAGCCGGAGGCTTAGTAGATGGAATTTCGGCAGCTGTCAGGCATTTAACCCATCACCACCATACAGGAGATGCAGAAGAGAAAAGCAAACATTCTAAAAAGGACAGAGCACCCAAAGAAGAAAGTCATGGTAAACAATTTGCTATTGAGAATGTCTAGTCTGTTTTCTTACCAGGAATACTGTCTCTAAAAGCCTTTCCCTCCTCTTCTTTGTGCGTAGTCAGCAGACATACTTTCAATAAGAGAGAACTTAAACCGAGGAGAGGCGTAATTTCTTATTGAGAGGTAAACCACATGGTCTCCTCGTATAAACCGAAACGTATACGTCTACTATTTTAAAACTATGGCAAAGGATAAGACCAAGACTAAGAAAAGCAAAGAGACCAAAGACAAAAAGAACAAGTCTCTTTTGAAGAACGTGTCAACACTGGCATCTAACAACAAAAAGATTCTATACTCCCTACTAGGAGCTGCTGGTGCGGGCATAGCAATTGCCGCCTTAGGCAAAGACAAACGCCGTGCAATTACCGATAAAGTGACCAGTACAGTTGCTGGATTGGGCAGCACGTCAGGAGATAGCACCACAAATACCACCACAGATACCTCTTCTGGCAACAAACCCCAGGGACAATAAAACAAAGACAGGAAGCCCGTTGCTTTAGGGCTTCTTTCAAATAAACAAGCTTAAAACAAAGCCGCCCTTGCACATGCAAGGGCGGCTTTGTTTTATAGGTAGGGGAGTGATTACACAAATAATCCTTCTACTGACAAATACCGCTCACCAGTATCATAGCAGAAAGTGAGAATACGGGCTCCTTTATCAAATTCGCCTATTTTCTGAGCTACTGCCGCCAGTGAACCACCGGAAGAAATTCCCACAAACATCCCCTCTTCCCTGGCTGCCCGACGGGCATACTCAAAGGCATCTTTAGGATCTACCTGAATTACACCGTCTAACACAGACATATCCATGATCTTCGGAATGAAACCAGCGCCTACCCCTTGGATGGGGTGTGGTCCAGGGGCACCTCCGCTCAAAACCGGAGACAAGGTTGGTTCAACCGCCAATACTTTTAGGTTCGGGAATTTCTGTTTTAACACCTGGCCTACGCCAGTAATGTGCCCACCAGTACCTACCCCAGTGATCATGTAATCAAACCCATCTGGAAAATCACGAAGCACTTCCTGGGCTGTGGTTTCTATGTGGATGCGGGTGTTAGCCTCATTCTCAAACTGCATGGGAATCCAGGCATTTTCGTTTTCAGCGGCTAGCTCATGAGCCCTTGCAATGGCCCCGTTCATGCCTTTCTCGCGAGGGGTCAATTCCAGGTGGGCTCCATAAGCAGCCATCAGGCGGCGGCGCTCAATAGACATAGACTCAGGCATGACCAAGGTGATTTCATAGCCTTTCACAGCAGCAACCATGGCCAACCCTACCCCGGTGTTACCCGATGTTGGTTCAATAATATGGCTATGTGGTTTCAGAAGGCCGCGCTGCTCAGCGTCCTCAATCATAGACAAGGCAATACGGTCTTTGATGCTTCCTCCCGGGTTGGCTCGCTCCAACTTCATCCACACCTGGGCATCAGGACCAAATAATTTATTGATGCGTACCACAGGGGTATCCCCAATGGTTTGTAAAATGCTTTCTGCTTTCATATCGTAAGGTTACGGTTGAATAAATAGAAACTGAAGGCACATTGGCCTGCCTTTGGCCTTGTGCAAATGTATAATTATTTACTAAACTCCTTAGGCCGGTAATTTATATTGAAAAGTCCAGGATGTCTTCTGGCGCCTCGGACCGGCTTACTTTTATTTGTGCACGGTGGTACAACCGCGAATAAGCAGGTACGCTCTCCGTGAGCCATACGTTACCACCAATAATGCTGTGCGCACCAATGACTGTATTACCGCCCAATATGGTAGCTCCGGCGTAAATAATCACGTTGTCTTCCAGAGTAGGATGACGTTTGAGATCTGTCATGTACTTGGCCACACTCAGGGCACCCAGGGTCACGCCTTGGTACAACTTCACGTTCTTCCCAATCACGGTAGTCTCGCCTATGACAATACCGGTGCCATGGTCAATGCAAAACGGGTAATCAATCTGCGCTCCGGGGTGAATGTCAATACCGGTGCGGCTATGGGCGAATTCGGTTAAGATGCGCGGCAACAACGGTACACCTTCCTTGTATAGTAAATGCGCAATGCGGTACACCGCTATGCCGTAAAAACCCGGGTAAGACCGCATCACTTCCTCAATGTGCCGGGCCGCCGGGTCCTCATGTAAAATAAACTGAGCATCAGAAATAAGACGCTCATGTAAGTTAGGCAATTGGCCCATGAACCGGTCTACGGTCTCGGCCGCCGAGAATGCGCTGATGTGCTGTACCCCTTCCAACAAAGACTCCAATTCCTGCTCCAGAAAAGTAGCTTCTTGGGCCAGGGCCTGCGCATCTCTGAAAGGTTGTTCCGCTAACGGCGGAAACAGCATTTGCAGCAACCGGTTCAGGAACTGGCAAAGCAAACCAGTGGGTATGCGAAGCTGGTTCTGCTGGTGCAAACCCCAAAGCCGCTGTAAAAATGATTCTTCCATACTTCTCAACTACGAAATTATACTGGCAAGGGAAACAAAAAACCGTTTCCATTTGATAAAGGGCAAAGGTAAAGCCCAATTACCAAGATGAACAGCGCTTTTAGTAACCTAAAGGATAGTGCCTCTCTTTTACCCTTGTTTTAGGAAAATAAAACAAAAACCCTCCGAAAAGGATTTCCATAAAGTAGAAGCAAGTACCTTTCACCCAAACTAACCGAGGCCCTTTCCTTACGTTCTACACAACTGGCGTAAGTAAAGAGCCTTCTAGTAAATCTCCGCATATGGCATTTTGGGATAATCTATTCGGGAAGAAACCACCAGGGCAGGGGAAGCCGCAGCTTTCGGTGCAGCAGCGGGTAAGTGCTCTGAAGCATTTGCCTCCTTTCCTGAAAATGGTCTGGAAAACCAATCCGCGCATGGCGTTCATCAACGTGGTGCTTCGGTTGTTCCGGGCGGCCGTGCCATTGGCAGTGCTCTACGTAGGGCAACTCATTATTGACGAAGTGGTACGCCTTTCGCAAACCAACGACAAACTGCTGGGCTACCTTTTCACCCTCATCGCTATCGAGTTTGGACTGGCGGTGCTTTCTGATTTCCTGAACCGGGGCATTGCCCTGATAGATGGACTACTGGGCGATTTGTTTGCCAACCAGTCCTCCATCCGGCTCATGGAACACGCCGCCGAGCTGGATCTGGATCAGTTTGAAGACTCGGCTTTCTATGACAAACTCGAACGTGCGCGCCGCCAGACCCTGAGCCGGACCATTCTCATGAGCCAGGTACTGGGGCAGATGCAGGACATCCTGACCATGATTTTCCTGGCTGCCGGGCTCATTGCCTTCTACCCGTGGCTATTGTTGTTACTGCTAATTGCTGTATTGCCTGCCTTCCTAGGCGAGTCCCATTTCAACGAACGCAGTTACTCCCTGGTGCACGGCTGGACACCCGAGCGCCGCGAGCTGGATTACCTCCGCCAAACCGGGGCCAGCGATGACACCGCCAAGGAGGTAAAGATCTTCGGGTTGTCTGGCTTTCTGGTAGACCGCTTCCGCACGCTTTCAAGTCAGTTTTACAAAGACAACGAGAAATTGGCTATTAGGAGGGCTGGTTGGGGCAGCGTGTTTGCCGCCTTGGGTAGCGCCGGGTATTACGGGGCCTACGTGTACCTGCTCATCCAGACCGTTCAAGGGCAGGTTTCCTTAGGGCAACTCACCTTTCTGTCCGGTTCGTTCATGCGCTTGCGGGGTCTGCTGGAATCAGTGCTCAACCGGTTCACCAGCGTAGCAGAGGGCGCGTTGTACCTGCAGGATTTCTTTGATTTCTTCGAGCTGCAACCTCGTATTCGTCGTCAGGCTTCGGCGCCATCTTTTCCAAAACCTATCCGGCACGGTTTCACCTTTGAGAACGTGGGCTTTCAATACCGCAACTCAGAGAAATGGGCGCTCAGGCACCTCAACTTCACTTTACACGCGGGCGAGAAATTAGCCTTGGTAGGCGAAAATGGCGCCGGAAAAACCACCATGGTGAAACTGCTATCCCGCCTCTATGACCCTACGGAAGGACGCATTCTGCTGGACGGCATTGACCTGCGGGAATATGACCCTGCCGATCTGCGCCGGGAGATTGGCGTGATCTTCCAGGACTTTGTGCGGTTCCAGATGAGCGCGGGCACCAACATCGCCATCGGGCGGATTGAGGAAAAAGAAAACCAGCCTCGTATCCAGACCTCGGCCCAGCAAAGTCTCGCAGATACGGTCATCGCCAAACTTCCCGAAGGGTATGACCAAGTCATTGGCCGCCGCTTCAACAAAGGCGTGGATTTATCGGGGGGTGAGTGGCAGAAAATAGCGTTGGGACGGGCCTATATGCGTGATGCGCAGCTCCTGATTCTGGACGAACCCACCGCCGCCTTAGACGCTCGCGCCGAGCACGAAGTCTTCCAACGCTTCGCGGAACTGACCAAGGGCAAAACCGCCGTGCTTATCTCCCACCGCTTCTCCACCGTGCGCATGGCTGACAGGATTTTAGTGATTGAGAACGGCCAGTTCGTGGAAATGGGCTCGCATGAAGAACTCATCGCCAAAGGCACCCGCTACGCAGAGCTGTTCCGACTACAGGCGAAGGGGTATTTGTAGAAACAGCCTTAATTCCTAAAAACTGCTCTGAAATAGCTAGGCTTCGACCCTCTTCTGAAACTTGCCTAGCATTACAAACAAAAATGCTAAGAAGCACAAGGCTGCAGCGCCCCAGAATACATAAGGGATAGCGCCTATTTCATTCCCGTAAATCCAGCCGGAGGCGAAAGCGCCAATGCCAATACCGGCTTCCAAGGCAATGTACACTGTGGCCATGGCGCGGCCGCGGCGGTCGGGGTGGCTCAGGTCAATGGCCCAGGCATAGAGTGTGGGCGAGTTCATCCCAGTTCCGAAACCGTACAAAACCGCCGCTCCCAGGAACATTGCTTTGCTATCGGCTAACCCCAGCACCACCATGGACACTGCCATCATTAATGTGGAAACGCGTAGGATAGGCACCCTGCCGAAGCGGTCAGAGGCTCGACCTGCCAGAAACCGCACGCCAATGGAAGAGACGGTATAGAAAGTAAAGAACAGTCCTTTGTTCTGGATACCCAAGTGCTGGCTGAAATCTGGCGTAACGGTGAGCACAGCGCCATAGCAGGACAGCGTAAGCAACATCACCACAAAAGTAGGCAGCACCCTGGGTTCAAAGATTTCATCTTTGCGGATGCGCAGTAAGCCCAACTTAAATTTCTGCGGATTAGGCAATGTTTCTTTCAGGTTCACCAATACCAGAATGGAAAACAACGCCATGGCCGAGGAACAGTAGAAGAGTGCGTGCAGTGAGAAATGCCGGCTGAACTCTCCGCCAATGGCTGGCCCAGCTGCCAAGCCTAAGCTTCCGGCCAACCCAAACACCCCGATGGCCGCACCTCTGCGTTCCAGCGGCACAATGTCCGCAATGTACGCCGCTTCGCCCGTGGGCGTGAAACCAGTAGAGAACCCGTGAATGAGCCGCAGCAGCAAAAACGCAAAAACGGTGGTAAGCAGCGGGTAAAGCAAACTACACAAGATGCAGACCGCCACCCCAAAATACATGACCGGCAAACGCCCCACGGTATCTGTCAGTTTCCCGCTGAAGGGGCGCGAAAGCCCGGCCGTAAGGGTAAACAAACCAATGATGTAGCCTTTGTAATCGGCCCCGCCCAGGTGCGTCAGGAAGTTGGGCAACTCCGGAATGATCATGTTGAAACTGGCCGAAAATAGAAACGAACTCAGGCACAGCATCCAGAAACGGAACGAGTACGTGGTAGAAGCGGGGGCAGCGGTAATCATAACGGGCGCAAAGGTCTGCATTTTTAGACAATCCACTTCGCGTTTCTGCCCCATTTTCCTGAAAGCAAGGCAAAAACCAAAATTCCGCAACCACCACTTTGAGGCCTTGCAGCAGACTCAGGACAGTTTTGTATCTTCCGTGCTCAAGTGCTCTTTATGAAAAAACACCTCAGAAACGCCACTGCTTTGCTTTTGCTGGCCGTCGCCTGCCGGCAACCTGCCCAGCAGAGTGCTACCAGTAGCGTGAATAAATTTAGTGACGCGACCCTGCGCAAAATCTACACCCTTCAGGACGAACGTAAAACCCAGGACCTGCTCGCCTTCTTAGATCGACCAGAAACCATGTACCGTCGAGAGGCCTCTTTAGCTTTCGGCTCGGCGCAGGACAGCACGGCTATTCCAGCATTAATTTCTTTACTGCAAGACCCTGAAGCGGAAGTCAGGAAAGCGACGGCATATGCTTTAGGGCAAATTGGAAATGCTTCTGCGGAACCAGCCTTGATGGAGGCCTACCAGAAAGAGCAGCACGTACCTGCCAGAGCCGAGATCCTGGAAGCCTGGGGAAAATGTGCCACGCAGAATGGGCTGGACATGATCTCACGGTACACGGCACAACCCGTTATGCAAGCGGCGCAAGCCTGGGCCATTTACCGGGCCGGACAACGCAAACTGAACTACACAGGTGCCATCACCAAAGCCGCTGACCTTCTAACCTCTGAGCAGGAAGAAGCCCGTTTAGGAGCCGCGCACTTTTTGAGCCGCACGGCGAAGGTAGATCCAAGTCCGGCCAAAGCGCAGATCTTTAAAGTAGTGCAGCAGGATCCCAGTGCCAATGTGCGCATGGCCGCAGCCCTGGCTTTAGGGAAAATGACCGATACCGTGGGCATCGCCTCCGTTGTAAACCA
Source organism: Rufibacter tibetensis (assembly GCF_001310085.1). Taxonomy (GTDB): domain Bacteria; phylum Bacteroidota; class Bacteroidia; order Cytophagales; family Hymenobacteraceae; genus Nibribacter; species Nibribacter tibetensis. The sequence continues at coordinate 1,102,379 of NZ_CP012643.1, forward strand.
AGTGCTGAGCAAAGACGCTGATTACCGCGTGCGGATTAATGCGGTGCGCCCGTTGTACCAGTTACCATACGCTGCCGTGCAAGCCGCCGCCTGGAACGCCCTGTCAGACAAACACCCGCTGGTAGCCCTTAGCGCAGCTGAGTACCTGACTGCCAAAGCCCCGGCCACCGAAGCTTCCCGGTTATTAGAGGCCGCCAATAAACAACCCGATTGGCGGGTACGGGCCACCTTGTTCGGAGCGGCATTGGCCTCTTCCCCGGCAGAGCAGAAGCAGGCCGTGAGCCAGCAAATTCAGCGACGGTTTGCCTCCGCAAAGAATCCGTATGAAAAAGCAGCGTTGCTTACCGCCCTTAGTAAAGACCCCACACAATATGCCTTTATTGAGGAGCAGACATTCAAAGCAGCGCATCCGGCCATCAGCACCTCGGGCATAGAAGCCCTGGTATCCATGAGGGGACAGAAAAATTTTGACTCGAAAGCAGCTCCTACTTTCAACCAGTTACTCCAACAAGCCATCCAGTCAGGAGATGTGGCCATAGTAGGCATTGCCGCCGGTGCCATCCGGAACCCTGACCTGAACATGAAAGAGGCTTATGCAGATTGGTCTTTCCTGACCCAAGCCCGCGACAAACTCACCCTGCCCCGGGACATTGAAACCTACCTGGAACTGCAGAAAACGCTGGACTACTTGGAAGGCAAAACTTCCGCTCCTACTCCCGCCACTCCGTTCAGCCATCCTATCAACTGGGCCACGGTGAATAAACTGCAGAAAAACCAGAAGGCCCGAATCCGTACCTCTAAAGGTGATATCATGTTTGAACTGCTGGTGGAAGACGCGCCGGGTTCGGTGGCGAACTTTGTGGAATTACTGGAGCAAGGCTTTTACAACGGAAAAAACTACCACCGCGTGGTGCCCAACTTCGTGGCACAGGGCGGCTGTCCGCGCGGCGATGGCTGGGGCTCCACCGACTACGCCATCCGCTCAGAATTTGCGGATCTGAACTACCTGGAAGGCTACGTGGGCATGGCCTCGGCGGGCAAAGACACCGAAAGCTGCCAATGGTTCATCACCCACTCTCCCACCCCGCACCTGGACGGCAAGTACACCATCTTCGCCCGCGTAATCAAAGGCATGGACGTGGTGCACCAGTTGAACATCGGCGATACGATTGAGAAGGTGGAGTTGGTGCGCCAATAATTTTTTTAACTTAATCTATTTCATATTTAATATAATAAAGAAAAGCTAATTCTATTTCTCATTTTAATATAACAGTATTATTCTAAATGTATCTTGCAACCTAAATAGAAATTCTCATCACTTCAATATTATAAGTAATATAAATATGAAGTGCAAAAATCATGTTGATTACACAGTATGCGTAAATTATATTACTATCTTATATTCTCTTTCACATTTCTGGTTTTAAGCTGTAACAATAAAGAATCGGAACCCAATCCTAAAACTCCTACTAGTTTAAACAAAGTCATTGCAGAACCAGTAGGTGCGAATTGCTCTACAGGTGGTTCAAAAATAGTAACTGGCTTGGATTCAAATTACAATGGCATTTTGGATGAGAATGAGGTTACATCCACTAATTACTATTGCAATGCTGACAAACAAATTAGACTCCCTTTCCCAAGTGAAAATGGTTATGGTACTTCAACAACTGAATGGTATTTGATACCTGAGGTTTCACTTCGCCTTATAAAGTTTAATAAAGCAAACTTTAGCAATGTTGATTCTATCACCTTTACGTCTAACCTTAGATCTAATGATGGAAGCACCAATTGTTTTGTAGAGTTACTCAATTTAACAGATAATACAGTAATTTCCAGTAGTGCCTTAAAGTCTAATTCACCAATATATAATCTTGTTGAATCAAAGAATATCTTCAAAGAGCTACCTAATAAAGAAATTACATTAGGGGTAAGAATGAGAAGCGAGCAGGACGGAATATATGTACAGGGACATATATTCCATTTATTTTTATACAGGAAATAAGGCATCATATTTAATATTAAATTACTTGCATAAGAATTTGATTTTTAGACAGGCACTTACCTATACTATTTCACATTTAAGCGAAGGGTTTCGATTTTAATGACGAACATGAACAAAGTAGCTCTCTAATAATATTAAGTATCAAATACCTTTAAGCTAAATGACTATTAAAACAGAAGCCTCTTCATGGAAGAGGCTTCTGTTTTAATGTTTAAACTTTTCTTTATTAAAAGAAGCCTCTAAACCCTTACGCGGTTGGATGCAACGGCACGTACACTACCTTCTTCGTCTCGAAGAACTCTTCTTGAAAATAGGTACTCAAATCAAACACCTCGTGTATCAACCCAGACCCAGCAAGTTCTTCGGTCAAGTCGCCGCCTTTAAGGTAGTACAGCCCTTGGCCGGGTACTGATTCTTTTTTGTAGCTGAACTGAATCCACTGGTAGAAAGTAGCCAATCTTGCTACTGCGCGGCTCACAATGAAATCATATTTCTCGTGCACCTGTTCGGCGCGAGTATGGGAGGCTTTCACGTTGTGGAGACGCAACTCCTTTGCAATTTCCTCCACTACATGAATTTTCTTGCCTATTGAATCAACCAGGTGAAACTTCACCTCAGGAAACAGAATGGCTAAAGGCAAACCAGGCAACCCACCGCCGGTTCCTACGTCCATCACCGAAGTCCCCGCCGGAAACTGCACCACTTTGGCAATGCCCAAAGAATGCAGCAGGTGGTTCACCATCAAGTTATCCATGTCCTTGCGGGAGATCACGTTTATTTTGGAATTCCACTCCACGTACAACTCCGCGAGGCGCGCAAACTGCTGCTGTTGCTCTGGCGTTAGGTCTGGAAAGTAATGAAGTAAAATATCGGTGGATGTTGGGTTCATATGCTCAAAGATAAGGAAACGAGTCCTGAGTTCAGAGTCTTGGGTACTTAGTTAGCAGTTGGTCTGTTTCTGTTTTGGGTCTGTTATCAGGAAAAGAGACCTAAATCTTATATACTTAAAGTTTGAGCGGAGCGGTAACTTGCGGGATTTGGTTTACCATTTGCAGCCTCTTATCCATAAACAGCTTCTAAACACAGAAAGCAGCCACATGGGCTGCTTTCTGCTAACATTTCAATCTTAAAATCGGGTAAAGCACTACCTGCTATAAATTAGATCAGGTGCTTTTTGTTTTTCACCATGTCATAGAGCAACTCACGGGCGCGGTGTAATTGGGCCTTTACGGTTCCAAGTGGGGCGCTGAGTTCGGTGGCAATCTCCTCGTAAGACAGCTCGTCAAAGTAACGGAGGGTTACCAGGCGCTGGTACTTATCGGGCAGTTTGCTCACGATGTACTGCATGATCTCAATCTTCTGGTTTTTGATGGCAGACTCCTGCGGGTTCAGGTTGTTGTCTTTGAAATCAATGGTGATCTCATCGCCGTTGTCGATCTTGATGGCTGAGTCAATGCTCATAGTCTTGATCTTGTTCTTCCGGATGAAGTCGATACAGTTGTTCGTAGCAATACGGAAAAGCCAGGTACTAAATGCGTACTCCGGGTTGAATTTATGTAGGTTACGGAAGGCTTTTGCGAAGGCTTCAATGGTGAGGTCCTCAGCATCGTCGGCGTTGCGCACCATTTTGAGAACCACGTGGTAAACTGGCTTTTTGTAAATCTGCATCAGTTCGGCGTAGGCTTTCTCATCCCCGTCTTCCACCGCTGACTGAATCAGTTTAAAATCGTGTTTCGCTTTCGCGGAGAATTGTTTATTTACTTCCATCTTACCTTTTTAGTCGTTAAAACAGAGATCCCGATCCCTATATAATTGAGGTAATACCCCAGTTCCAGTATTGGCAACAGCCACCAGGCAAGAGGGTCTTGCAGGCGGCGGGCCACCGGCAGGTACGAGCCATAGAGTGCCGCGTACCTTACCCCAATAATGAGGCCAACCCATAGCGGCTGATACTGTAAACCTAAAAGAACAGGTGATATTACATAAAATAGCCCATTTGACAAGACAAAAAGTCCGAGTCTGAACTGTTCCTTCTTTTGGTACTGCCGCCCTGCCGCCATATGCCTTCGTTTCTGGAGCCACCAGTTGCGCCACCGGGTTTCCGGGGTGCTGTTTGTCTGGGCATCCTGGTCAATGACAATCTGGACGGCAGAATGTTTGGCAGCTTCCTGCACAAATAAATCATCGTCCCCTCCCAAGGACCTAATATGGGAGGCAAAGCCTTTATTACGTAGAAACGTTGACTTGGTATACGCCAGATTACGACCCACTCCCATGTACGCTTGCCCCTTCTTGGCAAACGACAGATACTGCATAGCGGTTAAGAAGGTTTCAAACCGGATTAAATGATTCAAAAATCCGTATATCTGCATATACGGAGAAACGCCTAATACGATGTCTTTTCCGTTTAAAAACCCATGAGCCATCTGCAGTGCCCATCTTTTAGAGAGAGGTCGGCAGTCGGCATCCGTAAACAGTAAGTGCTCATACTGAGCGGCTTTAATGCCCAGAAACAGCGCATATTTTTTAGGACTCATCAGGTACGGGGTTTCCTTCACCCGCAAGAGGCGCACGTGGGAGTGCTCCATTTCGTATTCCTTCACTAACACATGAGACCCATCCCAGGAGCGATCGTCTATCACTACAATTTCTAACGGCTGCGGGTACTCCTGTTGTATTAACAGCGGTAGTAATTCCTGAAGATTCTTCACTTCATTGTGGGCTGCCACCAAAATTGACAAGGGCGGCAAAGCAGATGGGTTCACTTCTTCCTGTTTGGGATGGAAAGCGAGCGGCAGAAAATAATAGAGTTCATAAAACAACTGCACCAGCACACAGGCTAGTAGTAGGTAGAACAGAGAGTCAGAAAGGTAAGGCGTAAGGTCCAAGGCAATGAAAACTGAATCCAAAAATAGCATAAATAGTTGGGAGAGGCGTACCCACGGGGCGGCAGAACAAAAGGTTGTTTGTATCTTTGCCGTTTGGAGAAGCGCGGGTTCTTAAAAGCCTTTAATTTCCTTCTGTAAAGAAGGCTTCTCCAGCACTTTACCCGTAGTCCATGACCTTTGATTTAGTAGCGAACGATCCCGCTTCCAAAGCCCGTGCCGGTGTATTGACCACCGCCCACGGCACCATACAAACCCCTATTTTCATGCCGGTGGGTACTGCCGGCACCGTAAAGGCCGTGCACCAGCGCGAGCTGAAAGAAGACGTAAAAGCCCAAATTATTTTAGGCAACACCTATCACCTGTACCTGCGCCCGGGCCTGAACGTGCTGGAGAAAGCCGGCGGCCTGCACAAATTCAACGGTTGGGACAAACCCATATTAACAGACAGTGGCGGGTACCAGGTGTTCTCCCTATCGGGCACGCGTAAAATTATTGAAGACGGCGTGAAGTTCCGGTCGCACATTGACGGGTCTTCGCACCTGTTCACGCCCGAGAACGTGATGGATACGCAGCGCACCATTGGCGCCGACATCATCATGGCCTTTGACGAGTGCACGCCCTACCCGTGTGATTACAACTACGCCCGCAACTCCATGGAGCGCACGCACCGTTGGCTGCAACGTTGCATTGACCGCTTTGACTCTACTGAGGGCAAGTACAGCTATGAGCAAACCCTTTTCCCTATTGTACAAGGCAGCACCTACAAAGATCTACGCATTCAGTCCGCGGAGACCATCGCGTCTAAGAATCGTCCAGGTAATGCCATTGGCGGATTATCGGTGGGCGAGCCTGCCGAGATGATGTACGAGATGACCGAACTGGTTTGCGACATACTGCCCACTGACAAACCACGTTACCTGATGGGCGTGGGCACACCGGCCAACATTCTGGAGAACATTGCTTTGGGCGTGGATATGTTTGACTGCGTGCTACCTACCCGGAATGCGCGTAACGGCATGCTGTTCACCACGCAAGGCATCATTAACATCAGGAACGAACGCTGGAAAGAGGACTACTCCCCTATTGATGCAGAACTGGGCGGCTACGTGAGCACGTTTCATTCTAAGGCGTACCTGCGTCACCTCATGCACGCCACTGAGATGCTGGGTGCCCAGATTGCCAGCGTGCATAACCTTACGTTTTACCTGTGGCTGGTAAGCCAGGCGCGCGAGCAGATCCTGGCTGGCACGTTCCGGACCTGGAAAGACCAGATGGTGAAAAAGTTAATGACACGGTTATAGAAATTAGAAATTAGAAATTATGAATTAGAAATTAGAAGTGGGCTTACCTGATGTAGACATATTCAAGGCCATTTCTAATTTCTAATTTTGAATTCGTAATTAACATAGCGTGAAACTAAAACTCCTAGATAGTTACATTCTTAAGAAGTTCCTGACCACGTTTGTGTTTGTGGTGATCATCCTGATCGCGGTGATCTGCGTGATTGACTTTGTGGAGAAGAATGATGACTTCATTCAGCATAACCTCTCTGTGAAGATTATTCTGGTGGATTATTACATGAACATGATCCCGCACTACATCAACATGCTGAGCCCCATTACGGTGTTTATTGCGACGGTGTTTGTGACAGCAAAACTGGCTTCGCACACCGAGATTGTGGCCATTCTGAGCAGCGGGGTTTCTTTCAAGCGGATGCTGGTGCCCTACATCATGGGGTCTATCGTCATCGGAATTTTCATCTTCTTTTTCGCCTCGTACGTGATTCCCACCGCCAACAAGACTCGGGTGGCCTTTGAAATCAAGTACGTGAAAAACCCTTACACCTTTGAGGGCCGCAACGTACACTTCCGGATTGGGCCAGATTCTTACGCGTATCTGGAGAGCTATAACAACCACGCCAACGTGGGCTACAAGTTCACCCTGGAAACCATCCGGAAGCAGGAGCTTATTCAGAAACTTTCCTCAGAATCTATCCGCTGGGATAGTACCAAGCAGAAGTGGCACATGGATGCATACACCCTGCGCACCTTCAATGGCGACAAAGAAACCGTGGTGCAGGGCGGCGCCATTGACACTACCTTGAACCTGTTGCCTAAAGACTTTGCCAGCACCTACCGCTTAAAGGAAACCCTGACCAATGCCGAACTGAACAAGCTCATTGACGAAAAGATCCTGCGCGGTGCCACCGACGTGGAGATGTACATGACCGAGAAGTATGAGCGCATGAGCTATCCCTTCGCCATCACGGTACTCACCATTATAGGCGTCATTCTGAGTTCCCGGAAGGTACGCGGCGGGGTTGGTTTGCAGATTGCGTTAGGCTTTGTGCTCGCCTTTATCTTCATCATCTTCGTGATGATGAGCCGAAGCCTGGCTTCCGTGGGCGGTATTCCGCCGCAGTTGGCTGCTTTCGTTCCTTTGGCCGTCTTCACCGTCATTGGCATCGTACTCTACCGAACCGTACCCAGGTGACGCAATGTTTTTAGGACTTCTGGCGCTGTCTTTTTAGGTCTGCGCCAGAAGCCTTTCTTTCAAGGGTTGTTTTCCCGAAAATCGGCTCAACCCCTATCATCTCTAATTCATTTTCCTCTTGCAAACCCCTCGGCTAAAAGATTTTCTGGAACTACACTTCATCATTTTACTATGGGGTTTCACGGCCATTTTAGGAAAATTCATCTCTATTCCGGCCGTGGAGCTGGTGTTTTACCGGACCATTCTGGCGGCAGTGGCCTTGGCTGTGGTCATCAAACTCAAGAAGCAATCTTTTAGAATTGGCCAGCGCAACATTGCGAAGATCCTGAGTGTGGGGTTCCTGATTGCCGCGCATTGGATCCTGTTTTTTGCCTCGGCACGGGTCTCCTCAGTGTCTATCTGTTTGGCCGGTATGGCTACCGCCAGCCTCTGGACCTCCATTTTAGAGCCAATTTTCACAAACAAGAAGATAAAGCCCCATGAAGTGGCACTGGCCCTGCTCATTATTGTGGGGCTGTACATCATTTTCCGGTTTGAGTTTGATCATGCCTTAGGGATTGCCATGGCGGTGGGCTCGGCGTTTCTGGCTTCTTGCTTTACCATTATTAACAGCAAACTCACCAAACAGCACGCCGCTACTACCATCACCTGCTATGAAATGGCAGGCGCTTGGGTGGCTACCTGCCTGTTTCTCCCTTTCTACCGCGAGTGGATGACCGACAACGGTGAACTGCAGTTAACCCTGACTTGGCTGGATGTGTTTAGCATTGGCATGCTGGGGTTGGTTTGCACCGTATACGCGTACACAGCAGCCGTGCGGCTCATGCATAAATTCAGCGCCTACACCATGAACCTGACCGTAAACCTGGAACCCGTATATGGAATTTTATTGGCGTGGTTTATCTTCAAAGAAGGCGAGCAGATGTCAGCGGGCTTCTACTATGGAGCGGCAATTATATTGTTCAGTGTGTTTCTGCACCCAATTCTGGAAAGTGTCATCAATCGGCGGCAACGCAGATTAAAAGACGCCTTGCCAAACTGAGTACTCCTTTGGGAAAGTCAATAGCCCGGCAGGCGACGTCTGAAACAGCCCATACATGGTAGATCCTGAACCCGACATTGATGCATACATCGCGCCCATTTCATACAACTGGGCTTTCAGTTCTGCCAGCACTGGATATTTAGGGAACAGGCTCAATTCAAAATCATTCACTACCTCGTCTTTCCAGGTGGAAACATCTTGAGCAAGAGACGTTTTGAGGTCATTTTCAGGAAAACGGGGCGAAACCCCAGCGTACGCTTCGGCGGTACTGATGGCTAAGTTCGGGTATACCATTAGCAGGTGCCATCCGGTTAAATCAAGTGAAATAGACTCAAACACATCACCTTTCTCTACCGCCAGCACCGGTCTGTTTCTGATGAAGAACGCGCAATCGCTGCCCAATTGACGCGCATAGTTTTCTAGTGCTTCCTCCGTCAAATTCAATTTAAACTGCTGGTTCAGAATCTTCAGCGTGAAGGCCGCATCGGCGGAGCCGCCGCCCAACCCTGCTCCCATAGGAATGACTTTGTGCAGGTGCATCTTGATGGAGGGCAGGTCAAAGTCCCGGCGCAGGAGTTCATAGGCTTTCCAGCACAGATTAGCGGCAGGTTCGCCGGGCACCGGAAGACCTGAGAGCGTGAAGTTAGCCTCTCCGTCTGAGGGAAGAATCTCCAGGGCATCGGTCCAGCCAACGGGGTAAAAGCAGGAGACCAGGTTATGGAACCCATCGGGGCGTTTTTCTACCAGTTGCAAGCCAAGGTTTATCTTCGCGTTCGGAAATTGAATCATACGCGCAAATTAATAGAATCTGCTCAGAGAATCGTACTTTCGTTTTGCCACTGGTTTTCAAAAATCAGGGGTAAAACAGGATTCTGTCAAACGTATTCTTTCCACCGGTCCGTCTCTATGTCTTATTTGCCCTACGGGAAACGCCTCTTAGATCTCTTGCTGGCCGGCATTGCCTTGCTGCTGCTTTGGCCTGTAATGGTGTTGGTGGCAGTGGTGCTGTGGATAGGCTTTGACGGACACATTCTTTTTAGGCAGCAACGCCCGGGTTTGCACGGAAAGCCTTTTTCTTTCTATAAATTCGTGACCATGACGCAGGCGCGGGACCAGCACGGCAACCTGCTGCCTGATGCGCAGCGCCTGACACCTTTAGGTAAATTCATCAGGAAAACCTCTTTAGACGAACTACCTCAATTGCTGAATGTGTTACAAGGGCAGATGAGCATCATAGGTCCGCGCCCGTTGTTGATGGAATATCTTCCACTTTACTCTCTTGAACAGGCGCGGCGGCACGAGGTAAAACCCGGCATAACGGGTTGGGCCCAGGTTAACGGGCGGAACCTGTTGCGTTGGGAAGAAAAATTCAGGTATGACCTCTGGTACGTAGAGCATGTTTCTCTGCGGGTAGATGCGCTTATTTTGTGGCGCACCATGAAGCATTTAGTGAAGCCTGAAGGCATCTCGGCCCCGGGCACAGCCACCATGGAGCGCTTCAACGGCTCCTCCAACTCATCTTCCTCATGAATACCGAAAAACAGAAAATTGCGATTGTGGGTGCCGGCGGACTAGGCAAAGAAGTTCTGATGCTAATACACCAGATCAATCATGTCACGCCTAAATGGAACGTAGTGGGGTTTTATGACGATGCTTCACCCGCCCACCCTGAGATTTGCGGCTATCCCTACTTAGGCACTGTGGAGGACCTGAATTCCATTGAAAAGCCTCTGCACGCGGTACTTGCCATTGGAAACTGCCAAGCCAAGACTGATGTAGCTGACAGATTGATCAACCCCTGCATCCATTTCCCGGTGCTGGTGCACCCCTCGGTGTTACATTACCCGGAGCAAAAGCTTTGCCTAGGCGAGGGCACCATTATCTGCCAGAACTGCGTGCTCACCACCAACGTCACCTTAGGCAGACACGTACTCTTGAATCTGGCTTGCACCATTGGCCATGATGTAGAGATAGGCGATTTTTGCTCATTGATGCCCCAGGTGGCGGTAAGTGGGTGCGTTAGATTAGGCACAGGCGTGTATGGAGGTACCAATAGCGCCATTTTACAGAACCAGAAAGTAGGGGCTTTCACTACCATTGGCGCGGGTGCCGTAGTTACAAAGAGTTTGCCCAGTTACTGCACCGCCGTAGGAGTACCGGCCCGTATCATTGAACAGATTGCATGAGCCAACCCTCAGATTTCATTTACCTCTCGCCTCCACACATGGGAGGCAGCGAGCAGCAATACATTCAACAGGCTTTTGACCAAAACTGGATTACCACAGCCGGAGCCAACGTCAACGGTTTTGAACAGGAACTAGCTACGTATACCGGGGTTTCTTCGGCGGCCGCCTTGGTTTCCGGGACCGCTGCCCTGCACCTGGCTTTGCTGGCTTTAGGCGTAGGACCCGGCGATGAGGTTTTCTGCTCTACCTTCACTTTTGTCGCCAGCACCAACCCTATCAGGTACGTGGTCGCAACCCCCGTTCTCATTGACAGCGAACCCACTACCTGGAATCTCTGCCCAACAGCTTTAGAAGATGCCTTTAAGGACCGCCAGAAGAAAGGAAAACTTCCCAAAGCACTGATGTTAGTGCATTTGTACGGAATGCCCTCCCACATGCAGGAAATCCAGGAAATCACCAACCGGTACGGAGTCCCTATCATTGAAGACGCTGCTGAGGCATTGGGCTCCAAATACAATGGACAATTTTTGGGCACTTTCGGGAAAGCGGGCGTTTTCTCTTTCAACGGAAACAAAATCATCACCACTTCCGGCGGTGGAGCACTGATATCTGATGATCCGGGCTTGGTAGAGCAGGCCCGTTGGTTATCCATGCAAGCCAAGGATAATCTACCCTACTACCATCATACTTCAATGGGCTTTAACTACCGTATGAGCAATATCTCGGCGGGCATTGGCCGCGGTCAATTAGAAGTGCTGGAGAAGCGGGTACAGCAAAAAAGAAAGGTGTTCGACACATATCGGCAACTTCTGCAGGACGTGGAAGAATTGGAATGGCACTTGGAGCCCGAAGGGTTTTATTCTAACCGTTGGCTCAGCTGTTTTACCATCAGGAAGGGAAGTTCTTTAACCCCAGAGGCACTTCGGCTTGAGTTGTTAGCGGTGAATATTGAAAGCCGTCCGCTTTGGTATCCCATGCACCTGCAGCCTTTATACAGGGAGTGCGATTATTTTGGAGCCCGGGTAAGTGATGATCTCTTTGCCCGGGGGCTTTGTCTTCCCTCCGGCTCAAACTTATCTTTTTCAGATCAGGAGCGGGTAGCGGACGCGGTTAGGAAAGCGTTTCTAAGCTGATTTTAGGAAAGAAGCATTAAAACGGATTAATTCTCACGATTGGTCAACCACAAGGAACCGCCCTTACGTTCTTAACTACTTTCTCCAAAATCGCCCAAAAACAGAAAATCCTGCCCTGCCAAGGCAGAACAGGATTTTCAAAAACTTCAGAAAACCAAAGACTATTTCTTGCCTTTTTTCTCTTCTGTCTGAGCGCTTTTCAGAGCTCTTGGGATGGTTACGGTAGCCACTGGTGAAAGTGGGTTCGTCAAGATAGCGTAGTTCGCAGGAGCGATTTTGTTCACTTTGATAGACTTACCTAACTCAAGGTCAGAGATGTCAACCGCAATTGAATCTGGCAGGTTAGCAGGAAGCGCTTTCACACGCAGCTTGCGCAACTTGGTTACCAGTTTACCACCGGCCATTACACCTGGAGAAGTACCCACGAAACGTACTGGCACATCAACTTTCACTTCTTTTTCGTCTTGCAGTAACAGGAAGTCCACGTGCAGCAACATTTCGTTTACTGGGTGGAACTGTAAGTCCTGCATGATGGCTTTGTAGTGCGTGCCTTCAATGTTCAAGTCAACCTGGTATACATCTGGTGAGTAAACCAAGTCACGGAACAAGATAGCTGGTGATGAGAAATGAACTTGCTCAGCACCGCCGTACAACACGCATGGAACTTGAGCTTCCTCACGAAGCGCTTTGGCTTCGGATTTACCGAGATTTGCTCTTTTAAACCCTATAATCTCTAAGCTTTGCATAATAATGAATATAAATAAAAAATGAAAAAACTACTCTGGGACTCCGCTCTTCTTAGATAAACAGGGAAGAGATAGAATCATGGGTAACTACGTTGCTAATGGCCCGGGCAAACAGTTCTGAGAACGTCAATACTTTGATTTTAGAGCTTTGCCGTTTTAAAGGAATGGTATCAGAAATAACTAATTCCTCTAATACAGAATTCTCAATGCGATCCACTGCTGGACCAGACAGTACCCCGTGGGTAGCAATGGCCCTTACGCTTTTCGCGCCTTTGTCACGCAACAACTCTGCGGCTTTGGTAATGGTTCCGGCAGTATCTACCAAGTCATCTACCAATACCACATCCATTCCGTCCACATCGCCAATCACCTGCATAGAAGCAATCTCGTTGGCGCGTTTCCGGTGCTTATCGCAAACAACCATTTCCACGCCAAATACTTTCGCGAAGCTTCTGGTTCTTACCACCCCTCCTACGTCCGGAGAAGCGAAAATCAGGTCATGTCCTAAGTTCAGGCTACGCAGGTAAGGCACAAAAATGGCAGAGCCATCTAAATGATCTACCGGGATGTCAAAGAACCCCTGGATCTGGCCAGCGTGTAAATCGCAAGTCATTAAGCGGTCAGCGCCTACGCACTGGATGGCGTTTGCCATTACTTTGGCTCCAATAGACACCCGCGGCTTGTCTTTCCGGTCCTGACGGGCGTACCCGTAGTAAGGCATCACCACAATCACTTTGTGCGCTGAAGCTCTTTTTGCGGCATCTACCAGCAGCATCAACTCAAATAAGTTGTCAGCCGGCGGAAAAGTAGATTGGATCAAAAACACCTCACATCCCCTAACAGACTCATTAAAGTGGACGGAGGTTTCTCCGTCTGAGAAATGCTGTACAGTCAGGTCACCAAGAGGCAAGCCATAGGCATCCGCCACTTTTTCAGCAAAGTATCTTGAGGCTGTGCCGGAGAAAATCTTAACTGTAGGATTCATGAGAAGAAGAGGTTGCCGAATGAAGTCGCAAAAATACTCCTAATTTTGATAGGCTCAAACCTAGAAGCTAAAAATAAAACAGTACTTTTTCAGGTACTTGTTGTTACTTTTACTGAATCCCGCTTTTCAAGCCACTCTCCCTAAGATTTTCATAATCACCTACTTACCTTTCTTTCTTTTATTTACTTCCTACTCTTAGAGACAAGCTGTCGTAAGGAAATTGCAAAGCTTCTGTTCCCCCAATCACTTTTGTAAGATGATCTGGTCGGAAAGCTGAAAGGCACTCTTTTCAGAAAGCATACCCCACCTAGCTGCTATTTAAGTTTTTACCCAATCCAAGAATTGTAAATAAAATTTCAAAATCTGTCTAATTGAGATGCAATCTCTCTCTATGATGGAAATGGCCTGTTCACCAGCTTGATCGGACCATTTGATGGTAAATCATAAGCCATACTAAGTAAATTTTCAACCTTTCACCTACAATCAGTTGAGACTTAATCCACAAACAAACCTTTACCAAGAATAGTATGAAACACTTTTTACGCGGGGGGCTAAGGTACCTCTTCTTAATTCCTATTTACTTTATAGCCTGTTCTGTAGCAGTGGCCCAAGGCATCACGGTACAGGGCAAGGTGACAGACGAGGGGGGCGCTGGCCTTCCTGGCGTAACGGTTCTATTAAAGGGAACCTCTACGGCTTCTCCTACTGATGTGAATGGCGTTTACAGCATAGATGTACCCACCGGAAACGGCACATTGGTATTCTCTTACATCGGTTTTCTCCCGCAGGAGGTCGTTATCAATAACAGAACCACCATTGATGTCCGGTTGGGAACCGATGCAAAAGCATTAGATGAAATAGTGGTAGTTGGGTATGGTACCCAGAAACGATCAGATATTACAGGTTCTGTGGCCTCCATCCCAAAAGACAGGCTTTCCAATCTTCCTGTTACGGACATCACCCAAGCCATACAGGGAACCACCGCGGGCCTAAGCATATCCCAAGGTTCGTCTGTGCCAGGTAGTTCAGGAACCATGCGGGTTAGAGGAGTCAACTCTCTTAGTGCTAATACCAGTCCATTTCTTGTAGTGGATGGCGTCCCATTCTTTGGAGCAATCAACGATCTCAATCCAAATGATATCGCCTCTATTGAAGTATTGAAAGATGCATCATCAGTAGCTATCTACGGTACACGTGGGGCGAATGGCGTTATCCTGATCACCACTAAACGCGGTACCTCTGGCAAACCTAGGGTGAGCTATAGCGGATATTATGGGGTAGAAGGTCTGGCCAATAAATTTGAACCCATGTCCCCGGAGGCTTATCTACAGAAGTACAAAGATTATATGATTGCCCAAAAACTGACTCAAAATCAAATCCTTCCAAACACTAGAGAGGTAGATGCCTATAATGCAGGCTTGACTACAGATTGGTTGGATGAAGCTACCCAAACAGGCAAAATCCAGGAACATAACCTTAGTGTAGCGGGGGGTACCGAGAATATCCAATATTATCTGGGTGGTGGCTACCTTACTCAAACCGGAGTAGTAAAAGGGTATCAATTTACCCGGGGAAGTATCCGAGCCAATTTGGATGCCACCGTTACTAACTATCTTAAAGTAGGAACTTCCTTGTTTTTCGCTGATAAGAATTCTGACGGTGGCCGGGCCAACCTTCTCAATGCCACTGCTATGAGCCCTTATTCAGTACCTAGAGATGCTTTGGGAAATTATGAGCTTTTTCCAATGCACCCGGAATTACTTTTCGCGAATCCGCTTTTGGGGTTAGTGACAGACAGAGTAGATAGAAATAAAAACCTGAACGGCAATGTCTATGCAGAAGTCTCTCCCGGTTTTGTTAAAGGACTAAAATACCGGCTAAACGCCTCCACTGTTTATACCATAGGAAGACAGGCCGGTTATACAGGACGTGCAGCTAATGACATGGTTGGTTCCGCTTATGCCAATAACAATGAAACCCAAAATTGGGTTGTAGAAAATATTCTTTCTTACAACAAAGACTGGGATAAACACCACGTAGATTTTACAGGTTTGTACAGTGCCCAAGAAAACAATTTTTTCACCTCTGGTGCTTCTGCTAATTCTTTTATCAACGACGAACTATCCTTTTATAATCTTGAAGCAGGAACAAATAGAACGTCTTCCTCCAGAGGAGAAAGAACTGCTCTTCTTTCACAAATGGGTAGGATTAATTACTCGTATGACAGCCGTTATTTATTGACGGTTACAGCAAGACGAGACGGTTTTTCTGCTTTTGGGGTAAATGACAAATATGCGGTGTTCCCTTCCATTGCCTTAGGCTGGAACATTGCCAATGAAGCTTTCTTTCAGAATGTCAGCTTTGTCAATCAGTTAAAACTAAGGGTTTCTCATGGCCAGGCTGGGAACCAGGCTGTTCCTGCTTATCGTACTGCCACACTGGCCAACTCTGTACGCATCCCCTTTGGAGGCACTAGTTCTATTGGTGTCTTGGCATCAGAATTAGGGAATGCTGGCCTGAATTGGGAAACCACAACCTCTACCAACATAGGCGTTGACTTCGGGTTCTTCCAAAACAGAATCAATGGTACTTTGGAAGTTTACCGGTCCCGCACCGAAGACCTCTTAGTTCGAAGAAACATCCCGGTCATCTCGGGGTATTCTAGAATATGGGACAACTTAGGCGAGTTGGAAAACCGTGGAATTGAATTTACCCTAAACACCATTAATATGGATGCCGGAAAATTCAGATGGGAAACCAACTTCAATATCTCGTCCAACAGAAACCAGATTGTAAGCCTTTACGGGGAGAAGAAAGATGACCTTGCCAACGGCTGGCTGATTGGCAGACCAATTGGAGCCATCTATAATTACCGAATGGTAGGAATTTGGCAGGCAGGAGAAGACAACTCTAAGACTGACCCAACCGCGAAACCAGGTGACATCAAATTTGAGGATATCAATAAAGATGGCGTTATCAATGATAATGACAGAACCTACATAGGCTCAACTCAACCTAAGTGGTACGGAGGTCTTACCAACACTTTCCATTACGGCAATTTCCACCTTAGTGTATTCCTGCAAACCTCTCAGGGATCTCTAAAAGGCAATCCGGATATTTTCTACGGAGATGAAGCTGGTAAGAGAAACATACCTGCCGCAGTAGGGTACTGGACACCTGAAAACATGAGCAACGAGTGGCCATCACTAAGCTACAGAAATCCCAGAGGCTACAATTTTGCGAGAGACAACAGTTACGTCCGTATCAAAGATGTACGGTTAAGCTACACTGTGCCTGGTGCTTTTCTAGAGAAGTATAAGCTTGGCAGCCTGACGTTGTATGCAGCAGGCAGAAACCTTTACACATTCACAGATTGGATAGGATGGGATCCAGAGAACAACCACTCCTCCAGAGGATCAGGAGATTGGACCAACAATTACCCGCTCACAAGAGCTTTCTCATTTGGTCTGAACCTTACCTTATAGTACTTTAAAAATAATTCCCATGAACAAGTATATAAAAGTTATAATTGGCGCTTGTATAAGCCTTCAGACGTTTACCGCCTGTGATAAGTCTTTTCTGGAGGAAGAAGTCCTGAGTTCCTACTCTCCCTCAACCTTAAGTGACCCAGCCGGCTTTGAGGCCTCTTTGATTGGCTTGTACAACCACCAAAGCACCTTATATTCCATGAGTGGCGCCCAAGGCTGGTTAGCTGTTTGGCAAGTTGGAACAGATATCACCTGGTCAGTGCAGCCACAAGGCATTGAACTTCCCTATGTAAACTACGCCACCTTAACCCCTTTAGACGGAGCCGCAGCAGATACCTGGAGATGGGCCTATGTGATGGTGAACAACACCAATGTGATCATTAAGAATATTGAGAATCCTGCCCTTACTGGTATTTCCGAAGATCAGAAAAAGAGGATAAATGCTGAAGCACGCTTTTTCAGGGGTTTTGCCTACAACCTGTTAGCTACTGCATTTGGTGCAGTTCCGTTAGTCACAGAGCCTCTAAGTGCCCCAAAGACTGACTTTGTAAGGTCTTCTTTAGCAGAAGTGAACAAGTTGATTGAAGACGATCTATTGTTTGCGTCTGCAAATCTTCAGGACGTTGGCACCACGAAAAAAACACAGGCAAGAGCAAATAAGTACATGGCCCACCAGCTTTTATCTGAAGCCTACCTGAGAATGGGAAAAAATGCCGAAGCGGAGGCTCAGGCTAACAATGTCATCAACAGCGGTAAATTCAGTTTGATAAAAGCCCGTTACGGAGTAAAGGCAAACCAACCAGGAGATCCGTTCTCTGATATGTTTATACCCGGAAACCAACGCAGAGACCAAGGCAACACAGAGGGTATCTGGGTAATGGAAGCGGAAAACCCCAGAGATGTTCCAGGGGGTATGACGGGTAACCCACAGCACCGCCGGATTTGGCAGGCCTCGTACCACAGCAGAAGAGGAATGCTTGCAGCCGATTCGCTTGGAGGACGTGGTATAGCCAGGATCAGACTTAACAACTTTGTTTTGTATGGCTTGTACGATAAACAGGACATGCGCAATTCAAAATACAGCATCCGCAGGGAATTCTGGTATAACGACCCAAAATTCGTTGACTACAAGAAGAAAGTACCTTACACAGGCCCCGATACCTTATTTATCATCAACCCATATATCACCAAGTGGAGTCACTTTGATCCACAAGATGTATTTGGGTTTGGGATGTGGAAGGATTTCATCCTGATGCGGCTAGGGGAAACGTACCTGCTGCGCGCTGAGGCACAGGTTAAACAAGGCAAAATGGCAGAAGCAGCTGCTTCTATCAATGTTCTGAGAGAAAGAGCGAATGCCCCTCGTGTTACAGCAGCAGATATGAACCTTGACTTTATCTTAGATGAAAGAATCAGGGAACTTATAGGTGAGGAGAACCGTCGCTTAACCCTTATGCGGACCGGTACCCTTGTGGAGAGAGCCATGCGATTGAATGGGAATCCACCTGTTAACCCTATTACGGGCCTTTCAAAAACACACCTTCTAATGCCTATTCCAAGAAATGAGATAGACTTAAATAAAGATGCTGTTCTGGAGCAAAACCCTGGGTACAACTAGAATAACGTCATTACAAAGCAAATAACAACTTTGTCATATTTAGTTGAAAGCAAGGCTTCTTTTTAGAAGCCTTGCTTTTTTGATTCTATCAGCAACATCATATCTCACTACACTTCAGTAATTTCCCAAGCATCTGAAATCCTTTCCCTAACTTCTAACATCCTCCTTCTAATGATGCATCCCTTCTAGGGCTTTGCGCAAAAAAAGAGTATAGACTTCCCCGGTATTATTACCTTACTATTGAAAAGAGAAGAACTTAAGTTTCATGTTTAGCACATTTGAAGTTCAAAATCCTCTTGATTGAAAAGGTTGCTCCCTAAAGGGTTATTTTCTCTTTCCTACTGGTTTTACCCCTTCGGTGGTCATCACTACCCGCTTCAAACTTCCATCTCGGTTGTACTCCAGGTAGTCAATGCAAATAGAACGGCTATAACTAGAACCACCAGTCTGGATGGCTCCATTATGGTAAATAAAGTACCATTTCCCTTTGAATTCTACAATAGCATGATGGTTAGTGTTGCTGTTCCCGGCAATCTCGTTTAGAATACCTTTGACGTGTAGGGCCCTTCAATTTTATCAGCCATGGCATATTCAATTTTCTCTGGAAACCCGGTTGCATAGGATAGATAGTATTTCCCTCTGTAGGTATGCACCCAAGGGGCTTCTGTAAAATTGAAATCCTTGAAATTAATTCTTTTGATTTCATCGTCAATCTCAATCATGTTCTCTTTGAGTTTGGCGTAATAGCACTCCCGGTTGCCCCAAAAAAGCCAGGTCTGTCCATCAGTATCTATAAACACAGCAGGGTCTATGGTAGCCCAGGAATGGCTGGAAGCAAAGCTGTCTTTATTTGTCAAAAGCGGTTTCCCCAAGGCATCTTTGAAGGGTCCTTCGGGCCGATCAGCAACGGCAACTCCGATGCCTGACCAGTTGGTGCTGATATACCAATAATACTTTCCGTTCCGCTCCACCACGTGGCCCGCATAGGCATCTCCGCTTTTTGCCCACGTGAAATCAGTTATTTTTAAAGGCACAGGATATTCATTCCAGTTCTTCAAATCAGTGGTAGAATAGACCAGCCAGTCTTTCATTTTATAGCCCTTCTGCCCGCCCTCAAAATCATGCCCTGCATACAGCCAAAGCGTATCTCCCTTTACCATTGCTGCCGGATCGGCTGTAAACTTATGGGTAATGATAGGATTGCCTTTGGCTTGAAAACGGAAAATATTTTCCTGCGACGTCTGAGCTACTGCGACAAAGCCCATTAGCAGGTAAGATGTTAGCAAAAGATATAATTGGAAGGTACTTCTCATTGTATGCGACTGTTCAACATGAAGGTCTTTCAAAAATTAATTTTCAAGTGCGTTTTTGATCTCCTCATAAAAAGCATCTTTACCATTGTAGTTTCAGAAGCGCAACACCTTGCCGCTCTAAAGACATATCTACTACTGCGGTGCCGTTTTTGATGGCGATTTTCTTAGGTGAGCCTGCCATCTGCAACTGGCCTGCTTTTTCCAATTCTTTGATTTGTTCTGCAGTAGGGTTCTTAGGTGACCCCATCTTTTTCCAAATTTCATAGGAGTTGCTGTGCTTGCTGTCTATGAGGTAGTAAGTTAATTTGGCTTTTTTTGCTTGTATCCCATTGATGCGCACCGCTACTGTTTCAGCCTCGCTTTTGATGTCATCGTCATGGTAGTTCCAAAGCATGACGGTTGCTTCCTTGGCATCTTTACAGGCTAACCCATTAATGTCGGTGAAGGATTTGTGAAAGCTAGAGTCAACGGCGGTTCGTAAACCATATGCCTGAGTTGAGCTTACATTCACTCTATCGCCTTTCATCATGCCAAACATGCGGAACACATTTAGCACCGGTTTATCTACACCGTTAGTGGCCAAATCCCTGAACCCATAAAACCAAGGCTGGTTCTCAAACTCAAACGACCAGGAAACAGCACCGGCAAAGTTCACCTTGTGCAGGTCGGCCAGCAGGTATTTGCGGGCAAAAGAGGCGGCGGTATAGCTGGAGTACATGGTGCCGTTCCGGTAAGCATTTTCGGGGTTGGTAGCCATGCCACAGGCGGCACATCCTTCCGGGTCAGATTCGCCAATGATTACTGGTAAGTTCTTAAACTGCGGGTAAGCATTCACAAATTTGAAACCTGCCTCTATGTCCCGTAACTGAGTACCCATGTTCATTCGCACGTGCCCATCCACCAGACGTGGCCCTCCTTTGGCGTGAAAAAGAATAGCATCAACCGGAGAGCCTTTTTTGCCGGTGGCATAGTTGGTGCCCTCCAGGCAGTGCTTGGCCCAGGCATGCAACCAATTCTGTGCTCCTCTCCCACCTGTGCCAGCTATATTAATCCCTCCTACTTTAGCGGTAGGCAAGGCTCGTTTAATCGCATCGGCGGTATAATCATACAATTTGAAGAACTCTTCCATAGAGCCTTTCCAGTAATGCCCGTTCGGCTCATTCCATGGCTCCCAGTACCAACTCTCTACTTCCTTTTGCCCGTAGCGCTCCACCGAATGCTTCACCCATTGGTATACCAGCTCCGCCCATTTGTTGTAATCTTTCGGTGGATAGGCCCAACCAGTGATAATGTCGGTGTAAGGATCGCCGGGCTTCCAATAATGCCGGTACGGTTCGGGGTTGGTAGAAAGGGCTTGGGGCATAAACCCTACCTGCGCCAAGGGCTTCATGCCTCTCTGGACAAACGTATCAAAAATACTGTCAATGATGCTCCAATTATAAATTGGATTCCCGGCAGCATCTTCGGTATAGGCGTTGGTAGAGCCCCACTTCAAGGCAGCTTCCCCGTTGCCGGTGACCAACAGGCTGTGGGTACGGACGTACACCGGCACGGGGCTTAATTGGGCAATTTCTGAAAGCAATTTCTTCCCGTCCTTCATGTAGGTATAGTTTGGCTCATCATAGCCAAACCAAGCCCAGGCCGGGTACATAGGACCAATAGGCTTCGTGAGATCAACCTGCATCGTTACTTTCTCTCCCTGGCTACCGCTTTTTGTTTGCGCGTTTCCTTTCTGTGATATGCCTCCTTGAACAAGTACCCATGTAAGGGCTATAATGATTGGTCTTATGTTCCAAACCGTGTAATTCTTTTGTTTCATGCCGTTTCGTTGAAAAATAAAACGATTGCTGGTGTACTGTTAAATTAATGCTTTGTACTTAAAGCGGTGCTACCATGTGTTTACCGTTTGATTTCAGATAAAAAATCAAAACCCGCGGTCTTTGTCTTTGTGAATAAAAGCTGGGGTGCTTACTGTTTTTTAGCCTCAATGCCTTTTTCGAACAATGAAGCGGGAACCCCAACCCATTTCTAACCTAAACGATCGGCTACTTCGCGCGTGATGCCAATTACTAATCCGTGGCGCGGGTTGAAGTTCTTGGTAAAGGACTCTGCCTTTTAGATTGCCTTTGCCTGAAGAAAATAGGCTGAACTAACCTTAAACAGCCTAGCAGCAAAAAGAGTAACTGCTTCATACCTGGGCAACTTTAAAACTTTTCTTTGTACCCCCAATGCTTAGCCAGGCGCTTCGCCTCTTTCTTGGTTAGATGCACAAAGGAGCTGTGCTTGGGAGAAGAAAAGTTAGTGGCTTTCATCACGCCTTCGTTGAAATGGCCCAGATGATTGAAGGTCTTGAAATCAGTAGTTTCGCTGAAACCGAAGTTATGGGGCTGAATGCCATAGATGTCGTAGACCAATACCCACTTTTCTTGCCCGATACGCTTGAACACGGTAGGCGCCTCGCAGGCCTTGGGTTCTGGATCATACCATTCTGGGTCGTACACATAACCGCTGTTAATGGAACTGGACACCGCCTGTTTAATACCCGGCGTGCCATCATGGGGCGTGTAAAACATGTGGTAGTTGTTTCCTACTTTGGTGATATCCGCATCTATGTACGTGATGTCTTTGGGGTATTGGAACAGCAACTCTGGCTTAGTCTCAAACTGGGTGAAATCATCATTCATGTACGCGTAGTACAGTTTGTTATGGCCGTTCCCGAAGCGCATGGTGTAGTAGAGCATCAGCTTCTTCTTGGCGGTATCGTAAATGACTTCGGGTGCCCAGGCGGCACCAATATCTCCCAACTCCGGGAAAGTCTGATCTACCCGCAGAATGGTACGGGTCCAGTTGATCAGGTCTTTTGACTTCATGAGCACCAGCGCCCGGTTGTTCCCCCAGCCGTATTGCCTGCCGTCACGTTGCCATTCTGTGTCACGGAACCCAGCTTTCTGGGCATAAATGTGAAGGTCGGTCATGGCCAGGTAAAACGTACCATCTGGCCCCCGCATGATATAAGGGTCCCGAATGCCCCGCTGCTCGGCAATGGTATCACCGGCTATGACAGGTTTGCCATTGTTTATATCTGTAAAGCTGTAGCCGTCTTTGCTCAGAGCAAAATACAGTCCGTGGGTATCGTCTTTAAAATACGCCATCAGGTAGGCCTTCATGTCCTTTTCCTGAGGCATTCTGGACTTCTTCTGAGCCACGGCTGTAGTACCTGCTATCAACAAGAAAACCGCTAGCAGTGTAAGGGAATGTCTTTTCATGGAGCTACTGCTTATTACAGCTTTACAGGTTTAATTCCCTCATGGGTGGGTTTTACCTGCTTGATGGTACCATCCTGATTGAACTCCATTCTGTCAATGGACACCTCGCGGTTAAACCCGGCGGCACTGCCCATGGTAATCCCTTTTGGATAGTTGAACCGGTGGTAGACAATGTACCACTCGTCTTTGCCCGGCACCTGAATAACTGAATTGTGGCCCGTGGCATAGATACCTGTAGCAGGGTCTTTGGCGACGACCAGGTTATTAGCCGGAACCGTGATTTTTCCTAAGGGTGAGGTCATTGTTCCGTACCGTACCCGGTAGTTCTCGCTACGGGTGTCATCCTCGGACCACATCACGTAATAGGTTCCGTTTCTGAAAAACACGTGGGTTCCTTCTCTGAAGGTCCTATCTGGCGTGAGTACTTTAGTGCTATTAGGCTTGATAGACACCATGTCTTCGTTTAGTTCGGCACCGGCCATGTAGCCATTCCCCCAATACAAATAACTCTTTCCAGTTTTAGGATCAGTGAACACATCCGGGTCAATTTGCTGGCCGCCTTTCACCCCCTCAGGGAATTTATCTACTAACGGTTTACCTGAATCTACAAAAGGGCCAGTAGGGCTGTCTGACATCGCTACCCCTATCTTTTGAGCCGCCGTGAAGTAATAGAAGTACTTGTACTGGCCGTTTACCTTTTTCTCAATGATAGCAGGAGCCCAGGCATTCCTTTTTCCCCAGCTCACGTCTTTGGGTAAATCCAGAATTACTCCTTCATCTTTCCAGTTCACCAGATCACTGGAAGAAAAGGTCTTGAAATAAGTACCCGACCAGCCGTTGAACCCGTCGCTGGTTGGATAAATGTAATACCTGCCCGTCTTCTCAGCATAGATGATATCTGGATCAGCGAAGTAGCCTTCCAGTATCGGGTTACGGGCCTCAAGTGCCGTAACGGTATAGGTCTGGGGTTCCTGGCCCTTAATCCCTACTGTGTAGTTTACTCCTCCTTTGGTAAAATCGCCCTCAGAACGGGATACTTTTATGCCGGGAAAGGTGATGAACTCTGGGTTGAGGGAGCTTAGATTGGTACCCGCCTTCACGGGCAAACGAAGCGTCTTTTTAGTTGAGTCAATTGCCACGTTTATCTTTTTGATTTCCTGCGCCTGCGCAGAAAGCAGCACATCTTCGGCCCTCATCCACTTACTTACCAATGCTTCAGATTCTTGGGCGGTGATTGGAATAACAGTACCATGGCGCGGGTGAAAATTCATGGACACGTCCTGGTCTACTACGGTAAAATTCTCCAGATCAGTGGTCCTGGTGAACTGGTATCTGCCTTTGGTGTACACGTCATACATGAGAATGTAACCGGGCTCATTGATCAGCTTAAATACCCCCGCTCCTTCTACCGGGTCTGTAGTCTGTTGCACGTAGCGGTCTTTCAACACATAGCCTTCGGTCAGTTTATCAGAGACGGCCACCTTTATGCCTGAGCCCTGCCCCTCGGTTTTAAAGAACAGGTGGTACTTGCCGTCTTTGAAGACAATGTCGCCATCAATGGCGGCACCGTTGGTTGGACTGAAGTACAGTTGCTTGGGCTCGCTTTCCAGATCAGTAAATTCTTTGTTTGCATAGGCATAGTAGATTTTATCCGGGTCTTCGCCGTGCTTCATAGAGAAGTAAACCATATACTTTTTGGCCTCAGGGTCATAAATGGTCTGGGGAGCCCATACCCTTAGCAGGTTCTCGTTTCCCGGGAACCGTTTCTGTATGTTGACCACGCTGGAGGTCCAGTTAACCAGGTCTGTAGATTTCAACAGGACCATGGCCCGGTTGGAGCTCCAGCCGTTTGCCGACACCATGTCGGTCACCACCATGTAAAAGGTCTTTCCATCGGCACCGCGCAAAATATGCGGGTCACGCACTCCGCCGGTAGAACTAATCTGGGCAGAAGGAATGATAGGCTGGTTTCCGTTAAGAGCCCGGTAATTATACCCGTCATTGCTGATGGCAAACCTGATAGCCTCTTCCTCTTTTGTGTTCCCGGTAAAATAAGCGAACAGGTACGCACTGTAGTTCTCCTGCGGGCTTTTGGTGTTTTGGGCCGAAGACCCAGAATTGGTTGTAATCTGTTGTGTGCAGGCAGACACAAGTAAAATCAAGGCAACACAAAGGCTTAGGCAGCTTTTCATCAAATCTTTTTCAATAGGTTTATCCATAGGTGCTGATTTCCTACAAACGGAGGAGTGCTTATTAAGACGGTTCATACAAGAGTAGAGTTGGCAGGAGCAATTTTTAGACACTTTGCACGAAGGTTGTATAGAAGAGGCTGGATCTCATTAATTGCAGAGGCACCGCTTATATGTAAAGTAGATTTATCTGAAGTAGAAAAAGGAGGCAAATGCCTCCCTTTTCTACTTCAGATAAAATGCTATTTGCTACATCTTGAACGGAGTGTCTTTGACGTAAACCCGGTAATCTTTCACCATTCCGGAGGTGTTTTTGTCTGATCTTGGCAGATACCGGAAGCCCTTTACAGTGACTGATTCTCCTAAATCAATGACCAATTGGTGCGGGTGCTTTGGTTTTGCTGCGCCGTATTGGGTATGCCAGAAGGTAGATTCCTGCTGGTCATACACGCGGTCAGCAGCGTTGTTAGCTGAGGTTACTTCTTCGCTGTCGGCGTAAACTACTTTCCACTTCAGGCGCGAGATGGGGTTTCCTTTCTCATCCAATAATTCCAGTTCTGCTACAGAGGTAAACGGTTCATCTGGTTTTTGCGCGCTCAAAGCTTCAAAGCAGAAATAACGTCCGGTTACAGCCTTGTCAAACTTGGCCTCTTGCCAGGCGCTTACCGCCGGGAACGAGCCCGTGTGCGCCGGATTCTCGCCAGCTAAGTCCAGCTGTTGTCCTTTGGACCGGTGCAGCAAAGATTCATCTGCCCGAAGCTGGTCCAATATAGGTTCTTTCAAGCCTGCAACGGTTACTGCCTCCGGCTGGTCCACGTCCAGTACGATGATCTCGTTCTTGCCTTTCTTGAGCCACACGCCCGGCACGAACAACGTTTGTTGGGGACCGATTTTCCAAAAACGGCCCAAATTCTGGCCGTTTACCCACACCATGCCTTTGCCCCATTTGCTTACATCTAAGAAAGTATCGCCGGTTTGGTTCAGGTTGAATGTTCCCCGGTACCAAGCCGGTCCGGTTGCCGTTCCTTTTTTGAATTTGGCTTTCTTTTGGAAGTCATACTCCACCGGGAAATTATAAACCAGCCAGTTCTTGAGTTCGGTTGTTTTCGTGCCGTTAGACACTTCCACCTTCTCTGTGATGCCTTTCCGGTCAATGATTGCCTTGCCATAGTTTACCCGGCCTGTAGCTTCCACCAAGATATCCATTTGCGCATCACCAGTAAAGGCGGGCAGTTTCAAGGCATTATCGCCTCTGCGGCGGTCCAGTTTTCCTACTTGTTTTCCGTTCACGAATACCGTGGCCCAGTCATGCACATCTGTGATTTGCAGTCTCTGCCCGGAAGCCGAGGCAGGCACGGTAGTGCGGTACAGGATGCGGCCCCACCCCTGGTCAAAGTTCTCCATGGGTTGAATCCGCTCGGTTTTGTTTGCTTTGGGTAAGTTCGAGAACAATTCGGCACTTTCATTTAACGCAAAAGCAGGAATTGAAATAATTGTCTTGGCGGCCGGAATCTCCCCTAAGGTCTCACCTTCCTGCAGGTAGTTCTTGAGCAAGTCACGTACCGCGAAGAACTTTTCGGTGGTATTGCCTTGCTCACCTACAGGGGCATTGTAGTCATAGGAAGTGGCCATGGCCGAATAAGGAGGTGCATTGGCGCCACCCCACTGCCCAAATGAAGTACCGCCGTGCGCCATGTACAAACTGAAGGAGATCTTGCGGTCCATCATGTCTTTCAGGCTCCCGATGAAGCTGCTCACTGAGCGGGTTTCGTGCGGGCGTCCCCAATGGTCAAACCAACCCGACCAGTACTCGCTGCACATGAGCGGCGCAGTTGGGTACATTTCTTGGAACGCCTTGAAGCTATTGTCTATGTTGGTGCCTGCTCCAAAGTTGAGCGTGGTGGCCACACCGTCTAGTTTGTACTTGTTGAAGTTAGAAGGCCAGTCACAGCGGAAAAGCTGCACCTTGTCAAACCCAGCCTCACGCACCGCGTCACGGGTAGCTTCCATGTAGGCTTGCTCATTGCCGAAAGTGGCATACTCATTCTCCACCTGCACCATGATAATGTTCCCGCCATTCTGGATCTGCATGGGCGCTAACTGTTCGGCAGCCTCTTTCAGGAACAGCTTGGTACGGTCCATAAAATAAGGATCTTGCAGGGTTCGTACCTGTACGTCTTCTTTTTTCAAAAGCCACCAGGGCAGACCACCCATGTCCCACTCTGCGCACACGTACGGACCAGGGCGCACAATGCAGTACATGCCGTTCTTCTGCACCAGTTTCACAAACTCTGCTACATCGTTCTGGCCTTTGAAGTCAAACTGGCCAGGCTGCTGCTCGTGCAGGTTCCAGAACAGGTAAATGCAGACGGTGTTCATGCCCATGGCTTTGCTCAGCTTGATGCGGTGCTCCCAGTATTCACGTGGAATACGCGGATAGTGCAGTTCTGCCGCCCTAATCACGAAGGGTTTGCCGTTGAGCAGGAATTCTTTGTTCCCAAGGGTAAAGGTACCGGGCTTGTCACCCAATTGTTGTGCCTGGCCAGTAAGGGTGAGCAGACAAAAGAGAAGTAAAACGTAAATATTTCGCATGAATGGGTAAAGGAAAACTAAGCACAGAAGCGGTGATAGCATGGGTATTGCTTTCAAGGCAACTCATGACCTCTCCCGCTCATGATTACAGAGCACGAGTTAGCTCTTTTTGGACATATTTTTTTCAAACTTCCATATAAACTGGCAAGCTGCGCATCAGACTCTTCAGAGCTACTTTTTTAAGCACCTCCAGAAAGTTGCTGTTTTTAGCATTTTTTCTTCATTATAGGTGTAAATCAACATTTGTACGCTCCTCTTTTGTCTAAAAAGCTACTAATGTATACTCTAGTAGTTACACGGTTCTAACGCTTTACCAATAAACAAAGAATCTTTTACAGGTTCACTAGCCAGAAATACTACTAGTCGCTTATAGGCCGGTTTTCAAAAAGCAACACAAAAACAGGAACAGAGCAGGTGATACGCCTGACTTAACCCACAACTATTGATAAGATACTATGAAAAACTATCTACTTGCTCTGCTTGGTTATTTTTTGCTTCCCTTACTGGGTATAGCCCAGCAAAGAGGCACTAATGAGATCAGAGAAAATGTCCCCCTAGATTCTATTATCATGAGTGATCCGTTCATTCTAGCAGACAAAAAAACCAACACGTACTACATGACCGGTACCGGAGGAATGCTGTGGGAAAGCAAGGACCTGAAATCCTGGAAAGGACCTTTTAAGGTGGCCAAAACAGACCCTAACTCCTGGATGGGCCCCAAACCGATGATCTGGGCCGCCGAGATCCATCCATATAAAAAAAAGTACTATTACTTCGCCACCTTTACAAACCAAGCCGTTAAGATTGACACCGTACAAGGGAATGTGATAGAACGCCGCGCCAGCCATGTCTTGGTAAGCGACAAACCAAATGGGCCTTACGCACCCATGAAAGACCCTACCTATTTGCCGGCTAATCAGCCTACTTTAGATGGAACTTTCTGGATTGATAAAGACGGCAAGCCTTACATGGTGTATTGCTACGAGTGGTTGCAGAACCTGAATGGCACCATTGAAAAGATAGAGCTAAAACCTGATCTAAGTGGTACCATTGGCAAAGGGAAAGTGCTGTTCAGAGCCTTTGATTCTCCCTGGAGTCGTGACAAAGACAAGTCCGGCAAAGAAGGCCCCCACAAAGTAACAGACGGCCCTTACCTATTCAAAACCGGAACCGGACGGCTGGGAATGATATGGACCAGCTGGGTTCACGATGTATACACCCAGGGAGTAGCCTACTCTAAAAGCGGAACTCTGGACGGCCCCTGGATTCATGAAAAAGACCCCATCACCCCTCCTAATTACGGGCACGGCATGTTGTTCCATACCTTGCAAGGCAAACTGCTAATGTCAGTCCATAGCCACCGAAGTGTTAACGGCAGATACCTCCGAATTCCCCGTTTATTTGAGGTAGATGTATCTGGTGATAAGTTGGTGGTAGGTAAATTATACAAACCCTGAGAAAGCATAAGAATGTAGTAGGCCTGATTTCTGGAAAGTAAAACCTGCCACTATAACCCTATTTGACGTGCTGTAATCCAAAAGTCAGTAGTAAGGACAACGGTAGGCAGGTACAGGCCATAAACTGTTCATTTGGTATTCCACAGCATCATTTTAAGCTCACTGCTCCTCCTGAGAGCTGTTTATTTCTATCAATCGCTATTCCAATCTTTATTTCTACATGAAGTATTTCCCCAAAGCGCTTTTGTTATCTGCTTTTCTGCTCACGGGTAATCTGCTGAAGGCGCAGTCTGAGGCTAACCCGGTAAAGGCAGAGGCCGGCCAGAAAACCTTCCAGTTGGTCAATCCCGATTTTATGACCAGTCCGCACACGGGTATGACTAGGAAGCACTGGAAAGACGCGGCGCACTACCTGCTCACGGGGGCTTTCAGCTACGTGAAGACATTGGATGATCCTATGGTGTTTCCCAAGCAGCCGGGCAAGAGCTACCCGCGCGACGGCGTGCACACCAACACCGAAATGCTGGAAGGCCTCTGCCGTACCTTGTTCATGGCAGTTCCCCTGCTCAAAGAGAACCCTAATCTGGAGATCAACGGAATTAAAGTAGCGGAATACTACCGCCATCAGCTGGTAAGATTAAGTGACCCTACCAGCCCCACGTACGTGAAGCCGCGATCGAGCAACGGAGGACCCAGCCAGATCCTGGTGGAGTTCGGCGGTTTGGCCGTATCGCTTTTCTATGTGCCGGAAGTTTTGTGGGCGCCGCTTACCCCCACGCAGAAAGAAACCCTTGCCAAGACCATGCTCAGCTACGGCGACGGACCCACCATTGCCTCTAACTGGCGGTTCTTCAACATCTTCGTGATGAGTTTCTTCAAAGAGCAGGGCTACCGAGTAAATGAAAAGCTGATGCTGGAGTACGTAGACAAATCTTTAGAGCAGTACCGGGGCCAAGGCTGGTACAATGATAGCCCGGCCTATGACTACTACAGCATGTGGGCGTTTCAGATGTATGGACCGCTGTGGTCAGAGTTTTTCGGGAAGAAGCATTATCCGGAGTACGCCGCCAAGTTCATGGCGAATTTCAAAGAAGTGAATGACAACTACCCGTACCTGTTTGGGCGGGATGGGAAGATGATTATGTGGGGCCGCAGCATTGCTTACCGTTTCGCCGCCGCCGTTCCGTTCCCACTGATGGGCCTGGCCCAGGAGCCCGGCACCAACTACGGCTGGATGCGCAGAATCGCCTCCGGGTCTATGCTGCAGTTCCTGCAGAACCCCGACTTCATGGCCCCTGATAACATTCCTACATTGGGCTTTTACGGGGCCTTTGAACCCGCCGTACAGATCTACAGCGCCCGTGCCAGCGTATTCTGGATGGGCAAAGCTTTCCTGGGCTTGATTGTGCCCGAAGGCAACCCGTTCTGGACCGAGAAAGAAAATGAGGGTGCCTGGGAAAAAGAGCTGGACAAAGGAAAGGTCTACAACAAGTTTCAGGAAGGCTCCAAAATACTAATTACCGATTACCCCAACATTGGAGCCGCCGAGGTGCGGGCCTGGTGCCATGAAACGGTCGCCAAAGACTGGCAATTGTTTCGGTCCACCGAGAACTACAACCGCCTTTCATACAACAGCGCATTCCCGTGGCAAGCCGATGGAAAAAACGGGGAAGTGGCGATGAACTACGTCTTCAAAAACAAGAAAAATGAATGGGAAGCCCTGCGGCTCTATACCTTTAAGAAGTTTGAAGACGGCATCTACTACCGCGATGTAGTACTGGAAACCAGCGACAATATCAAACTCAACCTGGCCGACATCACCCTGCCCAACGGCATCCTGAGGATAGACCGGAACATCAGCACCGAAGCTTCCCAAGTACGGCTGGGTCACTATGCCTTGCCCCAGAAGAACGGACCCATCAAAGAGCAATCAAGAAAAGTGAAAGGCCACCAGGTGCGGATTATTGATAATGGGGAGTATCAACTGGCAA
Source organism: Rufibacter tibetensis (assembly GCF_001310085.1). Taxonomy (GTDB): domain Bacteria; phylum Bacteroidota; class Bacteroidia; order Cytophagales; family Hymenobacteraceae; genus Nibribacter; species Nibribacter tibetensis. Next base: position 1,133,768 of record NZ_CP012643.1, read on the forward strand.
TGGTTTCGCTTACCGGGTGGGATGGAATGGAAACTGTGAAGGCCACAGGATTGCACCCTGTCAGTCAGGAAAGTTCCGTGATCAACGCCACGGGTAGTTTCCAGCCGCAGCAACAAGCCGAGGTGTACGCTACCCTGATGCTCTGGAAGAAATCTGGGGAGAAATGGACGGATGATGAGCTGGTGCCCGTGAAAAAGCTGGAACACTCCGCAAAGGACAAAACCGTTACCGTTGCCTTCAGGAAAGGCGAGAAGAAGTTGGTTCGTTTTGAGTAGATCTTTTGAAAGGACGTTTGCCAGATGCTTATTAAAGCAGCTTTTTACGGCCTTTTTCACAAAAGGACAGCTAAAACAACCATACACCGCTTCCAAAGTTTTGCCTATAATCTTCAACACGAATCAAAATGAGAATCAATACGCGGTGGGCACTTTTGGGGGTAGCAGTAGCGGGCCTTTTCTCCTGCAGTAAAAAGCAGTTTGCTTACCAACCCACCACGCTGCCCCCTGCCCAACTAGAAGGATATGCCTTGGTATGGCATGATGAATTCAATACCAAGGGAAAACCCGATGCGGCCAGTTGGGACTATGAAAAAGGCTTTGTGCGAAACGAAGAGCTCCAGTGGTACCAACCCGAAAATGCCAACCTCGCCGACGGGGTTTTGGTGATTCACGGAAAGCGAGAAGAAGTGAAGAACCCGTTTTATGAGGAGGGTGCCAAAGATTGGAGACGAAAACGTGAATACGCCCATTATACGGCGGCCAGTATCAACACCCGGGGCAAAAAAGAATTTCAGTACGGCATCATTGAGGTTAGAGCCAGAATTGACACCTCCCTGGGCATGTGGCCCGCCATCTGGACCCTAGGCGTGAGCAAACGCTGGCCGGCAAACGGAGAGGTAGACATCATGGAGTACTACCGGGCAGACGGCAAACCCGCCATTCTGGCCAACGCCGCCTGGGCAGATGAACAAATGAAAGCTGTTTGGGACAGTGAAAAAATTCCGTTCACGCACTTTCTGGAAAAGGATGCCGATTGGGCCAACAAGTTCCACGTTTGGAAAATGGACTGGACCGAGGAATCCATCAAACTTTACTTGGATGATGAGTTATTGAACCAGATTGATCTGACCAAAACGCTCAACGCCGATGGCTTCAATCCTTTCCATCAACCGCATTACATCTTACTAAATCTTGCCATAGGCGGAAATGGCGGCGACCCCTCCAATACTCCTTTCCCTAAAAAGTATGTGGTAGACTATGTGCGGGTCTATCAAAAGAAATAATGGGTAAGGGGCTGCTGGAATGGCAACGAGGGTCTCAGTTTGTAGGGGTGTGGTAAAGTTCATCATGAAACCTCTATCTTAGGATACCACAACCTGCTGTAGGAAAAGGAGCCTGCCAAATAATTAGTTTTAGAACGATGCCTCCAAAAACCATAACCATGAACTTCAAGACTATTCTGTTGGCCGTAGCGTTGCTGCCTGTTATTTCCTGTTCCTCTTCGTTCCACCAGAAAACAGGTGGGCAGAAAGAATGGCAAACGCTTTTCAATGGCAAAGATCTGAAAGATTGGACTGTGAAGATTCACCACCATGAGGTGGGAGACAACTACGCACAGACCTTTAGGGTGAAAGATGGTGTTTTGCAGGTGAACTATGATGATTATAAAACTTTTGATAACCGCTATGGGCATCTGTTTTACAAAAAGCCTTTTTCTTCCTTTCATCTAAAGTGGGAATACCGCTTTACCGATCAATGGTTGCAAGATGCCCCAAGCTACACGGTTAAGAACAGCGGCATCATGTTCCATTCTCAGAGCCCGGAATCCATCTTAAAAGAGCAGGACTGGCCAATCTCCGTGGAGTTTCAATTACTGGCAGGTCTGGGAGACGGAAAGCCGCGCCCTACGGGGAATATGTGTTCCCCGGGAACCGATGTGGTGTATGAAGGCAAAATAGATCCGCGCCATTGTATCAATTCTTCCTCCAAAACATTTGAGTGGAACCAATGGGTAAAGGCTGAATTGATTGTGCTGGGTGACTCTTTAGTAAAGCATGTGATCAATGGTGATACAGTACTGCAATACACACAGCCCCAAATTGGAGGGGGCGTCGCCAATAACTATGACCCGGCCATCAAGCAAGACGGGAAACCATTGACCCAAGGCTACATCGGACTACAGAGTGAAGGACAAGGAATTGAATTTAAGGATATCAAGATTAAGGAACTGAACTAGAAACGCCTTGGAAGTTGAAACACAGATGGTGTTTTCAATTTCCAGGGCGTTTGATAACTGACAGTTTATTGGAGGAGCAAAGCTTTTTAAGAATGATTGAGTAAAACGCCCTCCTCTCGAAAATCACTAAGACTGAATCTTCTCCAATCTGAAGCCCGGTTGCAAATCAAGTATCTAGTAATGGCATAAGTGCACCAAACCGTTTAGGGCTGATTTTCTAAAAACAAGATCTAAACAGATAAAGGTTTTCAATCAAGAAGACGATACATTTCAGAGGCGGCAAGAAGGAAAGCCCCTACCCCAAAACCCGTGGTGGAATTAACGTCTACCACCTGACCAGGAATGGCTCTCTCCCCGATGGGTTGCACGTATCCTATTTTCCCGTTCGGCTGCAAGGCCGTGTTAGTTAAATAATGGTAGCCTTTGGCAGCCACAGGCAGATATACTTTCTTGCTCAGCAAACCATTGTTGATGCCCCAAAGGAAGCCATAGGTAAAGAAGGCGGTTCCGCTGGTTTCAGGGCCAGGGGCATGCGCCGGATCCAGCATGCTGCGGGTCCAATATCCTTCTGGCTGTTGCGCGCTGGCAACTGCGCTGGCCATGTCTTTGAACCGTTGTTCGTACTCTTTCCGGTGAGGGTCGTTTTTGGGCAAATCCTGCAAAACCTTGGCAAAACCGGCAAATACCCATCCATCGCCTCGAGCCCAGAAATCCTTCTTCCCGTTGGCACTTTTGTGTTTGGGGTACACGTACTTGGCATCACGGTAGTACAGTTTCTGCTCTGGGTCATACATGATGGAGTTGGAGTAGCTCAGGTACTCATGCAATTTCTCCAGGTATTGCTTGTTCCCGGTTACCTTGTACAGCTTCGTCATGACAGGCATGACCATATACAAGCCGTCGGCCCACCACCAGTAATCACTTTTGGGCGTGCTCATCTGGTACTCCATCACCTCGCGGGCACGGGCTATTTTCTTGTCATCCTTCGCGCCCTCCATGCAGTACAGGTCAATGTAGGTCTGGAAACAGATCTGCCAATCCCCGAACAGCACATAGTCATCCTTTTCTCCGTAGCTGTATTTCCAATCAGCCTTGTTGGTTGATTTGGCTCCCATCCATTGGTTTTTCTCAGCCCAGGCCTCAGAGTATTTGCGGTAGGCTTCATTACGGGTGACTTTGTAAGCCTCCATGTTTCCGGTGTGGTAGGCGGCTACGTCCCAGAAAGCCCATCCGGGATTTGGGTTAGCTTGCTGCCAGTAAGTGTTGGCCCGGTTCAGTTGCCCAGCTACCTCTTTTTCAGATTTGGGCAAAAGAGGATGTTTAGGTTTCCCAATGGCAGCAACGGCCCAGGAGGCAAGCAACAAAAGGAGGAATGTACTTAAGGCTTTTTTCTGAATCATAATCTCTTAAATGCGTGGAGGAACAAATCAATTTACTGGTACTTTGGGAAAAACAGGTTCAAAACAGCAGCTAAAACCTGGGTTTCCACTCTACCACCTGGATGGGTTGCGGGGGAATACTGGCTCGGCCTTCGCCGTCTACTTGGTCTACTTTCTGCACAAACAGGTTCAGAACTTGCTTTTCCTTCCAGAGTTCGGTGTCATAGGTGGGCTCCCAAGAACCTAAAGACTCCTGCGTCAAATCCATGATGGTCCATTCCCGGTCAGACAGCTTGTCTATGACCAAGGCCGAGGCTTTGCTGCCTCTCTCCTCATCCCGGAAGATCAAAAGCACAGATGCCTTATCACCAGCATTCTTCACCATAACCTGAGGCCTGGCGATGGGAATGCGCTTGGTTCCCACCCCACTCAGGCTGAAAGGAGTCTTCCGGAAGTCCAGTTCTAGCTTCTGCCAGGCCCTGCCGTCATGGTACACCAGGTGGTACTGCGGAATGGTGGAGCCAGCCTCGCGCCAGTAAGTAGCAATGAAGGGGTTTCCCTCCTCATCAGCAGCCATAGACGTCTGGTTGATTAGCTCGCTGTTTTGCGGAATAGCCATCGCTTTCTCTGAGGTAGCCTCGTTGATGGGTAAGGTATATTGTTCGCCGGTTGATTTCTGCCAGGTCTTGCCACCGTCTAAAGAGCGGGCGTAGCCCAGGTCGTGGTTACTGGCTACGTTCGGGCTTTCGCGCCACACCCAAGACACGTGGATGGTTCCCTTCTTGTCAAGGTACGCCTGCCAATAGGCGTTCCGTTTTCCCTCTCCGTTGATCAGGTTGCTGTGCAGTTGGGTCCATTGCTGGGTGTTGGCATCATAGCTGTTGATGACCATGTTGCCCTGCCCAGACCCCCCGTCGCGGTAGAAGAACATCAGGTTGCCGTTGGGCAGCCGGTAGAACTCGGGGTATGAGACGGCCTGCTCCTTCTGGCCGGTCATGGGCATCTTGCCAGACATCTGTAGGGAGCCGGGGCTCAGGCTGCGGGCGTAATTAAGTTTGTTATTGTGGTGGTCCCAAGACAGGTGCAGGAAACCTTTGCCATCTACCATAAGACTGATAGTGTTGTGGGCATCAGCGGCATTTCCCTTGAAATTTGTCTTCTGGATCTCCCATGTATCTGCCCCGCTTTTCCGTTTGGCAAGCACCACTGCCTGGTCTGCGTCATACCAGGCGGTATACTGTACACCTTGGAAGGTTACCAGCGAATTCTTCCGGAAAGCCACTACGTTCACCGAGTTGTTTGCCCAGCCACCCGGAGCTACCTGGGTTACCTTTGGTTCACTTGTCACTTCCCCCGTTCCTGCTTTAAAGGAATTACAGGCATTTGCTCCCAGCAAAAAAGCAAAAGTGATTGTACAAATGGAGACTTTCCGAAGATTATTAGAACTATACTTCATGTACTTATTTACTACTCATTCAAGGATGGTATTGGCAAGGGTTTACGGGAGCTTACCTAAAGGCAGCTTTCTCTTTCCCTGAAGGGGAGGATTTTGCTTTTTGTTTTTATCGAAGAATTCAAGGCTCCACTCCTCCTGCCATTTTAGAACTGGCTTATCTTCTTCAAAGATAATAGGTAACCAAACATACCGTCCGTCTATCGGGTTTTTAGGCCGCCAGCGATCTGCCATAAAAATGAAAGCGTCTTTTTTGCCCTGCACTGGCAGGATGTAAGTTCCCTGCGATTCAAAGGTTAAGTTTGCCCGCTCCCCTACACACGGGTTCCCTAAGGCAGTCCAGGGTCCCATCACAGATTCAGCGACAAAAGACCTAGCCGCATTGGGGTCCCAACCGGTGCAGCCGGAAGTGATCATGTAGTATCTGCCTTTCCGTTTGCAGATGGCTGGTGCTTCATTATGCCCAGCTGGCGCTAATACACTCCACTTGCCAGTGAAAGACAGATAATCATTAGATAGCTCAGAGATGTGCAATGTCAGGTTCTCTTCTGAAGAATGGATGTGGTAGGCTTTTCCGTCGTCATCTACAAATACGGTCATGTCTCTGGACATTTGACCTTGCTCCAGATCCCGTCTTATAAACAGACCATCTTTCACTTCTTTGGTCCATTCCGGTGTCCACCATTTCAGATTAGTTGCATCTACCTGTTTTTCCTTTAGGTCTGCTGGTACGTTTACAGGCCAAATTCCTGCATTGGGGCGGTATGACTTTAGGTAGGTATAGGGCCCGGTAGGGTTATCACTGGTAGCCACGCCAGTTCTGGCAGCTTCATACCCTTTGCCTTTGAGTTCCAGGTGAAACCACATCACAAACTTTTTGGTCCTGGCATTGTAGACCACCTTAGGTCTTTCAATAACACAGCCCTTAATGATTTCAGAAGTAGAATCGGCCTCTTCTACTTTCAAAACGATGCCTTCGTTCTTCCAGGAGGTAAGGTCTTTTGACGAATAGGCACCTACCCCAAACAACGTGCTGTTACCCCGCCGTCCCTCAGTTTTGTGCTCACCAAACCAGTAGTAAGTGCCTTTGTAGTACAGGATGCCTCCGCCGTGGGCATTGATGTGCTTCCCCTCAGTATCTGGCCAGATTTCCCCGGATTTGATGGTAGTGGTCGCTGATGCTTTTTTATTCTGGGCCACCAGCGATTGCGCCCAAGTCAGCAAAAATAAAAGTATAATGAAGCCTAACTGCCTTTTCATTTTAAAATCAGTTTAGGATTCCTTTACCGAAGAAAAGCTCCAGGTGCTTTTCAAAGCCAAGAGACATTGAAACCTTTGGTATTCATCACTACCAACAACCTGTGACAGAAATAAACAACAAGTAGTGAGTAGCTTTTGCATGGGGTACCTGGTAAACTGTTTGAAATTGAAGCTGATAGTATCAGTGATCAAGAATCCTTAGAGGAGATTTCCCCACTTTTGTAAAGAAGGTAAGCTCTAAAACCGACTATTCTCTAAGAAAGACAAAAAGCCTTTGTAGACAAACTACATCTTTCTGCTTTTCATTGGATAGAGTAGATGGTAAAGGAAATTGGACAGATATTGTTAGAAAGTTTCTGATCCAGATCATTCCTCAATAATTTAATCCATTTACAGTGTGACACCTGTCCCTCCAAACCTATAAAGTATCATTGCTTTTAAGATTAGCTTGAAACCAGTTTAATGAATCATGCCTCTCGGTTTAGAACCTTATTTTTAAAAACAGGCTCTAAACAGAAAGGCATGGCTTTTTCATTACAATGCTACTTTCATGGATGGACCAGTGCTTTAGCTCTTGATTCTACTTTAATTCCAGGGCGTGGTCTCCTTTTACGGGCTGACCACTCCAGGCTTTCACGGCTGTCCAGGGGGCTGCGGGAGAAGACCAGAAAGGATCAGACTCTGGTAAGCCGAGCGGTAAAAAGATAGTCGCGCACAGGTACAGACTTCCTGTAGTGATGTAGAAATCTGCCACGTCTGGCTGAAGTCCGTACAAGCCGATGTTTAACCAACCCTCTTTCGTGAAGGTGGTTGGCGCCTCCAGGGTCTTGTTCAGCACAGCGGTTAAAGCACTTCTTACCTGCCCCGGAGACAAAGACTCTGGCAACTGTTTCCGCAAAGCCATGTCAGCCAGGTGGTGGAAAGCACCTCCCCTGTATGCAATGGAACGACCTAGTACTGGAAAAGTGCCATCTGTGTTAATTAGACGCTCCTGTATCTCTGCGTACCGTTGCGTTATTTTCTGCAGGTTAGGCGCATACCAGTTGTAGCTTTTCCGCTTGTTGTTGACCACACTCAATATGGTAGCCAGGTAGGGTTGAATGACATAGCTGTTGTAATAATCCAGGGCGAAGTTCATCCCGTCTGAATACATTCCATCGCCTACATACCAATGATTGGCAAATTCCCTCACTCCATACTCAATGCGCACGGCATCATACTCCAGCCCGTATTGGCAAAAGAAAGTTTCAATCATGCCTGTGAAAAGAACCCAGTTTGAAAAAACGGGCATAGTGCCGCGGGTGGTTTTGAAAGCGGTAATTACCTGTTCCTTCACCTGGTTATCCAGATTCTCCCATAACCACGGACAGCGCACCAGACCCAACGCCAGGAAGGAAGCATCTACCAAAGGCTGGCCGCCATTCCACTGCATATAATCCTTTGCGGCAGGGTTCACCGAGTTCGCAACCGCTTTCAAAGCCCATTGCCGGTATTGATTACGAAGGGCTACTTCTTCTTTTGACCCGCCTTCCAGGTTTAACCAAGGCCCTATGCCACTCATTACCCGGCCAAAAGCCTCCAGATAAGATACTTTCTCCCGGGAGCTTTTATTATCAATTTTGTTGGACAGCTGCACCGGCATTCTCTCCTTTAACTTATCCTCTGCCAGGTTGGAGAGTACCGGACGCACGATCTTGTCCATCTGGCTCAGCCAAACTTTTCTATCGTTTGCTTTGGCTGAATTCTTCTTTTGCGCCTGGATGTTCAGCACCAGCCCGAATACCAGGCACCAGGTAAGTATCAATAGTTTATTTCTCATCAATTTATCTGCAGTTAGCGTTGCTGTATGCTCTAAATTTAATAAAAGTAGCGGGTACCCTAATTGCTCCTTTCCAGAAGGCTTATTGGTACCCGCGCCAGTTTACACCTTTGAAGGACGGTGTGAGTTCGTTATTTCTTGCATTGTAAGTTTATTTGATGCTCCTATTATTTTCATTGACGTTCTACCTGAGGTGGTCCTCAAAAAGGTGGTTACTTCAACACTCCGCCCTAATGCTTTCACTTAAAGGTTTGCCTCTCTTCTTTCATTTAGGGAGCGGCAGGTTAGATGGGGTATGATAGGGAGAAGGGTCCAAGGAAAAATTACCTGTAGGATTAAAGCTGGTACCTGTTTGATGAGGGGCTGTTTCCTTGGTTTTAGATTGCTGAATCTTAGCCCAGATGGAGCTTACTTTATCGTTTGAAAGACTGTATTCCTGGATGTTTATCTGCAGAACTTTCGCCCTCGCCTTCTTTATTACCTCAAGTTGTTTCGGGTTTCTTTTTATAAAATCTTGCCAGAAAGAATTATCTTCTTTGTTTTCTTCCAACACCCACCTCCAAAAGAAACTATCCTCGGCAAAGTCATCTGATGAGTAGTTTTTATAGTTATCAGACTTATCCATCTTCTATTATTCCCTTTGATATGACTAAAGAGAGATTAGTAGAATTAAAATTGGACAGGATGGCTTAACTATTTTAATGATGAACTCAAAGGTAGGAGAAGTAGGTCATTCATCTAATTCAACCGGTGTTACTCACTTTGCTGTGGATAGAAGATTAAGCAACGTTTAGATTTTTAACATTCTTTTTAAGCACCACAAGTCCCCTGCTTACCAACTTGTACACATTGTCTATGCTTAGATTCATTACCAAAGCTATCTCCTGAAAAGGAAGGTTCTTGTAGAATTTAAGAAGAATGGCTTTTCTCTGGTTGGCTGTTAACAAAAGTAAGCCCTGCCTTAAAGAAGCTTTCTGCTGAACCTTGCTTTGAGCACGAACCATCAAGTCTTCTATTGACTCATTCACCTCGCCAGTGATCCGCTCTATGTCAGAAAAGTTTTCATAAGACTGCTCTTTTCTTTTTAGCGACTCCTTGTATATTCTTCTCTTGATTGAAGCATATAGATAAAACCTTATAGAGTTGGGCACTGACAGATTAGCCCTATTTTCCCACAGATCCAGAAAAAGACCATGAATGCAATCTTCCAGCAATGCTTCGTCATCTGAATATTTGCGCCCATAATTATAAATCACCTGCAAATATTGCCCATACAAGATTCCAAAAGCTTCTTCATCTCCCAACTGGAAACGTTTCCATATTGTATCATCATGAATGTTTTTCAATTGAGTAACCTGAAGTGCGTGCTGGGGGGACTGAAAAGCTAACTGCATGGTTCCTTTATATTATAGTTTCATGGAAACGTTTCCAGATATATTCTAAAAATTAGCAATAGCCTATTTACCTATTGCTTCACACCAATGTTGTTGATGATTTAATATAAATTTAAAAGCAATTTGACAATTATGCAATAGTTGTAAATAAAACACTTAAAAATTTTAGGTATTGCTATTCTTGTCAGAAAAGGAATTCTTTTCTTAAAGGGGCAGGAATAGATGCCAAAATGGCCTTGCAAGTACTCTCCTGCTTACAAAAGCCATCATTGATTTCTGTGCAGATACTGATGAATTTTTAACACACAACCCAAACACTACTCTTCTACATGATAAAACTTATCTAATTTACCTAATAAGCAGCCTTTCCAGATTAGTTTGATTGTCATTTGAACACATAAGTTTTTTGCTCTTTAACCTGCAAGACAAACTAACCTACCAGTTCACTTGCCGAACCAAGTACTAAACGCATCTAGCAAATCAATATAAAATATTAGGGAAGTTGATCCGTCAGCAAACCAACACTTGTTAAGTTTAGAAGAGGTAGTTTGCCCAAGTAACTGCCTGTAATCTCTTTGATAGGAGCTTCCTTGATGGAAATTACACATGCAGATAAATTTAGCTTCTATTCCAATTCCATAAAGCCTCCTCTTCAACCAGCAGGTGACTTTACCCCATTTTCTCATGGCACCTACAAAAGCAAACCCCTGTTTCAAGCCTGCTTTTACAAAAACGGGCTTGAAACAGGGGTGACATCAATGATACAATCAGTTTAGCAGTAAATACCCTCCAACTCTAGAACGATACTTCTAAAGGCGACGCTAAGCGTTTCGCAAAGGCTGCCAGATACTGATCCCATTCCTCAACATTTTTAAACTGGCCACTCTTTACCCATCCAAAGCCGGCGTAATACACTACTTTCCCTTCTTTTGGAGTTGTCACAACATACAGGTGACTCATGTCTCTGCCTGGAACACGGTGATCTTTATAACTCAGCACTGAGGATGGGGAGATTACAATACCAGTCCCCAGGTGTGATTTATCCATAGGCTCCCAGTACCGGAACCAGCCAGCCTCTTGATCTGCTTTTACTTCCCCTTTTTTATCATGCAAGGTGATGCCTACTGTTACATTTGGCAAAGGTTTGTCACTTTCAACCTGTACTTCATAACGGGTCATGTTACTACCCAGGTCTAAGCTAACCAACTTCTTCTCCGTGATGGTTCGGCCATTCGTCTGCCAGGGGGCATAGGTAAGCTCAAACAATGTGCGGATAGGCCCCTCCGCTATTTTTCTGTAACTGATGAAGTTTTTGGAAGTGTATAACGTATCGTTTTCCCAAACTCCTATTCCCCCAATGCCGCGGCTAGGTCCTACATGGTAAGGATCGTAGCCTTCTCCCCTATCGGTATGGTAGTAGTTAGGATCATTCAGGTAGCCTTTGTACCAGGCATCAATAATGGGATGACTTACCCTTTTAAGCCAAGCATCCATTCCACTGGTTAGGGTGCCCCCTGGCTTACCTTGTTCCACCATTTGTTGGGCTACGGGGCCATAGGTACGAAATGCCACCCGATCATTTTCCCAGGTATAATCATCGGTGCGCTCAGGCACAAACCTGGAGTAGGTTCTTACTTCGCTCTTAGGCCTGGAGGCAGCCCCATTAGCGACGCCCCGTACGTGAAATTTCTTTGTTGATCTGGCTTTGATATCAGTTTGGAAAAGTATTTCGTCAGCTTTTCCATCCAGATCATTGTCAATGGTTTGGCTTACCAGCACTTTTCCTGTTTCACTGTCCTTCACCAAAAGGTTTTCCACGCCAAATTCATTTGCCAATAGTTTAACCTCAGAAACCGGGATGGTGATTGTTTCTGAGGTCCGGTCGAGGTCAAGCCGGTTTTTAACTGTGATGCTTCTGCCTGTAGGTATCTGCTGGCAGGAACCTACTAGACAGGTAGCCAGCACACTGCCAACCCATAATGTTCTCTTCGCTTTTGAAATAATCTGCATCAAGTCTAAAAGTAATCTATAGGTTTAATATTCTTGTCAACAAAGGCAGCAACATTAATTGCCACGTATTGCTGGTTCATTTCGGGATGAAAACAATAAGCTTTCCTCTTTTATCTGTAGGCCAGTTGATTTCCTGATTATCAAATCAACCGGTGTAGTTGACGAAACGATCTCGCCGGGCGTGATTTGCCCATGGATAAGATCCATCATTAGAACTGCTGCTCTTTCTCCTACCAGGTGAGGATACTGCTCCACTGAGGTGATGTCTGGATCTATGATCTCTGAACGGGGATCATTGGAGTACCCTGCCACCTTCAGATCAGATGGGATATGTAACCCGAATTGCTTTGCGGACTGTACTACAGTGATGGCAGCCGTATCATTACAGGCAAAAACAGCGTCTGGTAAAGACACATTTGAAAAGAGGGCGTTGCAGTCTTGCAGAGTATTCTCCTTTGTCAGCTCATGAAAGAAAAGAAGCCGCTCATCTACTGGGGTATCATACTCTTTCATTGCCTGCAAATAGCCAGAGAATCTATCCCGATAGATGCTGCAGGTTAAGGGCCCTCCAATGTGGGCTATCTGTCGGCAACCTTGTTCCAGAAGATGCAGGGTGGTCCTGTAACCGCCCTGGAAATCATCGCCCTGTAATTTATGTACCTCGTAGTTCAATGGCACCCGGTCAAAGAATACAAGAGGGGTGTTTGCGTTCTTGAAAACATCAAAATGCGAGAAGTCCTCTGTGTGAAGGGTGGTGGAAACAATCAGACCTTCTACCCGCGCCGCATACATGGCATTCACCAACTCCTTTTCCAACATCACTGAGTCATTGGATTGGCACACCATTAGATTATAGTCAAACTCCTGCAGCTTGTTCTGAACCGCCGTGACTACAGATGAAATGAAATACATGGATATTTTAGGAACAATCAATCCTATCGTATTTGATTTACTGTTCCGCAGGCTAGCCGCCAAAGCATTATGCCGGTAATTCAGTTTCTCAACCGCTTCTCTCACCCGCCTTTTTGTTTCCTCGCTTTGGTGTGGGTGATCGTTCAATGCCCTTGAAACAGATGAAATAGATAGCCCTAACTCAGCAGCTATATCTTTTATAGTGTATTCAGGACGTTTTTTCATTCTTTCTATCGGATATCATATAAAATAACTTATTTCATATTTATTAATACCACATACTCTTGTTATTCATTATTAGGGAATTAGGGACACTTCTGCGTAGTTGGAAGAAGGCAAGTACGCTCCCCTATTACTCTTCATGTTCAGCTCAAAGGAATATGTACCCTTCCAAAGAACCATCTTTGTCTTTCTCCTAATACCTTACAATAAACCAGTAGATAGGAATTTTGGCTTAAGTACGCTTTCTAAAAGTGATTCCGCACAACCTTCTTGAAGAGTTAACTACTGGAGGAAGGTTAGCTTTTTTGCCGGCAACTCTAAAAGAACAAGGTGTAGTGAGGATAGTTGTCCTGTGCAAACAGTATTCTGCTATAAGCTTCATCAACAATAGAGACGTGCAATGGAATAATTAGACAGCTTCCTCTTCTAATTTATGTTTGAGCTGAAATTATATGGGGCTACAAGCAGGAGAAACGCCAGAGAATACAGTTTCTCACCTCCTTAATTGCTTCACAAAACAATTTCACATGCACAAAAAAAGCCTCTCAGATTTCTCTAAGAGGCTTTTCAAGTTGTCCGACCAGGTTTCGAACCTGGACTCTTCTGAACCAAAATCAGACGTGTTGCCAGTTACACCATCGGACAATTTCCCGCTGATAACCTGTTGTTATCGTTTGGTGTTGCAAAGGTAGAAAAGAATTCTTTCAGCGCAAACCCACAGCGAAAAATTTTAAAAAAATTTATTCCATAATCCGCTCCAGCGCGGTGTCATAGCTGTTTTTGATCACCTGAATGGCATGGAACACCTCACCGTCTACCTCACAATAGCGGGCGGTCACTTCTCCAATTTTTTTGAAAGTCAGGTTGTTACCAGAGACAAGTTTCTCAAATGCCTCCTGCTGCGCTGGGGAAACACTTACCACCACGCGGCTCTGGCTCTCGCCAAACAAATAAGCATCTTTTCTGAAATTCTGATCAGTGGCAATAGTGAAACCCAACTCATTGGCCATGGCTGATTCCAACAAGGTGATGTATAATCCTCCATCGGCGCAATCATGCGCTGATTGGATCAACCTCTCTTTAATCAGGGACTTCACAGTCTTTTGCAGCAGCAGCTCTTTTTCCATGTCAAAGGCCGGAGCCGGAGACAATTTCACGCCGTGGTACGAATACAAGTATTCGCTAGAAGCGATGTCGTTGGCAGGATCACCTAATAGGTAGATAGCATCTCCCTCTTTCTGGAAGGCCAAGGTCATGGTATTGGCTTTGTCTTCCACAATCCCCAGCATACCAATGGTAGGCGTCGGGAAAACCGGACCTTCATCTGAAGACTGGTTGTAGAAGCTCACGTTCCCGCCGGTTACCGGCGTTCCAAAAGCCTCGCAGGCTTTACCCATTCCTTTGATGGCGCCCACAAACTGCCAGTATACTTCCGGCACGTATGGGTTCCCAAAGTTCAGGCAATTGGTGATGGCCACGGGCTCACCACCTGAGCAGACAATGTTACGGGCAGCTTCGGCCACGGCAATGGCAGTTCCTTCTTCCGGATCGGCGTTCACATAGCGGCTGTTGCAGTCTACGGTGATGGCAATGGCCTTGTCAGAACCTTTCACCTTCACGATACCCGCATCGGCTGGGCGGTTGGTGGTTAGGGTAGCCGTACCAATCATGGAGTCATACTGCTTGTACACCCACCGCTTAGAAGCAATGTTAGGGTGCGTAGCCAGGAACTCAGCTACTGCTTTATAGTCACTTGGCTCTTCTACAGAGTCAATAGAAAATTTCTTTGCTTCCTGATAATACGCCGGCTCACGGTATTCTCTGTGATACACCGGGGCACCACCGCCTAACACCAAGTCATCAGCAGGCACATCGGCTACCAGTTCCCCTTTTTGGTAGTAGCGAAGACGTTTGCTGTCGGTTACCTCGCCAATCTGGGCGCAGGACATGTCCCACTTATCGCAGATCTGGTAAATAAGGTCTTCGGCACCTTTTTCCATCACCACCAGCATGCGCTCCTGGCTTTCAGACAGAAGAATTTCAAACGGCTGCATGTTGGCCTGGCGCATAGGCACCTTGTCCAGCCAGATTTCCATGCCGCTTTCGCCTTTGGCGCTCATTTCTGAGGTAGAGCAGGTGATACCAGCGGCACCCATGTCCTGCATACCTACTACGCGGTTAGTAGCCAAAATTTCCAAAGTAGCCTCTAAAAGCAGTTTCTCCTGGAAGGGGTCCCCCACCTGTACTGATGGTAAGTCATTCACAGAATCTTCGGTGATGTCCTTAGACGCGAAGGCTGCGCCATGGATTCCGTCTTTACCAGTAGCAGAGCCGATGATGAACACCGGGTTTCCGGCACCATGTGAGGTGGCGCTGGCAGTTTTGCCTACTTCCACAATACCCGCGGAGAAGGCGTTTACCAACGGGTTTACGTTGTAGCAATCGTCAAAGAACAGCTCACCGCCCACGGTAGGAATCCCGAAAGCGTTACCGTAATCTCCAATTCCTTTCACCACACCTCTTAACAGGCGCTTGGTTTTATCTGAGGTCGGGTTCCCGAAGCGCAGGGAGTTTAATTGCGCAATTGGGCGGGCACCCATGGTGAAGATGTCACGGTTGATTCCACCCACTCCCGTGGCTGCGCCTTGGTAAGGCTCCAACGCAGATGGATGGTTGTGGGACTCTATCTTAAAGGAGCAGGCCAATCCGCCGCCGATGTCTACCAGACCGGCATTCTCCTCCCCTGCTTTCGCCAACATGCGGGGCGAGTCTTTCGGAAGAGTTTTCAGCCAAACAATAGAGTTTTTATAGGAGCAGTGCTCAGACCACATTACTGAGAAAATACTCAGTTCAGTGAAATTAGGCGTGCGGCCCAGGATTTCTTTGATGCGATCAAATTCTTCAGGCAGGAGGCCCAATTTCTGGGCGGTATCTACGGTAGTCAGGATCTGGGTTTCCAAGACGGATAGTGATTTAGTAAGACAGGGCAAAAATAAAGATTTCTTTTAGAAGCACCCTCCCTCTTTTTGCATCCTTTTAGGACTCTTTTCGCAAAAACTACCTTAAAATGAAGAAATTGTTACCTGCAGGTTAGCCCAGCAATCCTTTGCATTATGTTTTGGTTAAGCTTCTAAGCGGAACTGGGCCATTTAAACCCTCTTTTGTAAACTTACAGAGGTACTTACTAAACAAGTGCCCTGGCATGGCAAAAGCAGAGAGAAATAACATCACCCTGGCGGTTTATTATATATCAACCAAACCCATTTCCACCCTTTCCCTGAGCATGGAAAATGCTTCCCTGGCTTGGCTCATGGACAGCCTGGAGGTGACACCTAGCGGAAACCATTACTCACTTCGGCTTTTAAACGCACAGGAGTTCAGGCATGCCCGCCGCATCCTTCCTGCCATTGGTGATGCAAGTCGGAATATCCGTTTCAGGGGTGTATTTCGCAAAAAAGCGGCAAAACGCATCACTTCGGCTCCAGTTGTAGTCCCTCCTATAGAGACATACATCCAACACCCCACTTTTGCCGCCAGAACTGCCACAGGCTCCACTTTCCGCCTGAACTGGATCAAATCTATTTTCCAATTAACTTTGAACGGACTCTAACATGGAAGCCAACGACACTGTTCTTTCGTTTTATTTCAAGTCAACCAATCCTGTATACACTTATTCCCTTGACAGCCAAGACAGCAGATTAACGCAAGTGCTGGAAGATGTACGAATGGTGCGCCACGGAAACCACATCTTTGTGCATTTGCGCAGCGAGTTCGAATTGGAAAGGGCCCTATGTTTTCTAGGGCATAACCAGAAGCAAACCAAGCTTTCGGCCTCCTCTGCCGCCTGACACTCCCCTCTTTATTCTTTTTTTCTTTGTTGGAGGGCTTCCTCTGAAGCTCAGAGCCTCTGCCTTTAAGCTTAGGCTCCCCTTTATTTTCCTGGGCTTTTACCTTGGGTTCTGTTCTTTGGATCAGAGCCAAAAGCTGTTTCTAAGCTGGTTTCTACAAAATACCCTTGAAAGAAGCCGGGAATCCGCCTTTTCGCCATTCAATTCCTGATAAAAACTTTTTCCGTACTTCCATGGAATTGCAGAGATTAAGCCCTATTTTTGCAGCCTGAAAGAAGTGAGTATCTATCTAAATAATTATAAACCAACCTAATGGCGAATATTGGCAGAATTACCCAGGTGATCGGTCCCGTAGTGGACGTAAGCTTCTCGGGTGAGAATTCTAAGTTGCCCAAAATCATGGATGCCCTGGTAGTGGTGAAGGCGAACGGTGCCCGCGTGGTACTGGAAACGCAGCAGCACTTAGGCGAGGATCGGGTACGTACCATTGCAATGGACGCGACCGAGGGCTTGACCCGCGGCATGGAAGTGACCGATTTGGCATCTCCTATCTCAATGCCTACCGGCGATAACGTGTTAGGCCGTCTGTTCAACGTGATTGGCGATGCCATTGACGGTATTCCGCAGCCTGCCAGCTTGGTAGACCTGCCTATTCACCGCAATGCCCCTCGTTTTGAGGACCTTTCTACTTCTTCTGAAGTTCTTTACACTGGTATCAAAGTAATTGACCTGATTGAGCCTTACTCTAAAGGAGGTAAAATTGGTTTGTTTGGTGGTGCCGGGGTAGGTAAAACCGTATTGATCCAGGAGTTGATCAACAACATCGCCAAAGGCCACGGTGGTCTTTCTGTGTTTGCCGGTGTTGGTGAGCGTACCCGTGAGGGAAATGACTTGCTGCGTGAGATGATTGAGTCGGGCATCGTGCGTTACGGTGACGAGTTCATGGAATCTATGGAGCACGGCGGATGGGATCTATCTAAAGTAGATGCAGAGGCCTTGAAAGAGTCTAAAGCAACCTTCGTGTTTGGTCAGATGAACGAGCCTCCTGGGGCGCGTGCCCGTGTGGCCTTGTCTGGTTTGACCATTGCCGAATCTTTCCGTGACGGTGACGGCACTGGTTCTGGTCGTGACATTCTTTTCTTTATTGACAATATCTTCCGTTTCACCCAGGCAGGTTCTGAGGTATCGGCCCTTCTAGGTCGTATGCCATCTGCGGTAGGTTACCAGCCAACATTGGCGACTGAGATGGGTGCCATGCAAGAGCGTATCACGTCTACTAAGCGTGGTTCCATTACGTCTGTACAGGCCGTTTACGTACCTGCAGATGACTTGACTGACCCTGCTCCAGCGACCACTTTCGCTCACTTGGATGCTACTACCGTACTTTCCCGTAAAATCTCTGAGCTTGGTATCTACCCTGCGGTAGACCCTCTGGATTCTACGTCCCGTATCTTGACCGCTGACGTAGTAGGTGCTGAGCACTACAACACTGCCCAGCGCGTAAAAGAGATCTTACAGCGTTACAAAGAATTACAAGACATCATCGCTATCTTGGGTATGGATGAATTATCTGAAGAAGATAAATTAGTCGTACACAGAGCGCGTCGTGTGCAGCGTTTCTTGTCTCAGCCATTCCACGTAGCCGAGCAGTTCACTGGCTTGAAAGGCGTGTTGGTTGACATCAAAGACACCATCCGTGGCTTCAACGAAATCATGGACGGTCTGCATGACAACCTGCCTGAGGCAGCCTTCAACCTGGTAGGTACCATTGAAGACGCTGTTGCCAAAGGTCAGAAAATGATGGCCGAAGCGAAATAAATATCAGTCCTGAGTTCTGAGTCTAGAGTTTTGAGTCTTACAAAGATTTAGCTCAGAACTCAAGACTCAAGACTCAGAACACAGAACTCACAGAAATGTATTTAGAGATCATCACCCCAGACAAGAGAGTATTTGAAGGCGACGTTACTTCGGTTAAGTTTCCGGGCATCAACGGCGGGTTTGAAGTGTTGAACAACCACGCAGCCCTCATCAGTGCCCTGGCCAATGGAGCCGTACGCATCACGCCTGCTACCGGTACTCCGGTAGTATTCCAGATTGACGGGGGAGTTGTGGAGGTATTGGACAACAAAATCATTGTCCTGGCTGAAGCTGTTACCGCCTAAAGATTTCCTGTTTTTCATATGAAAGCCCGCTCTTCTGCAAAGGAGGCGGGCTTTCGCTTTTAAGGCTGTTTCCTATAAACAGGCTCAAACGCATTTTCAACTTTCCTCTCTTTCTGCTTACCTTTAGGATTGTTGATTACTAGTTGCTGATTATTGCTATCTCATGATACAATCAATCACACCTCTAACAATCAGCAATCAACAACTAAAAATAAATATTCGCTGCTGTGTTTATCTCGCCAAAAGTTACGCCTATTTACCAAACCTCGGTTTTCACCTTTGAAGACCTGAATGCCCTGGAAGCTTATTTTGAGCAACCGGGTCAGAGTTATATGTATAGCCGTAACGGCAACCCTAACACAGATGAATTAGCCGAGGACGTAAACCAATTGGAGCGCGGCCAGGGAGCAGTAGCCACCTCTTCCGGAATGTCAGCTATTCTAACTGCCCTTTTGGTGTACTGCCAGGCAGGAGACCACGTACTCAGCGCAGAGGAAGTGTATGGTGGATCAGCAGCACTCCTTAGCCAGGAACTTACCCGTATGGGTGTGCAGATCACCTTTGTGCCGATGGCCGAGATGTACAGCTTTGAAGCCCAGATTCAGCCAAACACCAAAGTGATGCTGGTAGAAACCATCAGCAATCCTAAAATGACGGTACTGGACATAGCTAAGGTGGCGCAGGTTTGCCAAGCGAAGGATGTAAAATTAGTAGTGGACAATACCTTCGCCTCCCCTGTGATCACCAGACCGTTAGAGTTAGGTGCTGACATGGTCATCCACAGCGTGACCAAATACCTCTCGGGCCATAGCGATGTTACCGCCGGAGTGGTGATTGCCAAAGAAGCCACTGATGCCCAGCGCGCAAAACAGATTGTAGTGGCCTGGGGATTAACCTTGAGCCCTTTTGAGTCTTGGTTAGCCGCCAGAGGCTTGAAGACTTTGAAACTTAGAATGCGGCAACATTCTGAAAATGCCCTTGTCCTTGCTACGTACCTGCAACAACACCCAAAGGTGGGCGAAGTCTTTTACCCTGGTTTGCCAGACCACCCGCAGCACGAAATGGCGGCAACGCAAGGCAATGGGCAGTTTGGTGGCATGCTTTCTTTCAGGATAACGGATGACGTGGAAACGGTAAACCGATTCCTGCGGGGCCTAACCCACATGCCGTTCGCGCCGTCGTTAGCCGGGGTGGTTTCCTCCATTTCTTACCCAAAGGGCACCTCGCACCGCGCCCTCACCCCTGAGCAACGGGAAAACCTGGGCATTACCATTGGCCTGATTCGCTTATCTGTGGGCATTGAGGAACCCGAGGAGTTGATCGCCGATTTGGAAAAAGCGTTGGCCGCTATTTAAGCCCTTTTGTTCCGGGAGTGTTTTCAGAAAATTAGCCTCAAAGACTTCAAGCACTTACCTTTGTAGGATGTTTACACGTTTAGTCAACTGGCTTGGTGGGAAGAGACCTTCTTCGCAAACAGATGACCTTTCAACTGATATGAAATACTTACTCGTAGGCCTGGGGAACATTGGTCCAGAATACGCAGATACGCGCCACAACATCGGCTTTATGGTGCTGGATCACCTGGCCAAAAAACATGATGTTACTTTTGACACCGGCCGTCATTCTTTTGTAACGGATTTTAAAAGCAAAGGCAAGCACTTCACGTTGGTAAAGCCTACCACGTTCATGAACCTGAGTGGCAAAGCAGTTGCCCACTGGCTGAGTGTGTTGAAGATTCCGGCGGAGCAGATGCTGGTGATCACCGATGACCTGGCTTTACCTTACGGGAAACTGCGGATGCGGGCTAAAGGCAGCGCCGGTGGGCACAATGGCCTCAAACACATTGAGCAAACTTTGGGCAACAATGAGTATCCTCGCCTGCGGTTTGGCGTAGACTCGCAGTTCTCCAAAGGCCGTCAGGTAGATTATGTATTAAGCCCTTTCTCGGCTGACGAGCAGATTGATTTGCCTACCCACATTGAGAAAGCCGGGGAAATGTGCCTCTCCTTCGGGACAATTGGATTGGAGCGCACAATGAACTTCTTCAACAAGTAGACTCCAGAAGTAAAAAGTCCGTCGTTTTAAGGGTTTTTTTAGGAAAGAACCCTTAAAACGACGGACTTTTTGATGATAGCTATCTCTTAGGCAGAAAGCAGGTGGTCCAGGTTTTGGGCCAGAATATTGGCTTGCTCCTTTAATTCTAAAAACCTTCTGCGCAAAGATTCTGGCTCAGAGGCAGGGTTAGCTTCTACTTTCTCCTCAAACGCCTTCATCTCTTCCAAGAGCACCTGTATGTGCTCCCCCATAACCTCCTGAAGTTTCAGGAGCTTTTGATTAGCCTGGGTAAGCTGCTCCTGCTCTTTTTCTCTGTTTAAGCGAGGATGGTTTAACTCAAAATGAAGCATGACCTGTGGGTTATAACTTCCAGCATAGGGGCTGGCCTTTTTAATTATGGGTAGTTAATCAGTAAAACACAAGGCACCTAAGGCATGGCTTTGGGCTTAGAAAAGCGGCACTCTCAAACTTTCACCCATGATTACTCTGAGCATAAGAAACCTCTCTTCAGGAACAATCAACGGATGCTGAGTTTGATTGGGATAAAGGTAAAAAAGGCTGCAAGCATACTATTTATTTCTCGACAGACCTTCTCTTTTGAAGGCTAAATCCTTTATAAAACCCGATGTAATCTTTTGCATTAGCGGTATTTGCCTACTTTTGTGCCGCTCCATTTAGCCCATGACTCGCCTCTTCTCTTTATATAGAAATGCTTTTGGCGGCCTCTCCAGAGAAGCCTGGCTTTTGGCGGCTGTCATGTTCATTAACCGCAGTGGGGCTATGGTAGTGCCGTTTCTGAGCGTGTACCTCACCGAGGCTTTGGACTTCAGCCTGAAACAAGTGGGCATTCTCCTGAGTCTCTTTGGCGTAGGCTCTATGTGCGGCACGTTCCTGGGCGGCTGGCTCACCGACAAGGTGGGGCATTTCAAGGTACAGTTCTTCAGCCTGGTGCTGGGCGGAAGCTGGTTTTTTGTGATGCTCACGCTGGAGCGATTTGAGCTTTTCGCCGGCGGCATTTTCCTGCTTAGCCTCTTAACTGAATGCCTTCGTCCCGCTAACGCCTCCTCAGTTAGTTCTTATGCGCGCCCTGAGAATGTAACCCGTGCCTTTTCCCTGAACCGGATGGCCATCAACTTAGGCTTTTCCATCGGTCCTGCTTTAGGGGGAGTATTAGCGACAGTCTCGTACCAGTGGCTGTTCATGGCCGATGGGCTGACCTGCCTCAGTGCCGGTGTGTTGTTTTTCTTTTACTTCCGGCATCGGCAAGGCCACGCTCCTGTCCAAACTACTGTAACAGTACCAACTGCCAAGCCCCTTCCTACGCGCTCCCCATACCGCGACGGATTGTTTGTGTTTTTCACGGTGCTGTGTTGCTGCTTTGCCGTGGCCTTTTTCCAGTTCTTCTCCACCATGCCCCTGTATTGGCGGCAGGTCTACCGTTTGTCTGAATTAGAAATTGGGGCGCTGTTGGCTTTCAACGGTCTTGTGGTATTCCTGCTGGAGATGATCATTGTGTACCTGATTGGTGACAAGCACGCGCTCTGGAAAATGATTGTGATTGGTTTGCTTTTGCTGGCTTTGGCGTTTGTCTTGCTGAATGTAGCCAAAGGCTTTCCGGTACTGGTTTTTTCAGTGCTGTTGATGAGCCTTTCTGAAATAATGGCCATGCCCTTTATGAGCACCCTCACCGTGCAGCGGTCCGGGCCGCACAACCGGGGTTCTTACATGGGGCTCTACAGCTTGTCTTATTCCGCAGCGCACATCATTGGTCCGTTTGTGGGCACTACCACCATCGCTAGTTTCGGGTTTGATACGTTATGGTGGGGAGGCACCGTGTTGTGCGTAGTAGCCGCCATTGGGTTCTATTTTGTGGTGAAGAAGCTGCAGGCCGCATAACCACGTGAAACCTTTGTACATGAAGGTTTTATTGCCGCTAAATCACTAAGCTTCTGCTTTCAGGAGACACCAAATTGTAAGCGGTAAGCTTCACCAGTTTGCTCTTTCCTTTCTGAAATCTGGCTTTAAACCTGAAAGCCTTTTCTGCTTTCGGTTCTTTTTGGCATCTTTCACAAAATCTCCAATAAAAAGCCCTATGAAAAAACTGACCTGTTTCCTTCTTCTGCTAAGCATAACCTTGGCAGCCTGTACTTCCGTTAAGCAGAAAGCAACAGACAAAGAGATGATGGTCTATATAGGAACATACGCCAAGCCAGATGCCGAAAGCATTTTTGCTTACCGTTTAAACGAAGAAACAGGCGCTTTAACCAGAGCATTGGGAGTAAAAGGCGGAGAGAACCCTTCTTTTCTAACCCTTGACGCAGACCGCAAACACTTATACGCGGTCAACGAAACCACTGAGTACGAAGGGCAGAAAAGCGGGGCAGTTAGTGCGTTTGCCATAGACCAAAAAACCGGAGACCTCACCTTCCTGAACCGTCAGCCCTCATTAGGCGGAGCTCCTTGCTACATTAGCCTGGACCATAAAAACAAGGTAGCCCTAGTGGCCAATTACGTGGGCGGAAACGTGAGTGCTTTTCCGGTGCAAGCCGATGGCCGCTTAGGCGCATCTTCAGACATGGACCAGCACCAGGGCAAAGGACCTAGGCCGCAGCAGGATGGTCCGCACGCGCACTGCATCCTCCCAGATCCGCAGAATGACTATGCGCTGGCCGTAGATTTAGGCATTGACCAGATCATCAGCTATAAACTGGACAGGTCCGCAGGCAAACTGGAGCGTCAGGCGCAACCGGCATTCACCGCCAAACCTGGAGCTGGTCCGCGTCACCTTACGTTCCACCCTACTAACAAGCGGTTCGCGTATGTGATCAATGAACTGAACGCCACTTTGACCACTTTCACCTACAACCCTAGCAACGGCACCTTAACCGAAGTGGAAACCGTTTCCACCATCCCGGCAGGGTACACCGGTGAGAACTCCTGCGCAGACATTCATGTTTCCGCCGATGGGCGCTTTCTGTACGGGTCTAATCGGGGGCATAACAGCATCGTGGTTTTCAGTATTGACGCCAACACGAATAAACTCACGTTAGTGGAGCACGTGAGCACCCAGGGGAACTGGCCCCGTAACTTCGCTTTTAGTCCATCGGGCAGAACCTTGTTGGTGGCCAATCAACGGTCAAACAACATCACTACTTACAAAGTAGACACCCAGACTGGCAAACTGACCTATACGGGCAATTCTGCTTCAGTTCCCTCACCCGTGTTTGTGCAGGTAGTACCCGCTTTTCCAGAAACGCCACGGCAGTAGAAGCTATGAAAGCAGTTGTGATCACTGAATCGGGCGCCCCGGAGGTACTACAAATCCAGGAACGCGAGGTGCCTACTCCCGCTTCGCACCAGATATTGGTGCGGGTGCATGCCGCCGGTATTAATCGTCCCGATGTGGCGCAACGAAAAGGCCACTACCCTCCGCCCGCTGGAGCACCCGTAGATGTTCCAGGTTTGGAGATAGCGGGCACCATTGAGGCTTGCGGAGACCACGTGGAACGTTGGAAAAAGGGAGATGCAATCTGTGCTTTATTGCCGGGTGGTGGCTACGCGGAATTTGCCGTGGTAGATGCCCGGCATTGTTTGCCCGTTCCCAAAGGTTGGAGCTTTGAAGAAGCCGCCTCCCTCCCTGAAACTGTTTTTACCGTCTGGCACAACGTCTTCCAAAGAGGACAGCTGCAACCCGGAGAGACCTTTCTGGTCCACGGCGGAAGCAGTGGCATTGGCATTACGGCCATTCAGTTAGCCAAGACGTGGGGTGCCAGAGTTTTCGCGACAGCGGGTACCGATGAGAAGTGCCAAGCCTGTGAAGAGTTAGGAGCTGATCAATGCATTAACCACAAAACCCAGGCCTTTGAGGAAGAATTGAAAGCCGAGGGTGTAGACGTGATTCTGGACATGGTGGGCGGGGTCTACATCCCCAAGAACCTGAACCTCCTCAAACCAGACGGAAGATTGGTTTTCATCAACGCCATGCAAGGCGCTCAGGGAAAATTTGACGTGCGCCAGGTGATGCAGAAACGACTTACTATTACGGGTAGTACCCTTCGTCCTCGTGATGCGGAGTTCAAAGCCGCTCTTACCGCCGCCATTGAACAGCACGTCTGGCCCCTGTTGGAAGCTGGTGAGTTCAAGCCCGTGCTGTACAAAGTGTTTCCTTTAGAGGAAGCAGCACAGGCCCACGCACTCATGGAAAGCAGCGAACATATCGGGAAGATTGTGCTCAAGGTGCAGCCATAACCGCCCCGAACCATTCCTGTATGACAGCAGTACAGGAGAGAACTTTTGTTTTAAGCCTGATTTTGGCAAAGTAGGTTAGAAACAAAGCCCCACTGCTCCATGCTTTGCAAAGCAAATTTTTCTTTACCTTCAACCTCTTTTTTGACCCACTCAAGCGCTGCATGAATCTTCTGTTCCTCACGGTAGGCCCAAACTTCAAAACTTATTGCCAGGCGAATTTTGCGATTCTGTCCTTTCTGCCATACCTACAGGAGTTGCATACTATTAATGTATTCACTGACCACCCACAGTATTACCAGCATCTGCACGAACAGGTGCAGGTGATTCCTGTCACTCAGGAACAACTCACTGAGTGGAAAGGCCCACACAACTTCTTTTGGCGGGTGAAGATAAAAGCCATTGAACATCTTGTACAGCTAGCACCGGAGCAGGCCGTCATGTACGTAGATTCAGATGTGTTTCTGTTCCAGAATCCGAAAGACTGGTGGGCGCAAGTCAGGAATGGCGCTGCGTTCATGCACCAGATAGAGGGCCACCTTTCAGCTTTGAAAAGCAAAACCGAGAAGAAGATGTGGCAACAGGTACAGGGAATGGATTTTGGAGATTTTCAAATTAACCAAGGTCACAAGATGTGGAACGCTGGTGTGGTCAATATTCCTGCCCAACATAACGCTGCGGCCATTACGTTGGCTTTGCAAATCTGTGACAAGATGTGTGCCCAGCAAGTAACTCCCCGCCTGATTGAACAGTTCGCCCTTTCCGTGGCGCTGCAAGAAACCTACGACCTTAAAGAAGCCAAGCCTTGGTTGGCGCATTACTGGGGAAACAAGGACGAATGGAATGAGCATATAGGCCAGTTCTTTTTGCAGTCTCACCTGGAAGGCTATACCCTGAACCAGGATGTGGCCCGCCTGCAGCAGTTCGATTACAAATCACTGGCTTTAATCAAGCGCACCAAGAAGACCCATTCCCGGCTCAAGAACGTCATAGATCGCCTGTTCCCCCCCAAAGACCAGGTTTTTATTGAGGAATAGCCTGTATAGTTTTGTTTTGTCTTTTGCTTTTCAAGCTTACTTAACTCTTCTACCTTTATTGAACCAATCGCTCCTTTCAAGAGGGATCACATCTGCCATGCGCTACACGCTTTGCCTTTTGCTTTCCCTCCTTTCTTTGACCGCCTTCTCACAGGAGGCGAGGTACTTTCCAAAAAACTTTCAATCCAGGCAGAACGGAAAAACCAACTTTGAAAGGCACTACTTTTTAGAAGAGAACAAAGTGCGGGTAGACGATTACGCAAATCAAAAGCTGAAGCAGAAAAGTACCGTAAATGGCACCTTGGTGACAGATGAAGTAGACGCTTACTTATGGTACATTAAAAATCCACTGGAGCATTACCTGAAACCGTACTTTCCTAATCTAAAGGCTTCTATTACGCACTTTAATGATGACGGTAAACTTGCGTATGAAATGTATGCCAAGGGCAATAAGCTTACGTATGGGCAGGTGTGGAACAAAGAAAACACTCCTGTTTTAGTTGAAGGCTCAGGCCAGGACATAGTAGCTGCCAAAGACAAAACGGAGGAAGCGTATTATATCTTCAAGGACTCCGTGTTAGTTTCAGCTTTCATCTATCGTACCCAGCAAAAGGACACGTTGCATCTGAGATTTGACCAGATGGCTGCACCCAAGGCCGGACTGTCCGCTTTTACAAATCAACTGGCTAGCACCATTCAATACCCTGAAGATGCTTTGAACCTAGACCGGGAAGCTACAGTGTATATTCAGTTTACTGTTGATGAGCAAGGTCATCTGAAAGACTTCCTGACGCTGAACCGGGAAGAGTTCGAGTTTGACAAAAAAGCCATCGAAAAGTTAAAAGCCTATCCTACCTGGAATCCGGCCATGCTGAAAGGGAGGCCGGTTAAAACAAGATATACTCTCCCCATCGTTTTCAGATTAGAGTACTCCAATTGATCTTCAAGTAAAAAGCCTCGCCTGTAGCACCAGCGAGGCTTTTTACATCATGTACGCTTTTGGACTTGTTTCTCAAAAGCAGGTCAAAAGCGTTTTTAAACATATCAACTCACCCCACCGCCGTTCACTACCGGCTTGGAAGGTTGCATAAAGGCTAAAGAACCATCGGCGTTCTCGGCCATCAGGAGCATGCCTTGGCTCACAATGCCTTTGATCTCGCGCGGTGCTAAGTTCACCAGCACACTTACCTGCTGCCCGATGATCTCCTCAGGGTTGAAGTGTTCGGCGATGCCGCTCACAATGGTGCGCTGGTCAATTCCGGTATCTACTTTCAGCTTCAGGAGCTTTTTGGTTTTGGCTACTTTTTCAGCCTCCAAAATGGTCCCGATGCGGATGTCTATTTTAGAGAAATCTTCAAAGGAGATGTCTTCTTTGGCGGGCGCAGCTACGGCGTTAGCCAGCTCATTTTCCTTCTTCGTATCCAACAGTTTCTGTACTTGGGACTCAATCACGGCATCTTCAATTTTCTCAAACAGGAGCGCGCCTTCACCAATGGTGTGTCCGGCCGGAAGCAGATCCGGTGAACCAGCTTCGTTCCATTTGCCGGCGGTATACTGCAGCATGTTGGCCAGTTTATTAGCCGTTTCCGGTAAAAATGGTTCAGACAGGATTGCCAAGCTGGCCGAAATCTGCAACGCGATGTTCATGATGGTTTCCACCCGCGCCGCATCAGTTTTGATCAGTTTCCAAGGCTCCGTATCTGCAAGGTATTTGTTACCTAAGCGGGCCAGGTTCATCAGTTCACCCAAAGCCTCTTTGAAGCGGTACAGCTCTAAAGAGACAGCGACCTTCTCCGGGAAATCGGCTAATTGGGCCAGTACTTCCTCATCATACGGGGTTAACTCGCCACGTTGCGGAACAGCCCCTTTGTAGTATTTGTGGGTAAGCACTACTGCCCGGTTGATGAAGTTCCCGAAGATGGCCAGGAGCTCATTGTTGTTGCGGGCCTGGTAGTCTTTCCACGTGAAATCATTGTCTTTGGTCTCAGGTGCGTTGGCGCAAAGTACGTAACGCAACACATCGGCTTTGCCGGGCAGGTCTTGCATGTACTCGTGCAGCCACACGGCCCAGTTACGGGAGGTGGAAATCTTGTTGCCTTCCAGGTTCAGGAATTCGTTGGCAGGTACGTTGTCGGGCAGCACGTAGTCACCGTGGGCCTTCAACATAGCCGGGAAGATAATGCAGTGGAACACGATGTTGTCCTTGCCAATGAAGTGCACCAGTTTAGAGCCTTTGTCTTTCCAGTAAGTTTCCCAGTCCGGCGTAAGGTCTTTGGTGGCGGAGATGTACCCGATAGGCGCGTCAAACCACACGTAGAGCACCTTTCCTTCGGCACCTTCTACGGGTACGGGCACACCCCAGTCTAAGTCACGGGTTACAGCGCGTGGCTGCAAGCCTTGGTCAATCCAGCTTTTGCATTGGCCGTACACGTTGGTTTTCCAATCGCCTTTGTGGCCATCCACAATCCACTCGCGTAACCAGGGCTCGTATTGGTCTAAGGGCAGGTACCAGTGTTTGGTCTCACGCAGGACGGGTGGCTCGCCGCTTAAGGTACTCTTCGGGTTAATAAGATCAGTGGCGTTCAATGACGTTCCGCAGCTTTCGCACTGGTCGCCATAGGCACCATCGTTTCCGCATTTGGGGCAGGTGCCCACAATGTAACGGTCAGCGAGAAACTGCTGGGCTTTTTCATCAAAGTACTGCTGAGTGGTTTGTTCAATGAACTTGCCTTCGTCATACAGTTTGCGGAAAAAGCCGGAGGCAATTTCAGCGTGCGTCTTGGACGAGGTGCGGGAATAGATATCAAAGGAGATGTTGAAATCGGCAAACGAGTTCTTGATGAGTTCATGGTACTTGTCTACAGCCTGCTGTGGGGTGATACCTTCTTTCTTAGCCCGAATGGTAATAGGCACGCCATGCTCATCGGATCCGCACACAAACTTCACATCGCGGCCGCGCGAGCGCAGGTACCGTGCATAGATATCAGCGGGAATGTACACGCCGGCTAAATGCCCGATGTGCACAGGGCCGTTGGCATAGGGCAAGGCCGCAGTAATAGTATATCGTTGTGGGTAGGTTGTCTCAGCCATATTGTTTCGTTGAAGAGGCAAATATAGGGAATTTGCAGGCACCTTTTCTTTTCGCTTCCTCTGCTTCTCTTTACGCCCCTTGCCTTTAAAGAGACACTCAAGTGAATGGAATGGCTTCTTCCTTACAATATAAGAGCAAAACGCCGCCACCTATATAAAGGCAACGGCGTTTTGGTGCTGTTTTTCCGGAAATGTCCTCTAACCCGATGTTAGGTTATCCTCCGGTAGTAGTGCCCACAGTTGGGGGCATGTGTGGTCTACGGATGGTATCTGGCGCAACCGGTTGCCTGCCGGGTAGAATCTTCTGACTACGTACAGCCGGAGTCTGGTTTGCGGGGGAGTTGGGGTTACGGTCCTCTATGTTCTTTTTCTGGTTTACCTGGCTCGCCTGGTTGTTCATGTCACGCACTGTAGGGGTTGTCCGGTAGGTGCGTTGGGGCTCTGCCGTTTCTAGGGCCGGGCTGTCTCTGGACGAGGTACAGGCTATTGTTGAAGCACCCCATAAAAAGCTTAGTCCTATAACAGACATTTTACGCCCCTTCTTCTCAAAACTGCTCCAAAACGTCTGCATAGTCTTTGGCTTATCTGGCGTTGCTCTGGCTTAAATCTTCATCTTCCAACTCCTGAACCGCTTTGTAACCTACAGGTGTTAACCGCAGACCAGCGGGGTCTGGCGTGGCATAGCCTTGGTTGCGCAAGTGTTCCTCGGCGCGTTTCTGCACATCGCGGTAGTGCAGCTTTTCATCTTCTTGGTGCAGGAACGGGTAAATCTCGTCCCAGCCCAACACTTCCTCAGCCTGGGTGCCTTTTGTTTTGAAAGCCTTTAAGATAAGGTAACCGGTGTTTTCGATATTCTCGCTGTTGGAGGAAAGGTTCTCTAAATCCATAGTTTTGTGTGTTAAGGTCTGTGCTTTACAGTACGTCAACCCACTCCCAAAGGATTTAAGCAGTTTAATGGCGCCTGATGCTGGCTAAGATGCCATCCCACAGGTGCAAGCGCATTTTCTGACAAGCCACGGCTTCCTGACGGCACTCTTCCCATTTATGCTTGTCTTCACCGCACAATTCGGCCACCATTTTCATGGCCAGGGGCGAATGCACCTCGTCGTCTAGTTGAATGTGACGGTCCATATAATATTGAAAGGTGTCCAGGGTACCCGGGTACCGGCGGTTCAGGTCACCAATCAGGCAGCGGAACATGTCTGGAATCACGTCTTCACGCCCAAAGGTAAAGGAGGCAGCAATGCGGTGCGGTTGGCTTGCCTGTATAGTCTTGAACGTATGCGTCACAAACTCTTTGGTATGACCCGGCAATGAAAGGGTTTCCAGTTGCGTGAAAATAGACTTGCCGTGTTGCACACCAGCCAATAACTCATGGATCAGGCGGGTATCGGCGCCGCACTCTTCCATGGCCCGTACATACAGCTCAAAGTGGCTGATGGGATTTCCCTCCGGATCTACGTCCGTCTCCTCTTCCAACACAATCTCATTGATAAGCCTACGATTGGCTGGGCTGCCGTGGGGCGTCCAGGGAACATCAACGCAGGTAAGATGGCGCTGCAGGCTTTTGAGAAGGCTCATGAAGTCCCAAACCGCAAAGATGTGGTGCTCCATAAACACCCGAAGATCTGCTAAATCATAGATTGACTCATAAAGCGGGTGCTGCATGAGGGCTTCGCGATGGGGGCGTAACTCTTGCTGGAGCCATTTTATTTTTTCCTGGTAAAAAGGCAGAAGCGTGGGTGAGTATCCGGTTTTCTCCAAGATGACGGGCATAGTAGGGTATAGTTTTAGGTATAGACAGACCGCGGATTTTCCTGCACTGGCCTCCAAAATTTACCTCACCCGCAGATTTGTTTCTTTAAAGTAAAGGTACGCTTGGAACGGGTGATTACGCAAAAAACAGACGTTCGTTTAAATATTATTTTATCTAATATAATACAAAAACGACTCTTTAACAAGCTACTATTCACCTTGTTTCATAAGAAGAAATCATCTTAAACTCAGCAGGAAGAATATCTTTCTTTTCCTATTTCTGCTTACTTAAAAAGAATCTCTTTTTGCCTTCCTGAAGTTGCAAGCCCTTTCATTTATTCCATTAAAGCCTCAGTCTAAGATTAGCTACTCAAACGCTTCTTTTGGAGCTATTTCTAATCTACCACACTAAGCAGCATCAACCTTATACCCCTGTTAAAACAACATCTCACTAACCCCTATAATTTTAATACAATAACCATTTGAAATATAAATTTTTAAACTTTAATACCATTTTTACTAAAATTTAACTTTGGCTTTAGCTGTAAAACTATTTATATACTTATTTTAGCTCATTGACCATATAAAGGCTAATTTATATAACAAATTATAGTTTAATTGTTAAAATAATGAAGTTAAAGGAGTTTCTATATTTTGCATTATACCAATTACATATACTACAGTCATACTTAATGAATACAAGCATAATACCACTTAAGTGAAATTCTACTTCAAACCAGCTATTCGCTTTAGGCAATTGCTCCTAAGTGCTTCTGTAAGGAACTTACAAACCCCCTTAAAGCAAGGTTTGCAGACAAGAGCCCCAAAATACTCCCGGACAGAACTAAATGACTCCATGACAAAACAGAAAATAGACAGCGTTGGTCAATGCCTCATTGCTATAGTTCTGCTTGAAAATAGAAGACAATATATGATTGCAACCCTTAACCAATCTTTTAAAGCGGAAACAAACCAAGTCCACTTCTAAAGAACCCACAGAACCTAGAAAAGAACCACCCCAACGCTTGCTATATGAATAAAAACTTTACTCAAAAGTCAACCTTCTTCTTTGCCTTTTGCCTACTCTGGTTGTTACAGCTTGTGACAGTTCAGGGTTTGTTTGCGCAAAGTGCGCCCATCAAAGTAGACCTTACGGGCCAACCTAATGGTATTTACAACTCTCCATTATTAGATAGAAATGGAAGTGGTTGTGGAACGCAGGATAAAAATGAAAACTGTATCCAGTTTGAGATAACTCTTGACAGAAATGCAGGGGGGCTGGATTTCAGTATCATAGATGGCCCGGTTCCATCAGGCTCCATGTCCTACCAGATAAACTGCGGTACTCCTGTTCCTGTAGGGCAGCCGATCTGTGTATCTGGAACCGGTCCTCACATTCTCACTATTTGTATGCCGGGCGGAGCTAGAAACGCCTTTAGAGTAACTTCTATTGCGGCATTTACCCCACAGGCAGACGTATCTGTTTCAGTAGGTTGTACTGCAAACTTGTCGGCACCTATTGCTTTCAACGAAGCATCTATCACTTGGCGTGACATTACAGGAGGTGGCGCTTACAATAGATACCTTAGCGCTACTGCTGGTAGAAGTACCGTTATTGTAACACCAGACGACAATGCTCCTGCTTATGTAGATTATGAAGTTTGCGGTCAGTCTGTGGCCTCCCCCTGCTCTACATTGCCTTACTGCGATGTAGTGCGGGTATACTTCCATAAAAAGCCAACTGTCTCCATCGGTCCAAGCCCAGCAATCATTTGCCCTGGCTCTTCTGGAGTACCACTTACCGGAACCGTTACCGGGGGAGATGGTAATTTCCAATACATCTGGACGAACAGCGCAGGCAATGTAGTTTCCACTGCTGCCACCTATTTGGCTCCTACTGTTGGCACCTATGAACTGGAAGTACGAAATACAAACTACCCGTCTTGCCAGAAATTCTCTGCCTCTGTTACAGTGGTCACTAACTTAACGGCAAATGCCGGGCCTGATCAATTAGTTTGCTCTACTAGCCCGGTTTCTTTAGCAGGAACAGTCACAGCAGCTACTGGTGGAATTTGGAGTGGCGGAAACGGCTCTTTTTCTCCTAGTAACACTGCCCTCAATGCCGTGTATGTTCCTACTTCCGCTGAATTGCAAGCCGGATCAGTGAAGCTTACCCTAATATCAACAGGTAACGGTTCCTGCGATCCGGTGAGTGATGAGGTGCTTATTACCTTTTACAACATGGAAGTAAGCATTTCAGGCCCATCCATCATTTGCGCCGGCACCACCGCTAACCTAATTACCGCCTCCGTAACGGGCGCACAAGGAGCCCTCTCCTATGCCTGGAACACGGGCGAAACATCTGCCTCCATCTCAAACAAACCAGCAGGTACCTATACAGTCACAGTAACTGATGAAAAAGGCTGTTCCATAAGCAAATCGTTTACTGTTACAGAAGCAGCAGGTCCCTCTGATCTTGCTGTTACCCTGAGATCCACTACCTGCGGAGCCAGCAACGGGGAGCTTTCTATCACTGGAACTACAGGTGGCACCGCTCCCTATACTTATAGCTTAGATGGGGCCGCCTTCCAGACAGCCACTACCTATACTGGTTTGCTGCAAGGAACCCACACCTTAGCAGTAAAAGATGCGAATGGCTGCGTTTATACCAAAACAGTCACGTTACAAGACATTCCTGGCCCAACTGATTTCACTGCTTCCACCAAATCTTCTACCTGTGGCAACAGCAATGGAAGCATTACGGTTACCGGGGTAACCAGCGGGACATCTTCTTATACTTATAGTGTTGATGGAGGCAACTTCCAGACTTCAGCTACCCTTTCTGGTTTAGCAGCCGGCACCCATGCTGTTACCGTGAAAGATGCTAACGGCTGTGTTTTCACAAAACAAGTCACAGTAGAAAACATCGCCGGGCCAACCGCCATGAAACTGGAAATTTTCGCTACAAACTGCGAAGGGAAAAGCGGTTACTTCCGTATCCTTGAAGTTACGGGAGGCACTGGCCCTTACATGTACACGGATGGCCGCACCCCTTACCAAGGCTTCAACACCTTCGGAGACTGGGAGGCAGGGACTTACACCGTTACTGTTAAAGACGCCAATGGTTGCACCTACTCGCAACCTGTCACCATACCTGGTGCCCCAGGTCCTAAAGGCTTTACTGAAACAGTGAAACCTTCGGTATGTGGAGCCCCAAATGGAGAGCTTACGATTGACGCTATTTCAGGTGGCACTGCTCCGTTTACCTATTCTATTGATGGAGGTGGCTTCCAGTCCTCTTCTACCTTTGCCTCTCTACTACCTGGCCCACACCAAGTAATTGTGAAAGATGCGCGCGAGTGTACCTTCACCAGAACCGTACAAGTGACCGATGTTGCCGCCCCAACAGATTTCGCTGCCACTTTCAAGCCTTCTACCTGCGGAGCCAGCAATGGAGAGATAGATGTTAATACCGTAACAGATGGCACTGCTCCATATACATATAGTATCAACGGAGGGGCATACCAGGCTTCAACTTCATTTACTGCCCTGGCTGCCGGCACCCACACTATTTCTATAAAGGATGCTAACGGCTGCCTTTATTCTAAAACAGTGACGCTCCAGGACAGACCAGGTCCTACAAACTTCACTGCGACCACCACCTCTTCTACCTGTGGCAACCCGAACGGTGTCATCAACATCACAGGAACAACCAGCGGAACGTCACCTTTTACTTACAGCATCAACGGCGGTGCTTATCAGACTTCCGCTACTTTCTCTGGTTTGGCTGCTGGCAACCACACCATCACAGTGAGAGACGCCAACGGCTGTACTTTCGCAAAAGCGATCACTTTAGAGAACGTTGCCGGGCCAACCGCCATGCAGCTGGAAATCTTTCCTACAAACTGCGAGGGGGAAAGTGGTTATTTCCGGATCGTTGGGGTAACGGGAGGCACCGCCCCCTATATGTACACCGATGGCCGCACTCCCTACCAAGAATTCAATACGTTCGGGGACTGGAAGGCTGGCACTTACACCGTTACGGTGCGGGACGCCAATGGCTGTACCTACTCCCAGTCTGTCACCATCCCAGGCGAACCAGGCCCAAGTGGCTTTACCGAGACAGTGAAGCCTTCTATATGCGGAGCCCGCAACGGGGAGATTACGGTTGGTTCCATTTCAGGTGGAACAGCTCCGTTTACCTACTCCATTGATGGAGGTGGCTACCAATCCTCGGCCACCTTCGCTTCTGTGCTCGCCGGACCACACCAGGTGGTTGTGAGAGACGCGCGTGGGTGTACCTTCACCAAATCTGTGCAGGTCTCTGACATAGCCGGACCAACAGGATTCACCGCTCAAATCCAAACTACCAGCTGCGGCCGCAACAACGGAAGCATTGAAGTATCAGGTATCATTAGCGGCACTGCTCCTTACACTTACAGCAAGGACGGCACCAACTTCCAGGCAAGTTCCAGTTTCTCTTCCTTGACTGCCGGCACCTACACCATCACGGTGAAAGACGCCAACGGCTGTACCTTCAGCAAGGCAGTAGAAGTAAGAGACATTGCCGGACCTACAAACTTAGCCCTGACCGCTGTCTCCTCCACCTGCGGTGCCAGCAACGGAAGCATCTCCGTGGGAACTGTCACCGGCGGTACCGCACCTTTCACCTATAGCAAGGACGGCACAAACTTCCAAGCCTCCACTAGCTTCACTGGTCTTTCAGCTGGCACGCACACCATCACAGTGAGAGACGACAATGGCTGCGTTTACACTAAGAGCATTGTAGTAAGTGATATTGCAGGACCATCTGACCTTGCGGCTACTGCAGTTTCTTCTACCTGCGGCAACCCGAACGGAACCCTAACCGTGACCGGTGTGACTGGCGGCACCGCCTCCTACACCTACAGCAAGGATGGGGTGAACTTTCAGGCCTCGGCTAGCTTCACTGGCTTAGCGGCGGGCACCCACACCATCACCGTACGAGACGCTAACGGATGTACTTTCGCCAAAGCCTTTACGGTAAATAATATTGCAGGACCTACGGCGGTAACAGCTACCTCCCAGCCTGCCTCTTGCAACGACAATGACGGACGTTTGACAGTAGGCACTGTAACGGGCGGAACTGCTCCTTACACCTACTCTATCAACGGAACCACTTTCCAGGAAGGTCTCACCTTTACCGCGCTTGCCTCGGGCACCTACACGGTAACTGCCAAGGATGCAAACGGGTGTTTGACCACCGTTTCTGTATCTGTTTCCAAGAACGTTCCTACTGCCTTTGCAAGCTCTACCACCTCTTCTACTTGCGGAAGCAGCAATGGAAGCATCACCATTGGAGCCATTACAGGCGGAACAGCGCCTTACACCTATAGCAAAGACGGAGCTACCTTCCAGGCTAGCGCCACTTTCTCTGGTTTGTTAGCCGGAACCCACACCATCACGGTGAAGGATGTTAAGGGCTGTACTTTCGCCCGCCAAGTGACGTTGAGTGACGTAGCCGGACCAACCGGCTTGGTTGCGTCCATGCAATCTTCTTCCTGCGGAGCTAATAACGGAAGCATCTCTATAGGCTCCGTAACTGGCGGCACTGCCCCTTACACCTACAGCAGAGACGGGGTGAACTACCAAGCCTCTACTTCCTTCACAAACCTGCTGGCTGGCACCTACACCATCACCGCCAAAGACGCTAATGGATGCGTTGCCACAGAAACAGTGGTGGTGAGAGACGTGGCTGGCCCAAGCAACGTTGTTCTGACCTCTACCTCCTCTACCTGCGGTAGCAGCAACGGGCAAATCTCTGTTGGCACCGTGACGGGAGGAACTGCCCCTTACACGTACAGCAAAGACGGCACTACCTTCCAGGCTAGCTCCAGCTTCTCTTCTTTAACTGCCGGCACTTACACCATCACGGTGAGGGATGCAAATGGCTGTACCTTCTCAAAGGCGTTTGAAGTAAAAGACATTGCTGGACCTAGAGATCTGACCCTGATCGCCACCTCTTCCACCTGTGGAAGCAGCAACGGTTCCGTCTCAGTTGACGGGGTAACCGGAGGAACGACACCTTATGCCTACAGTATCAATGGTGGTTCGTTCCAGGCCTCAGCCTCTTTTGCTGCCCTGGCAGCCGGTACCCACACCATCACCGTGCGAGACGCCAACGGATGTACCTTCGCCAAGACTGTAACCG